>JANMEU010000009.1:0-175664 GCA_031377245.1 Bacteroidota bacterium
TTGCGTTTTCCAATGATCAATGCGCATGGTACATTGTAATCGCCTGCAGGGAAACGCTTTATATAACTGCCAGGTATCACTACACTTCTTTCCGGCACCAAACCTTTCGTTTCTATAGGTTCTTGGCCAGTAACATCTATAATCTTGGTAGATTGGGTAAGTACTACATTAGCTCCTAACACAACTTCCTTTTCCAAAATTACACCTTCAACCACAATACTTCTGCTACCAAGAAAACATCCGTCTTCAACTATCACAGGTGAAGCCTGCAGAGGTTCTAATACACCACCAATACCCACACCTCCACTTAAATGGACATGCTTACCAATTTGCGCACAACTACCTACGGTTGCCCATGTATCTACCATAGTACCTTCATCTACATAAGCACCAATATTTACATAGCTTGGCATAAGTACAACGTTTTTTGCCAGGTAAGCACCATACCTTGCTACTGCATGTGGCACAGCTCGTACACCCAATCCTTTATAATCGCTTTTTAATTTCATTTTATCGTAAAACTCAAACGGTGGTAGTGTAAAAGTTTCCATTTGCTGTATGCCAAAATATAAAAGTATAGCTTGTTTTACCCATTCGTTTACTTGCCAGCCATGAGCAGTTGGAGATGCTGTACGCAAACGGCCCTTATCAACTTCTTCAATTACTTCTTTTACAGCATCTGTGTAGGTTGTGTCTTTTAATAATTCTCTATTTGCCCAAGCATCGTTTATTAATTGTTGTAGTTGCATTATTATCTTTTTTGCAAACATAACATATACAAGTAAAATGAAAACAGGTTTTTATTAATAACTTTGAAAAATAGTGATAATCCCACAAAGACGCTAAGAACACAAAAACTAAATTTGCGGCTTTGTGCCATTGTGGGAGAAAAAACAAGTAATGAATAATAAAAAAATACTAATTATACAAACTGCTTTTATTGGCGATGTAGTTTTGGCTACCGCTTTAATTGAGAAAATAAATGCATTTGATTCAACAGCCTTAATAGATGTGTTAGTTCGAAAAGGAAATGAAAGTTTGTTACTTAATAATCCAAAAATAAATAACGTTTTGGTTTGGAATAAAAAAGAAAATAAACTTAAAAACCTATTTTTAATTTTAAAACAAATACGCAAAACCAAATACGATAAAGTAATTAATGTACAACGTTTTTTTGCTACCGGCTTTTTAACCGTATTTTCTAATGCCAAAGAAAAAATTGGTTTTGATAAAAACCCATTTAGCATTTTTTTTACCAAAAAAGTGCCTCACCTAATTAGCACTAACCCTCCTTATAGACATGAGGTTGAGCGTAATAATGATTTAATAAAACATTTTACAGATGATGCTATTTGCTTACCAAAATTATACCCGTCCAACTCCGATTATGAACGAGTGCAACAATACACGTTAACACCATTTGTAACCATGACGCCAAGCAGCGTATGGTTTACAAAAAAATTACCTTTTGAAAAATGGGTTGAGCTGATTGAAAAAACACCATCTATTTACAACATATTTTTATTGGGCGGAAAAGATAATATAGAAGAATGTAACGCCATACAAGAAAAATGCAGCAATGCAACCATAGAAGTTTTAGCAGGCAACTTATCTTTTTTACAAAGTACTGCACTTATGAAAAGGGCTGTAATGAATTATGTAAATGATAGTGCTCCACTACATTTTGCAAGTGCAGTAAATGCACCTGTTACCGCTTTTTTTTGTAGTACAGTACCTTCGTTTGGTTACACCCCATTATCTACAAAAAGTAGTATAATTGAAACTGCTGAAAAATTAACCTGCCGCCCATGTGGTTTACACGGAAAAAACCAATGCCCTTTACAACATTTTAAATGTGGGTATGGAATTGATGTTGATAAAGCGATTGTAGCTTTGTGATGTTTTACCACAGATGAACACAGATTATTTTCACAGATTACCGTACAAAAAATACTACCGTAGTTTTGAAAACTACGGTAGTCTTAACAAAATATCTGTATAAATCTGTGCCACTAATCCTTTAACCTGCCAGGAGGCAGGTCTGTGGTTAAATCTACAATGTAAAGCCTACACCCAATTGTACACTTTGGCTTTTCCATTGTTCTTTATTATCAATATCGTTAAGATTGCTTAAGCCAACAGCATATCTACCGTAAACTCTTATTTTAGATATATTTAATTGTATGCCACCAAGCATACTAAAATCGCCAGCTTTAAAAGCATCTTTACCATTTGCAATAAAGGTTTTATCCTTATTCATTAAAATGCTGTACTGTGGACCCACTTGAAAACTTACAAATTTATTAGGGCTATAATTTAGTAATAATGGAATACTTAATTGATTTAGCTTAACCCCATTTACTTTATTAAACGCATATATATCGCTAAATTTTGATGATGTATCTACATTTGTTTGATTAATTAATACCTCTGGCTGAATACCAATTTTATCAGAAATTTTAATGATAGCAAAGCCACCAACATGATAACCAAAAGAGAACTGATTTTTAAAGGATTGACCGGTAATTTTATTAACAGATGCACCACCTTTTATACCAATTTTAAGGCCTTGTGCAAAGGTTAAGCTTGTACATAATGTAAGGGCTGAAATAATTAAGAGTTTTACTTTCATAAATAATTTTTTAGTTAGTAATACCTATTCAACTAATATGCCAAATAAGTTTTTCAATTTGTTAATTAATGCTCTTAACAAAATTTTAAAAGGTAAACCCAGCAGTTAAACCAACGATACTGCTAAAACGCTGCCCCGTTGTTTCGGGTAAATAGTAATCAAAATAAACATTTGGTTGTATATAAAATTTACCAATGCCATATGTAATATTTATTGATGAGGCAATAGATTGTAGTTGCATTTTATTGGTATTTGTTTCATTTCTTCTTTTAGAATAGACTCTCAATTTTGGGAATCTGTTTAATAATCTTCCAGAAAATCTTGTTGTATGTTCTGTAGCGGTATAATCTCTAGCCGCAATAATCATTACCACAGGATTAATTGATAATAAATCCCTTTTAGAAAACACATTTTCAAATTCAAAATTATGTTCCGCAGTTAAACTAATAGAAAAAAAATTTGATTTATTGTTTGTGGAGTCTTGTAGCAATATCGGTCTAGGATTAGGAATAAGAACTGAAGTATCTGGTGTATACAAAAAAGGATCTATTTGTTTGAAATTACCATTTGCAAATCCTAAATTAATGCCAGGCTGTATAAATGGTTTTGTATATTTAAAATAAGCAAATACCTCGTTTTGGTAAATACTTTTGCCATTATATTTTTTATTATCGCCAAAATTTTTTGTGTACGAAATTCCAGATGAAATATTATTGCCATCATACCCATACCCAAGCGTTAGGCCAGTTTGATATAGATTAAGCTTACCACTTTCGTTTGTTAAAAAACCAGTAACCCCTAAATTAAAGCCACTTTTAAAAAAATAAAATAATGCCGGTGTAAGTACTAGTTGATTGGTAAAGCCCGTTGCATTTACAGCTTGATTTTGTGTACTAAACGTTCCATTACCAAAGCCAAGGCTTACATCAAAATAGCTTCTTGCACTATCGTCAAACATGCTCAAAAACTCATCGCTATTTAACATAGAATCCAATAGGCTTTTATCTTGCTTAGATAATGTAGTATCTGTTTGAGCAACAATAGTATTTGCCCATACAATAAAAGAGAACAGTATGAATAATTTTCTCATATAAAGCAGTAAAAAATTAAGACGAAAATAAATTAAAATAGTTTAATCTATTCAAGCCATAAAGCTAAGATTATAATAAATACAAATATCTATTTTAAAACCCTTACCTTTGCCGCCAATTATTTAAAAACTGAGAATTACATGAGCATGCTCAGTTGCTGTTGAAAATGAGTTATCCTCGGCAAAGTATTACAAACAACCGTTTTAAGGGTTTGTAACCGCCGATTGGGTTAGTAGAGCAACCCACACTTTATACCAACGGCCATAAGCATGACACACCGATTGAAAGATACATCGGCACAAACATGTGGCTATCGCAAACTACAATTACATGAATGCATTTGAAGCCTTAGGGCTAAATGAACAATTGGTACAAGCTGTTACCGATTTAGGATTTGAAAACCCGAGTGAAATACAAGAAAAAGCTATTCCGGTTTTATTAAGTGGTACAACCGATTTTATTGGTTTAGCACAAACAGGTACGGGTAAAACTGCCGCATTTGGCTTACCCCTTATACAATTAATTGATGGAGCACAACGCCACCCACAAGCATTAATTGTTTGCCCTACTAGAGAGTTGTGTTTACAAATTACCAACGATTTAGAAAAATTTACAAAACATACCAAAGGTATTTACACCGAGGCAGTTTATGGCGGTGCATCAATAATGATGCAAATACGCAATTTAAAAAGAGGTGTGCATATTGTAATTGCTACACCCGGCCGTTTAATTGATTTAATTGAACGTAAAGCTATCGACTTACAAAAAGTAAAATATGTAGTGTTAGATGAGGCAGATGAAATGCTTAACATGGGCTTTAGAGATGATATTGATTTTGTATTAAAAAATACCATTAACAGAGAAAGTACTTGGTTGTTTAGTGCAACTATGCCACCAGAGGTTAGGGCTATTAGCCGTAACTATATGGAAACACCAAAGGAAGTAACCGTTGGTAAAAAAAATAGTGGTAATGTAAATATTGATCATCAATTTTTTGTAGTAAATGCACAACAACGTTACGAAGCATTAAAACGTTTAATAGATTTTAACCCAGGTATTTACGGTATTATTTTTACCCGTACTAAAGTGGATGCACAAGAAGTGTGTGAACGTTTATCAAAAGCTGGTTACGATATTGAAGCATTGCATGGCGATTTAACGCAGCAACAAAGAGATAGAGTAATGGCAAGGTTCCGTAGTAAGAGTTTGCAATTATTAATAGCTACCGATGTTGCTGCAAGAGGTATTGATGTAGATGGTATAACGCATGTTATAAACTTTGAATTACCCGATGATATGGAGGTTTACACCCATAGAAGCGGCCGTACAGGAAGAGCAGGTAAAACAGGTATTTGTTTATCTATCTGCCATAGCAGAGAAACGTTTAAAATAAAGTCGTTAGAGAGAATGATTAACGCACAATTTCATAAGGTAGATATACCAAGTGGTAAAGATGTGTGCCGCAAACAGTTTTTTCATTTTATGGAAAAATTAATGTTGACCGATGTAAGCCATGGCGATTACGAAACGTACTTGCCCGACCTTATGGAAAAATTTGCTGACGTAAGTAAAGAAGAAGTTTTACAACGAGTAGCTGCTTTAGAGTTTAACCATTTTTTAAAGTATTACGAAAATGCTGAAGACCTTAACCGTAGCGATTTTGGTAGAGATAGAAAAAATTTTAGAGATAATATACGTGGCGATTTTAAACCAAGTGAAGGTGGTGGAAGAGATAGAAGAGGCAGCAGCAATAGAAACAGCGGCTACACTCGTTTATTTATAAACCTAGGTACAAAAGATGGTTTTTACAAAGCCAGTTTTTTACAATTTATTTTAGATGAAAGCAGTTTAAATAAAGAAGTGCTTGGTAAAATAGATATGAGAGAAATGAATACTTGGGTAGAAATTGATAGTGCCGAAAGTAGCAAAATGATTAAAGCTATTGATGGTAAGCGTTATAACAACCGTGTAGTGCGTATGAACGAAGCAGATGGTGGATTTAAAAGAGCTAATGACGAAGATGGTAGCCGTGGTAATCGCAGCGAAGGAGAAGGTAGAAAAAGAATTTATGGCGGTGGAGAAAAAAAAGAAAGAAGAAGTTTTAGATAAGATATAATTCTTTTGTAAAAAAGTAACCCCCAAGTTTTAAAGCTTGGGGATTTTTTGTTTTCTCTAGTGATGATATTTTTTTAGACATATAAAATCTCCTGATTCCACCAATGGATAAATAAATTTATCATTAGTTTTTATGGAAGGAGTTTAGTAATGTGCCGTATTCTATTGTGCCCCAAGAAAAGATATTTTTTTAAGGATAACATTCAATTAAAGGCATCATTAAATACTACTTTGCATTAACCATTTCAATTTATAAACAACATCACCGTTGTTTAGGTTACAGGTTATTTTATCGTTAAGTAAATATGATGAATATGTTAAGTTAGAGCTTATGAAACAATAAGTTTATCCTCCCCAATTAGCTTTGCTGCAATAATCACTATCAATTTAAAATAACAAAAATGAATAAATCATTTACACTATTAATTCTATTATTTACTTTAGTTAGTAAAGGATTTTCGCAAACAACATTGTCAGTTGGAGACATTTCCATTATTGGGTTTAATGCAAATGCCCCTGATAATTTTGCTTTTGTGGCTTGGGTGCCATTACAAAATGATACTTACATAAAATTTACCGATAATGGCTTTTTGGCGACAGCATCTGCAAATGCAGCAAATAATGGAAGAGGTGGGGAGAATTTTGTTATTTGGAGAAATAACACTGGTTCTACAATAGCTGCAGGAACTGTAATTAGTTTGGAAGGATTAACTACCAATACTGGTATAGCTACCGCTGGTAGTGCTAGTGGTTTAAGTGGAATATCAAATAGTGGAGATCAAATATTTGCCTACCAAGGTGCAGCAACTACTGGTACAAACCCTGATTGGTCAAGCAATGCAAACCCGACTACATTTAATGGAACAATTTTATATGGATTAAACTTTCAAGGAAGTTCGGCTTCAACTACTTGGATAACCACTGGAGCAGCTAGTTCCAATCTATCATATTTACCAACAGAGCTTAATGTAACAAATGGCAATATTGCTTTGGCAGCTAGTGCAACAAGAGGGCAATATACCGGCTCAAGAAATAATCAAACTACTATTTTAAATTATAAGGCTCTAGTTAATAATCCTGCCAATTGGACAACTGGATCAACAAGTACAGGAACAATAACTTTAGACATGACAAATTTTACCTTAGCCCCTCCCACCCCTACAGTTTCTTTAACTGTTTCGTCCAACTCAGGTACCGAAGCAGCGGCAACCGTAATTACTGTAACTGCCACAGCTTCTGCACCTGTTACAGGTAATCAAACAGTTGATTTAGCTGTAAGCGGTACAAATATTACTGCCGGTGATTATACACTTTCTGGAACTACAATAACAATACTTAATGGAGAAACAATTGGTACAGCAACATTTACAGTTGTTGATGATGCATTAGTGGAAGGTACAGAAACAGCCACACTTACTATAAGCAACCCATCATCAGGTATTGCGTTAGGAAGCCCAACAACACAAAATATTACTATTACAGATGATGATATTCCTCCTCCCCCAACCGTTAGTTTAGGGGTAAGTACTAATTCTGGCAGCGAGGCTAATTTTACGGTGGTTACTGCAACTGTAACAGCATCTGCCCCGGTAACAGGTAATCAAACGGTTACCTTAGGTATTACTGGTGCTGGTATTACTGCTTCAGATTATGTGTTATCCTCTACCACCGTAACTATACCAAATGGTACAACTACGGGTACAGCAATTTTTACTGTACGCAACGATGCAGAAACAGAAGGTACAGAAACAGCAGTACTTACTATTAGTAGCCCATCGGTTGGTATTACGTTAGGAGCCCCTGTTGTACAAAATGTTGCAATTACAGATAATGTTTGTCAACCCTTAATGCGTAAATCAACAGCAACAAGTACTAATGGTGCCGAAATCTCTGCTTTTGATTCAGCATCAAAAAGAGTGTATACTGTTGCAGGCTCTGCAATGGAATTTTATACACTAAGCAATACCGGTAGTTTATCAGCCCCAACAAATATGGCTTTTGGTTTTACTGCAGGAGCTAATACTATTTTGCCAAATAGTGTAGCTATTAAAAATGGGATAGTAGCTGTGGGTTACGCAATTGTTACACCTGTAACCCTTGCCCAACAATTGGGTATAGTTGCCTTTTATGATGCTGCAACTGCTACATATTTAAATAGTGTTAATGTGGGTTATTTACCCGATATGCTAATTTTTACTCCCGATGGAACTAAAGTATTAACAGCTAATGAAGGCGAACCAAATAGTTATGGTCAAGGTTCATCATTCGATCCTGAAGGTTCGGTTTCTATTATTGATATTAGTGGCGGAGTTGCAGCAGCAACCGTTAATACTGTAGGATTTACAGGATTTAATGGGCAAATTGTAGCTTTAAGAACAGCTGGTGTTCGCATTTACGGACCAGGGGCTACAGTTGCCCAAGATTTTGAACCCGAGTATATTGCTTTTAATGCTGATGGTTCAAAAGCATTTGTTGTTTTACAAGAAAATAATGCTGTTGCAGAACTAGATATTGCTACTGCAACATTTACGCAAATTTTACCTTTAGGTTTAAAAGATCATAACCTTGCTGGTAATGGATTAGATGCAAGTGATAGGGATTTAGAGCCGGGTTTTACAACGGGAAAAATAAATATACAAAACTGGCCAATTAAAGGAATGTACCAACCCGATGCAATGGCAAGTTTTACCGTTGGAGGAACTCAATATTTTATTACTGCCAACGAAGGTGATTCAAGAGCTTATACGGGTTTCAATGAAGAAGCTAGAGTGGCTACTTTAACTTTAGACCCTACTGTTTTTCCAACTGCTGCAACTTTACAATTAAACCAAAATTTAGGTAGATTACAATTAACGAATGCAACTGGTGATACTGATAATGATGGTGATTTTGATGAGTTACATGCTTTAGGTGCTCGTTCATTTACTATTTGGAGTAATTCGTTTACCCCAGTATTTGATAGTAAAGACACACTAGAGCGAATTTCTGCAGCACAAAACCCTAACGGATTTAACTCTGATGGTACTACTGCATCTTTTGATAGCAGAAGCGACAATAAAGGCCCAGAGCCAGAAGCTGTAGCTACCGGCATGGTTAATGGCGTTTTGTATGCATTTATTGGTAGCGAAAGAACTGGCGATATATTGGTATATGATATTACAAACCCAGCAGCACCAGTATTTAAGCAATATTTAGACCATCCTATAGATTTACAAGTTGAAGGTGTTTTGTTTATCCCTGCCAACCAAAGCCCTACAGGCAAGGCGTTGGTAATTGTTAGTGCAGAAATTAGCAGAACAGTTACTGTTTACGAATTTAGTTTAATACCTAATTCACTACCTACAGTATTTACTTCTATAACAGCCAATCAACAAAATACTACAAGCTATGGCGATTGTAGTGGGCTTATAGCTAAAGTAACTCAAAGTGGTGCAACTACAATAAGCGGCAGTGTTACTTCAACTGTTTGGATAGAAAGTTCTGTACCAACTTTTAATACGGTTCCTTTTGTACAACGCCATTACGAAATTACACCTGCATCAAATGCAGCAACGGCTACCGGTTTTGTAACCCTTTATTTTACACAAACAGAATTTGATAATTTTAATAGCGACCCTGCTAGTGCATTAGATTTACCTACAGGCCCTGCAGATGTAACAGGTATTAGCAATTTAAGAGTTATTAAATATCCTGGAAGTAGTAATAATGGAACAGGATTACCGGCTAGCTACACTTCTACACCATTAGGTATTAATCCGGCTGATACCAATATTGTATGGAATGCAGCAGACAATAGATGGGAAGTAAGTTTTGATGTAACAGGCTTTAGTGGCTTTTTTATTCAAACCAACACCTCAGTTTTGCCTTTATCATTACTTTCATTTAACGCAAAAGCACAAGGCAATAATACCCTTGTAGAATGGAAAAGCAATAACGAAATAAACCATAAATATTACGAAGTATTATATAGTACAGATGGTAGTAATTTTATACAAGCTGGTCAACGTAATGCGTTAGTTGGTAGTGGCGAAAAAGTATATACACTTACCCATCAAAATGCTTCATTAGCAGGAAGTAAGTTATTCTATCGTTTAAAAATGGTTTCTACAACTGGTGTTGTTACCTATAGCAATATTGTTATTGTACGTTTTGGAAAACAGGTACAAGGTATTACAGATGTATATCCTAATCCTACATCAGGTATTGTTACCTTAACTGCAAACGCTACTGAGCAAGTACAACTTAACTTGATTGATGTTAGCGGTAAAATAATTGCAAGTAAACAAGTATTTATAAACAGTACGTATAATTTAGATTTAACCAATTATGCAAATGGTATATATATTTTAGAAGCTACCTTACCCAATGGAAACAAACAACAATTTAAAGTGGTAAAAAAGTAAATAATAAACACCCTTAAAAAAAATCCTCAAGTAATTAAACTTGAGGATTTTTAGTTTTCCAAAGAGATGACATCTTTTTAAAAGATATCATCTCTACCATTCTTAATTAAAAAAACAAAACCCCCAAGTTTTATAACCTTGGGGGTTTTTAAATAAATTACAAAATTAAAATCAACAATAAAATAATAATGATAATAGCTCCAATAGAAAGGTAAACTCTTCTATCAAGTCCATCTGCCTTATGTTTCATTTGCCTTAATTCTTTTTTTAGCTCACTTTTTTCGCTTGGGCTTAGATTGGTTTTATCCATATTTTGGATTTCGGTTACTCGTTGAATTATTTGCAGTGCAATTTTACTATCCTGTGTACTATCCGAAGGCATATTTAATGCATTAGAATAACTAGGCGCAATAAAGGCTAGTAAAGAAAACAAGGTAATAATTCTTAAATTTTTTTTGATGTTCATGTTAATTAGTTTAAAAGTTTAGAATATGAAACCACCTTAATTATAAGCTGCTTCATTGATATTGATAAAGAGAAAGTAAAAAAAATTTGCAAATTTCACTATGACTTTATTAACCGTAAAGATAATTTTAATAGTAGGGTTATTGTTACAGCATTAGCATAATTAGTTACATCATTCACACATTTGTGTTAGTTACGGATTTAAAATTTTGAGAAGCTGAAATTTACTTTGGAGATTGCTTTACAATCTGTTAAACAAGCAGGAGTTTGAAATAACAATAACTGTATTAAAACAATAGATGTAGCATTACTAATTAAAACCAAAAAATTAAAAACTGGAAATCTGCTTTATATAGTTGAAGTAATTTTAGTTATTCTTTGAGCTTTTAGACTAACATGCCTTAGGCATTAGACACATTTTATGAGTGATTGCTGAAATTACAAATTCATGGCCTTATAAAGGTCGCTCAATAATATAAGTGCATGTTTTAAATTATTTATGCTAACTCTATCACCGTTATCTCTGGCAACATCCCTACCCTACCTGGGTATCCTAAAAAACCAAAGCCCGTGTTAATGTATAATTTTTGTTTAGCCTCTTGGTATAAGCCGCCCCATTGTTTGTAAACGTATTTTACAGGGCTCCATTTAAACCCTGGTAGCTCTAGGCCAAACTGCATACCATGGGTGTGGCCACTAAGCATTAAATCAATATCGGAGTAGTTGGGTTTTACCTCTGCATCCCAATGGCTAGGGTCGTGGCTTAGTAATATTTTAAACGGATACTTTTCTGTACCTGTGTGTGCTTTGGCTAAATTACCGTAGGTGTAAAAACGAGCTTTTCCACTAATATTTTGTACGCCTAAAACAGCAATTTCTGCATCGTCTTTTTTTAAAGTAATGTGTTCATCCATTAGCAAACGCCAACCCATGGTAGCATGTACGTTTACTAAATCGTCTAAGTTTTTTTGTTGTAAAGGGGTAAGTAAATGTTTGCCTGCGGCTTTTTGTGTTTCTCTAAATTCAGCTGTTTTATCGGGCCATTGTACATAATCGCCATAATCATGATTACCCAATGTGCTATACACTCCCATTGGAGCTTTTAGTTTTGCAAATACATCTACATACTCATTCATTTCGGTGGCTAAATCATTTACTAAATCGCCTGTAAAAAAAATAACATCTGGCTTTTCATCTACTATTTTTTGCACCCCTCTTTCTACCCCTTTTTTATTCATAAAACTGCCACTATGTATATCTGTAATATGCACAATTTTTAAGCCTTTAAAAGCTGTGGGCAAATTATCAAAGTTTAGTTTAACTCTTTTTACGGTATAGTTATATTTATTGCTATAGCCATATAATAACGTTCCAAAAAGGCTCGAGCCTGCTGCAAGCCCAAGCCAACTTAAAAATACACTTCGGCTAATTCCACCTTCATTCATGCCTTCCATTTCGGTATTGGCACTAAATAACTTTGCTCCTACCCATTGTATAAATCTACGCAAATCATCTACCACAAAAAATACAACCGAGACTAGCTTTGCCATAAACAAACCTATTACCGTAGCTAACAAATACGTTCGTACTTTTTTATTTAAAAAATCTAATTGAGTAAAAGCAAATAATAAAAAACACAGAATTGCTAAAATAGATATTGCCCAATAAATACTATAAATAATAGTTTTGGTTTTTGGCTGTGCATTTTGGCTAACCATTTTTATGGCTAAAAAAACATAGCTATCTAACACCAACATTATAGCTAAAAAAATAAAAGTACCGAGTGAAGAACGCATTTTTTAATTTTGAATTTTTGATTTGTTAACCGCAAAGGCGGAAAGACGCAAAGAATTTTGATTTGTGCACTTTTGATTAATGACCAATGACTATTGACTATTGACTATTGACTATTGACCAATGACTATTGACCAATAACTATTGACTATTGACCAATGACTACTCCCCAGCCCAATTCAAAAACTCATCTATCTGCAAATTTATTGCAGCCAAGGTTCCATCATTGTTAAATTTTCCATTTTCGTCTAATAACGTATGTACAACAGACAAGGGTAATTTATTAGGATGCACCGTAATTTTTAAATGATTTAAAATATTCGTAGTATGATCTAACCCACGTAAATTACCTGCCCTACCTGTAGCGGTACCAACTAATAACGCTTTTTTATTGTGCCAAGCATCTGCAGGTTTGCTGTTATCTACCAATAATTTAAAAATACCGGGCAAACTACCATTATACTCTGGCAAAACTAAAATATATGCCGTTGTGGGTATTAAAAATTCTTGTTCAATTTTTTCAAACGCTTCGTCTCTTTTTATAGAGTTGAAATCTTCTAACGATAAAAATTGGGTTTTTATCCCTTTTTCGGTTAAAATACGTTGATATTCGTGGGCTACTTTACGAGTATTACTGCCCAAACGGTTGGTTCCGCTAATAATTGTAATCATTAATTATAAATTGTTTATAAAAATAACAAAGATGTTGCTGCTTTGTTGCCCAATATTATGCCGAATAGTTAAATTTGCCATCCTGTCACATTCAGTAGCTATATTATGAAACTTACCTATTACGGACATTCTTGCTTTAAAGTAGAAATTAACGGTAAACATATTTTGTTTGACCCCTTTATTACCGAAAATGAATTTGCAAAGCATATTGATATTAATACCATTGAAGCAGATTATATTTTTTTAACCCATGGGCATTTTGATCATATATTAGATGCTGAAGCTATTGCCATACGAACAAATGCAAAAATTGTAGCTAATTGGGAAGTTGCAACATGGTTTAATAAAAAGGGAATAACCAATTATCACCCTATGAACACCGGAGGAAAATGGGTTTTTGATTTTGGTACAGTTAAGTGTGTAAATGCTGTTCACTCAAGCGGCTTGCCCGATGGTAGCTATGGAGGTAGCCCCATAGGTTTTGTAGTTACTAGCCAAGAAGGGAATTTTTATTATAGTGGAGATACGGCCTTAACTATGGATATGCAGTTAATAGCTGCTTATACCCCTTTAAATTTTTGTGTGTTTCCTATAGGTGATGTTTTTACTATGGATGCTACCGATGCCATACAAGCAGCAAAAATGGTACACTGTACTAACATAATTGGCGTACATTACGATACTTTTGGGTATATTAAAATTGATAAACAAAAAACAATAGATTTATTTAACAGTGCAGCGTTACTTTTAAAATTGCCTGCAATTGGAGAAACAATCGAGTTATAAATTATGGCAAAAATAATTGGCGTAGCCAATCAAAAAGGTGGAGTAGGTAAAACAACCACAGCAATAAACCTTGCTGCTAGTTTTGCTGTGTTAGAGTATAAAACATTATTGGTAGATGCGGATCCGCAGGCGAATAGTACCACAGGAACCGGTTTTGATTTACACAATATTACACAAAGCTTGTACGATTGTATGGTAAATGAAGCCCTAGCAAAAGATGTAATTTTAAAATCGGAAATTCCACATTTAGATGTTATGCCATCGCATATTGATTTGGTAGGTGCCGAAATTGAGATGATAAATTACCCTAACAGAGAAAGTGTTTTAAAAAAGATATTAGAGCCGTTAGTAGATGACTATGATTTTATTGTTATTGATTGCTCCCCATCGCTTGGGTTAATTACCGTAAACGCATTAACTGCTGCAGATAGTGTAGTAGTACCCGTACAAACCGAATTTTTTGCGTTAGAAGGTTTGGGCAAATTATTAAACACCGTAAAAATTGTACAAAACAGATTAAACCCCGATTTAAAAATTGAAGGAATTTTAATGACGATGTACGATGGCAGATTACGCCTTTGCAACCAAGTAGTAAGTGAAGTTCGTAGGCATTTTGATGAGTTGGTTTTTAGTAGTATAATTCACCGTAATACTCGATTAAGCGAAGCCCCAAGCTTTGGCAAACCTGTAATTTTATACGATGCCGACAGCAAAGGCAGCATTAACTATCTAAACTTAGCCAAAGAAATTTTACAAAGAAATAATTTAACAAAAATAAATCAAGAAGATAAAATTCTAGAGTGATAAGTTATGAATGATGAGTTATGAATTAACATTTGCAATTCCGTAACTTATAATTTATAACTTATAATTTATAATTAATTATGAGTATTACACCAAAAAAAGACGCACTGGGCAAAGGCATAAGAAGTTTATTACAAAACATAGATGCCGATTTAAAAAGTACCGCAGGTAACTTAAAACCCGAAATTGTTGAACAAACAATAACATCGTTACGTATACCTCTTAATCAAATAGAAGTAAACCCTAAACAACCCCGGCACGATTTTGATGAAACAGCCTTAAGCGAATTAGCTGCTTCGCTAAAACTACACGATATTATTCAGCCACTAACCGTAAGTAAACTACCAACGGGTAAGTATAGGTTAATTGCAGGCGAACGTAGATTTAGAGCTGCAAAAATTGCAGGCTTAAAAGATGTGCCTGTTTACATACGCCAAGCAAATGATGTACAGTTATTAGAATTATCGTTACTAGAAAATTTACAACGTGAAAACCTAAATGCTATAGAAGTTGGCCTAAGCTACAAACGCTTAATGGATGAATTAGATTATACGCAAGAACAAGTAGCAGAGCGTATGGGGAAAGATAGAAGCACAGTTACAAATTACATTCGCTTATTAAAATTACCACCCGATATACAAATTGCCGTACGTACCAACAAAATTAGTATGGGGCATGCTAGGGCATTAATTAATGTAGATGTGGTAGATAAACAACTGTATATTTTCAACGAAATAAAAAGCAAAGATTTATCTGTTCGGCAAACAGAAGACTTAGTTCGTAAAATTTATACTTCGTCTACAAATGTTAAATCGACTGTAAAAACTTCCTTACCTCCTGCATTTAAAAAAATAGAAGATAATTTAGCCTCAAATTATAATACCAAAGTAAAAATGGTGCATACCAAAAAAGGTAATGGTAGTATTTTATTTGAATACTATTCTTTAGAAGAACTGAATGGATTATTAAACAAATTAAATATTAAAGTAAGTTAATGCACTTCCGTTTTTTTATTTTTATCTTATTACTATTATGGGGCAATTTTTGTATTGCCCAAAAAGATAGTGTACTAAATAAAGAAATTAAAGCAAAAAAAATAAAACAAAAAACATACCCATTTGCAAAAATAGATAGCACAAAACCTTACAACCCACGTATTGCTGTTTTACGCTCTGCCATTGCGCCAGGATGGGGGCAAATTACCAACAAAAAATATTGGAAGCTGCCCATTATATATGGTGCATTGGGTACAACGGGCTATATTTTTGTTAGAAATATTAAGCAATTTAAAGAAGCCAATGCTGCATTTAAAAATGCTAGTGATCTCAACCCACTAAATGATATTGAAATTCCAGAGCCCTATTATAGTGTACGAAACCAACCCGAACGTATAAAAAATTTTAGGAACCAGGTTAGGCAAAATGTAGATTATTCAGTTTTATTTTTTGTACTATTTTGGGGCTTAAATGTTGCAGATGCTGCAGTTGATGCTCATTTAAAAACATTTGATGTAAGCAACGATTTAAGCTTGCAAATAAAGCCTGGGTATAGTCAACTAGCTAACACAAATGGAATAAGTTTGGTATTAAAAATTGGTAAATAAACTCCTTCTAAATGAACATTGCATTAATTGGTTATGGTAAAATGGGCAAAGCAATTGAAGAAATTGCGTTAGAAAAAGGACATACCATTAGCTTAAAAATTACGTCTAAAAACAGTGCTGATTTAACTACAGAAAATTTAGTGGGTACAGATGTTGCCATAGAGTTTACCAACCCAGAGAGTGCAGTTGAGAATTTATATGCTTGCTTTAAAGCAAATGTGCCAGTGGTTTGTGGCAGCACTGGCTGGCTTACCCAAATTAATGAGGTAGAAGAAAAGTGTACCAGCCATAATGCTGCCCTATTATATGCTAGTAATTTTAGTGTGGGTGTAAATATATTTTTTGAATTAAATAAAAAATTAGCTCAATTAATGGCTAATCAACCCTCATATAAAGTTGTATTAGAAGAAATACATCATACTCAAAAAAAAGATGCTCCAAGTGGAACAGCAATAACAATTGCCGAGCAGCTTATAAATCATCTGCCACAAAAAACGAGTTGGGTAAATAAGGAAACTACGGTTGAAAATGAATTAGCCATTATTAGTAAACGTATTGATCCTGCACCTGGTACACATACCGTAACCTTTTCATCACAAATAGATGATATTGAAATTAGCCATACAGCACACAATAGAAAAGGCTTTGCCACAGGTGCGGTATTAGCCGCAGAATTTTTGGCGGATAAAAAAGGCATTTTTACTATGAAAGATGTATTGAATTTTTAAACTAGTACATTTAATAAAGAAATGAAAAGTATAAGTAGATTTCTCTTTTTGTGGATACGTCCAATTTTTGGTATTGCACAAACTATACATTTTAAAAAGCTGGCCAAAAAAATGAATTTAAATAGGTTTGTAAGTATTGCCATTTTAACCTTTTTTACTATTAATTGTTTTAGCCAAGTAGCTGAAAGTGATAGTTTACAAAAGGTTATTGAATCTAGCATTGTTGAAAAAGAAAAATTAAATGCATATAAAAAACTAAGCAATATTTTTGTTACTAAAGACTTTGATAAAAGTCAATCCTATTCTACTATTGGTTTAGCAATTGCTGCAAAAAATAAGGATTTTTTTTCTCAAGCCTATTTTAAAAAACAAATTGGGCTGGCCTATTATTTTAAAGGCAAGTATGACAGTGCAGCAAATTATTATTACAGTGCATTAAATATTTTAAAAACCGAAACTGAATCTAAAAACCTTATTGAAAAAGATGTACAGAAGGCAGGCATTTTAAATGAATTGGGGAAACTTTATAGAAAATCAAAAGATTTAAATAGATCCTTAATTCATTACGATGAAGCATATACTATTTATTTAAAAGCAAATGACTTAGATGGAATGGCTACAATTTTAAATGAATCTGGAGTAGTTTTTGAATATCAAGAGAATTATACAGAAGCCATTAATCGGTATAAAAAATCTTTAGCTATTAGAGAAAAATTGAATGACTTAATTGGTAAATCGTATAGCTTGAACTTTATTGGTGGAGCTTACACTTTACAAAAGAACTTTACTGAAGCTGAAAATTATTTAACACAATCGCTAAACGTACGCTTACAATTGAAAGATTCATTTGCTATTGCTATAAATTATGGCGACTTGGGCTATATGTTTACTCAAAAAGGCGACTATAAAAAAGCAACCTCCTTTTATTTACTTAGTAATGCAATAGCAGAAAAAATAAAGTATCAAGATTTAAAACTTTCAAACTATAAAGAGTTAGGCACAATTAGTGAAAAAGAAGGTGCTTTTGCAAAAGCGTTAACCTACACACAAAAATATATAAGTTTAAAAGACTCTATTTATTCAAAAAATAAAATGGAACAAATAGAGGAATTAAATACAAAATATCAAACCGAAAAAAAGGAACAACAATTATTATTACAAGAAACAAAAATTAAAACAAAAAACTATTTACTTTTTGGGCTTTTTGGTGGAACTTGTTTACTTGCTTTTGCAGGTTTTTCTTTTTACAGAAAAAGGCAAACGCAAAATAAGCTACAACTTCAAACCGAAGTAATGAAGCAGCAAGATTTGGCAACTAAAGCAGTGTTAGAAGCTGAAGAAAAAGAACGGCAACGTATTGCTAGAGATTTACATGATGGTGTAGGGCAAGTAATGAGTGCAGCAAAAATGAATTTATCTGCTTTTGAAAATGAACTTATTTTTAAAGATGAAACCCAAAAATTATCGTTTGAAAAAGTAATTAGTTTGGTTGATGAAGGTTGTAAAGAAGTACGAAATGTGAGCCACCAAATGATGCCAAATGCGTTGCTAAAAGCAGGATTAGCAAGTGCTATAAGAGAATTTATTGGTAAAATTGAGAGCCCATCACTAAAGGTAAATTTATATACAGAAGGCCTAAACGAAAGATTAGATAATAACATAGAAACAGTATTGTACCGAGTAATTCAGGAGTGTGTAAATAATGTAATTAAGCATGCTGGTGCCAATCAATTAGATATTTCGTTAATAAAAGATACCGATGGTATTAGTGCCACTGTGGAAGATAACGGCAAAGGATTTTCTGCATCAAATGCAAGTAATTTTGAAGGGATAGGATTAAAAAATATAAAATCGAGAGTAGAATTTTTAAAAGGTACAGTTGATTTTGATAGTAGTGAAGGGAACGGAACGTTAGTTGCCATACATGTTCCTGTTATTTAATCCTTTTTTTAGTTTATCTTAACGCTGAATAATTTTAATAGCCAAAATGAAAAACGGTAAAATTTCCATAGCCATTGTAGATGATCATCAAATTGTAATTGACGGTATTAAATCGTTATTGAATGGACATGAAGATTTTAAAATTGCTATTGAAACTACAGACTCCTTACAAATGCTTTCGCTGCTTAAAACAAAGCATATAGATATTTTATTGACTGATATTATGATGCCCGGTATGAATGGTGTAGAATTGTCTAAAGCAGTTCATCTACAATTTCCTGAAATTAAAATTTTAGCCTTAAGCATGAGTGGACAAGGCGATTTGGTTAATGAATTAATTGACCAGGCCAACATTAGTGGCTATGCATTAAAAAATATTGGTAAGCAAGAATTAATAAAAGCCATAGAAAAAATTAGTAAGGGAGGAATTTATTTTGGGGAAGAAGTATTAGCCGAGATGCAAAAAGCTACTGAGGTAAAAAAAGAAAATGATGAAGCCCGTTTAACGGGCAGAGAAATAGAAATTATTAAACTAATTGAAAAAGAATTAAATAACAAACAAATTGCAACTACTCTTTTTTTAAGTGAACGTACCGTAGAAACCCACCGTAAAAATATATTTCGTAAAACAAATACCAGCAGCGTAATAGGCTTAGTTAAATATGCGTATGAACATAAGCTAATTTAGTTTTTTATTTATTGTAACGTACCCAAAAAAATTACAAGCCAAACAAGCCAGCATTTAAACATTTTAACGCTTCTTCTTTATAACTACGAGGTATTAATAACGAAATATTATGTTTACTACCACCATAGCTAACCATACGTACAGGAATGGTTGAAACCGATTCAAATAGTTTACGCATTACTTCCTTTGTTTCTGTAATTTCATTACCAACAATTGAAACAATCGTTTGATTCGTATCTACCTCTACCGTTCCAAACAGCTCTAATTCTTTTAAAATATCTGCTAAAAAAATATCATTATCTACTGTAACCGATACCGCCACTTCCGATGTAGTTATCATATCAATAGAGGTACGATATTTTTCAAACACTTCAAATACTTTACGTAAAAAACCATAAGCCAATAACATTCTACTACTCTTAATTTTAATTGCCGTTATACCATCTTTAGCGGCAACGGCTTTTACACCAACACTAGCAGCATCTTCCGAAATTAACGTGCCTTTTGCAGAGGGATCCATTGTATTTAACAACCGTACAGGAACATTATAGTATTGCGCTGGCCAAATGCTGGCAGGATGTAAAATTTTTGCACCAAAATAGGCTAACTCAGCAGCCTCTTCAAAACTTAATTGCTCAATAGGTAATGTTTTATCTACCACCCTTGGATCGTTGTTGTGCATTCCATCAATATCTGTCCAAATTTCACATACACTTGCATTAACAGCAGCAGCAATTAACGAGGCACTATAATCGCTTCCGCCTCTCTTTAAATTATCTACTTCGCCTTTTGCATTTCGGCTAATATATCCTTGTGTAACAAATATGTTAGTGTCTTTATTACGCTGCATTAGCTGTGCCAATTTTACTTTAATCGTTCCAATTTGTGGTTCGTCATAGCTATCAATGGTCATAAAGTCTAATGCAGGCAACAGCACATGTTGTATGTTTTGTTCTGCTAAATAAATACTAAATAATTTTGTACTAAGTAGTTCGCCTTGTGCTAAAATATCTTTATTTAATGCTTCGCTAAACGATATTTTTAAAATAATTGTCAAAAATTCGAAATGCTCTGCCAAAAGTTGTTTTGCTTTTAGTTTAGCATCATCGGTATTTAATAACAACTCAATAAAAGATTGATAATGTTGTTCTAAAGCATCAATTTGTAGTTTAGCTTCGTTTTTGTTTCCGCTAGCAAGTGTTGTACTAATTTCTACCAATGCATTTGTAGTGCCGCTTAAGGCAGATAGTACCACAATTTTACTATCAACATCTGCCGTTATTAATTTTGCTACTTCTTTCATTCGTTGTGGGCTTCCTAGGCTAGTACCACCAAATTTCATCACTTTCATTCATTAATTATTTTATGCTGTAAACGGTATCAATTTTGATTGAGCAGCAAATGTATAACTACAAAATCGCTTTTAAAAATCTATCCTATTTTTACTGAGAACTTCTCTCCCAATTCTTCCAACTCTTTTACCACCACATCCAATAAAGGAATACCTTCTTTCATTCGTAAAATTTCAGTTTCTCTTTCTGGATCACCTGGAATAATAACGTTGGTTTGACCTTCAATTGTTCTAGCATTTTTAAAACGGGTAATCCAATTATCCATATGGTGTTTAAATTCGCTTGCTGGCCTAAAAGCATCAATACGCATTGCACCAAAAAAATGTCCAATACCTTGGCCAGGCATATTTTCGGGCATTGGAATATAAGCAGGAAAAGGTGGTACCCAAGGGCCATAATTTGCTCCACTGAGTAGTGCACTAAAAATATCTACAATGGCTCCTAAGGCATAACCTTTGTGGCTACCATGCTCTACATCGCCACCTAAAGGTAATAAAGCTCCTCCCTCTTTTAAGGCATTAGCATTAGTAGTAGGATGTCCTTCTTTCGTTTGCACCCACCCGTTAGGTGCTTCTAAATTTTTACGTTGCAAAATTTCTAGCTTACCGTTTGCTGCTGTTGTTGTGGCAAAATCTGCAACAAATGGTGGTTGCTCACCTGCTGGTATAGCTACAGCAATTGGGTTTGTACCTAACATTTTTTCTATTGAAAAAGTTGGTGCTACTAATGCACTTGCGTTGGTCATTGCTATACCAATCATATCATTTGGTAATGCCATCATTGCATGGTAACCTGCTATTCCAAAATGATTACTATTTTTTACACTTACCCAACCTGTACCTACATTTTTTGCTTTATCTATTGCTACTTGCATAGCAAAAGGTGCTACCACTAAACCCAAACCTGCATCGCCATCTACCACAGCAGTACTTGGTGTTTCATGTACAACTTTACATACCGCATTAGCATTTACTCTTTTAGCCTCCCACAAACGTACATAACCCACTAACCTTGCAACACCATGGCTATCAATTCCTCTTAAATCAGCACTTAGCAGGGCTTTAGTAGCTGTTGTAGCATCAATTGTTGTACATCCAATTTTTAAAAAAATAGTATGGGTAAAGGTATAAAGTTGCTGGTAAGAAAACATTTTTTGCATAATGCAAATTTATAGTATTCTTCTTGAAGAAAACCGCAGAGAAGCAGAGGCGCTGAGGTTTTTTAACCCAAAAAAAATAGAATGCTGCATGAATTATTTTGTAAAGATTTAATTACGTTAAAATAAAAAAACATGCCTTTCGGCATGCTCTCTCTTTGCTCAATTTTACTGCTTATATGAACATTGTTTAATTATCTATTTCCATATCATCCATTTGCAAACCAGTTTCATCTTTTTTTAATGCTTTTAATTTGCTTAATTGTTCTGGTGTTAAAATTTGTTGCATCCTTTTTAATTGCCCTTTTTTAAATTCTCTTGTTTGTTGTTTTCTTTCAGCATCGCTAAGTTGTGTATTACTTTCAATAGTTTGTTTTTTTATTTTTGCTTCTTGCCTCATCTCTTTTAACTGCTTCATTTGTGTTCTACTTAAATCTAATTCTTTAAATACTTCTCTATTTTGTTTTTTGGTAGATTTTGTAACCTCATTTGGTGCCACTTGTGTAGCAATAGTTGCTGAGTCGAATTTTGAGTTTACAGGTTTTGTACGTTGTATTTGTGCACTTGCAGCAAAAGCACATATTACTATTATAAAAAAGGAGATTATTTTTTTCATTTGCTTTGGTTGATTTTATAAATAGACTACAAAATATAATGGAAGTTTAATTGGGTTATTTTTTTATGGGTCTGACAGTTTGTAACCGTATTGACCTAATAAAAAAAATCCGATAACAAAATGTTAATCGGATTTTTTAAACGATTGCTTGCCAGCTATTTTAGTTTCTTATCTTAAAAATAAAATTTCTCTATATTTTGGTAACATCCAATAGGCATCGTCAACCAATATTTCTAACTTATCTACATGATAACGAATGACATCAAAATATTGTCCTTTAACTTTATCGCAATAAGCAATGGCTTTATCTCTACTATTAGTTAACTCATTCGCTTTTTTTCTTTCTTCAATCATTTTTTCTACACTATCACTCATTACAGCAATATGCTCACTTACTTTTGTTAACACTTGTAATTGGTTTGCGTAAGCGCTTTCATTTAAGCCTGCCTCTTTTAAACCTTTTACATTATTTAATAGTACATTTTGATATTTAACAGCTGATGGTAAAATAACAGTAGTTGCCAATTCACCCATCACCCTTGCTTCAATTTGTACTTTTTTAACGTATTCTTCCAACATTATTTCGTGCCTTGCTTCCAACTCTGGGTGTGTATAAATTTCATTAGCAGAAAATAATTTCTTTGCTTTTTCTGCAACATAGGCATCTAATGCTAAAGGGGTTGTTTTTACATTTGGCAATCCTCTTTTGGCTGCTTCTTTCTCCCACTCTTCGCTATAGCCATCACCTTCAAATAATGTTGCCTTGCTAGCAACAATATATTTTTGAATAATTTGCATAATAGCTACTTCTTTCTTCTCACCTTTTTCAATTAATCCATCTACCGATAGTTTAAATTGCTTTAAGGTTTCTGCCATTATGGTGTTAACCACCGTCATTGCATTTGCACAATTTGCACTACTACCTACGGCTCTAAATTCAAATTTATTTCCTGTAAAAGCAAAAGGGCTAGTTCGGTTTCTATCCGTATTGTCTAACATTAACTCAGGAATACTTTTATGTATATCCAGTTTTAACATAGCTTCATCTTGCTCATCAAATTTACCAGCAACCCTAGTTTCAATTTGATTTAATACATCCGTTAAATATTTACCAATAAAAATAGAAATAATTGCAGGAGGTGCTTCGTTTGCGCCAAGTCTATGATCGTTACCAGCACTAGCAATACTGGCTCTTAATAACTCAGCATAATCATTTACCGCTTTAATAATGTTAACGAAAAACGTTAAAAACATCAAGTTTGTTTTAGGTGTTTTTCCTGGTGCTAATAAGTTAACTCCGGTATCGGTACTTAAACTCCAGTTGTTATGTTTTCCACTTCCGTTTACACCAGCAAATGGTTTTTCGTGTAATAAAACTTTAAGGCTATGGCGCTTGGCAACTCTTTCCATAACATCCATCAACAAAGTGTTATGATCTACGGCCAAATTAGCTTCTTCAAAAATGGGTGCACATTCAAATTGTGCAGGTGCAACTTCGTTATGACGAGTACGTAATGGAATACCTAGCTTATAACTCTCCTGCTCAAAATCTCTCATAAAAGCGTATACACGTTCGGGTATTGCACCAAAATAATGATCATCTAATTGTTGGCCTTTTGCTGGTGCATGACCAAAAACAGTTCTTCCCGTCATCGTTAAATCTGGTCTTGCATTTGCCAAACCAGCATCTACCACAAAATATTCTTGCTCCCAACCCAAGGTAGAGGTTACCTTGGTTACATTTTTATCAAAATATTGACATACCTCAACCGCAGCTTTATCTACAGCCACTAATGCTTTTAATAAAGGTGTTTTAGCATCTAAACTTTCGCCAGTGTACGATATAAAAATAGTGGGTATACACAATGTTTTACCATTGCCAATTTCCATAATAAACGCTGGAGAAGAAGGATCCCAAGCGGTATAACCTCTTGCTTCAAAGGTTGCTCTTAAACCTCCATTAGGAAAACTTGAGGCATCTGGCTCTTGTTGAATTAAGGCTCCACCTTCAAACTCTTCAATAGGTGTACCATCGCCTTTTAACGTAAAAAATGAATCATGCTTTTCGGCACTTAACCCTGTAAGTGGTTGAAACCAATGGGTAAAATGGGTTACGCCTTTACTTTCTGCCCAAGCTCTTAAACCATTTGCAATTTGGTTACCCATATTGCGGTCAATTTTTTTACCACTTTTTGTACTTGCTTGTAAACTTTTGTAGGCCTCATCACTTAAAATTTCCCTTGCCGTTTTTAATGTAAATACATTTTCATTGAAAATTCCCGTAATTTTTGTAGAGGCATCTACCCTAACATCAACTGGGTTACTTGTTAGTTTTTCAAGTGCCTTAAATCGTAATGATTGCATAATTTTTTGTTTGAAGCAGCAAAAAAACGAATTATTATTTCAAAAAACAAGTTTTTTTGACTTATACAGTCAATTTTTTACAAAATGTTGAAAAATAATTTATATTATTTTATTTTTTAATTTGATAATGTTTGGTAAGAAAAGATAACCCATTAAAGGTGTAAGTATAAAGGGTAAGTAAATACTTCGGTAGCGTATAATTGCTCCTAAATTTGGAATAATATGCCCAATGAATAAGAAACTTAGAAAAAGGAATCCGACTATTGCTACTAAAAATGCCTTGGGCATTGGGAAAGGATTTTTATGTGTAGCAAATAAAAAAATTGCTATTAGTACATAATAAAAAAGTAATTCCACTTGAAACGGAATTAAGGTTAAGGGTTGTTGCCCAAGGTATGGCTTAAAAAAAACATTACCCAAAGCTGTAGGTGTATTTTGTAAAAAGCTTGTTGCGTTTGGTTGTAAAACTTGTAAGGTTGTTTTAGTATTTCCTACAGCTAACTTAAAATAATCAGCTTGCTTTGCTGCTATAAAATTTAATGGATTAATAGAGCTAACCTTACCTGCAAATAAAATAACCAATAAAAAAATAACAATAATACTCACTGTTGCAAGTATAGGCTTTATAGAGAATTTTTTACTAGCCCACCAAGCAAATAAAATGGGAATAAGTGTTACAGCTACTACATTTCTAAGTAGTAATAAAAAAAGGATAGAAAGGAAGGCTACAATATAATATTTTTTAGTTTTTTTTCTTTCCTCAAAAATGCAATAGCAACAATATAAACATGCTGTTATTAAGGTAAATATTAGTCCATCTCTATGAATACCACTACTAAAATATAAAAAAGAGGGTAACAAAAAACAGCCCATTACTATACCCCTATTAAATTGTACAAACATCTTTTTAAACAACCTATACAAACCAATATGGCCAATAAAAACAAGGGTATTAAAAAAAAGAGAATTGATATAATAATTACCCCCACTTAACAAATTAAAAAATGCCATAAACTTAATCAAGCAATTGTTTTTAAGGTCGTTCCAAAAGGAATCGGCATTTCCCCAAAAATCGGCGTAGCTGCCGTTATAGTTAGATACAACTAATTCAGAAAAGAAATAAGCTGGATTTTTTTTAAGCACTTCGTACTCTTGTATGCTTCCTAAATTATTATCCCAATAATCGTTATGTATACTGTAAAAATGTAACGAACAATAGCCTATTGCCAATCCGGCTAAAATTTTTATTGTAAATAATGCAACTACCCATTTATTACTTAACTCGGCTTTTTTTACAAACGGAATTTTAGTAATACCCCAACATAGCAGTACAAAATAAAGTATAAATAAAAAATAGTTGAGCATAATATAATGGGAAGATAATAAAAATACATGTACTATAATTTGCTAATACTATAAATACTCAACAACTCATTATTATAAGTTATTTGCTCTTTAAATTTCAAGCCTAATTTTTCTAATAATTTTATAGAAGCTATATTTTCAGGAAGTGTACATGCTTCAATTATAGTATGTCCTTTATCTACCAAAAGATGGTGAAGTAATTTATTTGCAGCCTCGTAAGCGTAACCATGGCCACTAAATTGAGGTAAAAAGGCAAAGCCAATATCATGGTGTTGTAAATAATCTCTTTTAATTAAAGTAACCAACCCAATAAATGCATTTTCGGCTGTATGTGTTACAACCCAATAATTGATGGCAGCATTACTATTTATTCGTTCAATATACTTTAAGGCATCTTCTGTTGAGTGTATGTTTCTATCTCCAATAAATTTTATCCACCCATATGAATTTAAAAGTTCAATAATAAATAGGTTATGTTTTTCGGCTAAAGGTTCCAGTGTTAATCGTTCTGTAATAAAATGTGTTTGCATTAAGCAAATAAACAAAATTTATTATTCAAATTTTACAAGTACAACCGTAATCTCTGTTAAGAACCACATTTCGGTTATACTAAAAACCTTTTTCCCACAACTTATTTCCACCTTCCTTACCCTCAATTAGTTTTTGTAAATTTGCCACTTATTACTAATATTATTTATGGAAATAACTGTCAAAACTGCCGAGCAATTACGTATTACACCCGAAGAGTTTGAATTAATAAAACAAAAATTAGGGCGTACCCCAAATTTTACCGAACTGTGCAGTTTTAGTGCCATGTGGAGTGAACATTGTAGTTACAAAAACTCTATTAAATGGTTAAAAACATTACCAAGAGATGGAAAGAAAATGTTAGTGAAAGCAGGTGAAGAAAATGCCGGATTAATGGATATTGGCGATGGGTATGGAGTGGTGTTTAAAATTGAAAGTCATAATCACCCTAGTGCTTTAGAGCCTTTTCAAGGTGCTGCAACTGGTGTTGGTGGTATAAATAGAGATATTTTTACCATGGGTGCAAGGCCAATTGCCTCCTTAAATAGCCTTCGATTTGGAAAATTAAACGAAGCCAAAACGCAGCATTTATTGGCAGGCGTTGTTCATGGTATTGGGCATTATGGCAATTGCTTTGGGGTACCAACAGTTGGTGGCGAAATTTATTTTGAAGAATGTTACCATACCAATCCGCTAGTAAATGCAATGAGTGTGGGCATTTTAAAAAATGGCGAAACTATTTCGGCAACTAGTGGAACGGTTGCAGGCAATCCGGTTTTTTTTGTAGGTAGTGCTACTGGTAAAGATGGTATTGGTGGAGCAAGTTTTGCCAGTGCCGATATTACAGAAGAAAGTGTACAAGAATTACCTGCGGTACAAGTAGGTGATCCATTTCAAGAAAAAAAATTATTAGAAGCCTGCCTAGAAGTTATGACCACAGGTGCAGTGGTGGGTATGCAAGATATGGGTGCAGCAGGTATTATTTGTAGCACAAGCGAAATGAGTGCTAAAGGCGAAATGGGCATGCGTATTGATTTAGATAAAGTACCCACTCGGCAAAAGGATATGAAGGCTTGGGAATTACTATTAAGTGAAAGCCAAGAAAGAATGTTGTTAGTGGCAGAAAAAGGAAAGGAGCAATTAATACAAGCTGTGTTTGATAAATGGGATTTGCCTTGCAGCCAAATTGGTGAAGTTACCAGTGATGGTATTTTAAATTTTTACATGAATGGAGTTTTAGAAGCAAGTTTACCAGCTTACGAATTAGTGTTGGGTGGTGGTGCTCCACAAAATGACAGACCTTATGAAGAACCTGCTTACTTCCAAAAAATAAAAGCATTTGATATAAATACTATTGTTGAGCCCATAAACTTAAAAGCAATAGCAGAGCAACTTATTACCTTACCAAACATTGCTAGTAAACGTTGGATTTATACTCAATACGATAGCATGGTGGGTACTGGCAATGTAAGCACCAACGCCCCAAGCGATGCTGCCATTGTGTTAGCAAAACCTACCAATAAAGCATTGGCATTAACAACAGATTGTAACAGTCGTTATGTATTTGCCGACCCCTACAAAGGTGCAATGATAGCCGTTGCAGAAGCAGCACGTAATATTGTTTGCAGTGGCGGAGAGCCATTGGGTGTTACCAATTGTTTAAACTTTGGTAATCCGTTTGATCCACAAGTGTATTACCAATTTGTACATGCTATTAAAGGAATGGGAGAAGCCTGTATAAAATTTGATACCCCTGTAACAGGCGGTAACGTTAGCTTTTACAACCAAGGGCCCGATGGGGCAGTGTACCCAACACCAACAATTGGTATGGTAGGTTTATTAGATAATGTTACTAATAAAATGACCATGGATTTTAAGCAAGAAGGCGATGAACTATATTTAATAGGCACACAACGCAATGATATTGGCAGTAGCGAATATGTACATAAAATTTGTGGCGTAGAATATTCACCTGCGCCTTATTTTGATATGGATGAAGAGTTACACATGCAAAAAGCAGTTGGTAAAATGATTAGCCATAAATTAATAGAAAGTGCACATGATGTAAGTGAAGGTGGTTTGTTTGTAACATTAATGGAAAGTTGTTTTAATCGCAACTTAGGAATAAATGTATCTCATGATGCTGCTAAAGAAAGTATTAGAAAAGATGCTTATTGGTTTGGCGAAGCTCAAAGCCGTGTGGTAATAAGTGTAAGTAAAGCTAAAAGAAATGATTTTATACAATTATTAGAAAAAGTAGAACCATTGGAATGTACTTATTTAGGAACGGTAAGCAACGGTTCTATTTCAATTAATAAGGAAGATTGGGGAAATGTAAGTGAGTGGAAGCAGAAGTATGATATGGCCATTGAGAAGATGATGAAATAAATTATGGGTATAGAAAAAAATATAATAGTAACTGGCGCTTACGGCTTTATTGGTAGTTGCTTAGTTAGCTATCTTAACCAACAAGGTTTTACCAATTTAATTTTGGTTGATGATTTTGCAATGGATGGGGAAAAAGAAAAAAATCTTACCAATAAAAAATATATACAAAGAATAGAAAGAGAAATTTTATTTACTTGGTTACAAACAGAACAGCCTAAAATTGATTTTGTATTTCACTTAGGTGCAAGAACAGATACTACAGAATTTGATTATACTATTCATCAAAAATTAAACGTAGACTATTCAAAAAGTATTTGGAACTATTGTACTCAAAACAATATTCCGTTAGTATATGCATCATCGGCTGCAACGTATGGTAGTGGAGAATTTGGTTATAATGATAACCATGAAGTAATTGAAAAATTACAACCTCTTAATCCTTACGGAGTTAGTAAAAACGAATTTGATAAATGGGCCCTTCGACAAGCTACCTCACCCCAACCCTCTCCATCCTTCGACAAGCCCAAGAGAGAAGGAGCAAAAGCCCCACCCTTTTGGGCTGGTCTTAAATTTTTTAATGTTTACGGACCAAACGAATACCACAAAGCAAGAATGGCAAGTGTAATTTTTCATTCGTACCATCAAATACAACAAAACGGAAAAGTAAACTTATTTAAAAGTCATAAACAAGGATTTACAGATGGCAACCAATTAAGAGATTTTATTTATGTAAAAGATGTGGTAAGTGTATGTTTTTGGCTGATGCAAACATTGGCTAAAGATGACACCTTTTCAAAAGGTGTCATCTTTAATCTTGGTACTGGAACTGCCAGAGCTTTTAATGATTTAACAAAAGCAACTTTTGCAGGGCTTGATTTACAGCCAAACATTGAATACATTGATATGCCATTAGATATTAGAGACAAATATCAATACTTTACAGAAGCTAATATGCATAAATTAATTTCGGCAGGCTACAATAAACCCTTTTATAGTTTAGAAAAAGGTGTTGAAGATTATGTACGGAATTATTTAAGCAAAGAAATTTATTATTAAAAAAATTAATAGTGGTAAGAAAAAATATAAAAGCTACAAAAGCCCCTTTAGGGGTTTGGGGTAAAATAGCAATCATAGGCGGTGGCAACTTAGGTACAGCCATTGCAGAAGGTTTATTAAAAAGTAAGTTTAGCAAAGCCACCGATTTAATTGTTACAAAACGTAATACATCTACCTTAAAACATTTAGCTGATAAAGGTGTTACCATTACTGCTAATAATAACGAGGCAATTAAAAAAGCTGAGTTAATAATTTTAGCCGTAAAGCCTTTTCAAATTGCAGAAGTACTTAATGGTTTAAAAAAAGATATTTCGTCAAAACATCTTATTGTTTCGGTTATTACTGGGGTTTCGCTTGTTGAATTACAAGGGTTGATAAAAAAGAAAAATCCAATTTTTAGAGCAATGCCCAACACCGCAATTGCCATAAGCGAAAGTATGACTTGCATTAGCCATTCAAATGCCACTACTACTCAACTAAATTTTGTACAACAACTGTTTGAAACATTAGGTAAAGTTGCCATTATAGAAGATAAATTGATGGATGCCGCAACTGTATTGGGTGCTTGTGGTACTGCATATGCAATGCGTTACATACGTGCCAATATACAAGGTGGAATAGAAATTGGTTTTGACAGCAAAACTGCCAACCTCATTGCTGCACAAACCGTAAAAGGCGCTGCCGAATTGTTGTTACAAAAAGGCACTCACCCCGAGCAAGAAATTGACAAAGTAACTACGCCAAAAGGCTGTACCATAGCAGGGTTAAACGAAATGGAGCATCAAGGCTTTAGCTCATCTTTAATAAAAGGAATTGCAACGAGTTATAATAAGATTATAAAAGGATAGTTATTTCATTGCCAATGTAGCATGGTAAGGGTGCTCAGGATTTACAAGTAATTCTTGCCTTCTAGGATGAATAATTACATCCATTTCTTCCATTGGTATTGCACCCAATAATGGCTCATAATCGCCAGATAAAACAACGGCACTACAAATAGCAGTACGGTTTTTAAATTTTACATGTATTGGTCCTACAAGATCAAACTCCTTTAAACTTCCGTCTGCCATTATAGATTTTCTTTTTTCAATAAAGCTAAGGCCAAGTTGAGCTTGAATACTTTCATTAATTGCCATTTGGTATGCACCACTATCAACAATCATATTCACCGTCATTTTCCTAATTTCTTCTTCGGCAATAATATGGCGTTTTGCCATAGCTAAATCATCTCCATTTATTAACGTAATATCTGCATATACCATTCCCATAGTTAATTTTGATAAAGATACTAACTAATGTTACTTAGTAAGTATGTAAAAATTGTAACTAATTAATAACCATCAAAGATTTACACCATAGCAGGGTTAAACGAAATGGAGCATCAAGGCTTTAGCTCATCTTTATAAAAGGAATTGCAACGAGTTATAATAAAATAGTAAAGGGATAGGGATTTGTGTTTTATTAACAAATCTATCCTCAAATTTCCTCCTGCCAAAAAATCACCTTATCTTTACCCGACCTCTCGGAGTTATTTATTCAGCTTTCCGCTGGTCATACTACTAAATATTTGTTTAAACAATTAAAATTTTCGTCTTCGACGATTAAACGTATGTCAAAATATATTTTCGTAACCGGTGGTGTTACATCTTCATTAGGTAAAGGTATTATTGCAGCTTCGTTAGCAAAGTTGTTACAAGCCCGTGGTTTAAAAGTAACCATTCAAAAATTTGACCCCTACATTAATGTTGACCCTGGCACACTTAACCCTTACGAACATGGAGAGTGTTTTGTAACCGACGATGGTGCAGAAACTGATTTGGATTTAGGCCACTACGAACGTTTTTTAAACACCCCAACATCTCAAGCAAGTAATGTAACCACTGGCCGTATTTACCAAACCGTAATTAATAAAGAAAGAGAAGGTGCTTATTTAGGTAAAACGGTACAAGTAATTCCACATATAACAGATGAGATTAAACGCAGAATGTTGTTATTAGGTAAAGATAAAAAATACGATATTATTATTACCGAATTAGGTGGCACAGTAGGCGATATTGAAAGTTTACCTTTTGTAGAGGCGGTAAGGCAGTTGCAATGGGAAATGGCTGAAGAAGATTGCATGGTAGTCCATCTTACCCTTATCCCCTATTTAAGTGCAGCAAAAGAATTAAAAACAAAACCTACACAACACAGTGTACGTTTATTAAGTCAAGAAGGTGTGCACCCCGATGTGATTGTGTGTAGAACAGAGCAACCCTTAAATAACGATTTAAAAAAGAAGATTGCTTTATTTTGTAATGTAAAACCAGATGCTGTTATTGAAGCAATTGATGCAAGTAGTATTTACGAAGTGCCTTTAAAAATGTTGCAAGAAGGCCTAGATGTAATTGTGCTAAAAAAATTACATATTAACGGCTATGCTGCGCCAGAGCTTACCAAATGGAAAGTTTTTTTAGAAAAATTAAAATACCCGAAAAGTAAAGTAACTATTGGGCTTATTGGAAAATATATTGAGCTGCAGGATGCTTATAAATCTATTTTAGAAAGTTTTGTACATGCTGGTGCAATGAACGAATGTAAAGTGGAAGTACTAGATGTACATAGCGAAACAATCAACGAAGATAATGTTGCTGAAAAATTAAGTAAATTAGATGGATTGCTTGTTGCACCTGGTTTTGGTAGCCGTGGAGTAGAGGGTAAAATTTGTGCAATTAAATATGCTAGAGAAAATAATTTACCTTTTTTTGGTATTTGTTTAGGCATGCAAATGGCCGTAATTGAGTTTGCCCGAAATGTATTAGGTTTTGAACATGCACACAGTACCGAAATGGTAAAAGAAACACCTTACCCGGTAATTGATTTAATGGATGAGCAAAAAGAAGTAACGGCAAAAGGAGGAACCATGCGTTTAGGAGCCTACCCTTGCGATATTAAAAAAGATACCCTTGCGTACACTATTTATAAACAAACCTCCATTAGTGAAAGACATCGCCATCGTTGGGAGTTTAATAATAAATATTTAGCCGATTTTGAAAAAGCAGGAATGATACCAAGTGGTAAAAACCCAGCAACAGGTTTAGTAGAAATTGTGGAGTTGCCCAATCATCCATTTTTTATTGGGGTGCAATATCACCCTGAGTTAAAGAGTACGGTAGAAAACCCACAACCTATTTTTGTACATTTTATAAAAGCTGCCAAAGCCTTTGCAGAAAAAAGAAATGCTATAAAAAATCCGTTGTTGCAAAGTGAAATGATATAACCCCCTCCGCCCCCTAAAGGGGGAACTTACAGTGCAATAGAGAAAAATTGAGATAATATTTTTGCAGAATTTCTTTGAGTAAAAATCAGTGCTATAAGTAAGCAATAAAAACAAATAATAGTGTCAGAAATTATAAAATTATCCATGGACGAACTCAATCGAAAAACGGTTGAAGAATTTAAGCGATCAACAAAAACACCAGTAATAGCCGTACTCGAAAATATACGCAGCGCCTATAATGTGGGTAGTGTTTTTAGAACGGCAGATGCATTTTTATTACAAGCTATTTACATTACAGGTTACACCTGCACACCACCACATAAAGAAATTAAAAAAACTGCTTTGGGTGCAGAGGAAAGTGTGAATTGGAAACATTTTACTAATGCCCAACAAGCCATTACGGAATTAAAAAAAGAGGGTTATAAAGTTTATGCAATTGAGCAAGCCCTTAATAGCCAACAGCTTCAGCTAATGGACTTTAACAGCAACGAAAAAATTGCAGTTATTTTTGGTAACGAAGTAAGCGGAGTAGAGCAAACCACCATTGAACAATGTGATGGTTGTATAGAAATACCGCAATTGGGAATGAAACATTCTTTAAATATTGCCACTGCTGCAGGTGTTGTACTTTGGGAAATTGTAAGAGATAGAATATAATTTTTGCCTTAGGTTAAAGCCGAAGGTAATTCATAAAGCTTCCTTTACATTTAATTATCTTTGCACATGTCTTCAATAAAAAATTATCTTTCGCTTATAAAATTTTCTCACACTATTTTTGCAATGCCTTTTGCTTTAATTGGATTTTTTTTGGGATTAGCATCTATATTTGGAAGGGGGTTTGTATCTCTATTATCTACTTTGGGATTGCCCGTTTTTTACAAATATGCAGAAGGTGGTACTTCTGTAATGGCAGAGACTAATTCTATTTTTAAAATTTTAGTACTAACCATTTTATGCATGATTTTTGCCCGTTCTGCAGCTATGGCTTTCAATCGTTGGTTAGATGCTACATACGATGCAAAAAATCCACGTACTGCTGTAAGAGAAATTCCATCTGGCGTAATAAAACCTAAAAACGCTTTAGCATTTACTATTGGTAATTGTATTTTATTTATAGTGTGTACTTTCTTTATAAACAAAGCATGTTTTTATTTATCGCCAATTGCATTGTTGGTAGTATTGGGCTATAGCTATACTAAACGCTTTACTGCTTTGTGTCATATCGTTTTGGGTATTGGTTTATCCCTTGCCCCTATTGGTGCATATATTGCGGTTACAGGGGCATTTGCTTTATTACCCATTTTATTTTCGGTTACTGTTTTATGTTGGGTAAGTGGTTTCGATATTATTTACGCACTGCAAGATGAAGCTTTTGATAAAGAAAATAAGTTGCATTCCATTCCATCTGCCGTAGGCAAAACAAAAGCCTTACGTATTTCGGAATTGTTGCATTTACTATCTGCCGCATTTGTAATTTATGCAGGTATTTATGGTAATTTTGGTTTGTGGTATTGGATAGGCGTAGGTATTTTTTGTGCCTTGCTTATCTATCAACATATTTTAGTAAAACCTAACGATTTAAGTAAAGTAAATATGGCTTTTTTTACCACCAATGGTATTGCATCGGTAGTATTTTCTGTATTTGTACTTTTAGATTTATTTTTAAATTAAATAAAAGAGAATCTTCCATAGTTCCCACTTCAGGGGGCGGAGGGGGCATCATGGCACGAATAATTTCTATAGACTACGGTGGTAAACGAACAGGCTTAGCCGTTACCGATCCATTGCAAATTATTGCAACAGGTTTAGCTGCCGTTGAATCAAAAGATTTAATTACTTACCTACAAAAATATTTTATTACCGAGCAAGTTGAACTTATAATAATAGGGTTGCCCACTAATTGGGATGATAGCGACACACATGGCACCCCACTAGTAAAAGCCGCTATAAAGAAACTGGAGAAGGCTTTTCCAACAATGCCCATAAAAACAGTTGATGAACGCTACACAAGCAAAATGGCCAAAGCTGCAATGATAGAGATGGGGATGAAGAAAAAAGATAGACAAATAAAAAGCAATGTAGATGTAATTGCAGCCACCATTATGCTACAAGAATATTTAGGACAAGTATAAAAAACTATGCAGATATGCGTAAATTTGAATAATAATTCAATTATACTTATTCAATAAAATATTAATGAATCTTCCAATTGTTGCATACGGCTCTCCTATTTTACGTAAAGTTTGTGTAGATATTGATAAAGATTATCCTGGAATTGACGTATTGCTTACCAATATGTGGGAAACCATGTACAACAGTAATGGTGTAGGTTTAGCTGCTCCACAAATAAATGCACCCATTCGCTTATTTATGATAGATAGTGAGCAGATTTTTGCAAATAAAGAAGAGGATGAAGAACTTGATTACCCCGATGCCCCTGGCCATAAAGGGGTTTTTATAAATGCGAAAATTGTTGAATTAAAAGGTAAAGAGTGGGTTTATAACGAAGGTTGTTTAAGCATCCCTAAAATTAGGGAGGATGTTTACCGACAAGAAGAAGTAACCCTAGAATATTTAGACGAAACTTTTACCCAACATACCAAAAGATTTAATGGCATAACAGCCCGTATCATTCTACATGAATACGATCATACAGAAGGTAAACTGTTTATAGATTACCTAAAACCACTAAAAAAGAAGCTATTAAAGCGTAAATTAGATGACATTTCAAAAGGCAAAGTAAGCGTTGATTATAGAATGGTTTTTACTAAATAGCCTACCTCTCTCGGTAATAAATTGGCACTAAAAATAAATTAGGCAACCTCTAATTGTAAATCTACCCCATTTATACAACCAAAAAACAGGTTAACTTATCCCCTCTTTGTGGTATTGTATTAAAGTATTTTAACATTTACTTTTGATACTTAAACTTTAAAGTATGAAAAAGAAATCCCCTCTTTTCGTACACAAAAAAAGTATGTATTTACTTAATTTTTTGTGTAACAACATTTCTCCTCCTATAAAACAATTTAGTAACACTAAATTTTACATTCAAACATAGTTAATATCTATTTTTATTCCCTAAACCTTAAAGTATGAAAAATAAAACCCCTCTTTTTGTACACAAAAAAAGTATGCATTTACTTAATTTTTTGTGTAACAACATTTCTCCTCCTATAAAACAATTTATTAACTCTAAATTTTACATTCAAACATAGTTATTATGAAAAAAATAGTATCACTCTTTACAATACTAGTATTAATACATGCTGTAAAAGCACAAAAAATTGAGCGTTTTCTTACAAGCTCTGCAGGACAAACGTTTTCTGCAGGTGGTTATTACACCACTTTTGCTATAGGAGAAACAGTCATTCTTCCGTCCCCTTCCATAACTTTTTCGCCAAGTACAAATTCCAGTATGGCAACTATCGGATTTATACAACCCCATATTGCATACACGGGAGCATTAGTACATTCTTATAATTGGGTAAGTGCTTATCCAAATCCATCTACCGGTTGGGTTAGGTTAGATATACATGGAGATAATTTTCAAACCAATTATGTAAGAATAAGCAACATGCTTGGGCAATTTGTTTCGGTTTTACCTTTTAAAATGATAAATGGTAAAATAGACTTAAATCTTAGTGGCCTAGCTGCAGGTGCTTATGTAATTGCAGTTACCGATGAAAGAGTTGGCCGTACTGTATCAACTGTTATAATAAAACAGAATAAATAAAAGCAATAAAAACAATTCAAAAAACAAAATTAACATTATGAAAAAAATTTTAATCTTTTTAATGGCTATTATGTTAGGGGTTTCAGCCTTTACCTATGCACAAGCACCATTAAGAATAAACTATCAGGGAGTTGCCAGAAATAATTTTGGAACTACCATAAATAATAAAGCCATTTCGCTACGCCTTAGCGTTAGAGATGGAAGCAGTTCAGGCTCGATAGTGTATAGCGAAACACATGCTATTAGCACAGACCAATACGGAGTTTTTGCACTTTCTATTGGCGGAGGTACGTTGGTAAGTGGAAGCATGGCCGGTGTAAACTGGGCTACAGGAACCAAATTTATACAAGTAGAAATGGATCCTAATGGAGGAAGTTCGTTTATTAACATGGGTACATCGCAATTAGTAAGTACACCTTATTCAATTATTGCAGGTGGTGCACCACCAATAGGCCCAGCTGGGGGAGATTTGGCTGGAAGTACTTATCCAAACCCTACCATTGCTCCTTTAGTAGTAACTACAGGAAAATTGGCAGATGCAGCTGTAACTACAGTTAAATTAGCAGATAACTCTGTAACTACTCTTAAAATTGTTGACTTAAATGTAACTACCAACAAATTGGCAGATGCAGCAGTAACCACTCCTAAATTAGCCGACAATTCAGTTACAACTCCTAAAATTGTTGACTTAAATGTAACTACCAATAAATTAGCAGATGCTGCTGTAACCACAGTTAAAATTGCTGATGGTGCTGTTACGTCTCAGAAAATAACGGTGCCCTTCGTAAAAACTCAATCAGATGCTGGAGCTTTAATTGATATGACAAATAGTGGAGCTGGAGCAGGAGTTTCTGGAACTAACACTGGTACAGGCTTTGGTGGTTTGTTCCAAGTAAACAATGCTGCAAGTACTGCTGATGGTTTAAGAGCTACTACAAATGGTACTGGCGCAAGTTGGGCTATTCGTGGTATAAGCTCTGGTACTAATGGTGCTGGTCTTTTTCAACAAACAAATGCAACCAACACTTCTAATAACTTACAAAGTAATCAAGCTGGTTTAGGTAGAGCTGGTTTATTTAATTCAACCAATGCTGCCAGTACAGCAAATGCTGTAGATGTAAATGTTGCAGGTACAGGTTTTGCAATAAGGGCAGCTAGTACGAATGCAGTACCTAGGGCATTACAAACAGTAGGAGGTTTACAGCTTACAGGCATAGGTGAAGCAGCAAACAGGGTATTGGTTTCTGATGCTACAGGTAATGCCACATGGCAAACCGCTACAGGTATTGGAATTGTAACAGGTTCTGGCACTACTAACTTTATTCCAAAGTTAACCCCTACAGGCACCAATATTGGAAACTCTTTATTATTTGACGATGGTAACTCTATTGGTTTAGGCACTATCACCCCTACACATCGATTTGATGTTACACATAGTGGTAGTACGGGTATAGGCGTAAACTCTACCTCTGGATTTTCAGTAGTCGATATTAACGCTGCAAGTGGTGATGCTGCATTACGTTTTGGTAATGCAGGTGTTAATCAATGGAATATGCGTAATAGACCAGGAGATAATTATTTAGAAATTTTTGAACTTGGTGGTGGTGGAAGTCGATTTGCAATTCAAGATGGTACTGGTAATGTGGGTATTGGTAATACTAGTGCATCAATTGCTTATAAGTTAGATGTTGAACATGGAGGAAGCACTGGTATTCGTAGCAAATCAACTGGTAGTTTTTCTGTAGTTGATATTGATGCTGCAAGTGGTGATGCTGCTTTGCGTTTTGCAAAAGCAGGCGTAAACCAATGGAATACACGTAACCGCCCTGCTGATGATTATTATGAAATTTTTGAATTAGGTGGCGGTGGTAGCCGTATGGTTATTCAGGATGCTACCGGTAATGTTGGTATTGGTGAAACAACCAACCCAACTTATAAATTAGATGTATTACATGGTGGTTCTACTGGTATTCGTAGTCGCTCTAGCAGTAGTTTCTCAGTGGTAGATATTGATGCACAAAGTGGAGATGCTGCATTGCGTTTTGCAAAAGCAGGCGTAAACCAGTGGAATATGCGTAACCGCCCTGCTGATGATTATTTAGAATTTTTTGAGCTTGGTGGTGGTGGTAGCCGTATGGTTATACAGGATGGAACTGGTAATGTAGGTATAGGTGAAACAGCAAACCCTAGTTATAAATTAGATGTGTTGCATGGTGGTTCTACTGGTATTCGTAGTCGCTCTAGCAGCAGTTTTTCTGTAGTGGATATTGATGCACAAAGTGGAGATGCTGCTTTGCGTTTTGCAAAAGCAGGCGTTAACCAATGGAATATGCGTAACCGCCCTGCTGATGATTATTTTGAAATATTTGAATTAGGTGGTGGTGGTAGCCGTGTAGTTATTCAGGATGGAACTGGTAATGTAGGTATTGGTGAAACAACTGCACCGTCTTATAAATTAGATGTATTGCATGGTGGTTCTACTGGTATTCGCAGTCGCTCTAGTTCTAGTTTTTCTGTTGTTGATATTGATGGACAAAGTGGTGATGCAGCTTTGCGTTTCGCAAAAGCAGGCGTAAACCAATGGAATATCCGTAACAACCCTGCTAACGACGACCTGCAGATTTTTGAACTTGGCGGCGGCGGTGAAAGGATGAGGATCGAAAATACAACCGGTAATGTGGTAGTAAATGGTAACTTATCTAAAGGTGGTGGTTCATTTAAAATTGATCACCCATTGGATCCAGCCAACAAATACCTGTACCATAGTTTTGTTGAAAGTCCTGATATGATGAACATTTATAACGGAAACATTATGACAGACGCTTCAGGTAAAGCAACGGTTCAATTACCAGATTATTTCGAAGCCCTTAATATGGAATACCGTTACCAGTTAACTGTTATCGGTTCTTTTGCACAAGCTATAGTTAATAAAGAAGTGGCCGGAAATAAATTTGAAATTGCTACCAGTACACCAAATGTAAAGGTTAGTTGGCAAGTGACAGGTGTACGTCATGATGCGTATGCTAATCAAAACCGCATTCCTAATACAGTAGAAAAAGACGCTAAGAATAAGGGAACGTATGTTCATCCTAAGGCATTTAATAAACCCGTTTCTATGGGTGAAAACTATTCTGATGGCGAAAATCAGAATTCTTCTTTAAATGATACAAAAGCAGTTGAAAATAAAATTGCTAATCCTTTAAATACTAAAGGTGGTAGTTTAGATGATATGCCAGCTCCAAAAGCATCAACTAAAAAATTAGATGTAAATGGAAGTGTAGCAGATGTTCCAGCTGCTACTAAATCAACTAAAGTTGCTGATGTTACAGGTAGTGTAGCAGAAGAAGTGAAAAAACCAACAAAAAAATCATTTGCTAAATCTACAGAAAAAGGAAGTACAGATTAATATCAATTAAACCTTTCCTTTATAACTTGCAGGTATGAAATATTTCATACCTGCTTTTTTTTGTCTACTTTTTAATGCAACAACTTTTGCACAACAAAAAGATACGACCATTACCATAGGTACAAAAACCATTACCCTTAGCGAAGTGGTGGTTAACTCCAACTTAAATGTTGCCTCATTCATTGAAAAACTAAAAGCCGATACGTCGTTTTATAAAGCCTTCAAAAATTTACGAGTCCTTAATTTTAGTGCCATTAATGATATTCGTATGAACAATAAAAAAGGCGAAGCAAATGCAAGTTACTTTAGCAAAACAAATCAAACCTATAAAAATACTTGCCGTAAAATGATTACGACAGAAGAGGCCATTACTGGCGACTTTTTTGATGAAAATAAAAACTATAATTATTACACGGCCGAATTATATGCTTCACTATTTTTTACAAAAGATAGTAGTTGTGGCGAAACCAATATTATTGGTGCAAAAGCCTTTAGTACCGAGGGTTTAAAAGGAATGGAAAAACATAAACAACAACTAAAAATGTTATTTTTTAACCCAGGGCAAAAAATAAATGGCTTACCGTTTATGAGTAATAAAACAGCCATTTACGAAGATGATATGGCCGAGTATTACGATATGAAAATAGATATTGAACTTTATAATAACACAAGTTGTTTTGTGTTTCGCCAAAAAGTAAAAGAAGGCAGTAAAAGTAAGGTAGTTGTAGATGAAATGACCACTTGGTTTGATGATAAAACCTTTGAAATTAAAGGGCGAAATTATAGCCTTAGTTACAGTGCTGGAGTATACGATTTTGATGTGCAAATGCAAGTAGAAATAAATAAGTTTGGTAACTATTTAGTACCCACTTTAATTCGGTATACGGGCAATTGGAAAGCTATTTTTAAGAAAAGAGAACGTGGGATTTTTACGGCTACTTTATACGATTTTAAATAGACTCACTTCAAAAAAAGAAAAATAGAGTTTACGCAGCGTATAATTTTATTTCTCTGCGGAGAATAAATTATTTTTTTAATTAAAAATTAACAACTAAAAATCTTTTATTTTTTTTAACACCCTAAGTATTAATTTTAATAAATGAAGTACACGTATTTAAAATTAGTTATCCTATTTTTTACAATAACTCCACAAATTGTTGCCCAACAAAATTTTGATAAGGTAGATGCTCATGCGCTAAAAGTGGGTAAACTAGATAGTACCAATATGGGTACAATTGCCACTATGCTTACTAAACCCTTTACTGAAAAAATAGATAAAGCAAGAGCCATTTATACTTGGATAGCTAACAATATAGTATATGATGTAAAAGCTGCAAGTAAAGAACAAACAGATAAAAATACCACTGCCGAAGTTTTATTGTACCGTAAAGCTGTGGGTATTGGTTTTGCTACCTTATTTCAAGATATGTGCAGTAGTGCTGGTATACGCTGCCTTACAGCTGATGGGCATATAAAAAGAAATACAGAAGAAATTGGCGATGATGAATTAGAAAAAAATCATAGTTGGGCGGTGGTGCAACTTGGTTTAAGCCCCGATACGTGGCATTATGTAGATGTGGCTTTAGCAAGCGGCAGTGTTGATGAGCAAATGAAAGTGTTTACTAAAAAATTTTCGAGCAATTATTTTTTTGCAGATAAAGCCATTTTTAATTGGCAACATTTTCCAGATAACCCAGCTTGGAAATTAGATGCAGGCCCTAAAAATAAAGCAGCCTTTTTAGCCTTACCTATAATTAGAGCATCTGCTTACGATTGGCAATTAAAAAAATTTACACCCGAGTTAGCAGTTCAAAAAGCAAAGCTTAGTACCCCTGTAAATTTTAGTTTTGTTTTTGGTAAAGAAGATGTTGTAAATAAAGTAACCATACACTATGGTAATGGTAAAAAGAAGAAAATTAAAAACGCATTATACAATCAAAGTGGTAACACCCTTTCTTTTTCGTATAAGTTTGATGTAGAAGACACCTATCCTGTAACCATTCTACTAAATGATGCTGAACTAATTACGTACAAATTTGAAGTAGTAGAATAAAATAAGCCCCTAAAATTGGGGCTTACTATTTTATGCTTTTGCTTTTGCAGGTGCTTTTTTCTTTACTTTTTTAAGTGCTTCGTTTATACTTTTACTTATATTATCATAAGTAGCTTTACCTTGTACCATTTCTCCATTTACAAAAAATGCAGGTATTTCTTTCACCCCTTTATTAACACCTTCTTGAAAATCACTCATTACATGCCATCCGTAGGTAGAGTTTAATAAATCATCTAAAAAATGCTTATTCTCTACACCTGCTTCTTTGCTATATAACTTTAAACTAGTTGTTCCTAATGTACGGCGGTGGTGAAATAAAATATTGTGCATTTCCCAAAATTTACCAGCCTGAGCTGCAGCAATGGAGGCCTCACCAGCCTTCATACTGCGTTGGTGTATTTTAGTTTGTGGAAAATGACGGAAGTTAAAACGTATTTTACCATCATAGTCTTCTAATAATTTTTTTACTATCTCGTTTGCCTTTGCACAGTCTTCGCTCTCATATTCTCCAAATTCCATTAAGGTTACTTCTGCCTTAGGGTTTCCTACAAAAATGTCTTTTGTAGGTATAACTTCGATCACTTCTTTGGGTTTCATTGCCATTTCTATATATTATTTAATCTTAATATTTGAGGGTAAAGATAGCTACAAAAGTTTAGCTTTTTGGTATAAGTGAAAACTTTGTTTATACTTTACGCTTTATCGTTTCTAAAAACAACGGTATTATCAAAAACATCTATTAATACAGTTTTACTCTTATCTACCTCGCCGCTAAGAATTTTTTTACTTAATGGGTTAACAATTTCTTTTTGAATTAGTCTTTTTAGTGGCCTTGCTCCAAATTGAGGATCGTAACCATGCTCGGCTAAATAATCGATAGCATAATCGCTAAATTCAATAGTTATTCCACTTTCGGCTACTAAATTTTTTAACCCTTGTAATTGTATTTTTATAATACCTCTAATTTCGTTTTTAAGTAAGGGTTGAAACATTATTATTTCATCAATCCTATTTAAAAACTCTGGCCTAATCGTTTGCCTTAATAAATTTACAACCTCTGTTTTTGTTTTTTCTACAACCGCATCTTTGTTTTTATCGGTTATATGCTCAAAATTATCTTGAATAATATGGCTACCCAAATTACTCGTCATAATAATAATGGTATTTTTAAAATTTACTACCCTTCCTTTATTATCTGTTAAACGACCATCATCTAATACTTGTAATAAAATATTATATACATCTGGATGAGCTTTTTCAATTTCATCAAACAAAACAACACTGTAAGGTTTTCGTCTAACCGCCTCAGTTAACTGCCCACCTTCATCATAGCCTACATAACCTGGAGGGGCACCCACCAAACGACTCACACTATGCTTTTCTTGATACTCACTCATATCAATTCTAGTCATCATCGCTTCGTCTGCAAACAAATAATCGGCTAATGCTTTTGCCAATTCTGTTTTACCAACACCCGTAGTTCCTAAAAAAATAAAAGAACCAATTGGTTTTTTAGGATCTTGTAAACCTGCTCTGCTCCTACGTATTGCATCACTAACTGCTTCAATAGCTTCTTGTTGCCCTACCACCCTTTTATGCAATTCATCTTCTAAATTCAATAACTTTTCTCTTTCGCTTTGCAACATTTTTGTAATAGGAATACCTGTTGTTTTTGCTACATTTTCTGCTATATCTTCTGCATCTACCTCTTCTTTTAATAATCTTTTTTCGGTTGAGGCATCTAATTGACTGCTTACAGATGCTATTAATTCTTCCTGTGTTTTTATTTTACCATAACGTATTTCTGCAACTAACCCATACTCGCCGTTACGCTCTGCTTGTTCTGCTTTTTGTTTTAGGTTTTCAATTTCTGCTTTAGCTATTTGTACCTTTTCTACCAATTCTTTTTCGGCAGCCCACTTTGCTTTATACGTATCTCGTTGCACACTTAGGTTAGCAATTTCTGTATTCAATTCTTTTAACTTTACTTCATCATCTTCTCTTTTTATAGCTTCTCGTTCAATTTCTAATTGGCGTATTTGTCTTTCCAATTTATCCAACTCCTCTGGCATACTATTCATCTCTAACCTAAGTTTAGCAGCACTTTCATCAATTAAATCAATAGCTTTATCAGGTAAAAAACGATCGGTAATATAACGGTGACTTAATTCTACCGCAGCTATAATGGCTTCATCTTTTATACGCACATGGTGGTACGTTTCGTATCTATCTTTTAAGCCACGCAAAATAGAAATAGCATCTTCAACCGTAGGTTCATCTATTAATACTTTTTGAAACCGACGCTCCAATGCTTTATCTTTTTCAAAGAATTTTTGATATTCACTTAATGTAGTTGCACCAATAGCCCTTAACTCCCCCCTAGCCAATGCTGGCTTTAGTATATTAGCAGCATCCATAGCTCCATCTCCACCGCCAGCCCCTACAAGGGTATGTATTTCATCAATAAATAAAACAATTTCGCCAGCAGCATCTGTTACCTCTTTAATAACAGCTTTCAGGCGTTCTTCAAACTCTCCTTTGTATTTTGCGCCTGCAATTAATTGCCCCATATCCAAGGCAAAAATGGTTTTATTTTTTAAATTTTCTGGCACGTCCCCATTTACAATACGTATGGCCAACCCTTCGGCGATGGCTGTTTTTCCTACGCCTGGTTCACCTACTAAAATTGGATTATTTTTGCTTCTTCTACTTAAAATATGTAGCGTTCTGCGTATTTCTTCATCTCTACCAATTACAGGATCTAGCTTACCAGCGCTAGCCATTTCATTTAAATTTTTTGCGTATTTATTTAAAGCATTATAGGTGTTATCTGATGTTTGAGAGGAAACCGTTGAACCTTTTCGTAATTCCTTTATTGCTGGTATTAATCCTTTTTCGGTTAAGCCGGCATCTTTTAAAATTTTACCAGCGGTATCATTTCCTTGCACTATAGCTAATAACAAATGCTCTACACTTACAAACTCATCGTTAAAAGTTTTTAAGGTAGATGAGGAACGTAGTAAAACGTTATTAGCGTCTCTATTTAATGTTTGTGCGGCTGTACCTCCTGTTGTTTTAGGCAACTTAGCCAAGGCCGCTTTTACTTTTTCCTCTACATAATTTACGTTTACATTATTTTTTTTCAACAAAAAATCTATTGCAGAATCTTTATCGTTTAATAAGGCTTGTAATATATGTTCGGTTTCTATAAAAGAATGATTATCACTAAAAGCCAATTGCTGGGCTTGTTGTAATACCTCTTGCGATTTTATGGTTAAATTTTGTAAACTCATATGTTGTACTTTTAAACTATTGCAGCAATTTAGCATCCAATAAAAATAAACAAGCAACTATGACACCTAAACTACTAAAAATCTGCCGCAAATGCAGTTCTGTATTACTTTTTATGCTATTATTTCAGCAAAACTATGCACAATACAATTTTAGTAAAGCACAAATTTGGTTGAAGGATAATTTGAAAGAGTTGGGCGGAAGAGCAGTTTTAGTTATACTAAAAGATGGCAAAATAGTTTACAGTCATGCTGAAAATGAGATGACTAAAAAACAAAAAATTATAGGAAAATTCATAGCAAAAAGAAAAGGGTTAGATAAAAACGAAGTACTTAAAGATTTTAACACAAACACAAAAGAACGAATTGCTAGTTGTAGCAAGTGGTTAAGTGCTGCGTTGGTTATGACTTTTGTAGATGAGGGTAAACTAAATTTAGAAGACACCATCGGAAAGTTTTTACCCATATTTACCCAAAACGGTAAAGGCAATATTAAAATTTGGCAATGCTTAAGTCATTTAACGGCTATTAAGCCAGGCACATTAAAAGAAGATTTGCAAGCTTTTAAAAACTACGAAAGTATGGACGATGCAATGCTTGCTCTAGCAAAGCAACCCATGGAAGGAATACCGGGTAAGGTTTTCCATTACAGCAATGCTGGTTTACAAATTGCTGGTGCAGTTATTGAAAAAATTAGTGGCAAAAGTTTTGAAACATTATTTGCTGAAAGAATTGCACTTCCATTAAATATGAAAAATACGGATTTTGGAAAAGCAAAAATTGCTTTGCCTGCTGGTGGTGCATATAGTACAGCCAAAGATTATATTCATTTTTTACAAATGATATTGCAAGAAGGAATGTATGATGGTAAACAAATTTTAAGTAAAAATGCAATTATAGAAATGCAAAAAAATAGAAAGAATGAAGATGTTGAAATTAAAGGCTCACCTTCCGAGGCCGGCAATTGGGGCTATGGTTTTGGAGAATGGGTAATGGCAGAAACTAAAGAAGAAAAACGTAGTGATGCTGTTACTAGCCCTGGGCTTTTTGGAAGTTTTCCGTGGATTGATTATAGTAAAAATTATGCTGCCTTTTTATTTACATTTAACATAAAAAGTAAAGGAAGAAATGAACAGTATAAAGAGCTTAAAAGAATTGTAGATGAGGCTATACAAGATAACAAAACGAAATAATGTAACTTTGCAGTTAACTATACGTTTTTTGTAATGAAGAAGACTATTTTTTTAAGCATATTGCTATTTATTTTTGCCTTATCTATAAGTGCCCAGAAAAATAAATCACTTTTTAAGGGCATGTATTTACAATGGGGTTACAACACAGAATGGTACTCAAAAAGTACAATTCATTTTAATACTAGTGTAAATGGTGTTCCACATAATTTTACTATTTACAAAGCTAAAGCTAGCGATAGGCCCGATTTAGATGCCATTGCAAAAAAACCAATAGAAATTTCTATTCCGCAATTTAACTACCGCATTGGTTTTTATTTAAATACGAACAAAACAAAAGCGCTTGAAATTAATTTTGACCATACCAAGTATATTGTAAATGATAATCAAAAAGTAAGAGCAAAGGGATTTATTGGTAATACAACCTTTGATAAAGACACTGTTTTTAGTAGAAACGATTTACATTTTGAGCATACCAACGGAGCTAATTTTTTACAAGTAAATTTTGTACGGCAGCATATTTTAAAGAAAAAAAATGATAGGCCATTATTTACCTTATTGTGGAAAGCTGGAGCAGGTATTTTAATTCCTAAAACCGATGTTACACTAAGTGGTAAACAGCTTGATAACAAATTTCATATAGCTGGATATTGTTTTGGAGCAGAGGGTGGAGGGAGATTTTATTTTGCAAAAAAATGGTTTTTAGAGGGTACCGCTAAAACTGGTTTTGCTAATTACACCAATTCATTAGCATTAGATGGGGGGAAGATTAACCATAGTTTTGGTTATATAGAATTGATAGGAACAGTTGGGTACGATATAAATTTTTAACCTATTTATAATTAGTTTTTTAAAAGCCCTATTTAATTATAGGGCTTTTGTATTTTTATACAAATATTAAAATAATGTACGAAAATAAAAAGCAAGCTTTAGCACCTAAAGCTATCTACATTAACCGCATTCGTAAAAATATATTATTTGCTATTGGTATACTTTTTATTAGCCTTAGTATTGGAGTAATAGGCAATAAATTAACCATACCAGAATTTGATTGGTATGATAGTCTTTTAAATGCAAGTATGATTTTAAGTGGAATGGGGCCCATAATAAGTGGCGATATTGTTTTGACGAATACTGCTAAAGTTTTCGCATCGGTATATGCCCTATTCAGTGGGGTTACTTTAATAAGTACCATTGGGCTTATGTTAACCCCTGTTGCACATCGTTTTTTTCATAAACTACATTTAGAAGATAAGTAAACTTGACAGCAGCCGAAAAAAATACAAATTTTATTAAAACCCAAACTCAATTATTAGGATTTAGCTATTGTGGTATAGCCAAAGCGCAGGTTTTAAATGAAGATGCTAAACGCTTAGAAAGTTGGTTAAACAAAGGTTTTAATGGCAGCATGACCTATATGGAAAACTATTTTGATGTACGAATTGATCCAAGCAAATTAGTGCCAAATGCAAAATCGGTTATTACGTTATTACTAAATTATTTTCCTACAGAAAAGCAAAACGAAGACTCTCCAAAAATTTCTAAATACGCTTATGGAAACGATTATCATGAGGTAATAAGAGAAAAATTAAAAACACTTTTGCGCTTAATTAAAGAAGAAGTAGGTGAGGTAAATGGTAGAGGTTTTGTAGATAGTGCACCAGTTTTAGAAAGAAGTTGGGCACAAAAAAGTGGTTTAGGGTGGATAGGTAAAAATGGAAATTTAATTAACAAAAAAAGTGGCTCGTATTTTTTTATTGCTACACTAATTGTTGATTTGCCTTTGCGATACGATGACGTAATAGTAAAAGATTTTTGTGGCACTTGCACAAAATGTATTGATAGCTGCCCAACAGAAGCCATTTTGCCCAACAAAGTTATTGATGGCAGCAAATGTATTTCGTACTACACCATTGAGTTAAAAGATGCATTATTACCAAGTGGTATGCATGGTAAATTTAATGATTGGATGTTTGGTTGCGATGTATGCCAAGATGTATGCCCATGGAATAGATTTTCAGCTGCCACAAAAGAAATTAACTTTACACCTATACCTCAAATTTTAAATTTTACTACTAACGATTGGGATGAATTAACGGAAGAGAGTTTTAAAACTATTTTTAAAAATAGTGCTATAAAAAGAACAAAGTATACTGGGATAAAGAGAAATTTGAATTTTTTAAAGCAATAAAGATGAAAGAAAACGTAGAAAAACTATATCAGATTTCTCATAAACCTAGTAGAAAAATTATTGGGCTAATGAGCGGTACATCGTTAGATGGGTTAGATGTAGCATTATGTGAAGTAAGAGGTGATGGGTTACAAACTTCTATTAAATTACTAGAATTTGAAACAGTAACGTTTACAACTGATTTTAAAAATGAGCTAAAAGAAATTTTTAGCAAAAGGACTATTGACTTAGAAAAATTGACTTTACTAAATTCATGGATAGCACAACAACATGCTAACATTATAAACGTACTTTTAAAAAAATGGAAAATAAAAAAAGAGGAGGTTGATTTAATTGCAAGCCATGGGCAAACTATTTATCATGCACCTAAAAGTTTACATCAACAACAAAAATTTAGTAATGCTACTTTACAAATTGGCGATGGTGATCATATTGCAGTAGCTACAGGCATTATTACGCTTAGCGATTTTAGACAAAAACATATTGCAGCTGGCGGAGAAGGTGCTCCCCTAGCTGTTTATGGCGATTATTTAATTTTTGGAAAGCAAGAAGAAGATAGAATTTTATTAAATATTGGTGGCATTGCTAATTTTACTTACCTGCCCGGCAATATGAATAGTGCAGAAATTTTTAGTACCGATACGGGTGCTGGAAATACGATGATGGACGCATTGACTCAACAACATTTCACAGGAAAGTATTTTGATGAAAACGCTACTATTGCTTTACAAGGCAAAATAAATGATGCATTATTAGTAGCCTTAAAACAACATGATTTTTTTACTAAGCCATTTCCTAAAACAACCGGACCAGAGTTATTTAATTTAGCTTATTTGCAAAAGGCAAAAAATGTATCCTCAACACAAAACATTTCGATAGAAGATACCATGGCAACCTTAAATAAATTTAGTGCCGATACTATTGTGGATGCTATACAAAAAACTACCGATGCCCACAAAACTTATAAACTATTTAGCAGCGGTGGTGGCATGCACAATCCTTTATTAATGCAACATTTACAAGCTGCTTTACCCAACTTTATAGTTGATACTACTAGTGCCTTACAAATAAATCCGGATGCAAAAGAAGCTGTTTTATTTGCCGTATTGGCAAATGAATGTGTGTGTGGTAATGGTGAGTATTTACAAAAAGGTATTAAAGGAATGCCAGTGGTAAGTATGGGTAAAATTAGTTTCCCTAATTAGAATTTAAGCAGAGTGAATCTTAAAATGATTTAAACAATTTTTATTCAACCACTTGTAAAGCACTACTTTTCACAAAGATTTTTTAATTTATTTAGAGAAGTGTCCATCCCTGCTCTCCAACTTTTTTCTTTTACCATGGCGGCAAATTTTTCCCAAGGCATGTACCACCGCAATTTTTGTTGTAATGCCCAACTTACATTTACAATATTCTCTCCTTCTAAAATAAAAATAGAACTTAAATTTCCATAACCTGCTGAGGGATGATTAATTTTTAGTAAACTATCCGTTTGAATAACAAGGGTATTGTTGGTAGATGAATATACGTTCCAGGTATTTAATGCTGTAATTTGTTGTGCTATTTTTTTTTTATCGCTGTTTATAGTAACTGACTTTGATACCCCAACAGATGAGGGTAACAACAAAGAGATTAAAAAAAATAATCCACCAAAAACAAGTGCATTTAACACTAAAAATTTCAAATACTTCATACTAAAATCAGCTTTATTTTCTCTTTAAAAATACATTATTCCCATTTAAAAACTTTTATGGCTATGGCATAAATAATAACCATCCAAATAGCTAAAATGCCTAACTCCTTCCAACAATCCCATAAATGTAAACCGGTAAAAGAGATTTTACGCATGGCATCATTAAATTGCGTTAAAGGTAAACCATACCTGCAAATGGCCTGTACCCAACTAGGAAAAACAGTGATAGGAAAAAAGGTACCAGCCATCAACATTTGTGGAAAAGCAAATAAATTAATAAGCAAAGGGATAGACGTATCGCTTTTTGCTACACTGCTAAAAATTAAACCAACACCCAATAATAATAACAGCATAATTATGGTAAGCAAGGTCATCTCTAAAAAAGTACCAATCCCATTTACTAAAGTAAACTCCATAAAAAAGTAACCAAGTCCAATCAACATAACAACATTTATTAATTGAAAAACTAACCTACTCATTCCTATACCTAACAAAATATTAATACGACTAACAGGTGTTGCGTAAAAGCGTTTTAAAATTAACTGCTGCCTAAATTGAAAAAACGTAAAAGAAATACCAAATAAAGTTGAAAACAAAATGGAAAAACCCAACATTCCTGGCAATACAAAATCAATGTTTTTATACTCTCGTATAGAATAAACATAGGGTTGAACAGCAGAAATAGGTTTGCTATTTTGATTTTTTAAACTAATGGCATTGGTAATATTAGAAAAGATTTGCTGTAATGCCGAAATAGAATTACCACTTGTACTTGTTAAGGTATCAAAAATAATATAGCGTTTAACACCGTTAGAATCTGTACTCTTTTTTATACTAACAATAGCTGTAATCTTATCTTTTTCTAATGCTTTTCTTCGTTCGGCAGTATCCGTAATACCTTTTGCATTTTTAAAAGATACAATTGTTAATAAAGGGTTAGCCCTAATACTATCATATACTTCATTGGCTGTATCTGAAAAATCGGAAAGGGCAATTTTATATTTTACACTATTATTATTACCAAATGACCCAAAAATAAAAATAAAGATTATAGGAAAAAGTAAACTAAAAAAAATTGCACTAGGATTACTTAATATAGAACGAAAACTTGCTTTAAGAATAGCCAAAAATGCTTTTAGCTGACTGTATTTTTGCATTACCACTTTGTTTTAAAAGGTAAAGCTATTGGTAAAAATGGAGTTAAAAAAATTTGTAAATCAAGACATTTGTCGTATATTACACGACAAATGTCGGTTTTTATGAAAAAAACTACAATAAAGAAAACTAGTTTGGATAAAAACGAACTGCCTACTCAATTGGTTAACGAGCCTAAAGCTATTAATCGAAGTGTAAAAATACCTACAACGTTAAAATTAAAAGACTTTACCTACGCCGAATTTAAAAAAATTGCTGACAAAGTTCCTTTTACAAAAACGGAGTGGTCATCTATTTTACACATAAGCGAAAGAACATTGCAACGCTATGCAAAAAGCAATGGAGTTTTTGCCTCCATAAATGCTGAACGAGCAATGCAAATAGATAACGTACTTAAAGAAGCAAAAAAAACCTTTGGAGGTATTGATGTATTTTACCATTGGCTTAAAAGAAACCCGTATATGTTAGAAGGTAATTTATCTTTTGAATCGCTAACCACAAACGATGGTATTCAAAAAGTACTTACACAATTAGGAAGAATTCAACATGGATTATTTGCATGAAAGTTTATAGAATTACAAACACAATTTATAAAGACGATATTTCGGGTTCGGGTGCAGCACTGTTTGGTGCAAGATGGAATACAAAAGGATTTCCCTTGCTGTATACCTCAACACATATATCGTTAGCCGCACTAGAAATGCTGGTTAATATACTATTTAGTGAAGTAAGTAATAAGTATACTTTACTAACCCTACAACTACCCGATAATTTTTATAAAGAAGCCATAGAACTAAAACAATTAAAAAATAATTGGCAGTATGATGTATCCTATAGTCAATTTATTGGAACAGAATTTTGTAAAACAAAAAAAACGTTAGCACTTAATGTACCATCTGCAGTGATAGCTGAAGAACGAAATATTTTAATTAATCCAAAACATCCCGATTTTAAGAAAATAAAAATTATTAACAGTAATGAATTTATTTTTGATAAAAGACTATTTAAATAATAATGCACAAAATTTATCTATTACTAGGCAGTAACCAACAACATCCATTAAAGCAGCTAGCGCTTGCAAAAAAACATATAGAAAAAAGTATTGGAAACGTTTTACGAGTTTCTGCTATTTACGAAACTGCCGCTTGGGGTAATACCAATCAGCCCAATTTTTTAAATCAGGTAGTTATACTACAAAGTCCCTTTACACCTAGTGATATGCTACAAAAAATTTTAACTATTGAAAAAAAAATGGGTAGGGCTCGTACTATAAAAAATGCTCCCCGTATTATTGATATTGATATTCTTTTTTATAATAAAGAAATTGTTAAAGAAACTGATTTACAAGTACCTCATCCGCTTTTGCAACAACGCAAATTTGTATTAACTCCACTAAATGAGCTATCGCCTAACTTTAAACATCCGGTTTTAAAAAAATCTATCCACCACTTATTAAGAATTTGTAAAGATAAATTGTCGGTAACAAAAATAACAGTGCATTAAAAATAGTTTAGAGGTATTTTTGTACTAACTAAAAAAGTAATCATCTCTAATAGCACTTTACCAAACTAGCCAATAAACTTGAAATATAATTTTGTTACAATAGAAGGAAACATTGGTGCAGGAAAAACCACACTTGCACATTTGCTTAGTAAGCATTTTAATGCAAGGCTTATTTTAGAAGAATTTGCCGACAATCCTTTTTTGCCAAAATTTTACGAAAACCCAAGACAATACGCATTTCCATTAGAGTTGTTTTTTATGGCAGAGCGCTATAAACAACTTAAAGATGTATTGCAAACAAAAGACATGTTTCAACACGTATCTATATCCGATTATTTATTTACCAAGTGTTTACTTTTTGCTAAAGTAAATTTAGTTGATGAAGAGTTTAGGTTATATCAAAAGTTATTCGAAATAATTAATCCGCAAATTATACAACCCGATATTTTAATTTATTTGCATACTCCAGTAAATAAATTGCAAGAAAATATAAAAAAACGCAATAGAGAATATGAACAAAATATCCCTAGCGATTATTTGTTTAACCTACAAGAAACCTATACCCAGTATATAAAACAGCATAATATAAAAACACTTTTTGTAGATGCTAGCAATGCCGATTTTTTAGGAAACGAGGAACATTTAAAAATTATAATAGATGCATTGGATAAGGAATATACAGATGGACAACATTACTTAACCCTTCCATAAAAATGAACAGCAACGCACTACCTAAAGAATTTTGGCACTTTATTTCGGCTAGATTATTTTTTGTATTGGGTATGCGTATGATTACAACTATTGTTATTTACCAAGTATTTCATTTGGCCAATACCTATATGGTAGGCCTAGTTGGCTTAGCAGAGTTTGTACCCGCTGTATTGGCTGCATTATATAGCGGACATTATATAGATAGGCACAACAAAAAAAATATTTTAGTTTGGGCTTATGCTTTTTATTTTTTGTGTGGCATTACGTTAGCCATAATTAGTTTAACACAACTAGGGTTAAGTATACAATTAAAAGTAAGTATAATTTTAACAGTTGTTTTTTGTACAGGTATTATACGTTCGTTTGCAGGCCCATCTGCAAATAGTATGATACCAGCCATTGTACCAAAGATAAATTTGCCAAAAGCCATTTCGTACAATTCATCTACGTGGTTAATATCATCCATTACAGGCCATGCTTTTGGCGGTTTACTAATTGCTGGCATTGGTATTTCAAATGCTTATATTGTTACCGCTGTATCTATTTTAATTGCTATTTTATTTGCTCTTAAATTAAAACCTAAGCTGCCTAGTTTAACTAATACTAAAGAAGATGTTTTTACATCTATAAAACAAGGCTTTAGTTATGTATATAATAATAAAAATTTATTGGGTGTAATATCGTTAGATTTATTTGCCGTATTATTTGGAGGTGCTGTTGCATTTATACCAGAGGTAGCAGAAAAAATTTTACGTACAGGCCCTATTGGTTATGGCTTTTTAAATGCCGCAATGGATTTGGGCAGTTTAGTTAGCATTCTAATTTTACTGTGGTTTCCCATGAAGAAAAAACAAGGTTTAAAAATGATGTTGGCGGTTGCAGGCTTTGGTATTTGTATTGTTGTATTTGGTTTTGCAAAAGTCTATTGGCTTTCGTTTTTAGCACTTGCCGTTGCTGGTTTTTTTGATGGGGTAAGTGTGGTCATACGTGGCACCATTGCTCAATTACAAACCCCCGATGAATTGAGAGGCAGAGTAGCATCCATCAACTTAATTTTTATAAACAGTAGTAATGAGTTAGGCCAGTTTGAAAGTGGTATTACTAGTAAATATATGGGCACCATACCTGCTATACTTTTTGGTGGTGTTATGAGTATTGGCGTAGTGGTATTTAGTTGGTTTAAATTTCCTAGTTTAAGAAAGATGAAGTATTGATGTTAAGAAGATTCAATTACTCTACCATCTTTCATATGCACAATTCTATCGCTCATTTTTGCCAACTCCTCATTATGGGTAACAATTAAAAACGCTTGGTTAAATTGTTGACGAAGGTTTATAAAAAGTTGGTGTAATTCTTTTGCATTTGCACTATCTAAGTTACCTGTTGGCTCATCTGCCATTACAATGCAAGGATTATTTATTAATGCCCTTGCTACGGCTACTCGTTGCTGTTCTCCTCCGCTTAGTTGATTAGGTTTATTTTGTAATCTATTTTGCAAACCTAAAATGGTTAATAATTCAATAGCCCTATTTTCTACCTCTTGCTTTTTTGTACCAGCTACCCAACCTGGTATGCACACATTTTCTAAAGCAGTAAATTCTGGTAGTAAATGATGAAATTGAAAAACAAAGCCAATATTTTTATTACGAAAAGCAGCTAATTTATTTCCTGTTAACGCACTCAATTTTTGATTATTTAGAATAATTTCTCCACTATCTGCCCCATCTAATGTTCCTAAAATATGCAATAACGTACTTTTGCCTGCACCCGATGAGCCAACTATCGAAACCACTTCTCCTTGCTTTACATGAATGTTTACCCCCTTTAAAACTTGTAATTGCTGATAATTTTTAAAAATATTTTTAGCTGCTAACATAGCTTAAAAATAGCTAATTATAGTGTAAAAATGCCCAATACAACTTTTATCTTCAATTACACAACTTACTAATATGGCAAACGTTAATAAAACACTTTTGGTTATTTCCACAGAACTTATACATTTGCGGAAAATTAAGGAGGTTTTTTTCCTTGTATTATTAAAAAATTAAAGTAGAAAAATATGTTTTGGACTTTAGAATTAGCATCTCACCTAGAAGATGCACCATGGCCAGCAACTAAAGATGAGTTGATTGATTATTCTATACGTAGTGGTGCTCCTATTGAAGTTGTTGAAAATTTGCAAGAGTTAGAAGATGAAGGTGAAATTTATGAAAGTTTAGAAGATATTTGGCCAGATTACCCAAGTCAAGAAGATTTCTTTTTTAATGAAGATGAATATTAATCTTTTTAATAATTGATTTTTAATAGAGAAACTACGTCAATACTATTTGATAATTTTTTAGTTAAATCATAAAAAATAAAAAAAGAGAGATGCTAAAAACATCTCTCTTTTTAATACTATTAATACCAGTATGCTTATTAAATACTCAAGGTACTCAACACACTGTTCATACTACGCACAGCCTCTGCACTTTTATTAAACGCAGTTTGTTCTTCTTCATTTAATGTATAGTCTACAATTTTTTCCCACCCATTTTTTCCTATAACAACGGGCACTCCTAAACAAATATCGTTTTGTCCGTACTCTCCTTCTAGGCTAACACAACACGTAAATAATTTCTTTTCATCACGTACAATAGCTTCAACTAAAGCAGCACCTGCAGCGCCTGGTGCATACCATGCACTTGTGCCTAATAATCCTGTTAACGTTGCTCCGCCTACCATTGTATCTGCAGCTACTTTTTTCAACGCATCTACATCTAAATAATTACTAACTGGTGAGCCTTGGTAGCTAGCCAAACGAGTAAGTGGAATCATGGTAGTATCACCATGGCCGCCAATTACAAAGCCTTGCAAATCGTTTGCAGAGCAACCCATTGCTGTTGATAAATAATATTTAAAACGGCTGCTATCTAAAATACCACCCATTCCTATAATTCTATTTTTAGGTACGCCACTTTCTTTTAAGGCTAAATAAGTCATAGTATCCATAGGGTTACTTATAACTATAATAATTGCATTTGGACTATGCTGCAAAATATTTTTGGTAACTGTTTTTACAATACCTGCATTTATGCCTATTAACTCTTCCCTCGTCATACCTGGTTTACGTGGAATACCGCTAGTAATTACAGCAACATCTGTACCTGCAGTTTTGGTATAATCATTTGTACTACCTATTACTTTTGTATCAAAACCTAACAAGGTTGTAGTTTGCATAATATCTATGGCTTTACCTTCGGCAACGCCTTCTTTAATATCTACTAACACAAGCTCTGAGCAAAGTTCTTTACGGGCAATATTATCGGCACATGTAGCACCTACGGCTCCTGCACCTACAACAGTTACTTTCATTTTTTATTTATTTTAAAGTGATGATTTTATTTGCGCTGCAAAGGTGAGGAAATAATTGAATAAAGGATAATTTAATGAAGGATAATTTTGAGTAACTCTACGAATTGATTTTTAGCCACGAATTACACTAATTAGCACCAATTTCACCAACCTTAATTGAAAAAATCCGTGTAATTCGTTTCAATTAGTGAAATTAATACGACTCTAGAATTTTTTTTAACTCCACCTCTCCCGTAAACCAATTTACCAATTGCCCCTTTTTATTGTAAATAAATATAGCAGGAAATGAACGTACCTTATAAAATGTTCCTAAAAAATAAGTTGGGTCTCTACCCATTGTTATGGTACTATAATTAGCAATTTTATACTCCTCATAAAACTTTTTTACGTAACTAAACCCCACAGGTGTAGCCATTACTATCTGTGCTTTTTTAAAGAGTTTTATGTTAGCCGTAATTTGCTTCGTCATCTCTTGGCAATGCTCACAATCGGGGCTAAATACCATTATAATAGTTGGCTTTTTCTTTTTTAAATCATCTTTTGAAAAAGATGTACTATCTGGTACTTTAGTTAATTTAAAGGGAGGAATGGTGGGGAAGCGTAAATAAAGCAACGAAGTATCTTGCTGGGCAAAGCAACTAACCCATAACACCCAACAAAAAAGGAAACACAGTGATTTTTTCACTTTTTTTAAACAAAGGTAACCGAATTATATACACCCTATTTGTTACCAAATACTCCTAGAGTGATTTTTTACTAATTATAGTTAGCTTAAACATTGCTAACAGATATTATTATATATACCACCCAAAACCAAAAAAATTGCCCTACTTTTGCACACTAAAAACAAAAATATGGCTACTACAGCAGATATTCGTTCTGGGCTTATCATCAAAGTAGATGGTAGTTTATACAGTGTTATTGAGTTTGGGCAAAACAAAACGGCTAGAAGTGCCGCTAAAGTTTGGGCTACATTAAAAGGGGTAGATAATACTCGTAATATTGAAATTACTTGGAATAGTGGGGAAACAATTTTTCCAGTAAGAGTTGAAAAAAAGACGTACACTTATTTGTACAAAGATGATACAGGCTATAGCTTTATGGATGTAGAAACATTTGAGCAAATTACTGTTCCAGAAACTATGGTAGATGCTCCAAGATTTTTAAAAGATGGCCAAGAGGTTACCGTAAGTATTAATGGCGAAACCGAACAACCAATGTCTGTTGAATTGCCTGATAAAATTGTTTTATTGGTTACTTACAGTGAGCCAGGTATGAGAGGCGATACTGCAACTAAAACGCTTAAGCCAGCAACCGTAGAAACAGGTGCCACAGTTAACGTTCCTTTATTTGTAAATGAGGGAGAGTTAATTAGAGTAAATGCAAAAACTGGCGAATACGTAGAAAGAGTAAAGGGATAATGGATAATTTATTAATGGAAAATGGATAATTGCTCACACAATTATCCATTTTTAGTTTTAAAGATTTTTACCCATTTTGATTGATTTTTGCTCAATTTTGTGTCATTTCTACTCGTTTTTGAGTAAAAAACATCCTTTTTTTAATTTTTAATTTTTAATTTTTAATTAATCCCTATACCTTAGCAATCCGTTTGCCCTCAACTATAACCAAATAACTCAACTAATTATGGACATTAAACAAATTCAGGAGTTAGTAAAACTCATTAACAAAACCAATATTGGCGAAATTACAATAGAGGAAGATGGCGTAAAAATTACGGTTAAACAAAAAAAAGACCCTCGTCCTATTATTTCTGGAGGTGGCAGTTTTCAGGCTAGCGCCCCAGTTTTAGCAACTACCCCTAGCATCCCTATTCCCCCGCCTGCAGCAAAACCGGCAGATGAACCAAAAGCCGACAATTTAATAACTATTAAAAGCCCAATGATTGGCACTTTTTACAGAGCAGCAGGCCCTGGCAAACCCATTTTTGTAAACGTAGGTGATGATGTTACAAATGGTAAAGTAGTTTGTATTATTGAAGCTATGAAGTTGTTTAACGAAATTGAAAGTGAAATAAAAGGTAAAATTGTAAAAGTATTGGTAGATGATGCTAGCCCAGTAGAATATGATCAGCCGTTGTTCCTTGTAGATCCTTCATAAGCAAAAATTAAAAAGTCAAAATTAAAAAGTGAAGTGCTTTACTTTTTAAGATTTTTTAATTTTTAATTTTTAATTTTTAATTCAAACGATTGTGTTTAAAAAAATATTAATTGCCAACCGAGGAGAAATTGCGTTACGTATAATACGTACCTGTAAAGAAATGGGTATTAAAACAGTAGCCGTTTATTCCACTGCCGATAAAGATAGTCTTCATGTACGCTTTGCCGATGAAGCAGTTTGTATTGGCAAACCTGCCAGTGTAGATAGTTATTTAAATGTTGCTCATATAATGGCAGCCTGTGAAATTACCAATGCCGATGCGGTGCACCCTGGCTATGGCTTTTTAGCAGAAAATAGCAAGTTTGCAAAAATTTGTGGCGATCATGGTATAAAATTTATTGGCCCAACGCCAGAAATGATTGATGCCATGGGAGACAAAGTTACCGCAAAGGAAACCATGATAAAAGCTGGTGTGCCTGTTGTACCTGGTGTTGAGGGTTTATTGCAAAGTGTAGATCATGCAAAAAAATCTGCAAAAGAAATTGGCTACCCAGTAATTTTAAAAGCAACTGCAGGTGGTGGTGGTAAAGGCATGAGGATTGTTTGGAAAGAAGAAGATATTGAAAAAAATTACGACAATGCTAAAACCGAAGCTGCAGCATCGTTTAAAAATGATGGACTTTATATGGAAAAATATGTGGAAGAGCCACGCCATATTGAGATTCAAGTTGCAGGCGACCAATATGGCACAGCATGCCATTTAAGCGAAAGAGATTGTAGCATACAACGTAGGCATCAAAAATTGGTAGAAGAAAGCCCTTCGCCATTTATGACACCAGAGTTGCGTAAAGCCATGGGAGACGCTGCTATTAAAGCCTGTAATTCTATAAATTATGAAGGTGTGGGTACTATTGAATTTTTAGTAGATAAGCACCGTAATTTTTATTTTATGGAAATGAATACTCGTATTCAAGTAGAGCATTGCGTTACCGAAGAAGTTATAAATTTTGATTTAATAAAAGAACAAATAAAAATAGCGGCAGGCGAAAAAGTAAGTGGAGCCAATTATGAGCCACAAATGTGTGCAATTGAATGCCGCATAAATGCCGAAGACCCTTACAACGATTTTAGACCAAGCCCAGGAAAAATTACCGTACTTCATCAACCCGGTGGACATGGTGTTCGTATTGATAGCCATGTTTATGCTGGTTATGTAATACCCCCTTATTACGATAGTATGATTGCAAAAATTATTACTGTTGCAAGAACAAGAGAGGAAGCTATTAATACAATGAGCAGGGCATTAAGTGAGTATGTAATTGAAGGCGTAAAAACCACCATCCCCTTTCATCAACAATTGATGAAACACCCCGATTTTATAAGTGGAAATTTTACCACAAAGTTTTTGGAAACATTTACAATGAAATAAATAAAAAAAGCCTCGAAAATTTCGAGGCTTTTTTATGTCATTATTTTGAGGGGTATTTGAACATTTATTTATATTTTCTACATCGACAAATAAGTAAATTAAAATAATTTTAATTTTACCAATACAAAGCAGCAAATTGTTTTAAGGTTTTGTCATTATTGATATGAAATATAGTTTACTATTACTATTGTGTAGCACATTTTTATTTTCTTGTAAAAAAGAAAATAACGAACAATGTTTTAAAGTAAAGTGGCTTGATGGTATTTGTGCTACGAATATTTATCAAATACAAGACTCTGCCTATATGTATTTGGGGGAAGATAATTATATATTAGCTAAAGATGGAAAAGTATATGATAATGTGTTTGTAAATTCTAATTATTGCGATAATATTATTTTAGCTAGTGATAATACAGCTATGGTTAAACTAAATAATGAACGAGATAATCTAAGCTGTGTAATTTGTTTAGCAGCATATGTAAATCCACCATCAAAAAAACTATCTGTTAAACAATGTAGATAGTTAGCACTAATTAACCCCTTCCACCAGCATTTCTTTATTAATTTTTTGCACTAAGCCTTGTAGTACTTTACCAGGACCGAACTCTGTAAAATGTGTAGCCCCATCGCCAATCATGGCTTGTACACTTTGTGTCCATTTAACAGCTCCGGTAAGTTGGTTAATTAAGTTTTGTTTTATTTCCATAGCATCGGTTACTGCCTTTGCTACTACGTTTTGATACACCGGGCAGGCAGGTGAAGCAAAGCTTGTAGCTTCAATAGCAGCAGCCAACTCTTCTTTTGCTGGCATCATTAATGGGCTGTGGAAAGCCCCACCAACAGGTAATACCAATGCCCTTTTTGCCCCTGCGGTTTTCATAGCTTCACAAGCCAATTCAATTCCTTTTATGCTTCCACTAATTACTAGTTGGCCAGGGCAGTTATAATTTGCTGCCACAACTACTTCCCCAGTTTCGGCAGTAATTTTTGCACAAATTTCTTCAACTTTTTCATCGGCCAAGGCCAAAACTGCCGCCATTGTACTAGGATTTAATGTACAAGCTTTTTGCATGGCATTTGCTCTTATGGCTACCAATTTTAATGCATCTTCAAAACTTAATACTTCATTTGCTACCAATGCCGAAAATTCGCCTAACGAATGCCCTGCAACCATTGCTGGTTTTTGAATAGCTAATACTTTATACGCAATTACTGAATGTAAAAAAACAGCTGGTTGCGTTACATTGGTTTGTTTTAACTCTTCATCTGTACCGCCAAACATGGTATCCGAAATTCTAAAGCCTAAAATTTCATTTGCTTGCTCAAACAATTGCTTTGCGCTAGCATTGGCATCGTACAAGTTTTTTCCCATTCCACTAAACTGTGCCCCTTGCCCCGGAAATATAAAAGCTTTTAACATACTGTAAAATTTAATACAAAGAAAATAAAAAATCCCTCAAAAAGAGGGATTTACAAATTTATTTTTGTTTTACTTAATGTAGCTTGGCACTTATTAATTTTAAAAATTCATTTCGTGTTGTAGTTTTACCAAACTCCCCATCAAAAGCACTTGTAGTGGTTACAGAGTTTTGTTTTTGTACCCCCCTCATCATCATACATAAATGCGATGCTTCAATAACAACCGCAACACCTACAGGGTTTAGTGATTCTTTGATAGCATCTAAAATTTGGTGTGTCAAACGCTCTTGCACCTGCAATCGTCTGCTGTATACATCAACCACCCTAGCAATTTTACTAAGCCCCGTTATCCATCCATTTGGTATGTAGGCTACGTGTGCTTTGCCAAAAAAGGGAAGCATGTGGTGCTCACACATACTATACAATTCAATATCTTTTACAATAATCATTTCGCTTACATCCTCATGAAATTTTGCAGAGTTTAAAATTTCTTTTGCATCTAGCTGATAACCTTGTGTAATAAACTGCATAGCTTTAGCCATACGTTCAGGAGTCTTAATCAATCCTTCTCTGTCCGCATCTTCTCCTAAAAAAGAAATTGCTTCTTTGTAATTCTTTTTTAACCCTTCGGTTGTTTCTTCGTCGTATTGCTCAATTTTTTTATATGCCATTTCTATTTATTTTATCCAAAATATTCAACATAAATACGCTCAGTTTCATACAATTTTACACAATGTAAATCTACCCCTTCGGCTTTTAATACAGGTTGTATTTGCTCCCAAATACCAATGGCTAAATTTTCGCATGTTGTAAATTTGCCTTTCATAAAATCTACATCCATATTCAAATTTTTATGATCAATTTTATCGCAAGCATATTCGTTTATGATTACACTTAGCCTTTTTGCATTAAAAACAAAACCAGTATCAGCCTGAGAAGTACCTTTTACAGTAACATGTAGTTCATAATTGTGACCGTGCCAATTTTCATTAGCACATTTGCCAAAAACTTCTTTATTTTTTTCTGCCGACCAATTGGTATTTTCCAATTTATGTGCTGCATTAAAATGCTCAACCCTTGTTAAATAAACCATTTACTATTTTTGTGCAAAGTTACTATAAAAGAGTAAAGTATCTTAACAGCATTATATAAAAAAAGTTCACCTTTGCACTATGAATGTTTTACTTGTTTCGGCTACAGAATTTGAGATAGCCTCTTATCTTAAACAAAAAGATAGGATTGATGTTTTATTAACTGGCGTTGGCATGCCTATGGCTTTATACCAGTTACAAAAGAAAATAACAGAAAACAAGTACAATTTAGTTATTCAAGCTGGTTTAGCAGGGGCATTTACAACTAAATTTGAATTGGGCGAAACAGTGTTGGTTAGGCAAGATACCTTTGGTGATTTGGGTATAGAAGAAAAAGAACTTTTTACCCCCATTTTTGAAACTGAATTATTTAATAAAAACGAGTTCCCTTTTGAGAACGGCTGGTTGGTAAATAAAAACAACATTTTACAACAATCTACTTTAGCCGTAGTAAAAGCTGTTACTATTAATAAAGTAACAGATAAGGGCAGTGTAAAACAACAATTGATAGATAGTTTTAATCCAGATATAGAAACAATGGAAGGTGCAGCCTTACACTATGTTTGTTTACAACAAAACATTCCATTTATACAACTAAGGGCAATTAGTAATTATGTGGGAGAAAGAGACAAAACAAAATGGAAAATAGATGTAGCTATTACTAATTTAAATAACGAACTACAAAAACTACTTAATCAACTGTAACTAGTAATACTATTTTTTTGTAAAAAAATTAACGAATTAACTAACTAACGTGAAATTTACACTCGGCTTTTCGCCCTGCCCAAACGATACTTTTATTTTTGATGCATTGGTAAACAAAAAAATTGATACCCATGACCTCAATTTTGATGTAGTGTTAGAAGATGTGGAAACCCTTAACCAATGGGCTTTACAGGGTAAATTACAACTAACTAAATTAAGTTATGGGGTATTGCCTTTAGTATTGGATACCTATGCTGTACTAAACAGTGGCAGTGCGTTAGGCAAAGGAGTTGGGCCATTATTAATTAGTAAGGAGGAAGTAGGAAGTACGAATGTGGAGGACTCTTTAATTGCTATACCTGGAGAAAATACAACTGCTCATTTATTATTTTCACTAGCCTATCCTACTGCAAAAAATAAAGTTTTTTTAAACTATACTAAAATTGAAGATTTTGTTTTGGCCAACAAAGGACTAGGTGTAATTATACACGAAAATAGATTTACCTATAAAGATAAAGGCTTAAAAAAAATTATAGACCTTGGCGATTATTGGGAGCATCAAACACAATGCCCTATACCACTAGGCGGAATTGTTGTAAAGAAAAATATAGACAACAATACAGCCGTACAAATAAATAGTTTACTAAAACAAAGTATTGAATATGCTTTTAAAAACAACTACCCTACATTAACCAATTATGTAAAAATGCATAGTCAGGAAATGAGTGAAGAGGTAATGAAAAAACATATTGATTTATATGTAAACAACTACAGTATTGATTTAGGAGAAGATGGAAAAAATGCGATTGTTAGATTACTAAAAGCCCATCCAAAAAAGCAGGGTAGTTTTAGCAAAGAAAATATTTTTATATAGTTCCCTAAAAAATTAAAAAACCTACGTTAGCTTTTCTTCAATGCTTTTGCATAAACTTCTAGGCAGCGCTTACGAGCCACTTCATGTTCTACAATTGGTTTTGGGTAGGTAAACTCTTGAAACTCGGGCACCCATTTTTTTATGTACGTAAATTTTTCGTCAAACTTTTTTGTTTGTAAGTAAGGATTAAATATTCTAAAATAAGGTGCCGCATCGCAACCGCTACCACTAGCCCATTGCCAACCACCATTGTTTGCTGCAAAATCAAAATCTAATAATTTTTTAGCAAAATAGGCTTCGCCCAATCGCCAATCTAATAATAAATGTTTGGTTAAAAAAGAGGCCACAATCATACGTACCCTGTTATGCATAAACCCAGTTGCATTTAACTCCCTCATGCCAGCATCTACAATAGGATACCCAGTTTGTCCATTACACCATTTTTCAAATTCTCCAGTATCATTGCGCCACTCAATGGTGTCGTAGGGTGCTTTAAACGCTTTGCCCATACCAACCTGTGGAAAGTGACATAAAATCATGTGATAAAAATCTCTCCAAATTAATTCATTTACATAAGTAGAATTTAGCGGAAGTGCTTTAATTAAAAGCGCTCGTATACTAATGGTACCAAAACGTAAATGCAACCCTAATTTTGATGTTCCCTCTATTGCAGGAAAGTCTCTATTAGTGGAATATTTTTTTACAACCTCTTCATTTAACTGTTGTTGCGGAAATTGGATAGAGGATGGCTGAAAACCCATATCCTTTAAGCTGGGTATTTTTTGCTCCGCCTGTTTAAAAAAATTAGTAAAATAGTCTTTTGTTAGGTAAGGGTTGTATTGAGCAGTAGTTAACGCTGCCTTCCATTTTCTACTGTAGGGTGTAAAAACAGTATAAGGCTTTCCATCATCTTTTACTACTTCATCTTTTTCAAAAATTACCTGATCTTTAAAGGTGGTAAATGAACAATTTTTTTCTACCAACAAATTCTTAACCTCATTATCTCTTTGTTGGGCATACGCTTCATAATCATGGTTAGTAAATACATTTTCTATTTTGTATTGTGTACATAATTGCTCAAATGCCTGTATGGGTGTGGTATACAACACATGCAAGCTACTACCCATTTGTACCAATTGCTTTTGTAGTGCAGTTATAGTTTGGTGTATAAACGTTACCCTAGCATCGTCTTTATCTTCTAACTTATTTAAAATAGCGGTATCAAAAATAAAAATGGGTAATACGGGCTTATTGCTTTTTAAGGCATGGTAAAGTGCGGCATTATCATCTAGCCTTAAATCTCTTCTAAACCAAAAAATATTAACTGTTTGCATAAATAGGGTAACAATAAAAAATTAGTTTGGTTTAAGTTATTAAGTTGTAAATTTTTTGAATTATTGTATGCCCATATATTTTATCCTCTATTTGCCTAACCCATTTTATAGGGGTTATTGCATTGGTTAAATAAACTTCATCGGCTTCTAAAATATCGTTGGGTGTTAAAGGTTTTTCTTGCATGTTAAATCCTTTTTCGTGTAAAATTTTAATAATGCGGTTTCGTGTAATGCCTTCAATACATCCTTCGGTTAATGGGGGTGTAAAAATTTTATCGCCTTTACAAATAAAAACGTTTGCAATGGTGCTATCACAAATATTTCCAAATTGATTTAGTACCAACGCATCGTTCCACTTATTTTTTTTGGCAAAAAGCGCCGCCATGGTGTAGGGCAAAAAATTATTATGCTTAATGGTGCTAAATGTATCGCAACTTTTTTTTGCTTCGGTATAAATACCAATAACCAACCCATTCTCATTTATTAATGCTTTATCGGGTGGTAAAGCCCAGGTTTGTATGGTATAATTGGGGTTGTTATTTACACCATCATACAAACCTCCATCGCCCTTAAAAACCATCAATCGAACTCTTGCAACGGGTTGATGTTTATTTTTTTTTACCAGGGCTATTATTTCATTTTGTAACTTTTGTTTGGTAAATAAATTGGGCAAATCAAATTGTAAAAGTTGTAACCCTTTCCATAGCCTATTAAAGTGTTCGGTAGCAAAAAGCAGAATATCCTTTTCTACTTTAAGGGTTTCAAATAAACCATCACCATAGCGCAGGCCCCTATTGTTTGGGGTTAATGTAGGAATATCTTCTGTATAATATTTGCCGTTGTAAGTATAATACTGCATACGTAACTGTACCTTTTTGTTTTAAGTATACAAAAATACCCACTAAAAAAGTGGGTATCTATTTTTTATTTTTATAGGTTTAAATTTCTTCGCCTATTAATTTATGCTTTACGGCATACATAATTAAGCCAGCAGTACTTTTTGCACCTGTTTTTACTTTTAATTTATCTCGTATAGCTTCTACCGTACGAGGGCTGAGGTCAACAATATCGGCAATTTCTTTTGTACTTTTTTCTTCGCACATTAATTTTAAAATAAGTATTTCCTTATCGTTTAAATTAGCCTCTTGCATGGCCATTTTTTGTGGCAGCTCTACATTGCGTTGTTTTAAATTATTAAGCAATGCCGTATTGGTAAGCGAATTAAAGTAATACTCCGAGTTAAAACAGGTTTTAATAGCTTCGTAAATTATTTCGCTATCGCTAGTTTTTGTTAAATAGCTGTTGGCACCTAGCTCCATTAATTTTGTAATCATACTATTGTCATCTACCATGGTTAGCATAATTACTTTTATATTGGGGCATATTTTTTTAAGCTCGGGCAAGGTTGCAATACCATCCATTATAGGCATTTGAATATCTAGCAAAACAACATCTGCTTCTATCATTTTTACCATATTTAGTAAGTGCATACCATTATCTGCTTCGGCAATTACTTTAATATCTTTTTTTGAGCTTAGTGCATTTTTTACGCCAGCTCTATATAATACATGGTCATCTGCAATAATTACTCGTATGGGTTCAGTACTATTCATAGTTAATTCTTGGAATTTATAAAAATTAGTTTTGTTATACTCCTATATATAACGTTGAGTGTAAAGGTGATATTATATTACTATGAATTTAGAGTGTAATTACCCTATGTTGTTTGTGGTGTTTTTACGTAATAGGTAAGTGGTTATTCGTAAAAAGGCCATCTTGAGCATATAATCAATGGGCTATTCAATAAGTTTATTACGCATACCGTACATAATTAAACCACCAATGGTTTTAGCATCTACCTTAATTTTCATATTTTGGCGTATGGTTTCTATGGTACGTGGACTTAAAAAAATTATTTTAGATATTTCGTCGGTTGTTTTGTCCTCAGCTAATAACTGTAAAATTTTAATTTCTTTTTCATTGAACTGAACAGGTATGGTGCTATTGCCATAGTGCTGGCGTACATTTTTCTTTTGCATTAACTTACCCATAACGGCTTTATTTACAAGGTCGTTAAAGTAAAAATCTTCGTTCATACAGGTAAGTATGGCTTCGTAAATTTCCTCGGGGTCGGTAGTTTTTGTTAAATAGGCATTTGCACCCATTTCCATCATTTTGCTAATCATTTGTTGATCATCATACATGCTTAATACCACTATTTTAATATCATCGTACTCTTTTCGTATTAATTGAATACCATTTATGCCATCAATTTCGGGCATTCTAATATCCATTAACAGTACATCTGGCTTTTTAATAGCTATTTTATGCATCATATCCTTACCATCCTCAGCCTCCCAAAGCATTTTTAGGTTGCTTTTACCCGAAAGTGCCATTTTAATACCATCTCTAAATATTTTATGGTCATCTGCAATAGCAATTTTTATAGTAGTAGACATAGCAATTTTAAAGTTATTTATAATTTATATCAAGGTACACTTATTACGGTATAGGATAAATTTTTAAAAACAACAAGTTATTCACTTTTCCACATTTTATTAATTTGTATATAAAACGGGCAATTATACTACGTAATTTTACCCATAGTTTTAATAGTTAGTTTACTATGCCTTATTGCACTATTACGCAATAAAAAGTAAATGCAACAAGCGTAACAAAGGGCAATTTTGCTATTGTACAAGCATTAGTACACTAGTACATTTGTATAAGTTGATTGACATTGGTTCCACTGAATTTGTTATCCAACGTCCAGTAAAACCAACAAAAATCCAATTTTCTTAAAAGAACCTGTTTGTGCTTGTGTTACCAATGTTAATCAACTATTTTAAAGTATATCCCGTTTTAATTTTTTTTATCCAACTAAAAAACCTTTAATCCGTATTTGTTAACTGCTTTTAGCTAGTTAAACCAAACCTAAACCACTTGTAGGTAGTTTTACCCGTGCATAAAAGTAAAATTACCCATACATTTTTTACAATTTCGTAAAAAATACGTGTAAAACTACTATAAACTCCATAGTAATTTTACTAATTATTATCAGTACATTTACCCTTCAAAACTTCGTTGATTTACTTAATTTTATTTTAATTAATTGAATATTAATTATTTACAATTTTTAAAGTACCTTTTTATGTACTTAAAAATAGGATAAAAAAGTGCTTTTAAGGAAGTTTACATCAGAATTTATCTCTAAACACCTTAAAAATTATTTATTATGTGGACAATTTATGATGCAGTAGAATCTTTTGGAACTTTACTAATCAGATTCTTTAGTTAGTTGATTTTGTAGAGAATTACTTATATTTGATTCAAATTACTCTACATTAAAACTTTTAGCTACATAACTATAGCAAGTGAGATTATTCCTCTTGTCCTTTTTTTATTTTATTTGAAAAAATTAAAATTAAAGGAGATGAGGTATTTTTTTGTGTACCTTATTCTACTTTTTTTACTTTTTATCCCTGTTTTTTATTATCGCTTTATTAATGTTTCTATAGTTCCAAGAATTATTTTTCTTAGAATTTTCAACTTTGTAGAGTTCATATTTATATCGCTTATGTTTTTTACGGTTATAAAAAACATAACTTTCAAAAAAATAATTCCAGTTCTCTGGGTTATATATTCAGCTTTTGCTTTATACGATTACTATACATCTGATACCAAAACATTCAGCTACCTCCCTTTAGTAATGGAGTGTTTTTTTCTATTAATATTTATATTTTTTTTCTTTTATGAAAAAATGAATATTACTTCAAATGTAATAATCTACAAGACTTCTATTTTCTGGATAGCAGTCGCATATATTATCTATTGTGGTGGTAATTTTTTTCTTTTTCTATATGCAAAAAACTCCATGCAAAATGAAAGCTTTAAAATACAATACAACATAATTTATGGCACTTTTACAATTCTTAAAAATTTATTTTTATGTATTGCCATAGTAATAAAAGAAATTGACAATACTAAGAGTAATATACAGACTATTGCAGACGATGTTTGGGAAATTCCAGCCGAATATAAAAAACCCAAACCCTAACGACTAATGTACTTTTTACAAGCTAGCAATTCTTTTGGCTTTAACTATACCATGGTACTGGGTACGTTGGTAATGCTTATTTTGGTAGGTGTTATTATTTTGTTTATGGTAATGCACCAGCGTAAAACACTAAAGTTTAACGAAAAAATTAAGCAATTAGAGGAAGAAAAACAAGCCGTATTATTAAATGCCTCTATTCGCTTTCAAGAAGATGAGCGTAACCGAATTGCTGCCGATTTGCACGACGATGCTGGCCCCTTATTAGCTACCGCAAGGCTTTACTTAAACGAAAACCTGGTTAATCAAGAAAAAGCACAACAACTACAAAGTATTTTTGCGGCAAAACAAATTATTGATGATGCTATTTTGCTTATACGTAACATAAGCCATAGCCTTATGCCACCAACACTTAAAAACTTTGGGTTAGAAAGTGCTGTAAACGATATGGCACAAAAATTAACAGCAAGTGGTAGTGGGCTTATTGCTAGTGCAAGGTTTCACGACTATAAAAATAGGCTTAAAGTAGAGCAAGAGCTTTTAGTATTTAGAATTATACAAGAGTTAATTAATAATATTATAAAACATAGCGATGCTGGGTTTATACATATTACCCAAAATATAAGTGCCAAAATAATGCATTTTAGAGTACACCACGATGGTAAGGGCATTATACAAACCGATTTTGAAACACTAAACCATAGTGCGGTTGGGCTTGGCTTAAAAAATATTGCTAGTCGCCTTAAAGTACTAAAAGGTAAAATATTTTTTGAAATAGATAATAGTAAAACCTACTACAAAGTTACCATTGATGTACCTATTGAAACGGGTATAGTGCAAGGTTAGTAGTACGTCTTTGTATAATAGCCAAGCAATTATTTTATAAAAAATCTTCCCGAAAAATTTACAATTTTAAAAAAGATGTTTCGTTCCTCAACATGACGGTAGCAGGGTTTGTGTGGTGTATGGTAGGTCTGTAAAAATTACTATTTAAAAGAGCCCAACTATTCCAAAATTACTTTGCATTGTCATCCTGAGGAACGAAGGATCTCAAAAAGAATCATTAAAAAAGATGTTTCGTTCCTCAACATGACGGAGGCATGGTTTGTGCGTCTACCAAAACCCACATGAAAAATAAAGTTTTTGTTAGTACAAAAACTCAGCACCAGTCATCCTGAGGCACGAAGGATCAAGACTTTACATTTGAGATGTTTCTTTCCTCAACATTACGGAGGCAGGGTTGTGTAGTTAAGGTAAGTGTCTAAAACTAAAAGTAAAAATATGCTATTCATAAAAAAAACTGCATCAGTCATCCTGAGGCACGAAGGATCTCTATTATAAATCTTTTCTATGATACATATTTTTCGGAGGCCATTCTCCCAATAATTCTTCATTTAAAAAAAGCCAATTGGGGTTAAAATTGCTTATTAATGTATTTTTTTTACTACGTAACCAGCCTTTAATTTCTTTTTCTCTATTTATTGCATGAGTTACGTTTTCGAAGCTTTCGTAAAAAATTAAAAAATGGCAATGGTATTTGCCTGCAAATGTTTTCTTTTCAATTCGATCTATGTAATGTTCAATAATTCGTTGCTCTAAATTATTGGTTACCCCTGTATAAAGTACAGTTTTATTTTTATTAGTTACAATATAAACAGAGTAGATTTTTTTATTTACTCTCATAATAATATTTTGATAAATTTAAACACTTTCAAATAAATAGAAATTTTTTCCAAGAAAGGTAGATGTTTCGTTCCTCAACATGACAGTCGCAGGGTTTGTGCGTTTTGTAGTAGGTGTGTAAAATTTAAAGTAAAATATGCTATTCATAAAAAACTCTGCTTTAGTCATCCTGAGGCACGAAGGATCTCAAAAAGAATCATTAAAAAGATGTTTCGTTCCTCAACATGACGGAGGCATGGTTTGTGCGTTTTGTGGTAGGTGTGTAAAATTTAAAGTAAAAATTACCATTTAAAAGAACACAACTATTCCAAAAACACTTTGCATTGTCATCCTGAGGAACGAAGGATCTAACCCTTACTTTTGAGATGTTTCGTTCCTCAACATGACGGAAGCAGGGTTTGTGTGTTTACCAAAACCCACATGAAAAATAAAGTTTTTGTTATTACAAAAACCCAGCACCAGTCATCCTGAGGAACGAAGGATCCAGACTTTACATTCGAGATGTTTCGTTCCTCAACATGACGGACGCAGGGTTTGTGTGTTTTGAGGTAGGTGTGCAAAATTAAAAGTAAAAATTGCTATTCATAAAAAACTCTGCTTTAGTCATCCCTAGGAACGAAGGATCTAAAATAATTAAACTAAAAACTAATTATTCCATTTTTTACAGCATAAATAGCCAAGCCCACTCTGCTTTTTACATCTAATTTAATAAACAGCCCATCCCTAAACGTGTCAATATTACGAGGTGTAAGTTTCATTTGTAGGGCAATTTCTTTATACGTTAATTCGGTACTGGCCAGTTTTAAAAATGCAATTTCTGTTTCAGTTAACATTGCTTTTTCAATGGTTTGTTGGTTTTGTTGGCTACGCTGAAATAAATTTGCCAACTTACCCGTTGCATTATGAGAATAGTAATACCCATTTTCCAATACAGCAAACAACGCATTTTTAAGTTCGGATGGGTGAATATCTTTTTTTAAAAACCCTCTTACCCCCATTTGCAATAGGCGTATTAATGCAATTTCGGAATCGTACATGGTTAAAATTAAAATCTTAACATCGGGGTAGTTTTTTTGCATCCACTCGGTGGTTTCGTAACCATCTACCAAGGGCATACTTAAATCTAAAATAGCTAAATGGGGCTTTGCTCCATTGGTAAGGCTATCTTTTACTTGCTGCCCATTATCTGCCACAGTTAGTATGTTACAGTTTTCAAAACTATTAATTAAGGTGGCTAGTGCATCTCTTAATAAAATATGATCATCAGCTAATAGTATATTATACATTTGGTATATTTTGGATTAAGGGTAGTTCAATTATTACAGTTGTGCCCTTTGTAGGTGCACTGTTGATGTTAAAAGTACCCTTTAATAATTGGGTACGTTTTTGCATATTTTTTAGCCCACTACCTGTAAAGTTGTTATCATTTATACTAAAACCTTTGCCATTGTCTTTTATGTGTAACTGCAATAAGGTATGCGTATAATGCAAGTGCATAACTATTTGTGTGGCTTGTGCATGCTTAATTATGTTATGTGTTACCTCTTGTACAATTCTAAACAATACTAACTCGGTTTCGCCAGGTAAAAAAATAGGGTCTCCTGTAAGTGATAACTCTACCTTATACAATCCAGATTTTTGTAATTGGTTAACCTCAAACTCTAATGCTTTAATAAGGCCATTATTTAAAATAATTTCGGTATTCATACTACGGCTAATATCGCTAAGGTGGTTTAAGGCTTCGGTAATAATATCTACACTATTATTTATTTGGTGTTGGGCTACATTTAAATTGGTAAAATTAAGGGTGTTTAGGTGCAGTTTAGCTAGGGTAAGCTTTTGCCCAATATTATCATGTATTTCTCTGGATATATTTTGAAAAGTTTGCTCCTGCATTTCTACCTGCGATTTTAGCAATTCATTTTCATGAGTGGTTTTTAATTGCCCTACCTCGGTAAAATAGGCAAGTTGCTTTTTTTGATATTTGTAAATAATGGTAATAATAAAAGTTACTAATACTAACATTAGTAAAACTGAGGCAATAATAAAGATTATTAATAAGTATGACGACTCTTGTGTTTGAGACATAAAAAAGATTTAATAAAACAGATGTAAAGAATTATTAAAGCAAAATTTCCCAGTGAGTAAATTGCTAAAAATAAGTTATTGTTATTTAGCAATTCAGTATTGATATACTTGTAAAGAGTAAATACTGGAAAGGAAATTGAACTGTAAAATGTCAACCCAACTACTATCCAAAACTCAGGACTATTTACTAGTTTAGTTTTAAAATTATTCTTAAAAAGTTGGTAGTAATATAGCAAACATGAAAATAATATTACTATAATTGGAGCGATATGGATATAGAAAAAATTATTAGAGTTAAGAGTTTTAATAAATATAAAAATTGTAATTAAAGTTACTATAACAACTAAGAAAACTATAATTTTTTTTAAAAAACTACTTTCATAAAATAATAATGTAATTATATATAAAATGATTAAATATTGCAAAGTATTTAAACTTCTTTGAATATTCTTGAAAGTTTGTTCTGGAGTAATATGAAAAAATTTACAGAAAAAAGTGTTGGCCGAAATCAACAAGCCAATTATAATAAACGATAAGACAACTTTGAAAATATTCGAACTTTCTTCTTTAAGATTTTTGATTCCGACTATTAATGACCAAATTATTATAACTGTACCGAAAATTATAAAGAAATTATATACCCACATATTTGCTAATTAAAAAGTAATATTAGAAAAAAAAACTCAATACTCTCCCCGAAAAAAAACATGATTTTCTGTTGTTTTTCCCTTGGTAGGCATTTTAGATGGGTACATTTTTGTAATAACAAATTAATTCGTACCCTATTTTAATCGTTTAATCTTACCAAAACTATGTTACTTTTATTTTTTATTTGGTGCAAACCGCCGCCTTAGGTAGTTTTTATATTTTAGTATTCAAAACACAGTTTACTAATTTCCCTTAGTCGGTACCCCTCTTGTCAGCGACATTAAAATCTGTAACAGAGTTTTATAATTTTAAAATCGTACAATAATGAAAAAAATAATTTTAGGTCTCTTTGCACTTTTATTTTTATTATCAACTATTAAAGCACAAGACAATAAAGATAGAATATGCGGTTCAACAGGAATTTTATCAAAAATTACTAACCCAACCGTAGAGAACGTTTCAAATTTTGTGGGTCAAAAGCATAATGAGTTTGTTGAAAAAATTTATCTGGAAGTAAAAAACAATCAAGATGTGTTAATAGGAGATGTAAAAAAATTACAGGATGCTTACAAATCTGTTTCAATTGATTTTTTTGCACCTCTTGGCATTACAAAAAGTAGTGATGTATTAGTAAATGACGAAAAGGTTGTTTACGATGAATTAAATTTCACAGTAACTGATGCAAGTACAAGTTGTAAAAATATAGTCGATGATTTACAAGGCATAATTGATAATAATCTTACTATATTTAGTTCCTCAACATTAAACGAATTAAATGCTTTAAAAACGAGAGCTATGAATTTAGATAATTTGGAAGAAGCCATAAAACTATCATGTGGGATTCAAACAGCAATTTCATCACAAGAATATTGGAGTCAAAATTTACAAAAGTGGAATGATTTATCTAACACAACTCAAGACCAAAGGGGCCCTTCCTTATTTAAACAGCTTGACGGCAGAAAAATTGTAGGTGCTGATATTGCTGGTGCAATAAGAGGTGGCATGGGTGGTGGGCTAGGTGGCCCAGGTGGCGTAGTAGCTGGTGCACTATTGTTAGGCTCTGGAGCGTCAGCTGTAGAAGCTTGTTTGCAAAGTTTTGAAAACCATGGTGGTACAGTTGGCAATGCTATTAAATGGATTAGAAGTTGGTTTTAAATAAATATATATGAAAAAAATTAGAGCTTTTATATTATCAAAATGGATTTATTTTTTTATATGCGAAATAATAATAACACTAGTTTCTTCGTATTTGATAAAAAAATATTTAGCTGATTATTACCCAGGTAATTTTTCAATTTTCTTCTTTTTAGTGGTATCATCCTACCCCTTTTATTTATATGTAAAGAAAAAGTTTGTTAAGAATTAGATTTTTATTTAAAGTTGCTTAAGTTTTTGAATTGAAATTTTGTCAATGCCAAATTCTTATTGTTAGCTTGAAAAGAGAAGATAAAATCGAAATCTTCACTCCTGGTTTTATGGATGTAATGAATAACGGGCAGGTAAATGCATCTGCCCGTTTTATTCAAATTAATTATTTGGCAATTAGAACTAGTAATTTATTATTATGAAAAAAAAACTTAATTCTTTATGCTGTTGTAGTTCTATTACTAATAAAAACAATTTTTCGTAAATACATAAATTTAGGCTATTTAAATGCTGTTTAATTTATTTTAATTAACATAAATAATATGAAGTTTCTAATTAGTATGCCAGGCACTGAATTTTATGTTATCCTATTACTTATGGGTGTAACTGTAGGATTTTTGCTACTTCGCAAAAAGAAATAGAATACACACCTTTAATAACAGATTGTATACTTCTACCTCGTTTTGCAAAAATCGTGGTAATGGTATCCTTATGTTGCAAATTAGTAGGGTGCGTTAATACAACTAATGCAAGTACAAGAATATGAGTTAGCTAAGTACTTAATTATTTGTGGATACTTTTTAAACTTAATATCATCGTTTAATTTAATCAAGTTGAAGTTCTTTCTTATTATATTAGTTTATTTCAACAGTATTAATCTTTGCTTTTCGCAACTAAAGTTAGATACGTTATCCAAAGATTACAAACCCGAAATCTTCACTTCTGGTTTTATAGATGTAATGAATAACGGGCAGGTGAATGCATCTGCCCGTTTTATTCGTTTGTTTATTGGTGAGCCAGGTAAGTTTGCAATTCCACTTTCGTTATATGGTGGAGTAAGTAGTAATAATTTTCAAAACCAACAAAGTGGTGGTCAGCTTTTAAAAAGTAACGACCATTTAGTTAATCAATACATAAACCCATTAAGCGGTTTAATAAATATTAGTATAGATGGGGTTAAATTTTTTAAGCAAACTACAAAGGTTACTAAAAGTGGTTTTTTATACCATATTGGCGAAAGAGTTTTAATGGGTATACGAGTAGGGCAAATTACTAATACTCAAACGGGTAAACCCACTAATTTTTTAAACACCTTTAGTTCAGTTGGTTTATATTTTCAAACAGGTGCTTGGGAACGTAGTAATTCAAAAAATGTAGGTGTATTTTGGTTGGCAAGTCGCTACCATATTTGCTATAGTAACAACAAGCAAATAAAAGAATTTCTGCCAGATGTGGAAACCAATGGAGTTTATACAGGTTACTCTATTGGCTTTGGTGTTGAAATAAATAATGTGGTAAACTTAAAAGCTATTTATTATAAATACACAAAAGCCCCAGAAATTGATTATGGATTACCTATTTATCAATTTTCTTTTAATTACTCATTAAAGAATTGAAAAGATTTTAACTACTTAAAAATTTCACTAAATTAAAATCCCGTTTGAGATGTTTCGTTCCTCAACATGACGGAGGCAGAGTTTGTATATTTTTGGTAAGTGTGTAAAATTTAAAGTAAAATTACTATTTAAAGAACCCAACTATTCCTAAAAGAACTCTGCATTGTCATGCTGAGGAACGAAGCATCTCCCTGCAAAAAAATGTATTCTAAAAAAGATGTTTCCTTCCTCAACATGACGGAGGCAGGTGTGTGCTTTTACCAAAACCCACATGAAAAGTAAAGATTTTGTTCTTACAAAAACTTAGCACTAGTCATCCTGAGGCACGAAGGATCTCAAAAAAAATCATTGAAAAGATGTTTCGTTCCTCAACATGACGGAAGCAGGGTTTGTGGGGTTTTGGTAGGTGTGTAAAATTTAAAGTATAATATGCTATTCATAAAAAACTCTGCTATAGTCATCCTGAGGAACGAAGGATCTCAAAAAAAATCAATAAAAAGATGTTTCGTTCCTCAACATGACGGAGGCAGGTTTTGTGTGGTTTTGTGGTAGGTGTGTAAAATTTAAAGTAAATATGCTATTAATAAAACACTGTGCACCAGTCATCCTGAGGCACGAAGGATCTCAAAAAAAATCATTAAAAAGATGTTTCGTTCCTCAACATGACGGAGGCATGGTTTGTGGGGTTCCCAAAACCCACATAGAAAATAAATTTTTATTCTTAAAAAAATAAAAATTACTTCTTTCTAACCTCCACCCTCCATTCATTGCCGCTAAATACTTTATGGACTGCCGAAAAACTACCCATGTTTAATGCAAAAGAAACTTGCAACAAACTATTTAAATATAGCAATGGTTTACCTTTTGTTACGCCACCAAATGTAGCCATGTAGGGCATTGTACTTTCATATTTTTTTATATTGTTTCGATAGATGGTTACTTTAAAAACATCGCCAATTTTTGGATTAAGTTGTTTGAATAAATCGCCACTAATGTTTGTCCATATGTTACCATATTTCACATCTAAAATATCTATAGTGCCTTTTATGCTATTATTTTCGATAGTTGCTTTTTGATAGGGCAAGTCAACAACGTTATTGGGTAATTGTTGGCCAACTTGCTCATATGTAATTTTACCAGCTGCTAATTTTGCAGCGGTAAAAGCATACACATCTCTTCCATGAAAGGTATATGATTTCTCAGATCCCTTTCTTCTATTTTGTACTTCATCTATTTCTCTTATTTGATCAATACCCTGCGATTGTGCTATTAAGGTAAGTGTACCATTATCGGGAGTTACAATATAATGCCCGGCCTTTGTTTTTAATACAACCGATTTACGCTGTGTACCTACACCAGGGTCTACCACCGATACAAACACGGTGCCAGCAGGCCAATACGCTATTGTTTGCTCTAACCTATACGCTGCTTCCCAAATATTGTAGGCAGGTATTTCATGGGTTAAATCAAATAATTTTAAACTACTATCTACACCCATTGCTACGCCTTTCATAGCACTTACGGCTCCATCTTTCAACCCAAAATCGGTTTGAAAAACTACTGTTTTGTTTTGTGCAGAAACTAGGTGTGTGCTTACAAATAGCAATAGGCTAAATAAATATTTCATCATTTTTTAAAATTTAAAAAGGGTTTACAACTTTTAAAAAGTTGTAAACCCTAAGCTAATAAATTTATGGTTAGTTAGCTATTAAAAATTAATGGCCAACTTAGTAAATATTCTTCTACCGTTAAAACCCATTTGTACACTATCCCAAGGTCCGCCACTTTCGTTATTTGCATTAGCATTTTTTGCTAACGGGTTAATACTTAATAATGGATGAACATTAAAAATATTATCTACACCCGCTAATAAGGTTACACTTTTACAAATTTTGTAAGAGGCAAATACATCGGATACTAACTTACCCTTGTACGTATATAAAGAGGATACAAATACATTAGGGTTTGCATCTGTTGGTACATCGCCAAAACCTTCGGTACTTACTTTACCAAAATAAGTTAGGTTAGTACCTACAGATAATTTTTTTACACTATAGTTCATACTAAGGTTAAACTTTGTTTGTGGTGCTGATGATTTTAAGAAGGTAACTTCTCTGCTACTAAAAAATGCTTCTCTATTATCATCATTGGTATTAAGAGCAGTTGGTACATTTATTTTATCTATTTTAAGCTCTTGAAAATTACCCGCTAACAACGCTTTAAAGGTTTTATTATTCCATTTTTTTGTATAGTCTACAACAATATCTACTCCATAATTTGTTGTATTTACCGCATTAGCAAAAAACTGAGCACTACCTACGCCAATATCATTTAGCTTATCGGTAAATGCAGTTGGTAACGAGGCATCATCGGCATAAAATAAACCAGATAATACCACTCTATCTTTAACCTTTGTTACATATCCATCAATAGTTATTGAAAAGCCTTGTGCAACTTTACTTGCAAAACCTAAACTAGCACTTTGTGATGTTTCTTGCTTTAAAGCCGGTATACCTGCTAGTTGTGCAACTTCATCATAATTTGCTACTAATCGGCTTTGTATTAAATTACCACCACTAAATGAAGTAAGTGTATTGCTAAAATTTAATTGTTGCAAAGAAGGAGCTCTATATCCCGTGCTTGCACTTCCACGTAAATTAAAACCATCTGCTACTTTATAACGGGTAGCTAATTTAAAGGTAGCTAAAGATCCAAAGTCTGAGTAATTTTCTGCTCTTACTGCAGCATCTACCAACCACTTATCTGTTACGTTTAATTCGCCATCTACATAAACACTTAAGCTATTACGTTTTGCATCTACAACATCGCTTGGGCTAAAACCAGGAAAACCCTGTGAACCTGAACCTTGCACTCCATTAGGGTCGTAGTTTGCATAAGAGGCTTCTTCGCCTTTATTAATACCATACTTTTCGTTACGATACTCAAAGCCATAACCAATGTTTAAACCTTTTGCAATTGATTTAAAATTTTTACTTAAATCAACATTTAAGGTAGCTTGTCTAAATCTAAATCCGCCATCTATAAAATAAGTTTTAGAGGTATTTCCAATTAAAGAAGCGTTAAATGTTTTATCGCCAAAATATTGAAAATCGTTTTTACCCGTTACTAAACTCACATCCCAATTCCAACTTTTTTGCGTTATACCTTTAAAACCAAATGAAACAGCCGCATCGTTAATTGCGGTTAAAATACGTGGATTATAGTAGGTTTCTCCATCGTTAGTGGTTTGCATAATGCTTGGTACATTAATGGGCACACCTAAAGCTGTTACAGGAAAACGATCAGCATTGCTACTCATATTTCTTGTGTAGGCATAAGCATCAGATTCTTTTGTATTAATACTACCAAATGAGTAAAAAGTAGCTTTACTATTTTTTACAGGTAATTCCATATTATACATTGCACCGTATGTATTTATTGATCCATCGCCAAAGGCTCTACGGCTAGTATTTATGTAACGCAAATCATCTTTATCTGTTTTCCAATTTGCTGTATCTACTTGTCTAAATGTTTTTGCTTGTGTTTTAAAATCTAACGAAAAGTTTACAAAGCCTCCCTGTTTACCAACATTAAAACCATTGTTGGCAGATAAATTAAATGTACCCCCGTCTATTGCATTACTACTTACATATTGATTACCATCATTAAAATTTTTGGCATTAAATTTATCATCGTAATAACCACTCCACCCTGCAATAATATTCCATTGGTTTACATTTTTACTTAGTACAATATTCATTACACCAGCTATAGCATCGCTACCATATTGTGCTGATGCACCATCTCTTAAAATCTCAATTCTATCTACTCCATTTTGTGGAAAAGCATTTAAGTCTGTACCACTTGCACCTCTTCCTCTGGTACCAAATAAAGCAACAAAAGCAGTGTTATGCCTTCTTTTTCCGTTTATTAAAACAAGGGTTTGATCGGGACCTAAGCCTCTTAAGGTTCCTAAATCAACATGATCGGCACCATCTGCACCACTTTGTTTGTTGTAGTTAAACGACGGAGCTGTCATATTTAATACAGAAGTGAAATCCATTTTTGCAGAGGGTAATCCTACTTGATTAATTTTAATTACATCAATAGGCACTGCTGTTTCTGTTTTTGCTCTTGCAGCACCTCTAGTACCTACAATTACAACATCTGATAAATCAGCCACAGCTTTAGTTAAAGAAACACTTAGGTTAGTTTGACTACCCAATGTTACAGAAACTAAATTGTAACCAACGCTAGATACATCAATAACATCGCCACTTGTGGCTTGTATTGTACATGTACCCTTGTCGTTGGCACTTACACCTGTATTGCTGCCTCTTACTTTTACAGATGCATTGCTAACGGTGTTGCCACTTGTTGCATCGGTAATAGTAATGGTGTAGGCTATTTTTTGTGCAAAGCCAATGGCACAAAACAGCATAAAAAAAAGTAATGAGGTTAGTTTTCTCATAATAAAAGCATTTAGTTGGGTTATAAAAAAATTTAATGGTATTTATAAGTGTAAATTATAATTCTTTTTATTAAAATGCTATATTTTTAGCTAAAAGATTTTATTTTTTTTGGAATAAATTTCAAAACAGGTTACTAGTTTAATTTTACGATTACTACTATTGCTTGCCCTGCCTACTATTTTTTAACCTAAATACATTATTTTTAATATTATGCTTTACAACAAATTGAATAACTAATGAGTAAAAGGCTAGCACTACTTCCGTTTTTATTATTACTAATTATTGTACTATTTTCTATTCTTATTCCTACCCAAACAGGTACGGCTATACTAACTGGCACCATTAGTGGAGCAGATACGGCTTGGATGCTAACGGCTACAGCTTTAGTTATGATAATGACCCCAGGCCTTGCGTTTTTTTATGGGGGAATGGTAAATAAAAAGAATGTAATTAGTACCATGTTACAAAGTTTTATTAGCATGGCCGTAATAACCATTTTGTGGGTAGTTGTAGGATTTAGTTTAGCATTTGGCGATAGTGTAAACGGTATTATAGGTAACCCTGCTACTTTTTTTATGATGAATGGATTATTAAACGAAAAACCTTGGCCATTAGCACCTACTATTCCGTTAATGCTGTTTGCATTTTATCAATTAAAGTTTGCCATAATTACGCCTGCTTTAGTAACAGGTGCATTTGCAGAGCGTATAAAATTTACATCGTATATTTTATTTATTTGTTTGTTTTGCATTTTTATTTATTGTCCGCTAGCACATGCAACTTGGCACCCAAATGGAATTTTATTTAAATACGGTGTATTAGATTTTGCAGGAGGCACCGTAGTACACATGAGTGCTGGCTGGGCTGCATTAGCTAGTGCCATTTATTTAAAAAAGAGAACCGAAGCCGCACATAGCCCTGCAAGAATAACGTATGTAATGTTAGGTACAGGATTGCTTTGGTTTGGATGGTTTGGCTTTAATGCTGGCAGTGCATTTGGTGCAAATGCACTAGGTATAACTGCTTTGGCAACTACAACAACAGCTAGTGCTGCAGCGGCTTTTACATGGATAATATTTGATGCCTTACGTGGACGAAAGCCTTCGGCAATGGGTACTTGTATTGGTGCGGTTGTAGGGTTAGTTGCTATTACACCAGGGGCTGGATATATTAGTATTGCCCATTCGTTAACGGTAGGTATTGTAAGCAGTGTGGTTAGTAATATGATGGTGGAATGGCGTACCAAAACTAGTATTGATGATACGTTAGATGTTTTTCCATGCCACGGAGTTGGAGGTATTGTTGGATTTTTACTAACCGCTGTTTTTGCTAATCAACATATTAATGCCGCAAATACTACTGGCAACGGATTATTATTTGGAGAAACACACTTATTTATGGTACACCTTATTACCACCATTGCTGTTAGTGCATTTGTTTTTGGCGGCACTTTTATTTTATTAAAAATTACCGACTTAATTACACCTTTACGAGTAAGTGAAGAGGAAGAAAAAATTGGATTAGACATGAGCCAACATGGTGAGAAATTGTAAAAAAATATGCCACAGATTACACAGAAAAAAACAGATTAAATAGTTCTAAAAATTACTGTAACCTGTGGCAGATATCTTACTTAGCTCCCATCTTACATTTTTCTCTTAAAAAATTTGTATAAAGTGTACTTAAATGCTCCGATGTACCTTCGCCTTCGCTAATACTATGGGTACGATTGGGGTAAGCCATAAATTGAAATTGCTTATTATATTTTATTAATTCGTTTACCAACACTTCGGCATTGGAATAATGCACATTATCATCGCCAGTACCATGTATGTACAATAAATTACCCTTTAAGTTTTTTGCATTATATATGGGTGATCCTTTTACAAAGTCTTCCATATTTTCTTGTGGTAAACCCATGTATCTTTCTTGATAAATATTATCGTAAAATAATTGATTGCCTACTGCAGCAATAGAAATACCTGTTTTAAAAATTTCGGGATATTGAAAAAGTAAGTTTAAGGTTGATGAACCACCACCACTCCAACCCCAAACGGCTATTCGTTCTTCATCAAAATACGATTTTTCTTGCACTAGTTTTTTCATACCCATGGCTAAATCTCTAATATTTACAGACCCAATTTTGCGGTAAATTGCTTTACGCCATTTTGCACCTTTAAGCATTGGTGTGCCCCTATTATCAATAGATACTTGTATATATCCATCTCCTCGTATATCGCCGTTGTATAAAAAATTACTGTGGCTTCCATAACTATCTTCTACTGTGCTTCCTGCTGGTTCTCCATACACATACATTACCACAGGATATTTTTTTGATGCATCAAAATTTTTAGGTTTATTTATCCATGCGTCTAACGTTATATTATCCTCGGTGGTAAGTTGTACATATTCTACATCATTTTCCTCATTAGGTTTTGCATTTGTTGCTATACTTTTTGCTGCATTTATTACTTTATTATCAGGCAACGTTAACCACTCAGTTACAGCTGGGGTTTGGTGATTTGAAAAGGTATGCGAAGCAAATTTTCCGGTGGGTGAAATGGTGTATTTATGTGTACCTTTTAAATTTATATTACTTAATAATTCTGCATCGTTACTTCCTTTTGCATTTATTTTTACTCTATATAAATACAGTTGTGTTGCATTATTTGGAGATGCGGAAAAGTATATGTAATTATTTTGTTCATCAATACATTTAATAGCTTCAATATCGTATTTACCGGTTGTTAAAAGTGTCTCTATTTTTCCATCTTTGCTAATTTTATAAATATGCCTCCACCCATCTTTTTCACTAATCCAAATAAATTCTTGTTTATTATTTATCCAGTTAAAGCCACCTGGCTCCCAAAATATATCAGCACTATTTAAATCTACCCAGGCATCATCATTTTCTGCCCAAAAAGTATAGCTATTACCATCTGTAGCATTACAATACATTAATTTACTTTCTTGTTGTTTTCTATTTAATTGTTGAAGAATTAATTCGTTAACACCACTCCATTCCATTCTGGTTAAATAATGTTGTTGAGGGTCTCCATTAATTTGCATCCACTTAATTTGTCCACTACTTACATTAGCTACACCAATTTTTGCTGGCGAGGGGGTTTCGCCAACTTTTGGATACTCTACTGGAATAATTTTGGAGTAATTACTATCTGTAGTATTCAACATAAAATAATCTCTAATTTTTGTAGCATCAATTTGCCAAAAGGCAATTTTACTTCCGTCTGGGCTCCATCTAAAACCATCTCGTAAACCAAACTCCTCTTCGTAAGCCCAATCAAAAGTGCCGTTAATTAATTTACGAGTACCATCGTTTGTAATTTTTTTAAAATTTCCGCTTGCAACTTCTTCTACAAATAAATTATGCTCACTTACATACGCAACTTTTTTAGCATCTGGACTAAATTTTGCAAACATCAAACTTTGTGCTGGCCTACCTTTGCCAATTTGTGTAAGTTTATTGGTAGGTAAATCTAAAATCCAATAATCGCCTTTGGTATTATAACGCCATACCTTTTGTGTGTTTACAAAAAGCAACAATTTTGTATTGTCGTTGCTTAACATATATGAATCTGTCTTTAGTACTTTTCCATTAACGGTTAATTGTTCTTTTTTTATAAAAAGCGTTTCGGCTTCGGTTTTAGGATCAATTTTTACAATATTTCCATCCTTAATTTTAGTGTAAGTACTACCATCTGCCATCCAATTAAGTTTACGCCCTTGAGAAAATAGTAGTTGCACCAACAACATAAACACAATACCTAAAAAACTAATTTTAACTTTCATACTAATTTGATTTAGATTTTAAAATTACGTAAATAAACCTCATCCCAGCCCCTCTCCTTTTGGAGAGGGGCTTTTAGCCTTAAAATTTCTTAAGTATCTTTAAAAGTTTAAAAAGTAATTAATATAAACACCATAATTTTGTGCCAATGGAAAAAGAAAAGTTAAGGATAGATAAATATTTATGGGCTATAAGGCTTTTTAAAACTCGTAGCCAAGCTGCAGATGCTTGTGATAAAGGCAGAGTAAAATGTAAAGGAGATAATGCAAAAGCATCAAAACAAGTTACCATTGGCGATGAATATGAAGTAAAGACAGAAGCTAAAAAATGGGTAGTAAAAGTTGCCGATTTATTGTATAAACGAGTGCAATATAGTGAAGCCATAAAATTTTATACCGATATTACACCTGCGGAAGAATTGGATGCAATTAAATTTCAGGCAGCAGTTTTTAATACAGGTAAACGATTAAGTAAGCAAGGACGACCTACAAAAAAGGATAAGAGGGATTTGGATGAGTATATGGAAGTATAGTAACGAGAATAATGACTTAAAAATATTATGTACCTATAAATAAAACTAGAAAATTATATGAAAAAATATATTTTATTAGCATTTCTATTTATTTCTTTAAAAGCCGGCTCACAAGATTTAAAATTTGAAAAAAATGATTTAAGCGATACACTAATTGGTACTACAAAAATTTGGACAATTACTGATATAACTTCTGAATTCCCTGGAGGTGAAATTTCATGGAAAAAATTTTTATCTGAAAATATATCTTTAAAAAACATTAGTGGAAGTTTTGATTTTGAAGACCCTATTCCTGGTAATCAAATCACAATTGTAATTAATGTAACATTTATTGTAAGAGAAAATGGAAATGTCGTTAATATTAAAAATGCAGATACAAATGGAAATAATGGCACTTTTGCTAAAGAAGCAATTAGAGTAGTAAGCCTAACTCCACGATGGAAACCTGCTTTTCAAAACGGTAAATATGTTAATTCCCATAAAAAAATTCCTATAAAATTTGAATTAAAAATAAAATAACTAAATCAATTTTGAAAATCGACATCATCTCCGTAATTCCAAATTTATTACAATCGCCTTTTGCCCATTCTATTATGAAACGGGCTAGAGATAAGCAGTTGCTTGAAGTAAACGTAATAAATTTAAGAGACTACACAACGTATGCTAGAGCACAAGTAGATGATTATGCCTTTGGCGGTGGTGCAGGCATGGTAATGATGATAGAACCGTTGGTGAATGCTATTGAAAGTTTACAAAAAACAACTACCTACGACGAGGTTATTTTTTTAACGCCAGATGGGCAAACATTTAACCAACAAATAGCGAATTCCTTTTCGCTAAAAAATAATTTACTTTTAATTTGTGGTCATTATAAAGGTATTGATGAACGTGTGAGAGCGCATTTTGTTACAAAAGAAATTTCGATTGGTGATTATGTGTTGAGTGGTGGTGAGCTTGCTGCTGCAGTTTTGGTAGATGCCATTGGCCGTTTGCTTCCTGGTGTTTTAAATGACGAAACCAGTGCACTAACAGATTCTTTTCAAGATAATTTATTAGCACCCCCCGTTTATACAAGGCCTGTTGATTTTAGAGGCTGGAAGGTGCCCGATGTATTGCTTAGCGGTAATCATAAATTAATTGAAGAATGGCGCCACAACCAGGCTGTTAAAAGAACCGAAGAAAGAAGGCCAGATATAATAAGTAACGATACTACTTTGCAATAATTGCTGTACCACAGCTATCTGGTAAAACTGTTTTTGTTATGTTATTTTCCAAACAAAATTTATTTACGGCTTCTTTTGCTCCTTTATAATTATCGTTATTATAATCATGTACAAAAATACAACCTCCTTTAGTCAGCAAAGGATAAAAAAAGATTAACCCACTATAAATGGGGTCGTACAAGTCTGTATCAATACTTACAAATGCAAATTTATCTGTTACATCTTTTGCTGTTTGTGGAAAGTAGCCTTGTTTAACAATGCACTTATCAACAAAGGGCATTCTTTTTAAAACTTCATTTATAGAGGTGTTACTAAAATCTTGTTCCCCAGTAGAAAAGTGTTCTTTTTTTTCTTTATCAATGTCCGCTTTATCGAACCCTTCAAATGTATCAAACAAATACAATGTTCGTTGTGGAAAATATTGGTTTATATACCTTGCAAATTTTCCTTTGTAAACCCCTAGTTCTGCCACTGACCCTTCAATTTTAGCAGAATTAAGTTCATCTGCCACAAGTTCTAAAGTTGCAAGCCGTACATAATCTAAATAATTTCTATCGATATCTCTAGCTCTATTCAAATAATTTAATGAATAGGTAATTCTTGTTTTTTTAGCATTTAAAAAAAATCCTATTACATAATTAATGGCTGCAATTATTTTCATATAAAAAAACGCTCTATAAATTATTTAATCTTTTTTTAAGCCAAATACGGGCAGCTCTTTTTCTCTAACCAATTTATTTAACAATGTTAAATCAGTTGATAAAATTGTTTTTAATTTATTTAAGTGCACATCTGCTTGTGCGGATAGTTCAGCAAAGGCATCTTTTACTTGCTTTGCTGGCGCAGCATTTCCACTATTTGCAAAATCGTACAGACCACTAATTTTATCATCTAATCGTATAGGGTAATTCAATACATCTTGTCCACTTTTTGCTTTGGTTTGATGTAAGGCTTCTTCAATAACCGTTAGTTGTTTATTAATGGTATCGGCTTGTTGTTTAATATCTTTTGGCAAATTTTTGTCTGCTCTTCCAGTAAAATCATTTATTTGTTTACGTATATCTTGAATATTTTTTTGTGCTTTTTGTATCTCGTTAAATTTATCTCTTACGGTAATTAAAAAATCAAACTGCTCCTGATAAGCTTGTTGAGATAAATTGTAAACCGGATTTGCTTTTATGGTAAAGCTACCCTCGGCACTATCTTTATCAACTTTAAATTTATAAAAATAAGTACCCGGTGCAGCCTTTGGCCCACCAACTGTACCATGCCATAATATTTGTCCATCAATTTTATCAGCACTTGGGTAATACATATCCCATACAAATTGATTAATACCTTTACTTACTTCAATTTTGTCTTTCTTTTCTTTTGCATCTGTCGCAAATAGTTTGATTTGCTTTTTTGCCCCATCTAAAATTTCAATACTTACTTTGCTACTATCAGTATAATTTTTTATAAAATAATTTAGTACACTTCCATTTGGCGGGTTCATTCCTGCATTTTTTGCATTTAAATTTTGGTAGCCCTCAAAACGATACGCATCATTTACAGAAAATACATGCAAATTTTTATCTAAAATAGTTGCAGCTTTTTGTTGTACCACACTTAAATCGTCTAACACCCAAAAACTTCTACCTTGGGTAGCAACAATTAAATCATTTTCTTTTATGGTTAAATCGGTAATGGGTACCATGGGTAAATTTAATTGAAAAGTTTTCCAGTTTGCTCCATCATCATAACTAATGTACATGCCGTATTCTGTACCAGCATATAACAATCCTTTTACTTTTTTATCAGCACGTAATGCTCTGGTAAAATGTAGTGGGTTTATGCCACTCGTAATTTTAGTCCACGTAGCACCATAATTTTCTGTTTTAAAAATATAAGGGGTAAAATCATCGCTTTTATATTTTGTACCTACAAAATAGGCTTTGCCTTTTACAAATGCATCGGTTTCTACACAGTTCCACATCATCCATTGCCCAGCTTCCTTTGGTGTTACATTCGTCCAACTATTACCTCCATCTCTACTTATATGTATTAAGCCATCATCGCTACCCGTCCATAAAACATCTTTTTCTAAAGTAGATTCTGCTGCGGTAAATACAGTGCAATACACTTCCACACCTGTATTATCTTTTGTAATTGCTCCGCCACTACTACGTTGTCTATTTTTATCATTGGTGGTTAAATCTCCACCTAATGCTTTCCAACTTGCTCCTTCATTTTCGGTAACAAATAAGTGGTTTCCTCCTGCATATAATTTTTTAGGATTGTGTGGGCTAAAAAATATAGGAAAGTTCCATTGAAATCTATACTTACTTACATCAGCTCCTGCTCCCAAGGGATCATCTGGCCATACGCTAACTGCTCTGTTTTCGCCAGTTTTATGATCTAACCTTGACAAGTAGCCGCTGTAATTTCCACCATAAACAATATCTGGATTAGTAGGATCGGCAACTACATAACCACTTTCAGCACCAGCAGTTGTTTGCCAATCATCTTGTGTAATTTGTCCACCATCGCTTCTACTTAAAATTCGTACAGTACTATTATCTTGTTGTGCTCCTAAAATTCTATACGGAAAATGATTATCGGTGCTAACTCTATAAAACTGTGCAGTAGCTTGGTTCATATACGTACTCCAGTTATCGCCACCATCAAAACTTATTTGTGCTCCACCATCATCTGCAACAATCATTCGTTGTCCATCTTCGGGATCTATCCATAAGTCATGATGATCGCCATGTGGGGTATTTATATTTTTAAAGGTTTTTCCACCATCAACACTTTTTAAAAAATTCACGTTAAGGGCATATACACTATTTTCATTTTTAGGATCAACAAAAATTTTACTGTAATACCATGCTCTTTGACGAATGTTGTTATCGCTGCTTTGTAAGGTCCATGTTTCGCCTGCATCTGTACTTACAAATAATCCTCCAGCTGCATTTTCTATAATGGCATAAATTTTATCTGTATTACTTGGTGCAATCGTTACACCAACAATGCCCCAAATTCCTTTTGGTAATCCTTTATTTGCAGTTATATTTTTCCATGTTTCTCCACCATCTATACTTTTCCATAAACCACTTCCTTCTCCGCCACTTTCCATACTGTAGGGTGTACGCAACATACGCCAGGTACCTGCATACAAAACGCTTGGGTTACCTGGTTCCATAATTAAATCGCTACAACCCGTTTGATTATTTATGTATAACACTTTTTTCCAAGTTTTGCCACCATCTGTTGTTTTAAAAACACCTCGTTCGTCATTTGGCCCAAATAAATGCCCAATGGCTGCAACCCAAACTACATCAGGGTTTTTAGGGTGTATTACAATACGAATAATATGTCGGGTATTTTTTAATCCCAAATTTTTCCAGCTTTTGCCGCCATCATCTGTACGCCAAATTCCAAAGCCTTCGCTAACATTTCCACGTAATGTATTTTCTCCTTCGCCAACATACAAAATAGTATTATCGCTAGGGGCAATGGCTACGCAACCAATACTTCCCCCAAAATATTTATCGGTAATGTTTTTCCAGTTACTACCCCCATCTATCGTTTTAAAAACGCCACCACCGGTAGCACCAAAGTAAAAAGTATTCTTATTTTTTGTGTCCCCAACTGCTGCACCGCTACGTCCGCCACGGTAAGGACCAATTGAACGAAATTTTGTTTTGCTCAGTAAAATACTGTCGTGATTAGTTGCCTCAATATTTTTTTGAGCAGCTACATTTAATACCAATGAAAATACTATAGCAAAAAGGAATATTTTTTTCATGTAAAATTTATTAGGATGGTAAGATACAAAAATGCCTCAACATTTTAGTTGAGGCATTTACATAAAATTTATTTTTAATTAATTTGCTTTAAAAATAGCATCGTCAACTGGTACGTTTGTTTCAATTTTTTCAAAATTAATTTCGCCATTTGGCGTTGAGATGGTATATGCAAACCAATATCCATCTGCATTTTGTTTGTGATTGCTAAATGTTGTAGACACTTCAGTATCTTCTCCATTTACATTAGCCATTGTAGATGTTTTGTATAATTGGTTTGTTTTTGTATTAATAAAATAGGTAGATGATTTACCATTTTTATAAGTCACTTTTAATTTATAGCACTCAATTCCATCAGGGCTTTCTTTACCTAATGATTCTACTGTTGTCCCCTTTTCTTGATAATTGATAAATGTTCCATTAATATCTAAAGAATTTAAGTTGCTTGCATGTTGATCTGCACCAGCTTCCTCAGGAGAGCTCATGTTTTGTATTGGAAAAAATCTCAAACTTTTTTCTGGAGTTGTTAATTGGTAATTTTCTGTACCCATTACCGATAAATCTAATCGATTACCTACTAAATGTTTTTGTGTTCTTACAAGGCTTACATCTGCTCCTTGCACATTCATGGAGCCAGTCATTTTAACGGTTTTAAGTGCCAACATTTTTTCTTTACCGCCTAAAGCCGTAATGTATTTATCTACAACCTCATCTGCTGTTTGTGCAAAGCTAACTTGTGCAGCAACCAAACAAAAAATAAAGAAGGCAAAAATCAATAAATTTTTCATACTGTATGTTTTAAGTATTTTTATCAAAATTAGGAATAAGTTGGCAAATTGATCTTCCTTTTATCCTTTTCGTTTACCAATTATAATGGTTAAAGTATATGCTTAAAATTTCAGGAAATATTGTGGATGTTTTTAATCAAACTATTTTTTTCGGAGAACTATCTGTGGTTGATGGAAAGATTGAACGTATAAGAGGGCTTAACCCTCCCACTTTAGGGGGTGTTACTGGGGGTTTTATCCTCCCAGGATTTATAGACAGCCACGTACATATAGAAAGCAGTATGCTTGTGCCTAGTGAGTTTGCAAAATTAGCCGTTGTACATGGCACCGTAGCTACTATTAGCGACCCTCATGAAATTGCAAATGTTTGTGGAATAGATGGTGTAAAGTTTATGATTGAAAATGGCAAAACAGTTCCGTTTAAATTTCATTTTGGTGCCCCTAGTTGTGTGCCAGCAACGGTTTTTGAAACAGCAGGCGCAGCCTTAAACAGTAACGATGTTGATTTGCTTTTGCAAAGCAATGATATTTTTTATTTAAGTGAGATGATGAATTTTCCGGGTGTACTAAATGGAGATGATGAAGTGATGAAAAAAATAGCAGCTGCAAAAAAAAATGGCAAACCTGTTGATGGACATGCCCCAGGTTTAAGAGGGGAAGATGCAAAAAAATATATTAGTGCTGGAATTTCTACCGATCATGAATGCTTTACAAAAGAAGAAGCCCTAGACAAGTTAAGCTATGGAATGAAAATTTTGATAAGAGAAGGAAGTGCCGCAAAAAATTTTGAAGCCTTAATTGATTTACTAAATGACTACCCTACGGAGATAATGTTTTGTAGCGATGATAAACACCCCGATAGTTTAGTAGATAGCCATATAAATAGCCTTTGTGCAAGGGCTGTAGCCAAAGGTATTTCTATTTTTAAGGTGTTACAAGCTGCTTGTATTAACCCAGTTTTACATTACAAAATGAATGTTGGTTTATTAAGAGTTGGTGATGCTGCAGATTTTATTGTAGTAGATGGTTTAGTAAACTTTAACGTATCAAAAACATATATTGATGGAGTACTTGTTTCAAGTGATGGAAAGTCATTTATTCAAACAACTACAGCTCCTGTATTAAATAATTTTAATTGTGGTGTAAAACTTATTTCAGATTTTGAGTTTGCACTATTGAATGTAGCAGCTCCCATTTATGCCATTGAGGCTTTAGATGGGCAATTAATTACCCATAAAATTTTATGCAATCCAATTATTAAAAATGGATTTTACGAAAGTAATGTTGTTGAAGATGTTTTAAAAATTGTTGTTGTAAACAGGTATAAAAATGCTCCTATTGCAAAAGGGTTTATCAAAAATTTTGGCTTAAAAAAAGGTGCTATATCATCGTCAGTTGCACATGATAGCCACAATATTGTAGCTGTTGGTGTTGATGATGAAAGTATTTGTAAAGCAGTAAATTTAGTAGTAAAACAAAAAGGTGGGGTAAGTGCAGTATATAATACAAACGAACTTATTTTAGCACTCCCCATTGCTGGGCTTATGAGTAATGAGGATGGCTATTTGGTAGCACAAAAATATACAGCCATAGATAAAATGGTTAAGGAAGAATTAGGAAGCACATTAACAGCACCATTTATGACTTTATCGTTTATGGCATTGCTTGTAATACCTCATTTAAAATTGAGTGATTTGGGTTTGTTTGATGGAGATAAGTTTGAATTTTTGTAGCCTTATTCAATTTTAGCATCTACCACTTTTAACGCCACACTATCTGTACCTTTTGGTGCAAATTCCTTGTTTTTGAAAGAGGCACTTTTGCCGGGTTTTACAACATCATAAACAACATCGGTAGTACTCATTAAAAATGCCCCTGTTTTACTAAAGTAACTTATTTCTACTTGTATATCTTTGTAGGAGGCCACTTTTGCATTGTTGGTTACTTCGCCTATAACAACTTTTTCGCCAATTAAATTTTTACGTTCTTTATTTATTGATGCTGATAAAAAACGAGTTGGATTTTTCTTTTCTGTTTCCTCTAAGGTTTCTTTTGTTTGTTCGTATTTATCTTTTTTTTCTGTTACTTTTTTATCGGCACTATTACAAGATAATACTGTAGCTAAAATAGTAAGGGCAACTAATTGTTTCATTTGTTTTATTTTAAGTACAATAAAAGTACATTTTTTTGAAATAGAATGTTAATATTTGGAGTTAGCCACAGGTTACACCAATTTACACAGATTATTGCCACGGAAACACGGAAAAAGCTATACAAATTTTTTGTTTGTCTCATATTCCAAAGATTTACACAAATTTTTATTTTAGCTTTGTAACATTCGCTTCGTCAAAAGTTTAAACATTGGTATGTGTACAAGTGAGGTTCATCTTCCGTTTTATTGTAACGAAAGATGAACTAAATATATTCACGACGATGTTGCTATAAAAATAAATGCTAGTAAACTAAAAATAAAAAAATGGTAATCAATTTAAGTGAGCAACATTCTTTAATAAGCAATTGGGTTGGGGAATTACGCAATGTAGATATACAGAACGATAGACTTCGTTTTAGACGTAACCTTGAGCGAATTGCAGAAGTTATTGGTTTTGAAATTAGTAAGACCTTAGCTTGGGAAGATAAAGAGATTACTACACCAATGGGTATATCCGTTTGCAAAACCCTTAAAGAGCAACCTGTTTTAGCAACCATTTTACGTGCTGGATTACCTATGCACAATGGGCTTTTAAATTATTTTGATAAAGCGGATAACGCCTTTATATGTGCTTACCGTAAACATAAAGGCGATGGCAGTTTTGAGATTGCTTTGGAATATATGACTACTCCTGATATTGAAAACAGAATTTTAATTTTAAGCGATCCAATGTTAGCAACAGGGGCATCGTTGGTAAAAACAATTCAATTTTTACGTGGCGAAGGAAATTTTGCTGAATTACATATTGTATGTGCAATTGCTTGTACAGTAGGTATAGAGTACGTTCGAAGAGCCGAGCCTAAAGCGACCATCTGGTGTGGCGATATTGATGATGAAATTACAGCCAAAGGCTATATTGTACCTGGCTTAGGAGATGCTGGAGATTTGGCCTATGGTGTAAAATTGCAGAGTTAATTCTACTAACAAATGGTATTAATTTGTTTTACTTTAGCCAATTACCTTTAAAAGCTTAAAATATTATTTTCTACGCATTTTTAACAACTAGTTTTTAACTTTTAAGCAGCATTTTACTGTAATTACTTATCTTTAATATTCTAGAATAGAGAAAAACAATGAGAAAATTTATAACTTTTATTACGTTGGTATTTTTGGCTGGAGCTTTAAAGGCGCAAGATCCACATTTTTCGCAATTTTTTGCGTCGCCTCTTACCTTAAACCCGGCTTTTACGGGTAAGTTTGATGGGCTTTGGAGACTTACTGCAAACCATAGAGATCAATGGCCCTCTATTCCAAAAGCTTATGTAACTACAAGTGCTTCTGTAGATTTCCCTATTTTAAAGGGCAAAATACCTGAAAAGGATGTTTTTGGTGTTGGAATATCTGGTGTATCGGACGCAAGTGCAAATAATATTTTAAAATTAAATTACGGTTCGGCATCAATGTCTTACCACAAAGCATTAAGCGATGACGGTTATAGTACAATTGGTGCTGGTTTTCAGGCAACATACAGTAGCTTGACTATCGATCAAAGTAAACTAACTTTTGCCGATCAATTGCAAGCAAATGGTTTTACAGGTACTACTTCTGATATTTTAGTAAATGGTAGCAACCAAAGTTATTTTGATATTAATGCCGGTGTTTTGTTCAGCTCTAGCACCAATGGTAGTAATAATTTTTACTTAGGTGCTTCAATGTATCATATTAACCGACCTAAGGTAAGTTTTAAAGATAAAAATTGGTTTTTAACAGGAAGAATTACAGCTCATGCTGGTGGATATTTTCCTTTGGCAGATAGATTATCTTTAAACGCATCTGTTATTCATCAAATACAAAACAAAGCTAGCGAAACTACTTTTGGTGCAGCACTAGGTATAAACGCCAATGGCGATGCTGATAGACCAACCAATGTATATATTGGAAGTTGGATGAGATTAAACGATGCAATTATACCTTACTTAGGTTTAGAAATAAATGGCTTACGCATTGGAGCCAGTTACGATATTAATATTAGTAACTTAAAAGCTGCAACAGCAAGTCGTGGCGGCTCCGAGTTTTCAATCATTTACATAAAAAAACCTGCTGAACCTAGCGGTGTTCCCTGCCCAAGGTTTTAAAATACAACCAACATTAAATAGTTAGCCTCTAGTAAATTGTTTTTTGTTTAATAAAATTAACGTTTATACATAAAACTATAAAACGTTAAAAACAATTATCTTTATGCCAAAAGTTCAAGTAGTGCAATGTTAAAAGATATAATAACTGCTATACAAGCCTATTTTCAAGCCAATCGTTTTATTGCAAAGCATAAATTGTGGAAATGGATTTTTATTCCAGGCTTAATTTATTCATTATTGTTTTTTGCCGGCATGTATTTTTTTTGGAAAAGTAGTGGGTCTGCAATTGAGTGGATGTTTTTGCAAACAGGTATTAAAGGTTGGATGGATAAAATGAATGATAGTTGGCTACGATTTTTATTCATTTTTGGAAGAATAATGTTGCACTTAGTTTTTTTACTTTTTTATTTTTCTTTATTTAAATACATTTTTTTAATAATAGGCTCCCCTGTATTTGCTTACTTATCCGAAAAAACTGAAGCTATTATAGAAGGTAAAGATTTCCCCTTTAATTTAAAGCAATTACTAAAAGATATTGTACGAGGCATTAAATTGGCCTTTCGTAATGTATTATGGCAAACCGTTTACACGGTATCTATTTTAATACTTTCGTTTATACCTGTTATTGGATGGGTAACCCCTTTGATAGGTTTACTAATTGAATGTTATTACCTTGGCTTTAGCATGATAGATTATAGCTGTGAGCGTAATAAATTATCAACATCTCAAAGTATTGCATTTATTGGTAGGCACAAAGGCTTAGCAATAGGCAATGGTTTAGTTTTTTATCTAATGCACTTTATTCCTATTTTAGGTTGGATACTTGCACCAAGTTATGCAGTAATAGCTGCAACACTAAGTTTGTACAACACTAAGCACAATAAATAATTTATGGCTGCACAAGTATTTTTAATTCCTTGCGTAATTGACGAATTAGCAATTAACACTATACCAGCTTACATTATTGATACTGTAAAAAAATGTGACGTTATTTTTGCTGAAAACGAACGTACTACAAGGCGTTTTTTAAAAAGTATTTGTAAAGAAATTAGTATTGACCAGTACGAATGGTATACTATTCATAAAGTAGAAGAAGAACAACTAAATACGTTTAAGCAAAAACTAAAAGAAGGCAAAACTATTGCAATTTTTAGCGAAGCTGGTTGCCCAGGTATTGCTGATCCTGGTCAACTATTGATAGATGTTGCACAACAAATGAATGTAGTAGTAAAACCCTTTGTTGGGCCAAGTAGTATTTTATTAGCACTTATGGCTAGCGGATTAAATGGACAACAGTTTGAATTTGTGGGCTACTTGCCTATTGATAATACAGATAAAATAAAAGTGATAAAAGAACTAGAAAACGCTTCACAAAAAAATAATAGTACAAAAATTTTTATTGAAACCCCCTACCGTAATAACCAATTGCTCGAAACACTTCTAAAAACATGTAAAGCCAGCACAAAAATTTGTATAGCGGCAGAAATTACGGGTACTAACGAATTTATTAAAACAAAAACTGTTACCGATTGGCAAAAACAAAAAACCGACTTACATAAGAAGCCGGTTATATTTTTATTACACTCCTATTAATTCATATGATCTAAAAAAGAGTATTACTTATTTCGTTTCGTTTAACACATCTACTTTGTAAATAAAATATTTTGTTTCGCCTCGCCAAAAAAGTTTTACTACTCTTTGCTTGTAATGTAATTTTAAAAATTTTCTTTCCCCTGCTGTATTAAGGGTATTAATTACGCTATCTTCAGTTACAGAAAAAGCCCACTCTTCATTTGGTGTACTTGCATTACCCAAATTTATAAACCCTGTTTTTAAAATACCTTCATGTGTTTTAAAAAGTAATCCTTTTTTTGAAAATTTATATACATAGCCTTCTCTAAATCCATCACTATATGAATAGGCATATCCAATAGCAATATACCCAGCCACGCCCAAGAAAATTAAAAAGAAAAACCAACGCATAATTTTTTTGAACACACTTGTTCCTTTTTTAGATAAAGGTACAGCACTTGAATTTTCTATTTTATTATCTTCCATTTTTCTATATTTTTACAAACGTACAAAATTAGTTTTACAAGCCATATTTATCTACTAAATAAACCATTGCAGCCATTACCACTGCCCCCATATGCAATTCTCTTTCGTGTACATTTTCAAAAACATCCGTTGAGGCATGGTGGTAATCAAAATAACGATTACCAACCGTTGTAAAACCAAACTGTGCTGTTTTAAATGCGGTTTGTAGTGGTCCAATATCTGCACCACCGCCGCCGCCTTTGCTAAAACTAAATTTATCCGCATCCAATAAAGTAAATAATTTTTTCCAGGTAACCACTTTACTAAATTGTTCTTCCGTCATTCCACAAGTAAATCCTTTTGGGGTTTCTCCTCCACCATCGCTTTCCATAGCCATTAGGTGTGTTTCACCCTTTGCTTTTGCCTCCTCCATATATTTGGTACCGCCACGTAAGCCATTTTCTTCATTAGCAAACAACACAATTCGTATGGTTCTTTTTGGTTTGTATCCTAATGTTTTTAAAACTCGTAACACTTCAATACTTTGTACTATTCCTGTGCCATCATCATGTGCTCCTTCGCCTAAGTCCCAACTATCTAAATGGCCACCAATAGTAATTATTTCGTTAGGAAATTCGGTGCCAATAATTTCTCCAATAATATTATGTGCAATAGTATCGGGCAACATAGCTGCATTTGATTTTAAATAAAAATTATCCTCTTTATAATTTCCTTGCAAAAAACTACTTAATGCCTCTGCATCTTTTGTACTAATGGCCAATGCAGGAATTTTAGGAAAAGAATCATTATACCTTAATGCTCCAGTATGTGGGTTATCGTCGTTTGCTGCCGTAACCGACCTTACTAAAACAGCTAATGCTCCATATTTTGCTGCTGCAGATGCACCACCACCTCTATAGCGTACCGCATCGCCATAAGCACCGCCAAACATTTTTTTATTGTATGGATAATTATAAAAAACAATTTTACCTCTTACTTCATCTTTGCGATTATTTAACTCTTCGTAATTTTTTATTTCAATTATTTTGGCAGTAATACCGCTACTTTTTGTACCCACAGAGTTACCTAAAGCCGCAACAGAAAATTCAGGATTCTTTGATCTTTTTTTTGAACTAAATTTAGCAATAGCCTCACCCCCTCTTACCCAATGAGGCACCATACATGGTTGCTTATTAGCATTATTTGCACCAGAATTTTTTAATGTTTTAATACCCCAATCCTCTGCCTTATACATACCTACCGAGCCGCTTAAACGGTGCCCAATGCTTTTGCATAATTCTCTTAAATTAGCATAGGCCTGACCATTTTGTAAAATTTCATCGCTAATTTTTTTTATAAATAGCGAATCGTCGTTAGTTTGAGCTTGTACCGTCGATAAAATAAAAATTGATAAAATAGGTAAATAAAGTTTTGAAAAAATAGTCATAGTTAAATAGTATTAATGAAGATGAACGGAGCTTTGCCACAAAAGCTTATCAACGAACAAATGCTAGTTACAATAAAAAACAAACTTAACTATAAAATACTAAATTGCATACTCAAAATTTATTGTAATGAATATTGTAATTGTTTGCTACCCTACTTTTGGCGGAAGTGGAGTTTTAGCTACAGAACTTGGAAAAGCCCTTGCCGATAAAGGACATACTATACATTTTATTACCTATCAACAACCTGTAAGGTTAAGTGGTTTTCATGCCAATATTTTTTACCATGAGGTTAGGGTACCCACCTATCCTTTATTTGATTTTCCGCCTTACGAAACCGCATTGAGTAGTATGATGGTGGATGTGGTTAATAATTATGCAATAGATTTATTACATGTACATTATGCTATACCGCATGCCAGTGCTGCGTATATGGCAAAACAAATTTTATTAAAGGAAGGAAAAAAAATACCGGTTATTACTACACTACATGGTACAGATATAACCTTAGTTGGTAAAGATAAAATGTACAGCCCTGTTGTAACCTTTAGTATGAACGAGAGTGATGCACTTACAGCAGTATCGCAAAACTTAAAGGAAGAAACGCTAAATAATTTTGTTATTAAAAAAGAGATCGATGTAATTCACAATTTTGTAGATGTAAAACGTTTTCATAAAAAGCCAGTAGTTGCTTTTAAACAATTAATAGCTCCAAAAGGAGAACGCATTATTGTACATGCTAGTAATTTTAGAAAAGTAAAACGGGTAGATGATGTTATCAATACTTTTTTATTAATTAATAAAGTAATGCCAAGCAAATTACTTTTATTAGGTGATGGGCCAGAAAGGTCTTTTGCAGAAAGCATTTGCAGAGATTGTATTGCTGCAGAAAATATTAAATTTTTAGGTAAGCAAGAGCAAATGGAAGATATTTTGCCCATTGCCGATTTATTTTTATTAACAAGTGAGTATGAAAGTTTTGGCCTGGCAGCTTTGGAAGCTATGGCTGCCGAAGTGCCTGTAATTAGTACAAATGCTGGCGGCTTACCCGAAATTAATATTAACGGCTATTGTGGCTATATGAGTAATGTAGGTGATATAGAAGATATGTGTAAAAATGCTTTATCTATTTTGCAAGATGATGCAACACTACAACAATTTAAAGCTAATGCATTAGCACAAGCCCAAAAATTTGATATAGGCAATATTGTACCTAAATATGAGGAGTTGTATATTAAGGTAGTGAAAGGTTTATCGGTGTAACCATTTTTCTGGGTCATAGTATTTGCTATGCTCATCATACAAATAAAAATCCACAGCGCCTATACCATCTAAATTTGCCATAGCCCTACCCAATACTTGGCCATTTGTTATTTTTTGTCCTATTTTAACTGATACGTTAGAAAGATTACTGTATGTTGTAAAGTAACCTCCATGCTGTACCATTACTATTCCTCCATCATCATCAATTACTGAGGTAACAACGCCTGAAAAAATACATTTTACAGGTGCCCCAATTTCTGTAGCCACAGTAACACAATTTTGTTGAACTTTAGTATTATTGGGTGGTACAATATTTATTCCAAAATGCAATAAAATTCTGCCGGCAACGGGCCATTGTAAATTACCTCTATTAGCTACAAAACTTGTGTTGGTACTTCTATTTTCATCTGTTACAATTGAGCCTAGCTCTGCAATTGGTGGCTTAGGCCTAGGCGTGATAGGCGTTGTTTTGGGAGTTGTTGTGGTCTTTACTGTTCCGGTAGTCGTTTTGCTATTTTCTATTTTTGCTGCATCATCGGCTGCCTTTTTTGTAGCTGCAGCGGCTTTAAGCTCTGCAGCTTTTTTTATTGCGGCTAATCTTGCTGCTTCTTTTCTTGCCTCTTCAATTACTCGTTTAATATTTGCTGCAATAGCATTATCTACTCTTTTTAATTGTTTATTTTTGGCAGCATACTGGCTACTTAATTGACCCCCTTGTTTTTTTAACGCATCTAAAATTCTATCTTTTTCTTTTTGTTGTTTTTCTAATTCCCCTAACTCCTGATCTTTAGATTGTAATACAATTGTTTTCTTTTGCTTAGTTCCTGTCAACTCTTCCACTCGTTGTACACGTAGCTCTTGTGTTCGAATTATATTTTGCCCTTGCATTTCTCTATAATTACGATAGCTTTTTAAATAAGCAATACGTTTTATAGCATCGTTAAAATTGGAGGCAGAAAAAATGAAATTTAAAAAATCGTAGTTGCTTCTGTTTTTGTATGCGTACACCATACTTTTAGCATACTCTTGTTTTAGGGTATCAAGCAATCTATCATATTTATTAATATCTCGTTGTGTGGCGGTTAAACTTCTATCTAACAAATTTATATCGTTGTTAATATTTTCAACTAATCTATCCTGTAAGTTTACTTTATCGCTAATTAATTTCCACTGTAAAAAATTTTCTTTTGTTTTTGTTTTGTTTTCACTTAGCATTTTTTCAGTTTCTAACAATTCTTTCTTCAGTTGTTGCTTTTGTTTCTCCAATTCTTCTCTTGTTTGCTGTTGGGCAAATAGTGAGGTTGCAACAAATAGTAGTACTATAATTAAAATGCTTTGTTTCTTCATCTTACTTAATTAGCGTTTAGTTCAAAAATACGATTGAAAAATAGAATTTAGGGTAGCTAAGTAACCCACACCTGTGTATAACGTTCGTTAATGCAAATAACGCTTACTTTCTTTTATAATTTTTGGGCACGTTAAAAGAAACTGACAATTCTTTGTTAAAGTCATAACTTTTATAATTCAGTTGAATATCTAATTTGTTTTTTTCAGACACTGCAATTTCTCTATATGTACTAAAATTAATACCGTCTTTACTCTCATACCCTCCGTAGGTAAGAGCTGCAGTTCTACTTCTGCTAACATCAATATCATCTAATTTACTGTGCATCAATAAATTATTGTCGCTAGATAGGCTTAATAAATGTTTAAAATATTTACCTAACGAGGATAATAAAATACCATCGTTTGTTTTTTTAAACGCCACAATAGTGCTGTCTAAAAATATGGGATTACCAATTAATAAATCTTGTAGTGTTTTATAATCAAACGGTATTTCTGTTACTTCTTGTAAATAATCTAACGAACGGTATTGCACTTCTTTTTGCTGCTTGTTTAAAAGGATGACACTGTCTTTATTTACATAAATTCTAAATACTTCAACATTTAAAAAAGTAGCACTTAACGAAATCCAAATAGCACTATCTTTTATTATTCTTACATTGGCCGTAATATCTGGTTGTTTGCCTTTACTATCCTCATAATCCACTTTAATTTTAGCATTGAATGTTTTAAAATCTATATAATTTGAATTGAATTTTTTAACAATACTTTCAACTTCATTAAATGAGTCGTTAATTGATTGATTCACAGTTAAAATAGTATCTTTTTTTGTTATTATTTTATTGATATTATTTTTTGTTGTTTTACAACTATAATTTAATACTACAAGTACTATTAATGTAGTGTAAATAAAAAGTTTATTCATTTTTGCTGTATTCAGTTTTTTATTTTTTCCCTGTATGTCCAAATCCTCCATCACCTCTCATAGTATCATTCAATTGTTGTACCAAGTTTAATGTTACCCTTTCTACTTTAGCAAATATAAGTTGAGCAATTCTATCTCCATGTTCAATAGTTTGAGCTTCGTTACTTAAGTTAATTAAAATTACTTTTAACTCGCCTCTGTAGTCTGCATCAATTGTGCCAGGAGAGTTTAAGCAAGTAATTCCATTTTTTATTGCTAGCCCACTTCTTGGTCGCATTTGTGCTTCGTATCCAGTAGGTATTTCTATAAATAAACCTGTTGGCACTAATACTCTTTCGAGTGGTTTAATAATTATTGCATTTTCAATATTGGCTCTTACATCTAAGCCAGATGAACCTTCTGTAGCATAGGCTGGCAAAGGGTTAGTTGAACTATTTTTTATATTTATTTGTATACTATCCATACGTATTATCTTAACAATGTTACCATTCCTTGTTCGTATTTATTTATTCCTCTTAAATTTGTATAACTTATTTTCCAAAAATAACTTCCCATGGGCATTGGTTTACCGTTAATTGTTCCGTCCCATTTTTCAAGTACATTTTTCGATTTAAATATAATGTTTCCCCATCTATCAAAAATTTCGAATTCATAATTTTTTGTAATAAATGTGGTTGCAGGCCCAAATACATCGTTTTGATTATTTCCGTCGGGTGTAAACGCATTTGGAATAAAAAATTCACAGTCGCCAGCAAATACATTTATCGTGTCATTAACTTTACAATCTTGTGTTACAGAAACACTATATACACCAGGGGTATTTATTTTTATTTGGCTAGATGTTTCGCCTGTACTCCAACTATAGATTGCATTGTTATAAAAGTATGTTGTTAATACTATTGGCTTGGTTTTACATACACTAGTATCTTTTCCTAAATTAACTAGTGGCTTTGGTTTTTGAAATATATTCACAGTATCTGCACTTAAAGTACAATTACTGTTTGCAAAATTTAGCCAATATTTACCAATAGTTTTAACATTAATTTCTGGAGTAGTTTCACCTGTACTCCACACATAGTTAGCACCATTTATTAGCTTCTTGGAAATCAATTTTGCACTATTGGTATCGCAAATACCTACATTATCATCTAATAAATCATTGTTATCGGCAATCAAAATTTTTAAAGTGCTGATGTCTTGCTTTACAATTCCACATCTTGTAGAATATGCTTTCATAAATACATTATATAAACCTTCGTTTAAATAGGTATGAGTTGGATTAGGTGTAGTTGAAAAATTGTTATCTCCAAAGTCCCACTGAATAGAATCAATACCCAAAGTTGTATTTATCGAAAACAAAGCAGTTTTATCTGTACATAATCTGCTATTAGATTGAATTCCATATGAAATAAGCGAAGGGTCAAAGTAACTTTGTACCAAAGTTGGCAAACCTAGTTTTAATTTGCTACTTCCATCATTACCTAAAAAAATACCTTGTGCATTATAGCCACAACTAAGTCCGTAATTATTAGGGTTATTAATAGTAGCTAAATAATTGGTATTACTAACACAATAATAAATTTTGCCATCACTTGCTATTTGCAAACCAGCTGAAAAATTCCCTGCTGATGATGAAATTAATTGTTTAGAAGTATAAATAGTCACTGCATTGTGAGAGGTAATATCAAATTGATAAAGTTGCCCATCGCCATCAGTTTCGGCATTATAAGAAACATATAATAGATTAGCATTAGGGGAAAATTCAACTGCATAAACCCCTGCGTATGGAATTTGTGTTGTAGTAGATGCAGGTTTAAAAAAAATTGAATTAGATAGTAATCCAGTTGTATTATCAAAATCAGCCAGCTCTACCAAATTATTCTCATAAGAATGTGCCGCTGCAATTTTTTTTCCATCAATTGAAATCTTTAAAGTACCTATTGCATTATTTTGAAAATTTTCTATAGTTACTGCTCCTGTACTAACAATAGGTGTAGTATTTATTCCTGCTTTAGAAAGTAAGTAAGTATAATATTTATTTGAATTAAATTCTTTTACTACTACCCAAAAATCTACTCCATTGCAGTGATGTGTTATCGCTAATTTTTCGTAACAGTTAGCAAGGAGTTGTATATTTTTTTGTATAACTTCTCCATTTCCATTGTCGCCATTTTTATTTATTATGTTATACCTTAAACCTCTATTTGGTCTATCGGCCGCCCCAACCGTAAAAAGATAAAACAGCGTATCATTATTAGGCATTGGTACTAAACTAGCATTATTTGTACTACTTAAATCCCCTAGCAATCCACTACCATTTTTTACTACAGTGTGTTTATTATTTAAAAGCGTACTGCCATTTGAGTAGAATAATAATTTACCATTTGCATCGGATAGTACAGTTCCGCCTTCATCATAAATTAGTTGCCCATCATTTAGTACTTGAGGTGGATTTACATTAAAATTAATTCCAATTTTATCGCCAAAATACCAAATATTATTTCGTTTTTGTGCAACTAAATTAAACGTATGTATTAATAAAAAACTAACTAAGGTAAAAACAAGCTTCATTAAAATTAATTTTTTGCTAATAAAACTGTTGCATAAGCAAATAATCCTTCTTCCCTTCCGGCAAAACCCATAGTTTCGGTGGTGGTAGCTTTTATAGATACATCATTAACCATAAGGTGTAAAATTGATGCAATTATTAGTTGCATTTCGGCAACATAAGGTTTTATTTTTGGCATCTCCAAACATAGTGTACTATCTATATTAACAACGGAATAACCCTTTGCTGAAATTAAATCATAACAATGTTTTAGTAACACTTTACTATCAATATTCTTAAATTTGTAATCGGTATTAGGAAAATGTATACCAATATCGCCTAATGCTAAAGCTCCTAGCATTGCATCACAAATAGCATGTAATAAAACATCGGCATCGCTATGCCCCAATGCGCCTTTTGTATGAGGTATTTTTACTCCACCAATCCATAAATCTCTACCTTCTACTAACTGATGAAAATCTACACCAGAGCCTATTCGATATGCCATTATACTTTTTTAAACAAATATCTGTAATAATATGGTATAAATGAAAAAGCGTTACACAAAAAGTGTAACGCTTTTAGATATATTTATTTTTTTACAAATTACTTAGCTGTTCCACCAAGCTCAAACACTAAACCAAAACGATAGGTGTTTGATAATGGGTTTCTTGTAACGCCGTTTCCAGCATTAAACAAGTAAGCAAAGTTTAAACCAATAGTGTTATACTTTAAACCAGCACCTACGGTAAAGAATTTTCTATTTCCTTTGATAGGATTTTCGTAATGATATCCTGTTCTAAAAGCAAATTGGTTTTTGTACCAAAACTCAGCACCAACAGCAATGTTAATTTCTTTGAACTCTTCGCCGAAACCATCAGGAGCATCGCCAAAAGATTTAGCCCAGCTACTAACAACACCTTGGCTACGGTATTCTACTAGACTAGCAGAATCTGTACCACCTGGAGTTGGAACTAATAACTTATTAATATCTAAAGCGAAAGTTAACTTACTATCTTCATCAAATACTTTAGTATATGAACCACCAATACCTAAATTAGCGGGTATGTAATCTTTTTGAGTAGCATCGCTAGTGTATGCAATTTTAGCTCCTAGGTTAGTTAAGGTAACACCCCAATTAAAACCTTGGCCATTTTCTTTAGCACCGTGATGGTAGAAAGTTAAGTCACCAGCTACTGAAGAACCAGTTTTGTAACTAACTCCATTAACTGTACCGCTAGCTAAATTTGAGTTTATATATCTAACCGCAACACCTATAGAGTTTTTGCTAGATAATTTTCTTGAATAGCCTAAGTCGATAGCAAATTCTCTTGGACGGAATGTTTGCAAATCGTTACCAGCAAAATCAGTAAACTGAATAGATCCAAGGCTAAAATATCTTAAAGATCCAGATATTGCTTGTACATCATCCAATTTATAGTATCCAGCTAAAGAAGCCATATATATATCATTGATTGATAAATCTCTTAACCAAGGAACATAGTTAAGTGCAACATTAGCTTTACTTGTGCTAAACGGAGTTTTTGCTAAGTTATTAAACATAGAGTTTGCATCCGGTGAGGTTGCAATACCTACATCACCCATACCGCCGGCACGGGCATCTGGCGTAACACGTAAAAATGGTACAGCAGAGGTTACAACATTAATTGGGTTTGTCGATTGGGCATTAGCTACATTTATCGCTCCTCCCACAAACATAACTAGGGCAGTTAGTTTCAAAGTTACTTTTTTCATGCGTTTTGTTTTGTCTTGGTTAGGTAGACTTACCTCTATAAGCGTTAAGTTTAATGGTTCTATAACAATTGTAAAAATAGTAGTTTTATTTATACAAACAAATAAATTATAAAATCTTGTTAAAAATATTTTTTATTTTATCAAAGATAAGAGAAAAAATTTAATTTACAAATACCACAAATAGGTAGTAAAAGAAGGTCATAATTTTTTATCTAGTTGCAATTTAAGGTATTAAACGTTAACAAATGTACGTTTATTGCATAAAATTAGCAAATCTCAACAAATAGACAATTTGATTTTTGATTTTGTTGCATAAAATAAAAAAGATTTTTTTGTACTTAAAAAAAAGATAAGATAAATCTTTGTAAAAATGGAATACAAATTGCTGTAAGTCATATAAAGTAATTATATTCGCAACCTGTGTAGCCCCCTACACAATAATTTAGAAAACCTTTCGTTAATTAACTTGCAAAACGAATGAATATGCAAAAAAATGTTTCGGGTAAAAGCCTGATGATGATTGTAGCCGTTGCACTTAGTTTAAGTGCTTGTAAAAATGGTGGATTGTTTGGAAAAAAATCTAGTAAGTCCTCTGCAACTGGGTGGAATTATGATGATAAAAACATGGGTAATTACCATGTATCCAAAGTTAAATACCCTAAAGCTGGCCCTGGGCTTGTGTTTGTACAAGGAGGTTCGTTTGTTATGGGTGCAAAAGATGAGGATGTAATGGGTGATTGGAATAATGTACCTCGTCGTATTACCGTTCCATCGTTTTTTATTGATGAAACTGAAGTAGCCAATGTTCATTACAGAGAATATCTTTATTGGTTAAATAATACTTTCCCTGATGATACTGCAGTAATTAGAAAAGCTTTACCAGACACCTTAGTTTGGAGGGAGGAATTAGCCTATAATGAGCCTTATGTTCAATATTATTTCCGTTTTCCTTCTTATAATTATTATCCTGTAGTTGGTGTTAGTTGGCAACAAGCTCATGATTTTTCTATTTGGAGAACAGATAGAGTTAATGAGTTAAACCTTGTAAAAAAAGGATACTTAAAAAAAGATGCTATAAAAAAAGAAATGAAAGGTGCTGGTGCTGACGGATCTTTTAATACAGAAACTTACTTAATGGCTCCAGATTTAATTCAAAATAAGCAAAAGCCAAAAGGTAAAAATGTACTAAAAGATGTAAGTGGTAAACCAAGAGGTACCGTTAGCATGGAAGATGGTATACTAAATATGGGGTATCGCCTGCCAACAGAAGCAGAGTGGGAATATGCAGCTTACGGTATATATGCACAAAACCCTAGCCCTCGTAAAAAAGAAAGTGGTAGAGGTGAAGAGTTATTATCTAACCAACAAATATATAGCTGGAGCAATAACCCTAACGGTTTAAGAGATAACCGCCGTGGTAGCTGGCAAGGTAAATTTTTGGCTAACTTTAAAAGAGGAAGTGGAGATAATATGGGTGTTGCAGGAGGTTTGAATGACCGTGCCGCAATACCAGGAAACATTAAATCATTCTATCCTAATGCATTTGGTTTATATAATATGAGTGGTAATGTTAGTGAGTGGGTTGGTGATGTATACAGACCAATGACTTCTATGGATGGCCAAGATTTTAACTACTATCGTGGTAATAAATTTCAAAAATATTACAAAGATGCAAGTGGCCAAGTGGAAAGAGATAGTGCTGGTCGTTTAAAGAAAGTTGATATTAGCGATGATGAAGTTAGAAATAGAGCAAATTATCAAAAGAATGACGTAATAAATTATTTAGATGGTGATAGTGCAAGTGGTGTATATTACGGCTATGGTACTACGTCTTTAATTAGCGACCATTCAAGAGTTATTAAAGGTGGAAGTTGGAATGATAGACCTTATTGGTTATCTCCAGGCTCTCGTCGTTTTATGGAAGAAACTCAATCGTCTAGTACAGTAGGCTTCCGTTGTGCTCAAACTTATCTTGGACCACCAGAGGGGCCAGGCTTCAAAGAAGGTAACTCTTTTGGTAAGCGTAAGCAAAATTCTAGAAAAAAGAAATAATAAATTTTTAATACAATTATAAAAAAAGCAATCCCGAAAAAATGGGATTGCTTTTTTTATTCCCACACATCTACCCTATTTTTGTTTTATGCAAATAGAAAATTTATATACCATTTATTTACAGTACCCATCTATACAAACCGATACAAGAAAAATAAAAAAAGATGATTTATTTTTTGCATTGAAGGGAGAAAATTTTAATGGTAATTTATTTGCACAACAAGCCATCGAATTGGGTGCAGCCTATGCAATTGTAGATGAAGAAGTAAGTTTTAGTAGTCCTAAAATAATTAAAGTAGATGATGTTTTGCAAGCCTTGCAAGCATTAGCTAAACACCATAGAGAGCAGTTTACTACTATGCATAACGGCAGGCAAGTGCCTTTTTTAGCCATTACAGGAAGCAATGGAAAAACAACAACAAAAGAATTAATTCATCAAGTACTATCAACCACTTACCAAACGTACACTACCGAAGGGAATTTGAATAACCATATTGGTATTCCGTTAACTATTTTAAAAATAAAAAATGATGCTGAAATTGTTGTAATAGAAATGGGTGCCAATCACCAAAAAGAAATTGAGGGTTATTGTGCCTACGCCCAACCTACACATGGTTTAATTACAAACTGTGGCAAAGCCCATTTGGAAGGCTTTGGTGGTGTTGAGGGTATAAGAAAAGGTAAAGGAGAATTGTATGATTATTTAAGGGCAAATAAAGGCACGGTGTTTTTGATGAACGATTACGATTATTTAATTGAAATGGCTAAAGGCATTGCATCTACTTTTACTTATGGTACAATACATGCAGATGTTATGGGTACTATTTTAAAGGATGATACTTTTTTACACGTTGCACTTTCAAAAGGAATTACCGAAACGATTAAAACGCAATTAGTAGGTGATTATAATTTACCCAATGTGTTAGCAGCTGTTGCAATAGGTGTTTATTTTAAGGTAGATGAAGTTAAAATAAAAACTGCTTTAGAAAATTACACCCCAAGCAATAGTAGAAGTCAATTAATAAAAAAAGATAGCAATACTATTATTTTAGATGCGTATAATGCAAACCCTAGTAGTATGAAACTAGCCATTGAAAATTTTGCAAAAATTGAAGCAGATAAAAAAGTATTACTCATAGGCGGAATGATGGAATTGGGAAACGAAAGTATACCTGAACACCAAACGATTATTGAGTTATTAAACAACTATACTTGGTTAAATGTGGTTTTAGTGGGTGGAGATTTTAGTAAAGTAAAACATTCTTATATTTATTTTGATGACGCTAGCCAAGCTAGGGAATGGTTAGTATCTAAAAACTTATCAGATACCTATTTTTTAATAAAGGGCAGCCGTAGTATGCAAATGGAAAAAGTATTGGACTAATTTTTCCCCTAAATTTGCACTCCAAATTACAGAGAGGTGTCCGAGTGGTTTAAGGAGCACGCCTGGAAAGTGTGTATACTGAAAGGTATCGAGGGTTCGAATCCCTTCCTCTCTGCAAATTAATTTCCAAATATTTGTGCCGCATTTTTAGTTGTAACCTCAGCAACTTTCTCTATCGATACATTTTTTATTTCTGCCACTTTTTCTATTATGTATTTTAAATAACTAGGTTCATTTTGTTTACCTCTAAAAGGTACAGGAGTTAAGTAGGGAGAGTCAGTTTCTAACACAACATGTTTTAAATCTATTTTTTGCAACACTTCGGCTAAGCCTGCATTTTTATAGGTTACTACCCCCCCAATGCCTAAATAAAAACCAGCTTTAATAATTTCTTTTGCACTTTCGTAACTGCCACTAAAACAATGAAAAATTCCTCTTACATTTTGCTTGCTATATTCTTTTACTACATTAATGGTTTCTTGCATTGCATTTCGGGTGTGTATTACAATTGGAATATTTTTTTTTATAGCTAACTCAATTTGCATTTTAAAACTTTCAGTTTGCTCCTTAACAAATGTTTTATCCCAATAAAAATCAAGCCCTATTTCTCCTACTGCTACAAAATTTCTTTTAGCAAACCATTCTTCAACTTGTTGCAATTCATCTTTATAATTTACGTTAACACTGCATGGGTGTAAGCCCATCATAGCAATACACTTACTATTTTTATTTTCTAAATCAAGCATTGCAGTGTGAGTTGTACTATCAATTGCTGGTAAATAAAATTTATGAATGCCTTCTTGCACAGCTCTTTGCAATATTTCATTTCTATTGTTATCAAACTCTTTAGCATATAAATGGCAATGTGTATCTATTATCATAAGAATACAAAATTGTATAAAATTTTTAACATTCGTTAAACCATTGTTATTTAACTAAGTCCTACAACCGTATTTATTCACTTTATTTAAAAAATCATTTATTATGAAAAAGACAATTAAACTTACAAAAGGGTTAACTTATATTGCCCTTTTTGGCGCATTGGTTTTTACCAGTTGCAAAAAAGAAAATTCGGTAACCGCCACTATTCCATTAACCCCTACCGAAGAAATAGCCGCTACAGTTGAGGCATCCCGAGAAGATGCAGAAATGGAAGGACAATACGATGATGTTTTTAATATTACATCTAGTATTAATTCTGCAGATGCAGGGGAAGATTTGGGTTTAGGTTCAAATGTATCTGGCTTAGACGAATTGGGGGCTACAACCAATACAAGAGCCCGTTGCTTTACCGTAACAGTAGTACCTAATATACCTGGTGTATTTCCTAAAACGGTAACTGTAGACTTTGGTAATGGTTGCCTAGGCCGAGATGGTAAATTTAGAAAGGGTAAAATAGTATCTATTTATACCAATAGAATGTTGGTACCTACAGCTAAGGTATCTACCACATTTCTTAATTATCAAGTAGATAGTTTAAAAATTGAGGGTACCCATATTACAGAAAATACGAGCACAAGTAATATGCAAGGATGGAAAGTAACTGTACTAGACGGAAAGGTAACTAGCACCATTACAAATCGTTGGAGAAAATGGAATAGCCTAAAAAACATACTTCAAATTGCTGGTAATGGAACGCCTAACTTTCCGTTAGATGATATTTACAAAATTACTGGTGGCGCAAGAGGTTCAAACTCAGCTGGTCATACATGGGCTGCTACTGTTGTAGAACCACTTATTAAAAAGTTTACTTGCAGATGGATTGGAAAAGGCACGGTAATCTTAATTAGAGATGGTAGAGAAGCACTATTAGATTATGGTAACGGCGATTGTGATAATCAGGCTATACTTTATATAAACGGTGTAGGCTATCCAATTACTTTATAAAAAATAATATAAAAAATTGGTAATTATGAAAAGCAGCATTATCTTAGCAAAGTTTTCATAGGGTACGGATTAAAAACGGGCCAGAGTTTCTACTCAGGCCCAATTTTTTTTAAATGATATTTTTCAATTTTTTACTCTTCAATTTCAGCTAGACATTTTATTATTAAGTTATCAATAGTTTAAACTAGTAAATGCTTAATGCTTATTTTTAAAAATCCCAAAAAACATAAACACCCAACCCAAAATAAAAAAAACACCTCCTATAGGCGTAATTGCACCAAGCCAATTTATTCCCCAATTAAATTGCTTTGAAAAACATAATAAATATAAGGAGCTACTAAAAATTAGTATTCCAACTAAAAATAAATTGGATGCTAACTGTAACCATTTTTTATTAAAATCTTTATATAATATACCTGCTCCTAATAAACCAAAAGCATGATAAAATTGATACTTTACACCAGTTTCAAAAATGACGATATTATCATTTGATAAAATATTTTTTAAACCATGTGCTGCAAATGCTCCAAACCCAACAGCTAATGCTGCAAATACAGATGCAAGCTGTAAACTAGTTTTATTCATGTAGGAGAGTGTTGTTTAATTATTATTTTATACCTAAAAAATTAAAGTTAGTAAAGTATTAAAAGAAAAATATCTTTTACTGTAAACTAAAAAAAAGCCACTCAAAAAAAGTGGCTTAAATTTATCGTTCAAAAAATATTATGCTTCTTTACCGTGGCACTGCTTATATTTTTTGCCGCTTCCACAAGGGCAAGGTTCGTTACGGCCAGGCATTTTTTCTACCGTTACAGGCATTTGTTTTATGCTTTCGCTTGGGTCGTAATAATCTTTTTCGTTGGCCGCATAATCTTCACCAGCAGCATCAATAGCAGCTTTGTTAGCCGCCATTTTACTCATGTCTGTTTTTTTCTCTTTCCCTTCTTTTATTTGCCCAGCATTTGTTTGCTCTAAAGGTATTTGTGCATGGCATAAAAAACTTACCACATCTTTATTTACCTGATCATCCATTTGCTTAAAGGCATTAAAGGCTTCTATTTTATAAATAACCAACGGGTCTTTTTGTTCGTAACTAGCAGTTTGTACGCTATGACGTAAATCGTCCATTCCTCTTAAATGCTCTTTCCAAGCATCATCAATTAAGGCTAGGGTAATGCTACGTTCTAATGCGTTATTTAATTCGTTTCCGTTTGTAGTTAAATACTTATCTAAGTTAGCAAGTGCTTGTATACTTTTTTTACCATCGGTAAAGGGTACGGCTACATTTTCAATATGGTTACCTTGTTCTTTACGAATATTGCTAATTACTTGCATGGTTTGTTTAGCTATGCCTTCTCCTTTTTTACGGTATTGTGTTACCCCTTCATTATACAATCGCTCTGTTAAGGAAACTACATCATCTTTATCTAACTCGGTTGCAGTAATAGTAGTATCAATTCCAAAATTTAAAATACAGGCTAGTTTAAATCCTTCGTGGTCGTTACCCTCTTTAAAGGAGAGCACTAACCCTTCGGCTACGGAGTAGAATGCATTATCTAAATCTAACGCTAAACGTTCGCCAAACAAAGCATGGTTACGTTTACCATAAACAACATTACGTTGCTTATTCATTACATCATCGTACTCTAACAAACGCTTACGAATACCAAAGTTATTTTCTTCTACTTTCTTTTGGGCTCGTTCAATACTTTTGCTAATCATACTATGTTGTATAACTTCTCCTTCTTTATACCCCATTCTATCCATTAAGCCTGCTATACGTTCGCTACCAAACATACGCATTAAATCATCTTCTAAACTTACAAAAAAACTAGATGTTCCGGGGTCTCCTTGTCTTCCTGCTCTACCTCTTAACTGTCTATCTACCCTTCTACTTTCATGTCGTTCTGTACCAATAATTGCTAAGCCCCCAGCATCTTTTACATTAGGCCCTAATTTAATATCGGTACCTCTACCAGCCATATTGGTTGCAATAGTTACTGCACCTGCCAAACCTGCTTCGGCAACTACTTGGGCTTCCCTAGCATGCTGTTTTGCATTTAATACATTATGTGGAATATTTTTTTGCTTTAACATTCTACTCAGCAATTCACTAATTTCTACCGATGTTGTACCTACAAGAGTAGGCCTACCGGCCATGCGTAAACGCTCCACTTCATCAATTACCGCTTTATATTTTTCTCGTTTAGTTTTGTACACTAAATCTTGTTCATCTTTTCTGGTAACAGGTATGTTGGTAGGTATATTAACTACATCTAACTTATAAATACTCCAAAACTCTGCTGCTTCTGTTTCAGCAGTACCCGTCATACCACAAAGTTTATGGTACATTCTAAAAAAGTTTTGTAGCGTTACTGTTGCATAGGTTTGGGTGGTAGCTTCAATTTTTACATTTTCTTTTGCTTCTAAAGCTTGATGTAATCCATCGGAATATCTACGGCCTTCCATTATACGACCTGTTTGCTCATCTACAATTTTTACTTGCTCTTCTATAATTACATACTCTGTATCTTTTTCAAATAAGGTGTATGCTTTTAATAATTGTTGTAGGGTGTGTATTCTATCGGCTTTTATTGAATATTCATTTAACAGGTTTTCTTTTCGATGTAATTTTTCATCGGTTGTTAAGTCTGTTTTTTCTATATCGGCTAATTTAGTAGCAATATCAGGTAATACAAAAAATTCTGGATCTTCTCCACTACGTGTTATAAGGGAAATACCTTTATCCGTTAAATCTACTTGATTATTTTTTTCATCAATATTAAAATACAATTCAGCATCAACCTTTGGCATTTCTTTTTGCTGATCGGCCAAATAATAATTTTCGCTTTTTTGTAATTTTACTCGTATGCCTGGCTCGCTTAAAAATTTAATTAAAGCTCCATTTTTGGGTAATCCTCGGTGTGCTCTCATTAGTGCCAAACCGCCATCTTTAGGATCATCGTTACCCTCAGCAATTTTCTTTTTTGCTTCTATTAAAAATTGATTAACGGCATTACGTTGTACTTCAATTAATTTTTCGATACGTGGCTTTAACTCAAAAAATTGTTGAATATTATCTGTTTTACTAATGGGGCCACTAATAATTAAGGGTGTTCTGGCATCATCAATTAATACACTATCTACCTCATCTACCATGGCAAAGTGGGGCTTGCGTTGCACCATTTCATCTGGGCTATGCACCATATTATCTCTTAAATAATCAAAACCAAATTCGTTATTTGTACCATAGGTAATATCTGCGTTATAGGCTGCTCTTCTTGCATCACCATTGGGTTCATGCTTGTCTATACAATCTACGGTAATACCCAGCCACTCAAAAATAGGGCCGTTCCACTCACTATCTCTACGAGCTAAATAATCGTTTACCGTTACAATATGTACCCCTTCGCCAGCTAAGGCATTTAGGTATGCTGGCAATGTACTTACCAATGTTTTACCCTCACCTGTTGCCATTTCGGCAATTTTACCGCTATGTAACACAGCACCACCAATTAACTGTACATCGTAATGCACCATATTCCAAGTAACTTGCCCGCCAGCTGCAGTCCATGTGTTTTTATGTATGGCTTTGTCTCCTTCAATGGTTACGGTATCTTTTTTTACAGCCAATGTTCTATCTAATTCGGTAGCTGTACTTACTAATGTTTCGTTTTCTTTAAAGCGTCTACTAGCTTCTTTTACCGTTGCAAAAGCCTCTGGCAAAAGTCCATTTAAGCAATTTTCTATTTCATTATCTTTTTCTTTCTTAAGCTCATCTACTTCTTTATAAATACCATCTCTTGCAGCAATATTTTCTAATGGCAAGTCTTCCGCCTCTTGCTTTTTATCCTCTATTTGCTTATTTATTTGGGTAAGATGTGTGGCTATTCTTGCTTTGAATTCTTGCGTTTTATTTCGCAATTCATCATTACTAAGAGACTGGTATTGTGCAAAAAATTGATTTATTTTTTGCACTTCTGGAGCTATTTTTTTAACGTCTTTTTCGCTTTTACTGCCGCCAAATAGTTTCGATATTATTCCTATCATAAAAAATCAGTGTTACTGGGTATTGTAAAATTTAGTTTAAATAATGATTATTGCATTGTCAAATATGGTGCTTAATTTAATAATAGCCAATTTGACAGCCCTTTTTAAGAGTTGGTAAAGGTACAAATTAGTTTATAAGTATAAAACCAAAATGGGTTTGTTTATAGCGGTTTAGACATTTAGGTTATAAGTTTTTACTTTTATATGGTTTTGGCTATTTATTAACTAACTTTTATTAATAACTTGTATGTATAAAAAACAACTCGTATGAATTTATCTAAAGCCTTTTACACCTTGCTAATTAGCACCTTTTTATTTTCTTGTACCAGTAACGAAATTGGAGAAAGTAAAGATGTTGCTCAGGACAAAATTTATCAAGATTACAGCGTTACTTATACCGAAGGAGATGCTAATGCAGCAATTTTTTGCCAATACCGCTTTGGAGGTAAAAATGGCACAACCTTAGTTTTAAATAAGCCAAGCCAACTTAGTTTTGATGGCGAAAATTTACTAGTAGATAGTAACAACATAAACGGTGCATTTTATAAAACGAGTAAGCCCTTTGCAAATTTTTTGGGTAAGCATACCTTTATTTTTACAAACGTAGATAAAAAGCAGTATGAGAATAGTTTTACGTTTGATGATTTTAAAGTAGCTTTTCCTGCAAGTGCATCAAAAAACAAGCCATTAGAAATAAGTTTTGTTACGCCTACTTTAGGACCAGATGATTATGTAGAAATAAATACCGTTGATAGCGATAGTAGTTTTTCTATAACCAATACGGGCAATAGTGTAGTTATACCACTAGAAGAATTAAAAAGACAAAAGAAAAACGAAGTTCAGCTAGAAGCTCATTTATACAGAAATATTCCATTGCAACAAAATACACCCGAAGGTGGAAAATTGTATTTAGCTTATAGCTTAAAGGCGGTAAAGGTTAAATTGCAGTAACAGCCTCACCCCAACCACTCTCCTAAAGGAGAGGGAACTAGAAGTGGCAGTAGTAAACTTCATGCGATGTTATAAATGTTTAGTTTGGAGAGATAGCTATTAAACTTTGCTATGCAGTTTATTAAACCTAAGCATGATTGCAATTATAAAAACAAAAATAAGTATAGATAAACCGGCAGTTATCCAATTATTACTAAAATATTGATTTACTATTCTTTTATCATTTATTAAAAATAAGGGTAACCCTGCAATAGCTACAGAAGCTCCTAAACTTAATGCTGTGGCGGTTGCTGGGTAAATGGGCAAACTACGGCTCATTAATAAAAGTGTAATAGGCACACTACTTTGCAAGCAAGCAATACCAAAAGCTAATGCATAAATATTTTGCTTACCAAATTGAAATAGAAGTAAAGCTAGGGGTAAGGTTATGTACACAAATTTTTTCCAGCCAATTTTATCAGCAATAAAACCGCCAATAATTTTTCCTAAAAAAGCACTTATGCCCATTATTAATAGTCCATCGCTGTATTGTTGTGCTACATAATTAATAACATCAAAAATAAACGACCTAAAACACATTATTAACAACAGCCCAAGCATTATATAATCATGAGCATCTAACTGGCTTTGCTTATTTTTTTGTGTTTGGTAAGCTGGTAGATTAGCCGTTAAAATTAAATAGCCTACAACTAAAACCAATAAACCAATAACTATTAACGGAGTAGAACTATACTGCCCAAAAATGCCGCCTAATGTAAGCCCAAAAACACCTGGTGCAGTAAATATTCCTAAAGGGCCAACCTTATCTTCATTTACTTGTAAACAAATAGCACCGCCAGTTACATGCACAAATGCAGAGGCTATTCCGCTTAAAATAATACCTAATTCGGCGTTAATAAAAAAAGCAAGTATGCTTATAGGTAATAGTAGTAAAGAGGCCTGTGCAAATGGTTTTATTTGTCTTTTAGCATCTAACCAAAAACCAACGGGCAATTGCCCTCCAAAACCAATAATGCTATAAATAACTAAGTATAGTACGGCGTTAGCTGATGGATTATTAAATGTATAATTAGCCAACATAAGCCCTGCAGCAAAATCGTTTAAGCCATGCAAAATACCCCAAAGTAAAGGTTGAAAAGTGAAAATTGAAAGTTGAAAGTTTTTGTTCACCTTATAGATAATTATTTATAAGTAATCCAATTCCATAGCTTATTGCATTTGCTAAAAAACCTGCTAGTAATGCTTTTTTCCAACCACAGTTAAATAAAAAATAAAAGCCTATGCTTTCAACAAGTGCTACACCAACTTCTAAACTATTTAAATTAATTTTTGTATAAAAAAGCAATACATGTAATAAGGGCCAAGTAAATAAATTTAATAAAAATGTACATGTAAAAACATACTTTTTATCGATTTTAAATAGTCCTAAAATAATAGGCAGCTCTATTAAAAGAGTTAGTATAAAATACTCCCATACCCCCATTACTTATTTTTATTTTTTCTTTTTATAAAAAGATAAATTAGTAAAACAATGGCCGCAATTGGAAGAAGTATAAATAAAAACCCCACACTTAATAAGCCTTCAATACTAGGCCCATCTAAAAAAATTAATAGCCTGTTCATATTGTTATTTATTGTTTTTACGCCAAAAGAAAATAGCCGCTAATGTACCAATAGCGAATACAGCAATAAGCACTAAAGGCAAAATGTTATGAACGCCAAGCAAACCCGGCTCTTGAATAGGCACATCTAAAAAAAATGTAGGCATAAAATATAATTTAGGCTTTTAAAACTATTTTAAAAATACGGTTTTTAAAACAAGCCATGTTAACTATTTTATTCTAGTGTTTGCCACTCATCAAAAACTAATTTCAATATATAATAATACTGTATTTTTACACGAAACTTTTCGTAATTAAACTGCTTTTTATGCAAAAAACGTTAACCCTTATGGCTTTTATATTTATTTGTGCTGGTACACAAGCACAAATAAAAGGTGTAATTGTTGATAGTGCCACTAAAAAAGGGATAGATAAAGCCGTAATAGGTTTAGTAATTAAAAATAACCCAACAGATACCACTTATACGTTTGCAGATGAAAATGGAAAGTTTAGTATTGAACCTATGCCAACATCTAGTTTTTCCATAATAATACAAAACTTGGGTTTTAAGCCAGTGGCTAAATATGTTGCCAATACTAACCAACAAAAAATTATTGACCTTGGCAAAATTGAATTAATAAGCAGGGGTACATTGATGGATGAAGTGATTGTAGTAGGGGCACCAATTGTGGTTAAGGAAGATACGGTGGAATATAGAGCAGATGCATTTAAAGTAAGAGAAGGTGCTGTTGTAGAAGACCTTTTAAAGAGATTACCAGGCATAGAGGTAGGTAAAGATGGTAGTGTAAAAGCACAAGGTAAAACCGTAACAAAAGTAAGAGTAAATGGTAAAGATTTTTTTGGGGGCGATGTACAAACGGCTACAAAAGAACTACCCGCCAACTTGGTTGATAAAATACAAATAATTGATGACTATGGCGATCAAGCAACAGTAAGTGGCATTAAAGAAGGCGATGCAGAAAAAATATTAAATATTCAATTAAAAAAAGATAAAAATAAAGGCTTTTTTGGCAGAGCTACAGTTGGTGGTGGTACAGATGAGCGTTACCAAGCCTCTTTTAATGGCAACTATTTTAATAATAACAAACAACTATCGTTGTTTGCTAATAGCAATAATGCCAACCAATCGTTATTTAACTTTGGAAATTTTGGCGGTAACCGTGGTATGAGTAGTATGATGAGGCAGGGACAGAGCATGATGGCAGATATGGGTGGAGCAAGTGGTATGATGAATGCAATGAATAGTGGTGATAGAAGTTTTGTTGGAGGAAATCAAAACAGTAATGGTGGCATTACCACTTCAAATTCAGTTGGGTTAAATTTTAGAGATCAGTGGGGTAAACGAATAAATTTTTATGGAAGTTACTCCTACAGCAAAAGAGATAATGGTGCACTTACCTACACAGCGCAACAAAACTTTAATAGAGATACTACTTTTGTAAATAATGACGATAACATTTCTAATACATTAGGACAAAATCACCGTATTTTCTTAAATTTAGAATACCAAATAGATAGCTTTAATTACGTTAAAATTAGTCCTACAGCAAGTTTTGCAACAAATGATGGCGCTAGTACTTCGTTAACCGATGTTTTTAAAAGTGCAAATAATACCATAACAAAAACGCAGGTAGGTAATATTAATACTAACAATACCAGTAACACACCTAACGTAAGTGGAAGTATTTTATTTAACCACAAGTTTAGAAAAAAAGGAAGAAACTTTTCGGCTAATATTAATTTAGGTAACTCTGCCTCTAATTCGGAACAAGACACTAGAAATGATTACATTTTTTTCAATCCATCTAGCACAGTTAATGTTTATCAGTTTATAGATCAAGAAAATAATAACCATAATTATGGGTTACGTCTTACGTACTCCGAGCCGTTATCAAAAACTAAAAATTTAGATTTTAGCTATGCACATAATTTAAATTATAGTAGAAACAATAGAGCAACTTATATTATAAACCCCCTAACTGGTGAAAAAACGTTAATTACAAATACTTCTTTTAGTAACGATTTTGAAAATGAATTTTATAATAACAGGGTAGGTTTATCCTTACGCTCTATATTTAAAAAATATAATTACACGTTAGGTATTAGCATGCAGCCAGTTAGTTTAAAAGGAAATTCAATAACTAAGGATAGTGCTTTTAATACCATAAAAAGGCTCAATGTTTTTCCTATTGCCCGATTTGCCTATAATTTTAGCAGAAGTAAAACCTTTAATGCAAACTACAGTGGTAATGCTACACAGCCCACTTTTACGCAATTACAACCTGTACAAGACAATAGTAATCCGCTTAGTATAACGCTTGGTAACCCAACGCTAAAGCCTAGTATTAACCACAATTTAAATTTAACGTATAATAATTTTAATTTTATTAGTGGTAAAGTTTTATTTACCAACTTAACATTTAGTACTATTCAAAACCAAATTGTAAACAATATAAGTTTTGATAATAGAGGATCTCAAACAAGTATTCCGCAAAATGTTAATGGCTATTATAATGTATTAGGGTTTTATACGTTTAGTAAACCGTATAAAAACAGAAAGTATGTAATCACATTAAACGGAACAGCTAACTATAATCATAATATCAATTTAGTAAATAATGAAAAATCAATAGGCAGTAATTGGGTATTTAGCCAAGGCACAACTTTTGAATACAATATTAAAGATTGGTTTACCTTAGGCACGGGTGTTAGTTATAGTTTAAATGATGTAAAATATAAAGGAATAGATAATACTAAGGCAACCTCTTTACAAAATACCTCTAGTAATGCATGGACGCTTAGTAATAATTTAGAAGCTACCATTAAAAAAAGTTGGGTAATAAAATATGATTTTGATTATACCCTAAATAATGGTTTAGCTGCTGGTGTTACCCAAAATTTAGCAATAATGAACGCCTCTATTGAAAAACAATTATTTAAAAAGAAAAATGGCATTTTTAAACTAGCGGCTTTTGATTTATTTAATCAAAATACTAACATTAACCGCACCGTAACAGGCAACTCAATTTTAGATACTAGAACCAACCGACTTACTAGGTATTTTATGTTAACCTTTACCTACCGTTTGCAAAAATTTGTAGGTAAACAACCCCAAAATAGCGGAATGCGGGGTATGGGTGGCATGAGAACTCAAGAGATTAAAGTACAATAACTTATAGCACTTTAAATGGTTCAATTTTAATAGGGTGTTTTTACACCCTTTTTTATTACCTTTGCCACCCAAAATAAGCCTAAAATATAATACTAAATTTTATGAGTGGTGCATTAAAAGAAGTAAGAAATAGAATAAAATCGGTGCAAAGTACCCAGCAAATTACCAAAGCAATGAAAATGGTGAGTGCTGCTAAGTTACGAAGAGCACAAGATGCTATAACACAAATGAGGCCATATGCACAAAAACTTCAAGAAGTGCTTAGCAATATTGTAAGCAATAGCGAAGGAGATGTAAATATGGATTTAGCTGCAGAAAGAACAGTGGAAAACGTAATGATAATTATTGTTACAAGCGATAGAGGTTTGTGTGGTGGTTACAATAGCAACTTAATAAAATTAGCAAAGCAAGTTGCAAAAGATAAATACCCTAATCAGTTAGCAAAAGGAAATGTGCAATTTTTACCTATTGGTAAAAAAGGGTATGAGCATTTTAGTAAAAACGGTTTTACTGTAGTAGATAAATTTTGGAATATTTTTACAGGTTTAAGTTTTGATAAGGTACAAGCTGCAGCAAAATATGCTATGGATGCTTTTGCAAATAAAGAGCTAGATGCAGTAGAATTAGTATACAGTGAATTTAAAAATGCTGCTACACAAGTTTATTCTGCCGAGCAATTTTTACCTGTGCGTAAAGTTGCAAAGGTTGTAGGGCAAAAAAATGCAGATTTTATTTACGAACCTAGCAAAGAAGTTTTAATTGCAGAGTTAATGCCCAAAATTTTAAATACCCAATTATTTAAAGCTACACTAGATGGAAATGCAAGTGAGCATGGAGCAAGAATGACAGCCATGGATAAAGCAAGTGATAATGCGAATGAATTATTAAAGTCGTTAAAAATTAGTTACAACAGAGCAAGGCAAGCCGCCATTACTACCGAGTTATCGGAGATTGTAAGTGGTGCGGCAGCACTAAATGGATAAAAACCCCCTAGCTCCCTAAAGGGGGAATAGAGAAAAATAAGACAAAAATATTTTTTTAATAAACCAAAATTAAGCCCCTTTAGGGGTTGGGTATGGAACTTTCTTTAATTATACCACATATAGAAGCCTTAATATTTGCCAGCGACAAACCCTTGCCTGCAGCAGAAATTGTGGAGCATATAAATAATGCATTGGGCTTTATTGAAGATATAGCTACCATTGAACAAGTTGATGCGGCAGTAGAAGGCATAAAAGAAAAATACGATAGTGAGTTTTACGCCTTTGAATTAAAAGCCATTGGCGGTGGATGGCAGTTTTTAACCAAGCCAACATTTCATAAAACAGTAGCACAATTAAATGGCGATAAATTTTTAAAGCGACTATCAACGGCAGCTTTAGAAACATTAGCTATTATTGCCTACAAACAACCTGTTACAAAAAGCGAAATGGAAGCAATACGTGGTGTTAATTGTGACTATGCAGTACAAAAATTATTAGAAAAAGATTTAGTTATTATTGCTGGCCGTAGAGAGGAATCAGTTGGACAACCCTTAATTTATCAAACCTCAAAATCGTTTATGGATTATTTTGGTATTAATAGTGCTGATGATTTACCTAAAATAAATGAGGTTTTAATGGAAGAATTAATACTTGCAACTAACGTACAACAAGCTCAAGAAGAAATGATGGTTGAGACTGAAAACAATGACGTGATTGAAGTTATTGAAACAGAAGAAATGAATTTAGAGATAGATATTGAAAAAACTGAGGAAAAAACTGAGGAGTAAACTTATTTAAACCCTTTTTATTAAAGCATTCTAAATTTTAGAATGCTTTTTTTGTGCGGTATACATAAAAAAAATCCATGCCTCGTAAACATGGATTTGGATTTTAATCGACTCGTAAATAAGTAGTAAAGAATAACAAGGAAATTTAGTTTTGTGGTTTCAGAGGAAGGCTGGAAATATTAAAATATTCTCAGGCTCCTTGGGGGGAAACTTCGTTTGTATTGCTTTACATTACTTACTCAAGCATTATTTTGCAAAATGCAATATTATCATGGCAACTAAACTAAGTACTGCCAATGTCTTAAAAGAAAATGGGTTGATTTGTAAATTGCTACTCATAGTTATAGGTTTTAATTGTTTTTTATTTTTAAAATAATGTAGGACATTTTGTTTGCCTCATTGTTCTGTTTCTTTCATTATCAATTGGCCCTAAACGTATACCTACTTTTGCTACTACCGAAAAAAAGGTATCTCCATCTTTAGTATCGCCACGTTGTGTTCCATCAGCAAATCTTAATTGACCAGGAAAAATTATTGCTATGCTTTTATCTGCTAATCTATTTGCCAAATCAGCATCGCCTGCTGGTAAATTGGTATAAAATGCACTTGGATTAATGTATTGTTTGCTTACATCATCAATATAATCAGTAAAGGTTTTTCTGTACAAAAGCTCGGTACCAATATTTATTCTTTCTGATACTGCATATTTAAAGCCTACCGATAATGGCAGATGTAGTTGGGTTAATTTATATGGTTTACTATTTGGATATGCTGCAAAACCTTGCCCCTCTGTACTTAGTGGTTGTAAATTATACCAAGTTTTATTACCACTTGCATCTGTTAAAGACCCTTGTGGATTAAAGTTAAAAACACCAACTCCTGCCATAACATAGGGTTTAAACTTAGGCTCTACATCATCTTCATACTTTTTTCGAAATATGGATAAAGGATAAATTTCTAACCCAACATATGCTTCGTATACTTTTGTTCTAAAATCTAAATTTCGTTGCTTACGATATAATTCATCAATACCCGTAGTGGTTATAATATCATCGCTGCCTTGTAAAAAAGTACGATTTGCGGCGATGCGTAATCCTATCCACTCCTTAGGATAAGCTACAAAAAAAGCCCCCATATTTAATTTTGTCAACTCTATATTTACATCTTTAAGGGTATTTGTTCCTTTACCTGAATTACCCCCTAAATCGCCAAGAAAAAAATTTGGACCAGCATTGATACCTACTTCATACCGCATATTACTAAATAGCCCTTGAGCATAGGTAGTAGAGATTAAAAAGTAGAAACTGAGTGTTACGAGAAGCCGCTTTACTACAAGTTTTGGTAAACATTGTTTCATTTGGAGATTAAGTTTTAGTCTTTCTAAATAATTGGATATTTTCAGTTGAAGATGCCTCCACACCATTAACTATAAACTAAAACGAATTGTGAAACACATTATTGTATTTGATCCCCTATTTTTTTAATACCATCGGAATATGGGGAATATTGTCCTCTAAGTAATCATCCCCATCTTGCTTAAACCCAAATGATTCGTAAAATTTTTTAAGATAGAGTTGTGCCCCAATTTTTATTTCGTTCACTGGGTGTAGGTTAAAAGTTTGTTCAATTGAGATTTTTACTAGTTGTTTTCCAATACCTGTTCCCCTATATTTTGGAGAGCTTACTACCCTACCGATACTTGCATATTTTTCATAGGCTAAACCAAGGGGTAAAATACGGGTATACGCAACTAATGTATTATTTATCCATCCACAAAAATGTGCCGATTGTTGGTCTCTATCATCAGCATCTTGATACACACAATTTTGCTCTACCACAAAAACTTCGTTGCGTAATTGTATGATAGCATATAATTCATGTGCTGTTAATTCGTCAAATTCTTTTATTATCCAATTTATATTCATCTTTATTTTACTTGCTTTAGATAAGGTAATACATCTTTGAGCGTAACAGGTTTTTGCACATCTTCTAATTCTATTACAATTAAATATCCCTCTGGCCCACCAGCTTTTTTTACTGCATTAATTAATTTTTGTTGATCACTTTCCAATCGCTTACCATCTACAGTACTCCAAAGTTCTTTTGTACATAAACAACCCTCTGTTGGCGTATGAGGATAGTAGGGTTGATTTTTATAAAACTCTGGATTGATGGTAGTGCCATGAGCAATTATCTCATTTCTACCAGCCAATCCTGCATAATACGCATCATACATTTCTCTTTTGCCATTCCATTTTTTAGGTAAGATTTGTTCATAATCTTCAATTGTCCAATTATTATCACTAATACCGCTATCTCTAAAAAAATGTTGCTTAGTAGTTTCTACAGGCAAAGTAAGTTGTAAATTTTCGGTAGTGCCTATGGCTTCAAGTTTACTTACACCAAAACCACTCATTCTAAACACACCTTGTGGAGTATTGCCGCTAGTTAAATAACTTGGTAAATTATTTACACTTCGAGCCAATTGAGGCACATTAAAATAACTACCATTCTCATTTACTACAAAACTGCCATTTTGCTTACGTACTATGGTAAGTCCGAGATAATTTCGATTTTTTCGTTGAAAACTAAATACGATAACATTGTTGAGTAAATAGGATTTGTCAAAAAAAAGCGGAATAGTAATAGACAATGTCTCTTTTGATTCTTTTAAATTATCTTTTTTAATTACTTGTTTACAACTTCTCACTAAACTAATAAAGTGAGGGCTGTTAAAAAGTGTTGTATCTTTTTCAAACTTTTGTTTTAGTATACCAAATAGGATTTTAGCATAATTTAATTTTGCATTATCCGCCAAAATATATTCCCCAGCTAAAGCCATTAATTTATAGTCTTTTGTAGTATCAATTGTATTTTTTGCTTGTGTAAAAAATTGTATGGGAAATCTTTTGTAACAGGTTGTCCAAAAAGATTTTTGAAAGCTAAGGGTTTGGTTACTTAATTGTTTTGATGCTATACTAATTTTAGATTTTACTAAAGCTGTAGTATGGTTTATTAATTGAATGGCAAAAAAGCCATCTTCCCAATCGGTTTCTGTATCAATAGTTAAAGTAGAAGCTAAATTTTTTTGAATAGATTTTTGTATTGAACTATAATTTTTATTTCTAGCAGCAGCTGTTCCATTTTTATAATAAACAGCAGAATCGCTTTGTGCAAAAATAAAAATAGGAGAGCATAATAAAAACAAGAAGAAGAATAATTTCATAGCCAAAGTAAAATAAAAAAGCACCGCTAAGGTGCTTAAAGTATAAAAATAAATTTTTGTTATCGAACATTTGCCCTTAAAAAAGTTTGAATTTTACCAAATGCATCGTTAAATGTAGCTGTGCTCCAATCGCCATGGCCACTAGTTGGGTAAAGTACATATTGATTAATTACACCAGCAGTTGTTAATAAATCTCTCACTTTGGTTGATTGTGTTGGAGATACTAATGGATCTATACCACCATGTAATAAAATAGTTGGAGCCGATGTAGCTTTAATAAACGTTACTGGACTACTATTTATATAAAGTTGCAGATCTTGAGCAGGAGTTTTGCCAATAGTAGCACCTAATAAAACTCTTAACGCTACATTACCACCAACTGGGTTGTTATACATATCTACTAAATCGGATGGGCCAAATAAAGAAACTATTGCTTTTATTCGTACAGAGGTTGTGTCTTTATACCCTTGCAACATAGCCAAATGCCCACCAGCACTTGCCCCTAGCAAAACAATTTTTTTACTTACTTGGTATTCGCTTGCTTTGCCTAAAATATGGTTTACAGCAAAACGTACATCAGTTTCTTGAGTAGGAAATTTGTTTATAGTATCCCCAGCCGATAAGCGATAATTAATATTGAAAAAAGCATAATCGGGCAAAAGCCTTTTTAAGGTATCTATGTAACTATTAAAATCAACTTTATCACCACTTGCCCAAGCGCCACCATGTATCAATATCATTACTTTGGTACTGTCATCTCTTCTACCAGCAGGTAAATAAATATCCATTTTTTGTAGGGCATTATCACCATAAGACACATTTAATATTGTTTTAGGTGCAACACTAATTCCGTCCTCTGCAGCATCTTCATTTTTTGTGCAAGAAAATAAAAAAGTAATTAAGCCTAGGTTAAATAAAAGTTTTAGCAGTTTCATTTATTTTTTTTTGAATGGAAAAGATACGAAAAAAATGAGATTTACGGCATATTATCTCCTATGTTATTAACCATATCGGTTTGTAAATTTTTGTTTATTTTAAGTAGTTTTTTATATTGAACTAAGTTAATAATTGCTGAAATTGAATGAAGCAATAAAGTAATTAAAGTAATAATTTGAACGATAATAACGCTTTGGGGGCTTTCTCTTTTTGCTATACTTAATGAATAAACTAAGGATGCAAATACAAGTAAACTACCTATAGCTCCTAAGATTGCTATTACAAAAAGTATTTTTCCTTTTGTAAGTAACCCTTTAGTATTTATTTTATTATAAAAATTATTTCGCTGAAGAGTAATACATAAAATATCGAAAAGTAGACAAATGCCATATACAAAGCCTATTACTACAAATGCCATTAAATCGTCTTTGTAAGCATTAGCTTTGCTAACTAATGAATATAAGCCTAATGCTATTATTAATGCCGAAATACTAAGATTTATGTAAAAACTTGCTTTGCCAATCATATTTATCACATTAATTCATAAAACGTAGCACTAAATTACTTCACATCCAACTTTATCCCTAACTCCACAAACTGCTTATCATCAATTTCACTTGGGGCATCAATCATAACATCTCTACCACTATTATTTTTAGGAAAAGCAATAAAGTCACGTATGCTTTCGCTACCGCCTAGTATGCTACACAATCTATCAAACCCAAAAGCAATACCACCATGTGGCGGAGCACCATATTCAAAAGCGCCTAATAAAAAACCAAATTTGTGTTGTTGTTCTTCGGCATTCATACCAAGGGCTGCAAACATTTTTTCTTGCAACTCTCTTTGAAAAATACGAATACTACCACCACCAATTTCGTTACCATTTAAAACCATATCGTAAGCATTTGCTTTTATATTGGCATAAGGGTGTTCTAAATATTTTTCTAAGTTTTCAACTTTTGGAGAGTTATTAATCATTATATCTAAATCGCTAGGTTTAGGGCTGGTAAATGGATGGTGCCTTGCCACCCAGCGGCCAGCACCTCCCCCATCTTGATCTTCCAATGCAAATTCAAACAACGGAAAATCTAACACCCATAATAATTTAAACTCATCTTTTTTACGCAAGCCCAATTTATCGGCCATGTACATACGCAAATCGCTAATTGCTTTTCTGGTTCTTTCCTCTGCACCAGCTAGTATCAAAATTAAATCGCCTGGCTTTGCATTTGCAGCTTCAGCAATTGCTTTCAATTTTTCTTCGTTATAAAATTTATCTACGCTGCTTTTAAAAGTACCATCTGCATAACATTTAATAAACACCAACCCTTTCATACCAATTTGCGGTCGTTTAACCCATTCCACTAGTTCATCGGTTTGTTTACGAGTGTATTCGCTACAGTTTGGTATTGAAATGGCAACCACAGTTTCGGCATCATCAAAAACACCAAAGCCAGCATCATTAATTAATGTAATTTGGCTTTGTTTTGCAGTAAACGTATGTTGAGGAAATTTTAGGTTACAAAGTTGCAAATCAAACCGAATATCTGGTTTATCATTTCCATAATTCCACATGGCTTCTTCCCAAGTCATTCTTTCTACAATAGCTGTGTACTCTATATTTTTTACATCTTTAAAAATTCGTTTTACCAATCCTTCAAACATTTGCAAAATATCTTCTTGCTCAACAAAACACATTTCACAATCTATTTGTGTAAACTCTGGTTGCCTATCTGCTCTTAAATCTTCATCTCTAAAGCATTTTACAATTTGATAGTATCTATCGTAGCCACTTACCATAAGCAATTGCTTAAAAGTTTGTGGGCTTTGGGGTAAAGCATAAAATTGTCCGCTATTCATACGGCTTGGTACCACAAAATCTCTTGCTCCCTCTGGCGTACTTTTAATTAAAAAAGGCGTTTCAATGTCCATAAAATTATTTTCATGCAAATAATTCCTGGTGCTTCGGCCAACGGCATAACGCAATTCTAAATTTTTCTTTACCGCATTTCTGCGTAAATCTAAATAGCGATATTTCATTCGTATATCATCGCCCCCATCCGTATCATCTTGTATGGTAAAAGGAGGCACCGCACTTTTATTTAAAATGGTAAATGAAGAAACCAATAATTCAATTTCGCCAGTTGGTATGTTTGCATTTTTATTAGTACGTTCGTTTACCGTACCCTTAACTTGCAATACAAACTCTCTTCCCAACGGATTAGCGTCTAACTCAGCATTTAAAGCCTCGGAAAAAAGCAATTGTGTAATGCCATATCTATCTCTTAAATCTATAAAAGTTATGCTGCCAAATTTACGAACGGTTTGTACCCAACCGGCAAGTGTTACGGTGGTGTTTACATCAGTTAATGTTAATTGGCCACAAGTGTGTGTACGATACATATATAGTTATGAGTTAAGAATGATAAACTATGAGTTGGGTTATCCAATTTCAGGTTGCAAAGATAAGTATTTGCTGTAGGGCTGCCAAGTTGCTAAATAGGTGTCTGGCCATTTAAAGTCTTTTCGTAATGGCCTGACACCTGTAAGCTTTAACAAATTATTATGTACCAACCAATCACTTTTTCATATTACATTTATGTAAAATTTAAAACATAAAAACAATATGAAATCAGACTCCCTTCTCAAACCGATAATAATCGGTTTAGCTATTATTATTACTGCATTAATTTTAGGCAATGCTTTTAAAAACCGGAATGCTAAGCAAGATACTATTTCGGTTGTTGGTTTGGGCACCAAAGACTTTGTAAGTGATGAAATTTATTGGAGTGGAAATTTTGCAGCCAAGGCTATGGATGCAAAAGATGCCTACAATTTAATTACGGCTGATAAAGCTAAAGTGAAGCAATTTTTTTTAAGTAAAGGTTTTAAAGAAACTGAAATTATTTTTAGCGGTGTAAATTTTGATAAGAGTTACAGAACCGTAACTATTGAAGGAGAAAATAACACCACAAAAAGTGAAAGTATTTTTGATGGATATACGGCTACACAAACTATTTCGTTTAGTAGCAAAAAAAATCCGGAGTTAATGAAAAAAATTGAAACAGTTATTGACCAAACAGCAGAGTTAATTAATTCTGGTATTCAATTTAACCCAAACCAAGTACAATATACCTTTAGTGATTTGCCAAGTTTAAAACACGACTTAATAGAAAAAGCTACACAAGATGCAAAAGAAAGAGCACAAAAAATTGTAAAAACAGGTAAAGGCGATATGGGTAAGTTAAAAGATGCTAGTATGGGCGTTTTTCAAATTACTGGAAAAGGGAGTGTAGAGGAAGATAGTTATGGTGGCACTAACGATACGTATAGCAAAGATAAAACTGCAAGGATAACTGTGAGGTTAGCTTATATATTAGATTAAGATTTAAAAAAAGATAAAAAAAAAGACAGTTACATAAAACTGTCTTTTTTTATTACGTAGTTTCCTCGGTAGTTTTATGTGTTGGTTTGTACCATAAATAATAATATCCTAAAACGATTACCCCAATACTAAAAGGTATCATAGCTAAATGTTTACATGTAATTTGGTCGTATATTACTATTGCATCAAAGTGAAAAAATTCACTAATCATCCAATAGCTGTTAGCCATAATCCATACTGCAATAGCAAGGTTGTGGCAAAACTCACTAACTATATTTTTTGTTCGTAACATAATTATAAAGGCAATAATTAATGTAGGTATAATCATTGCTACGCCTAAATATTTAAAAAATGCAAACTGTGTACCCATGCACCAACTAATATCTTTAAAAATCCAAAAAACAATATGGGTGTTTTCCATTTTTCTATAGCGAATAGGAATATTATAATTGGTAGGTGAATTACTCATTGTAGTTATTTTGAAGATCAAATGTAAAATTTCTTTGCCACTTTGTGTTTTAGCGGTTATGCTCCTTTCGTAATTTCATTAACAAGTTGTTTAGCTAAGTAAGGTGCATAAAGTACTCCCTTACTCCCCATGCCATTAAGTATACCCATATTTTTATACGTAAGATGAAAGCTGACAAAGGGTTTTCGGCTAATATTAGCAGGGCGTATGCTACTAATGTGGTCAATAATTTTGTAAGGTAATTTTAAAAAATTGTTCAACCAATGGGTCGTTTCAATTCTAAATTTAGTTGTAGGGTTTTCATCTATAAAGTCTCTTTCAAAAGAGGCCCCTACCCAAAACAAATCATCTTTCCACGGAACAATACTGTATTTATTATTAAAGGTGTAATTCCTATTTAGATTTTTACATTCAATAATTAATGCTTCACCTTTTACGGGAGCAAAAGGCAAATGTTTAAAGTAATTATTTTGGCTAGATGAAATGCCATCACAAAAAATAATTTTATCTGCAATTATATCTTTATAAAAAATTTTATCGTTTTCTACTTTCAAAAAAGTTTCATCAAATTTTTCTTCAATACTAATTGTTTTTCTTTTTTGTTGTTGTAAAAAAGTATTTACATCTATCAAATAGCAAGGATTTATTTCGCCAATAGATGAGTTATAATTGAACGTATGATTCCAATCGTTTGAGTGCATTTTTACATAATTGTATTGTTCATTTATTCTTTTTTTAAATGCAGCTTCGGCAGAATAATTTTCGAAAATTTCCAACATATTTTTTTGCTCAATACAATCAAACTCTTGGTAGGCTTTAATTGCAGCAGGCATCGCCTCATCTACCATCCAAGTTTTTACGTAACGCATCCCCGTAACCGGGTTAATAATACCAGATGCAACTTTGGATGCAGTGTGGATTTTATTTTCATCTAGTGCAATACAATTAATATTTACTTGTTGTAAATAATGGCTGAGCCAACTGCCGGATAAGCCTTGCCCTATAATAAGTATTTGTGTGTGTTGTTTTGCCACAGATTAATTAAATTATCACAAATTTGTGCTTAAAAAAAATAAAAAAGGTTGCTATCTTTTATAAAGATAGCAACCTTGATCTACTTAAAATCTCCTTTTGGAACATCCCGATTTTTCGGGAAGGGGATTTAGGGTTTTCTACTCCACATTAACCCTTATTCCCTCGCTATGGCTAGTAAACTCTGGTGCATACATGCACTGTATTGTTGTAATACCATTGCTAAAATTACCTTGGTGAGTTACAAACATGGGGTATTCAAAAACATAACTACCACGGCTAAGCCAACTAAAGAAAAAGTTTGTACTAGCATCTTTAGTGCTTTCGTAATAACCCAAACCGCCCTGCCATTTGTATTCGCTAATAACATTGGTAGGCTCCATACAAGCAGCTCTCATATCTTTCATGTGTACATATTCCATATCTCTATCCACTTTTAATTCTATCCGCACTTTTACTTTATCCCCAACTTTTAATTCGTCGCCATCGTTAATAGCAACTAAGCTTGGACCTTTATCTGTATTCACTTCTTTAAACAATTGCTTTTTTAATTTGAGAGGCGTTTCGGCAGAAGTTATTTTATCTAAGTCTTCAAAGTATTGCCAGTAAACACTGCCCCAACTTGTGGAAGTTTGGTTTAGAGGTTTAGAAGTTGAGGAGTTTAGATTAACTGTTATATTTCCCATTTCTGCTTTTACTTTTTCACCATCAAGCCTCTTTTTGAAATAGCCTGTACCAGCTTGTGTACCATCGTCTTTACTATTAATAAGTATTTTATTGCCTAAATTAATATTGACTTCTTTTTCCTCTGCCAACCAATTATTACCGCCTAATAACAAGGCATAACAAGCCTCTGCTGTGGCTTTGGTGGTTTTCCAATTTTGTGTTTGCTTTTGTTTTAACAACCATGTTTTTAAATCATCCACTGTTGTAGCATTGCCATCAATATCAGTAAAAGCTTCTATCATCATTGCCTGGCTTTCTATAGGTGCTTGGTGCCAGTAGTAGCCACCTCCGTTTGCCCAATCTTTCCAATACATGCCCATTTCTTCTTTGTAAATAGCATTTTCTTTTAAAGATTTTATTATGGCTTTTGGTGTGGCAACATCCTTACCTCTATGCAATGCTAAAGCAATCATGCCTTGCATGTACTTACTATTTTGTAGCCAGTATTTTTTTATTTGTCCTTTATAATAATCAACTGCTTTTTGTGAAGATGCAACTGTTTTTATTTCGCTAAAAAAGCTACGCATGTATAAATATTGTATTTGTTGAAAGCTAGTATTATTGTTAGATAACTTTACTTTGTACTTAATTAAATCATCGTAATCTTCTTTAATTTTTTTATCTAAATAAGGTACAGCTCTATCAACAATGGCTTTTACGTTTTCGTAATTGCTACTGTTAAGGGCGCCTAATTTACGTAAATGACCAATGCCTGTAATAATATATTGTGTCATATATCTATCATCTCTGCCACCTTTAAACCAAGTAAAGCCCCCATTATCTAACTGCATTTCTTTTAGTTTGTTAAACGCTTTTTCTTGCTCAGCGCTCATCTTTACCATATCAAATAGCAAGGCTATATTCTTTTTTTGTTGAGCTTCGTTTTGAGCTTCTAACACCCAAGGTGTTTCTTGTAATAAAGCAGATTTTAATTCTTCATTTTTTTGAAGATTACTCATCAATGCTGCAACCTCATCCCCCGCCTTCTCCAAAGGAGAAGGAGCTTTCCATTTTTCAAATACAGCTTTTATTTTTGGGTTATAGTTTGATACAAAACTTGCTAATGTATTAGCGTAATAACGAGTAAATGTTTGCTCAGCACATTCGTAAGGATATTCCATTAAGTAAGGCAACGCTTGCACCGCATACCAAGCAGGGTTGCTGGTGTACTCAACTGTTAACGCATGATTGCTTAATGTGGTACTACTACCACTATTTAATAATTTTTCGAACTTAAATGTTTTTGTATTTGTACCTCTAACATTTAAAGGCATACTTTCTGTAACTAACATTCTGTTTGTTAAAACAGGAATGGCCATTTCTTCTCCGTCCGAAGCACCCCCTCCGCCCCCTAAAGGGGGAACTTTAACCACAACACGATATAACATTGCTGAATTAAAATTAAACGGTACTTCCATAGGAAATTTAAGTGCACTACTTTGCCCAGCCGCTACTGTAAAGTATTGGGTAGGAAAAATATTTTTAAACCATCCGTCAATTGGTGCATTGGTAGCTGCATCAATTAGTTCTAGTACAGCCGTACCTGTTACTTCTTTATCGGTAAGGTTTACCACTTTGGCACTAAACTCCATTTTATCGCCTTCACGTATAAAACGAGGAGCATTGGGCTGCACCATCAACGGCTTTTGGGTAACTATTGTTTTTTCGGTATAGCCACTTGCTGCATCTTTTGTATGAGCAAGTGTTAATAATTTCCATTGGGTTAATGCCTCTGGAATGGTAAAGCTAAATTCTACATTGCCTTCGGCATCTGTTTTTAATTGTGGAAAGAAGAAGGCAGTTTCGTTGAAGTTTTTGCGGATTTGGGGTTGATTGGAACTTTGATCTTTTCTTTTTGGCATATCAACAATAAGCTTTGCTGCTGCTGCACCACCTCCAGCCTCTAAATCATATGAATATGAGGTGGATGGTGCAATAACTCCTGCTGAATCTACAAGTACAGGAGAGGCTGCCATTTCTGGAGTAGGAGCCATGCTTTTAAAAACTCTTCCTCTTCTAAAATCTCCATTTCCAAAATTATCACTCCAACTATAAGTGCCTAACAACATATCATAACTCTTACTATCCAATGAATAATACTTTCTCTCCTCACCATTATACTCAGTAGAATTAATAGTAGTAAAGCCATTCTGCTGCCAGTTAATAGTATTATAAAGTGAAGGCCAAATATTAATGCTACTCCAATTATGTGGTTTAAATTGGTCAAGCGATGCATCGTATATACTGGCCAACACTTCGGCGGCTAGTTTTTGCCCTTTACTACCAGTAATTTTTATGGTGTATTTTTCATTAGCACCCGGTAATAGTTTATCTCTAAATGTGCTGTAATTAATTTGTATTTCTTTATTGCTCCATGGTATATAAAAATTTTCGCCGCCTTTATATACTCGGTTGTGTTGTATAAAAGCATAGTTTAGTGCAATGCCCCCACGGTCGGCTTCTCCCGCAGATATCGCTGATACCGCTGATTGATTTTTTGTAATGGTTAGGTAAGTCGTAGGATTTGTTTTATCCATTTTACTTAAGGTATGAATCAACCAAATTTTATCAAACCCTGTGGCAATGGTGTATTCAATTTTTTCGCCAGGCTCTACAGTAGATTTTTTTGTATTTATACTAATGGCTGTATTTAGTGTAGTCTGTTGTCCTTTGTCTGTCGTCAATTCTATATATTTTTCTGCTTTAACATCTTCTCCATATTTATCTTTTGATGTTGCGATTATTTTATACCAGCCAGACGACCACTGACCATTGACCACTGACCATTGACCATTTTCTTTAGTGCTATCGGTTTTATCTACCGCTTTCTCCCCAAGTGGCCATGCACTTTTTTGTGTTTCGTTTTTATATAAATCATACGGGAAGAGCGTATAGTATTCATCTTTACTTAGCACAAATTGATCGGGTTGTTGCCAATAACGGTCTCTAAATATTTTATTTGGGCTTCTTAATTTTGTAATGGTAATGTTTACGTTGGCTTTTTCGTAAATGCCATTGATATTGGTGCTACTAACTTTTAAGTTTTTTAAACTATCGGCATTTATTTTTTCATCAATGTTAATACTTAGTTGTAATGCTTGGTAGGCAACAGCTACCGAAGTTTCGCCACTTCTGGTTTCACCATTAATATCGGTAACATCGGCACTTACTTCATAGTAAAATGTTGGTTGGCTTGTTTTATCTATGCTTTCATCTGGTTGTGCTTTAAAGGTTACTTTAAATTCGCCTTTGGCATCTGTTTTAGCAATACCATTAGCAATTTCTACTTGTTCGTTTTGGCCATAACCGCCACGTTTGTACCACCCATATTCCCACCAAATTGGGTATTGTACTTTACGTACTACTCTATATTTTACGCTAGCACCATCTATTAAATTACCAGCATAGCCTTTAGCTGTACCGGTTACTTTTATGCTATCGTTTATGCGGTACGTACCTTTTGGTTTAGCTACTTCTACAAAAAATTTAGGTCGTTTATATTCCTCCACACTAAAATTTTGATATGACTCTGTAGCAGAATCTTCAATACTAAACTCACCTGTTAGTAACCCTTCGGGCAATTTAAAGCTACCTGTATAACTACCGTATTCGTTTGTTATTAATTTTAATTCTGTAATTTTTTGATCGTTAGCATCTGTTACAATTACGGTAGTTTTAAAATTAGCAGCTACAGTGTTTTTGTTGGCATTTTTATCGGTGCTTAGTACAATACCTTTAAAATAAACAGTTTGGTTAGGGCGGTAAATACTTCTATCTGTAAAAATAAACGATTTGTTTTTTTGAGGAATTTCATAATCGTTGTATTCTGCATAACCATAATTATAAACATCCATAAATAATTCATCGGCTCCAGCTTTTACCTGCAATAAAAAATTACGGTATTCTTTTCCTTTTTTTATAGTGAACATTCCGTTTTTATCTGCCGTATAATTTTCTGCTTTAATTTCTTCATTCGTATTTTTATTACTGTTGTAACGATTTTCCCACACTTGTACTTGTGCATTAGCAAGAGGCTGCCCGTTATCTCTGTGCACCACATAATATTCGTTTGCACTGTTGTGTATATAGCTTATGTTGCTAACATAGGTAAGTTGCTTTGCAATAATATTTTTAGCTAACGTAAAACTGGCATCTTTACTAGCTAAAAGTATATACACTCCATTAGCTAAAGCATCTACTTTAATTTCGGTGCTGTGCTGTTGAAAGTCTTGAGGATCGGGTAGGTTAATACTCCAAGCTTTGGTTGAGGGCAAATCAACAAGAGCTTGCCAATATTTTTTATATTCTCTTCTATCTATTTTTTTTAACTCCTCTCTAGTAATTTTTATTAACCGTAAATAAATTGTTTTTATATTTTTATATTGTACTAATGTTCTAAAAGGTTGATTAAGTACATTTACTTTTTCGGTACTTAAATTTAGTGTAGGCGTTAAAATTGATTGTACTAAATTTTGTGCATTAATTGCTCCTTCGCTTTTTGGGAATTTTGAAATGGTTGTATCTAATAATTCTTTAGCCCTTTTTGTTTCGTACTGGTTTTCGGCATTCTCCAATGGATTAAACTGTTGCCCTCTGTTGTAATAAATTTGAGCCCTTGCAAACATTGCTCTTGCAGTAATAGGATTGTTTGGGTATTTATTTTCGATACGTTGCAAAGCGGCTTCGTATAATTTATCTTTCCCCTCTAGTACACCGTAATTATTTACAAACATCAAGCGTTGTAAATCCACATCTATCAAGGCATCTGGCGTTTCATCATTGTTATGAAACGTTACTAAATTTTGAAAAAGTAAAATAGCATTGTAATAAAGCGATGCTGTATCTTTTGTTTTAAAACTAGCTGCCGCAAATTCATTGGCCGCAGCAAAAGCTTTTGCATCGTTAATAGTAAATTGGTACGCAGGTTTTGTTAAATCGCTTTCGCCTGTGGTAAAATAACTTAATGCTCGGTGTGCTAAAAAATCGTATAGTGTAGGGCGGAGTTGCCTTGTGTTAATTCCTTTTGTAAGTATTGCATCTAATCCAGCTAAGGAAGTTGTTTTTAAAATGGGTTCATTTTTTAAAGAAGTTTTATAAAGCTTACTAATCGTTTCATACAATTTATCAATACTCCACGTGGTAATATCTTTACTTTTTTCATCTGCTAGTTTTGTTCGGTTTTTTATTTCCCACCGATTGTTTTGGAGGTATTGCCAAAACAATTCGGCTTGCATACTTTGCAAGATATTTTTAGTAGGTGCTTTTGCTTTAGCAATTAAGGTATCTATAAAAAAAATATTATTAACATTGGCATCTTCCTCTACCATATTTCTATACTTTATTTGATACATGCAGCTTTTTATTTGCTGTGCATCGTTATTTTCTTTAATGGCTAGGTTGTAAATGCTTAAAACTTCTTTAAGGGCAGATTTTGTTAAGCCTTTTTTTTCGAAGGCGTCTACTTTTTTCCATTGTACAGGGTAATCGTTCATTTTTATTTGGCTAAAAATTGAAAGGTTAAAGAAAATAGCTATAGTGCAAAGGATGTATTTCAACGTACGTAAAACCATGTTATATTTTTTTTACAAGTTAAGTATTAATAAAGTAGGATGCAAGGCTCGTTCATTTTTCATAAATAAAATTCATCTTAACATTTTCTTACAAAATTATATTGATTTGTGGCACAGCTATTGAAATAGTTAGTACAAATGATTAATAAATTTTAAAAACGAATAAATATGAAAAAGATAACACTACTTATACTTGTAGCGATTTTTTCGATACAGGCTTTTGCAAACTACACTAATACTAGATTGGTAGTTAGCACAACATCAAACCAAACCTATATTTTATTGATTGATGGGTTTACCGTTGGTGATAACTATAAAAACGGATCGAGTTATTATATAAATGACATAAATAGTGCAAACCACCGTATACAATTGTATAAACAAACTAATTCCATTTTTGGAGGTAACAACCGTAAGGTAGTTTATGATAATAACCTTTTTTTAAAAGCCAATACCGAAACCATTATTTCGTTAAATATGTTTGGCAGTGTAACCATTAATGAGCAGCCTTTGGGTAACAGTGGCAACAATAATGGAGACTGGAATGGTAGCGGAAACACTACAAATAACGATGGTTGGAATGGTTCTAACAACGGCAATTGCAATACCAACAAACATAAAGGCCATAATTGTGAAGGAAAAAAAGGGAAAGGGCACAAAAAGCACAAACATAATGACGATTGTGACGGCGATAACTCTTGGAATAATAATAACAACAATGGCAATTGGAATAAGGATAATGGAGGATGGAATAATAAAGTTGGACTAAATGATAAAGCATTTTATCAATTAAAACAATCTATACAAATCGAAAGTTTTGATGATACAAAACAATCCATTGCAACACAAGCCTTGCGTAATAATTACTTTACATCTTCTCAAATAAAAGAATTAGTACAGTTATTTAGTTTTGAAAGTAGCAAATTGAGTATTGCAAAGCAGGGGTATAAAAACACCATTGATAAGCAAAATTATTTTATAGTAAACGATGCTTTTAGTTTTAGTAGCAGCAAGCAAGAGTTAATACAATACACCCAAACGGTAGTTTAAGTTAGGTTTTAGTTTTAGATAAAAAGCCATCTCTTTTAGTAGAGATGGCTTTTTGTATAGTATAAAAAAAATGTTTATTTTTTTAAGGCCTCTGCCATTGTTTTACCAATATCTGCAGGGCTAGCCGCCACATGAATACCACAGGCAGCCATAATTTTCATTTTTGCTGCAGCGGTATCATCTTCTCCGCCAACTATTGCACCAGCATGTCCCATTCTACGACCGGGAGGGGCTGTTTGACCTGCTATAAAACCAACTACAGGTTTTTTATTGCCTGTGCTTTTTATATACTGTGCAGCTTCTGCTTCCATACCGCCACCAATTTCGCCAATCATTACAATAGCATCCGTTTCATCATCATTCATAAATAATTCAACGGCTTCTTTAGTAGTTGTACCAATAATAGGATCGCCACCAATACCAATTGCTGTGCTAATTCCTAAGCCAGCTTTAGCCACCTGATCGGCAGCCTCGTAGGTTAAGGTTCCACTTTTACTAACAATACCAATTCTGCCTTTTTTAAATATAAAACCAGGCATAATACCCACTTTACATTCATCGGCAGTAATTACGCCTGGGCAATTTGGCCCAATTAAACGAGTATTTTTCGTAAGCAAATAATTTTTTACTTTAACCATATCTTGCACCGGAATACCTTCGGTAATACATACTACTAAAGCAATACCAGCATCGGCAGCTTCCATAATTGCATCGGCTGCAAAAGCAGGCGGCACAAAAATTATACTAACATTTGCACTTGTATTTTTAACAGCATCGGCCACTGTATTAAAAACTGGCTTATCTAAATGTGTGCTACCGCCTTTACCTGGTGTAACCCCACCTACTACTTGTGTGCCGTACTCAATCATTTGAGTTGCATGAAATGTACCCTCGGTTCCTGTAAACCCTTGTACAATTATTTTGGAATTTTTATTTACTAAAACACTCATAATTTAATTAAGAATTAAGTATTTGGAATGCCGCAAAGATAAGGTAGTACAACTATTGATAAAAGGATATTTTGCTCCAAATATTGGGAGACCGGCTTTTGAGCCTTGATAGGGCTTTATTGGCGACGCTCCGTTCAAATTTGGTTCTTTGATTGGGCTTTTACTGTAGCACAGATAGTTGTTAGTTTATTTTAAGATAGACTGGCTAAAATAGGGCGAAAGATTATAAATTACTTCGTTAACTCATCCATATCTCTATCCTCGCTAATTTTACCTTTAGCTTCAAGCATACGCATATCTTTAGCATCTTGCAAAAATTCGCTAGCAAATATGAACGAGTTTAAGCGTTCGTTTTTACTAAAAATTATTTCCTTTTTATTACCAGCCCATTCTTTTTGCCCTTGATACAAATACAAGATGTTTTCGCCAATTTCCATTACACTATTCATATCATGGGTGTTAATTACGGTGGTCATATTAAACTCTTTGGTTATGTCCAAAATAAGTTTATCAATTACCATACTGGTTTGAGGATCTAGCCCACTATTTGGTTCATCGCAAAATAAAAACTTTGGGTTAAGCACAATTGATCTTGCAATACCTACACGTTTTTTCATTCCACCACTTATTTCAGCAGGATATTTTTTATTAGCCCCAACTAAATTTACTCTCTCCAATACTTCGTTTACACGTTTTAGTTTTTGAGTGTGGTTAATTGTAGAAAACATTTCCATAGGAAATAATACATTTTGCTCCACCGTCATACTATCAAACAAAGCGCCACCTTGAAACAACATACCTATTTGTTGGCGAAGCATTTTTCGCTCAACACCACTCATATGGGTAAAGCTTGCTCCATCGTAAATAATTTCGCCGCTATTTGGTTCTAATAAACCAACCAAGCATTTTTGCAAAACTGTTTTACCACTGCCACTAGTACCAATAATTAAATTGCACTTACCTGTTTCCATAATATGGCTTACATCGTTTAGTACAACTTTATCGTCGAAAGATTTTTTTATATTTTTAAATTCTATCATTTTTAGTAGGAATTAGTTTAGCTAAAAGTCCAATAAAAAAAATTACTATACATACAGCTTGTATAAACAGTAAAAACTGTTTGATGTAAAAATTTTTATTATCGGTTATACTTGAATCGGAATATAGTTCGTAGTAATATTTTTTTTGAAAATAGCGTTTAAATTTTTTAAACAAACTATTACTTTCGTTATAGTTTAAAGAAAGATAAAATTTCAACTCTTTAGTGGGGTTGTACGTATCAAAAAACGATTTTGGTAATGTTGAAAAATTTACTGCTGCTAAACTTGTATCGCTAGTTGCTTTAAATACTTTTATACTACTATCGGCAGCATTAGCGTTTTTAATTTGTACCGCATTTAAAAGATCTCCAAAACTGTTTTTATAAAAAAGTGTATTATTTAATAAATCTATTGCTGCCCATTTACCTTGCTCTGCAATAAAGTATTCGTTAAAAATATGTAGGTTACCAGGGAAAGTACTATATAGTTTATTAATTTCGACGTATCTAGTTTTTACACCAGCCTGTTTACAAAATAGCATAAAAATTAGCGCATAATTACCACACCAAATTTTTTCTCCCTTTATACCACACTTGTATTGATTGTAAACCGATATATTTAGTAAACTATCTGTAGGTAACCCCACAGCATTACGTAAATGGTGGCTTAAATAAGTTCCAATTTTTCTTACTTTTTCAACAGTAACATCTCTATCATTAATTTTAATAGAATCTTTTAAAAGTTCGTTAACCAAATTTCGTTCCAAAGGGGTAGATGCAATTTCATCATCTCTCCATTTATCTAAATTTGTTTGGTTAGTGTTTTGTACTAATGGGCTGTTGTAAATAGTAATTTCGCCTTGTAAGCTATTACCTTGTAATGAATAGTCTTCGGTTGCTAAATATTCAACAGTAACTTTAAGACTATCTTGCCCTTGTATGTTAGCTACAACATAATCATGAATACCTTTTTTAAGATTTAAAATAATTGATTTGTTGAATGAGTCTAACTTAGATTTATTAAGTATTACTTCTACCGTAGAATCATTAATTTTTTTAAATGCTTTAATGCTTGTTAAATAGTTAGGGTAAATTTCGGAATAGGCTGATTGCTTAATAAACCTATACCCATCTCTATTAATAAAAAGATAAATAGTACATAATGTAATAAGCAGAAATAGAAAATAGAAAATTCTTTTATAAAACATTATCAAAAGTTTATAAGAATAAGGCAGCTAAAATATAATCGGCAAATAAAATCATTATACAACTTACCACCACACTTTTTGTACTACTTCTCCCAATTTCTAATGCTCCACCTTTTACATAATAACCGTAATAGGCTGGTATGCTACTAATAATTAAAGCAAACGTAATGGCTTTGTACATTGCAAAACGTATATTAAAAGGCACAAATTCTTTTAACAATCCTTCATCAAATGTGTCGGCAGATAATATACCCGATGCAGTACCAGCCAACCTTCCGCCATAAATGCCTAAGCCCATGGCTAAAATAACCAAGAGTGGTATAGTTATTAAGGCGGCCAATATCTTAGGCATTATTAAATAGGCTTTTGTGTTAATACCCATAATTTCTAATGCATCTATTTGTTCACTTACCCTCATATTGCCTAATTCGCTTGCAATTTTACTACCAACAACGCCAGCTAAAACAATACAAACTAGGGTTGGCGCAAATTCTAGTATAACTGTATCTCTTACAATTTGTGCAATAGTACTTTTGGGAATTAAGGGGCTTACTAATTGATAAGCTGTTTGCACTGCACTTACTGCACCCATAAAAATTGATATAATGGCCACAATACCTAAAGAGCCTATACCAATTTCAACACATTGGTGCATAAACTCTTTCCAATACATACGCAAGTTTTCTGGCTTAGAAAACATGCCTTTTAGCATTAATAAATATCTTCCAAAATGGGTAAAAAATGTCATTACTATTTTTTATAATCTAATTAATAAATTTATAAATCATACGATTTTCGTTTAAAACTTTTCCACCATTTACTTTTCTTAATTTCTTCTTGTGTATTGCTTTTTGTTTTTTGTTGTGCATCTACCACAGCAATTAAAACCATATTAAAAATACTGCGTATGCTACTACCCAATTGTAATACATGTACAGGTTTTTTTAGGCCAAGTAAAACGGGTCCAATACTATCTGCACCTCCCACTTCTTGTAATAAATTATAGGCTACATTGCCTGCTGCCAAATTAGGGAAAATAAGGGTATTCACTTCTCCATTAAGCAATTCGGTAAATGGATAATTTTCTTTTAAAATTTCTTTATTAAATGCCACCAATGCTTGTACTTCACCATCACAAATTAAATTTGGCGATTTTTGTTTTACAATTTCTCTTGCTTTACGTACCAGGTTTGCCTCAGCACTATCGCTACTGCCAAAATTGCTATAGGACAACATTGCAATACGTGGTTTAATATTAAACTGTGTTACTTCCTTTGCTACTAATAAAGTAATTTCTGCCAATTCTTCTGCAGTGGGGTTAAAATTTACAGTAGTGTCCGCCAAAAATAATGGCCCTCGTTTTGTAAACATAATATACATTCCTGCAATCTTTTTTACACCCTCATCTGTACCAATTACTTGCAGAGCAGGTCTAATAGTATCGGGGTAATTTCTGCTTAATCCGCTAATCATACAATCGGCTTCGCCTTGCTCTACCATCATACAACCAAAATAATTTCTATCCTTCATTATTTTGTAGGCCTCATATTTATTTATTCCCTTACGTTTACGTTTTTCAAAAAATAGTTCCCCATATTGTTTTCTGGTTTCTTCATGTTGTTCATCTTTTGGGTTTACAATGGGCATTTCATCTACATCAATACCGTTTTCTTTTGCAATTTTTAGAATTTTACTTTCTTCACCTAACAGTATAGGATATCCTACACCTTCATCTTGCACCATTTGTGCAACTTTTAAAATTTTTAAATTTTCGGCATCGGCAAACACTATTCGTTTAGGATCTTTACGTGCTTTATTACCAATTACTCTACTCAATTGATTGTCTAAGCCTAATCGCTTATTTAACTCTAATTCGTATGCTTCAAAATTGGTAATTGGATATTTTGCTACACCACTTTCCATAGCTGCTTTTGCAACTGCTGGTGCAATGGTGGAAAGTAAACGAGGGTCGAGTGGTTTTGGAATAATATAAGTAGGGCCAAATACAATACTTTTTTCGTTGTAGGCTAAGGTTACAATGTCGGGCACCGGTGTTTTGGTTAAATCTGCTAAAGCTTTTACAGCCGCTAATTTCATAGCTTCATTAATTTGGGTAGCTCGTACATCTAAAGCTCCTCTAAAAATGTATGGAAAGCCTAAAACATTATTTACTTGATTGGGATAATCGCTACGCCCTGTTGCCATAATCAAATCCTTTCTAACAGCAACTGCAGTTTCGTATTCTATTTCAGAATCTGGGTTTGCCATAGCAAAAACAATAGGATTTTTTGCCATACTTTTTACCATATCGGGAGTAACTACATTGCCTACACTTAGTCCAACAAAAACATCAGCATCCTTCATAGCTTTTGCTAAATCATAATTAGCAAACTTACTATCCACATAAAATAGTTTTTTTACTTCTTCTATATCTTTACGGCCAGTATGCAACACACCATCTTTATCGAACACTATAAAATTTTTGTGCAACGCACCCAGTGATACATATAACCGTATGCAAGCCATAGCTGCCGCACCTGCCCCATTAATTACAAATTTTACTTTTTCAATTTTTTTCTTTTGTAGCTCCAAAGCATTTAACAGGGCTGCAGATGATATAATAGCCGTGCCATGTTGGTCATCATGCATTACCGGAATTTGGCAACGTTTTTTTAATTCTTGCTCAATATAAAAACACTCTGGTGCTTTAATATCTTCTAAATTAATGCCGCCAAAGGTTGGTTCAAGTGCTTGTACAATTTGTACAAATTTTTCAGGATCGGTTTCATTAATTTCAATATCAAACACATCAATATCTGCAAATATTTTAAATAAAACTCCTTTACCCTCCATTACGGGTTTGCTAGCAGCCGGACCAATATTACCTAAGCCCAAAACTGCAGTGCCATTGGTTATAACACCCACTAAATTTCCTTTGGCTGTGTATTTATAAACATCCTCGGGGTTATCTTTTATTTCTAAACATGGAGCAGCTACACCAGGGCTGTAAGCAAGCGATAAATCTCTTTGAGTTTTTGCTTCTTTTGTAGGCACAACTTCTATTTTGCCAGGGCGCCCTTTGGCATGATATTCTAAAGCTTGTTGTTTTCGTAAATCTTTGCTCATAATTTAAACTTCATTTAACACAATGCTACTATGTGCAATTTACACAATTATAATTTGACTGATTTATGTTACTGATTTTGCTTTAAAACTCCAGGTAATAAAAAACTCAGCAACTATTTCGCCTGCATCATTTTTACCAATGGAGGTTGTGGTAATCGTCTTTCCTTCGCCAGTTTTTATAGCTTCTTCAATCGTTTGTTTTATAGCTACTCCATCGGCACAAATAAAGGTAGTTTTGGCTATTGCTTTTTTAATAAAATTGCCTTCTACTTTTAACACTAGCATACTTACGCTTGGCTTTCGGTTGTGTATATGTGCTAATGCTAAAACACCTGTACTCATTTCGGCAGCCATACTTAGGCAAGCAAAATAAGTGCTTTTAAAAGGGTTGGTGCTAAACCATTTGTAGGGTACTTTTACGCTACACATTTCTTCATTAATATCCACCACTCTTACACCACTAAAAAATGCACTTGGTAATTTAGTAAGCAAAAACATCCGAAATTTTATCGGATGTTTAATAAGTTTAAAAAAATGATGGGCGTTGCTCATATCAATGAAAAAAAATTTTTATTTTGAATACATTTTTGGATCTAATGCTTTGGGGCTCCATTGTTGCAAAAAGTTTAATACTTTTTCGGCATCATAACTTTTTTTCCCATTCTCTAAATATTCGCTGTTTTGTGTATGTATTCTATTGCCTTTTCCATCTAAAATAATAAATACTGGAAATCCAAAACGTTGCGGAAAACCATATTTGGCAAACACTTCTTTATTCTCGTTTTCTTTACTATAATTTAAATGATACCATTCGAAAGATGCATTTATGGTAGAATCAATTTTAGCATCTGCGGTACAAAACCTTGCAAACTCAATACACCAGCTACACCAATTGCCTCCGGCTTGTATTAGTACAAATTTGTTTTGGGCTTTTGCTTTTTTTACAGCGGCAGCTATGTCTTTTACTGCATTGGCTGTTGGGCTATACAATTTTTTCTCTTGTGCGGTAACTATTGTTAGTTGTGTTAAAAACAATAGGGCTAAAAGTATTTTTTTCAAATTTTGATTTTATTTTTTTTAAAAATGTACAATTAATTTCCAACAACTAAATAATAAAATTTAGTTTTTATTTATTTCTACTACACAACCCACAATACTTTTTTGCTCATTAGCATCTGCCTTAAAATATATATTACCTGTGTTTGTGCTGTTGTATTTTACATTTGTAATTGATGAAGTAGAAAGGGCTTCATTTAACTTGCCAACATAGGCACTTTGGGTACTTTTTGTTATAGCTGCATTTAATGCGTTATAGTCTAACGGATTTTTACTAACTACAATTGCCATATAATCTTTTTGGCCAACATCATCGGCTTGTAACGATTGCTTACGTGGAAATAATCGATAACCGGTTATGCCAAAATAAGGGGAATGACTTGAGTTGTACGGAAATAGGACATAACTAGTGCCTGTAGTTTCTTGTCCAAAAATATAGGTGTAACATTCCAAGGCATTTTTTAATTCAATTTTAAATTTGGTGCCTTTTTTTATTGGAGTTGTAGTTGCAAATGTATTGCCGCTGCTTACTTTTAAGGGTATGTATTGCTTAGCATCAATATTTACTACACCAATTGTACATTCAAAATCTACATTTAAAGCAGCCCCGCTTTTTGGCAGGGGATCTATACCGTAGGCTTCTCTTACATAATCTTTAAAGTCGGCATATCTTACATAACCAATACCATTAACCCCCCACTCTGGGCCCCAGCTGTTCATAATTTCAAAAGCGCCGCCTTCAATTCTATCATTATATCCAATTACACACATGGCATGCCCGCCAAAACCTTGCATTCTTTTATCATCTGCACTAGGGTTCCAAATTTTTTGCCCCATCATACCTTCCATAAAACTGCCACCAACCATCATACCAATAACTACTGGTGCATCTTTGGCTAAGTGTTCTTTAATAGCTCTAAAATTTAAATTACTTACTCCATCATCATCCGTTAAACGAGTAAAACCATTTATTTTATATTGTTGAGCTTGTGCTGCTAAAGATTGATTGGCTTCATTGCTACAATCGTTTTCGTTGTAAGGAAATTGACTAAATGGTAAGGCGCCATTCTTTTGCATAAATTCCATCGCTCTTATAATGTAGCTACCTTGGCAACCATCTAACCCAATGTAATTATATAAAAAAGATGGACTAAAGGCAATAGTATTAGGATCTGTTTTTGTACTTGTGCTTTGCATAATAGTTCTTGCAGCGTAAGCGCTACTCCACGCTACGCAACTACCTTGCTTGCCTTGGTTTAAGCGTTTGGGTGCATAGCTTAATAAACTAACGGCTTCGGGTAAAGGATTTTTTGAAGGATCGTCGCTTAAGCCTTCGTAAACACTTGCTTTTTTAAATTCGTTAGGATCTAACTTACCTCCTTTTGTAAAGTTGCTAACGGTTTCTTCTATACTATTACACGTTTTGCTTTTAAATAAAAAATAAGCAGCTCCTCCTAATAGGAGTAGCCATATCATTTTTTTTCCCCCGCCTTTAAATAACCCAAAAACCAAGGGCAAAAAATTTAACAAACCGCCACCGCCTGGTATATTAAAACCACTTTTGCCTCCACCACTATTGTCGTCACTATTTTCTTTATAATCATTCTGATTTTCAGGGTCATCAACCATTCGTATTGGCATAGAAAGAAATTATACGTTATAAATTATGAGCTATAAGTTTTATTACAGAGGCTTATGCTCAAATGGATAATAAAAGTAGTGTTTTTCTACAAAACTTGGTTTCTTAACAAATCTTCAAAAACATCTCGTTGTCGTATTAATTTTGCTTCCCCATTTTCAACCAATACTTCAGCGGGTTTTAAGCGACTGTTAAAGTTGCTACTCATTTCGTAGCCATATGCACCAGCATTGTAAAAAACCAAATAATCGCCTTCTCTTACTTCAGTAATTTTTCTATCCCATGCAAAAGTATCTGTTTCGCAAATATTACCTACAACTGTATATATACGCTCTGGTGCGTTTTCGTTACTAATATTTTGTATGTGATGATAGGCTTCGTACATCATTGGTCTAATTAAATGATTAAAGCCGCTATTAACTCCTGCAAAAACAGTAGCAGGTGTTTGTTTTATAACATTTGCTTTTACTACAAAGTATCCTGCTTGGCTTACTAAGTATTTACCAGGCTCAAACCAAACTTGTATTTTTTTACCTGTTTCGTTTTCGAAAGCACTAAATGCTTCTGCAACTTTTTCGCCAAGAGATGTTAAATCAGTTTCGCTATCTGTTGGTTGATAAGGCACTTTAAAACCACTGCCCAAATCAATATACTTTAAGTTAGGAAAATGTGAAGCAATAGTAAACATTACTTCTAACCCCTCTAAAAAAACGTTTACATCTTTTATTTCGCTGCCTGTGTGCATGTGTATGCCTTCCACATTTAAGTTGGTGGTTTTTACCACACGTTCGATATGCCTCATTTGATGTATGGAAATACCGAATTTACTATCTACATGGCCTGTACTAATTTTAAAATTTCCACCTGCCATAATGTGTGGATTAACTCGTATACAAACAGGGTAAGTGTTGCCAAACGTATTACCAAATTGTTCTAAAATAGAAATGTTATCAATATTAATTTTTACTCCTAAATCTTTTGCTTGTAAAATTTCCTCAAAATCAACACAATTGGGTGTAAATAAAATATTATCTGCCTTAAAGCCAGCCATTAAGCCCAATTTTACTTCGTTTATGCTTACACAATCTAAGGAGGCCCCAAGGCTATTAATATGTTTTAAGATATTAATATTAGTAAGCGATTTACAGGCATAAAAAAATTGAGCATTACATTTACTAAATGCTGTTTGAAGTTTTTGATACTGCTCTGTAATACGCTCAGCATGATAAACATAAACAGGTGTACCAAATTCATTAGCAATTTGTACGAGTTGTTGGTTTGATAATGTTTGTGCCATATTGCGAAAATACGAAGGAAGTTTTTTTAATTTGACTTATGAAGAAATGTTTTATTGAACTGGTTTTTTATAAATGCCGCCACGTCTAATAAAAAGGATGTGTTTTTTATGTATTCATTTCTTTTTGTAAAAACTTTCCCGTAAAACTTTCCTTAACTTTTATTAAATCTTCGGGTAACCCTTCAAACAAAATTTTTCCTCCGCCATCGCCCCCCTCTGGACCAATATCTATAATATGATCGGCTACTTTTATAACATCCATATTATGTTCAATTACTAATACGGTATTACCTCTATCTACTAATTTATTTACAACATCTAGTAGCAATTTAATATCTTGAAAATGCAGGCCAGTTGTAGGTTCATCTAAAATATAAAAGGTTTTACCTGTATCTTTTTTTCCAAGCTCAGTACTTAGTTTTACTCGTTGTGCTTCTCCCCCACTGAGGGTTACAGCACTTTGGCCTAATGTAATGTAGCCTAACCCAACCTCTTGCAATACTTTTATTTTTCTATAAATAAAAGGTACGGGTTGAAAAAACTCTACAGCTTCATCAACACTCATATTTAACACATCGCTTATACTTTTTCCTTTGTAACGAATTTCTAAGGTTTCCTTATTATATCTTTTTCCATTACATTTTTCACAATGCACATATACATCTGGTAAAAAATTCATTTCAATTACTCTCATACCGCCACCTTCACACACTTCGCATCTACCACTTTTTACATTAAACGAAAAACGCCCTGCGGTATACCCTCTAATTTTTGCCTCGGGTACACTTGCAAACAGGGTACGTACATCAGTAAAAAAACCACAATAGGTTGCAGGGTTGCTACGTGGTGTACGCCCAATTGGGCTTTGGTCTATTTCAATTACTTTATCAATATGCTCTAAGCCTTTTATTGATTTATGCGGCATGGGCATAGCTTTACTTTTGTAGCAATACTTTGCTAGCAAAGGGTAAAGTGTTTCGTTGATTAATGTACTTTTTCCGCTACCACTTACGCCTGTAACCAATATTAACTTTCCTAATGGAAAATTTACGGATACTTTTTTTAAGTTATTACCTGTTACTTCTTTTAATTCTATAGTTTTTCCATTCCCTTTACGACGTTCTTTAGGTATGTCAATTTTTTTTGCTCCACTTAAATACTGGGCTGTTTCGCTATTGCTTTCTAACACTTCTTTTGGTGTGCCTTGCATAACAATATTTCCACCAAACCGCCCTGCTTTTGGGCCAATATCAATTAAATAATCACTAGCTAACATTATATCTTTATCGTGCTCTACAACCAAAACATTATTACCAATATCTCTTAAATTTTTTAACGCATCTATCAATCGCTGGTTATCTCGTTGGTGCAATCCTATACTTGGCTCATCTAAAATATAGGTAATACCTTGTAGCTGGCTACCAATTTGTGTTGCTAACCTTATTCGTTGAGACTCTCCACCACTAAGGGTTTTAGTTGGGCGGTTAATGCTTAAATAGGTTAAGCCAACGTTTAACAAAAATTGCAAGCGTTCTCTTATTTCCTTAAGCACATCTTTTGCAATGGCATTTTGTTTTTTATCTAGTCGTAATTCTAAGCCATCAAACCAAGCTGCCAAATTATCTAAATTTAGGTTAGATAGCTCTGCAATATTTCGATCATCAATTTTAAACCACAAACTTTCTTTACGCAAACGGGTACCGTTACAACTGGTGCAATCTTTTAAGGTCATAAATTTTTCTACCCACTCAATTAACGTTTGTGTGCTTTGTGGAGAGGAAAACCAACGTTTTAACATAGGAATAATACCCTCGTAACTGCCTGTATACGTTTGCGGAATGGTATCGTCGCTTAAATCCATTTCTAAATCTGCACTAATCCCTTTATCGCCATGCAACAATAAGGCTAGTTGGGGTTCTGATAACGTACTAATTGGTTTATCTAAACTTATTTTATGCTGCTTCGCAAAAGCCTGTACTTGCATAAAAACACTAGCACTTCTTTCCTCGCCAAGTGGCACAATACCACCTTCCTTTACCGATTTAGTTTTATCGGGTAGCACTTCCTCCATATCAATGGTATATACATTTCCTAGGCCTTTGCAAGTTGGGCAAGCCCCATAGGGTGAGTTAAAAGAAAATGCATTTGGTGAAGGCTCTTCGTAACTTATGCTAGTATCTTCACACATTAATAACTTACTGTATTGCTTTAACTTATTGGTTTGTTCAGTTAATACAAACATTAAATCTTTACCTAGCTGCAATGTTTTTTGTACACTTTGGCTTAGGCGTAAACGCATATCATCATTTACGGGTAATCTATCTACCACTAACTCTATATCATGAATTTTATAGCGATCAAGCTGCATTTTTGGGACTAAGTCTTTTACTTCTCCATCTATTCTTACTTTTAAAAACCCCTTTTTTCGAACCTCTTCAAACAATTCTCTGTAATGGCCTTTTCGTCCTCGTACTAGCGGAGCTAAAATATTTATTTTTTGATCTTCAAAATTTTCAAAAATATTTTGTGTAATTTCTTCCTCACTAAATTTTACCATTCGCTTTCCAGTGTTGTAGCTATATGCCTCCCCAATTCTTGCAAAAAGTAATCGCATAAAATCGTACACCTCTGTAACAGTACCCACTGTACTTCTTGGATTTTTATTGGTTGTTTTTTGTTCAATAGAAATTACTGGAGATAGTCCAGTTATTTTATCAACATCTGGCCGTTCCATATCTCCTACAAATTGCCTTGCATAAGCCCCAAAGCTTTCCATATAGCGGCGTTGCCCTTCGTTATAAATAGTATCAAAAGCTAGGGAAGATTTTCCGCTACCACTTACTCCAGTAAACACCACCAATTTATTTTTGGGTATAGATATGTTGATGTTTTTAAGATTATGCTCTCTTGCACCAAATACTTCAATAGTATCTTCTGTAGTTTGATGAATTGCTTTTTTTGTTTTTGCCATGATTAATTTATCACAAAGGGACTAAGGTTACAAAGTACACCTAGAAATGTTAATTTAAAACTTTATTTAGTTGGGTATTGGTATGAAACAACAAATGGGGCTTATTGTTCTAATGCTCTCCGCATTTCACTAGCCGTTTTACTGCTCCCATCGTGGCTCCAGCCGGGCGGCATAAATAGGTATTTTAATTTGGTAAAAAAAGAAGTTTTCTTTTGTAAATCTTTACCAATATTATGCCACTCATGTAAAACAACTTTTGCGGTATTATAAGGGTGAGTTGTTGGTTTTGTTAACCCATATTTTACAGGCTCTGTAGGTAACTCCTCTTGAAACGTACCAAATATTTTATCCCAAATAATTAAGCACATACCCATATTTTTATCTAGGTAAATTACGTTACTAGCATGATGTACTCTATGATGGCTAGGGCTTACAAAAAACCACTCAAACCATTTAGGCATTTTGTTTATATATTGGGTGTGTACAAGTATGCCATAGGTTTGTGTAATACTGTACATAAATACAATATCTAAAGGATGAAAGCCCATGAATGTAATGGGAATAAAATAAATAAACCGATACACCGGTTGTAAAACAGACGATCGGAATCCTGTAGATAAATTATATTCTTCGGAAGAGTGATGTGTTACGTGTACGGCCCAAAATATTCTACAATAATGATCTACTCTATGCTCTATATAAAAAGCAAAATCTTCCAACAAAAACAGCAGAAACCAATACAAAAAGGCATTTTCAATTTTAAAAAAATGATGGTTGTAACTCCACATTAATACACTTATATAAAACAACCAACGTAATAAAGCATCTAAACCTGCATTTAGTAGGGTTAAATAAACATTTTGTAATGTTTCTTTTACAGAATAAAATTTTTTATGTTGCCAATTACTAAATAAAATTTCTGCCCCAATCAGTAAAGTATAAAGTGGTATAGATAGTAATAAAAACCAAGATTCTCTGGCATAATCCATATGCGTATTGGGCATTTATTGAAAAATTATACGGCCATTATTTCTTTTTCTTTGGCATCTAAATGCTTTTCAATTAGCGCTACAAATTTGTCTGTAGTTTGTTGTACCTCGGCTTCAGCATCTTTTGCTGCGTCCTCACTCAACCCATCTTTTTGTAGTTTTTTAATATCTTCAATGGCATCTCTACGAATATTACGTACAGCTATTTTTGCATGTTCGCCCTCTCCATTGCATTTTTTTACCATTTCTTTTCTACGCTCTTCGGTTAGCGGGGGTAAAAATAATCGAATGTTAACCCCATCATTTTGTGGGGTAATACCAATATTGGCCATCATAATTGCTCGTTCAATGGCCTGTAACATATTTTTTTCCCAGGGTTGAATACTTATGGTTCTAGCATCTAACGTAGATACATTAGCAATTTGACTAATGGGCGTTGGGCTACCATAATAATCTGCCAATATACCATCAATCATATTTGGAGAGGCTTTTCCAGCTCTTATCTTCATCAACTCTACCTCTAAATGATTAATAGCTTTTTGCATAGATGCAGCAGCTTCGGATTGTATTACACTTAACTCTTCGCTCATAAAAACATTTTTTAAATGGTTACAAAGCTATAAAAAAGAAATGTGATAGCCTTATTTAAGCTTAAAAGATATTATAATGGAATGAAAAAAAGGAGATGATTTTAATCTACATCAACACTATCAGTTGCTAAAGAGAGTACTTTATGAGTGGATACTATTTTAGTTTTTGCTGCACCACCTAGTTGTTGCATTGCCCTAGTTTTTAAACGGCTATAGTAATAAATAATTCCTATAAATAAAAAGGCCAAAACAAGTAAACTAGCAATTGTGGTGGTGGTTCCCATATTACGCATTGCAAAAGCTAACCCAATAAATACAATATTTGCTCCCACACAAGTAAGGGTTACCATTTTATGATTTAAACCTAAATCCAACAAAAAATGATGAACATGGTTTCTATCTGGACTAAAAGGTGATCGCCTATCTAAAATACGAATAGTAAATACTCTTAAGGTATCAAACAAAGGAATCATTAATATTGCAAACCCTATAGCTGGTGCAGCTTGTATAGGAAAGTTTGAAACAGGACTGCCAGCAATAGTAATAAACTTAATAACTAATATAGAATTTATTAAGCCTAGTAATAACGAGCCAGTATCTCCCATAAATATTTTTGCCGGAGAAAAATTATAAATTAAAAAAGCTAATGTACTGCCTGCTAATGAAAAGGCCATTACACCATACATTAATTGACCTGCATAAAAAAAGTACGTTCCAAACACAAGGGTGGTAAGTAAACCAAGGCTGCCTGCTAACCCATCTACCCCATCAATTAAATTAAACGAATTGGTAATTACAATGATGGTGAATAAAGAAAGGACAATACTAGCCACTGGAGGTATTTGGTTCATCCCTAAAAAACCATGCATATCCGTAATACGCACCCCACCAAATTTTATAATAATACCTGCCGCTATTAATTGACCAATGAATTTTTTTGTAGCGGATAACACTAAAATATCATCTTTTATACCTAAGAAAAATATTACAGTAGCTGCAGCAGCAAAATATTGAAGCTCCGAGGCTATACCCGATGGAACACCCATTAACATGGCAACAATAAACCCAGCAAAAATACCTAGCCCACCAAGCGTAGGTATAACAGTTTTATGAACCTTACGTTCGTCAGGTTCATCAAACAGCTTTTTATCTTTAGCAACTTGTATTATTACAGGTATTGCAAAAAAGGTAATTAAAAAAGCTAGTGCCGCACTCAATAAAATATGATCCATTTAGCTTATTTTATGCTTTAAACTGGAATTAAAGCTAAGACAAAAATATATAAATTATACTTACAACTCTCTATAAATGAATATATGACTATATTTTACTACAAAAAGTTGTCTATCTACTCTTTATTACAAAAAAAAATGAAAATTCTGGTTAAATAACGATTTAATTGTAAACTTATTATTAACTATTATTGTGCCAACCCTTATTTTGTTTTGCATAAAGAGGTATTTATTTTAGGTTTGCACAAAATAGCAACTAACATATGAGCAATTTAACCAAAACGGCTAGTCAACTACGTAGAGATATTGTAAGAATGGTACATGCCGTACAAAGTGGACATCCAGGAGGCAGCCTAGGCTGTGCCGATTATTTTACCGCTTTATTTTTTGATGTTATGAAACACACCCCTGTTCCGTTTAATATGGATGGTGTTGGGCAAGATTTGTTCTTTTTAAGCAATGGACATATTTCGCCTGTATATTATAGCGCTTTGGCAAGAAGTGGGTATTTTCCTGTACAAGAGTTAAGCACTTTTCGTAAGCTTAATACTAGGTTGCAAGGCCACCCAACTACGCATGAGCATTTACCAGGTGTACGTATTGCAAGTGGTAGCCTTGGGCAAGGTATGAGTGTGGCTATTGGTGCCGCATTAGCAAAAAAACAAAACAACGACAACAATATTATATTTAGCCTACATGGCGATGGTGAACTAGATGAAGGGCAGAACTGGGAAGCCATATTATTTGCGGCACATAACAAAGTAGATAATTTAATAGCCACCATTGATTGGAACGGACAACAAATTGATGGTAGTACAGATAACGTATTAAGCTTAGGGAACTTAAAAGCAAAGTTTGAAGCTTTTGACTGGCTAGTACTAGAAATGGATGGAAATGATATGGATGCTGTAGTTGCTGGTTTAAATAATGCCAAAACATTTATAGGCAAAGGAAAGCCTATTGTTATTTTAATGAAGACCGAAATGGGTAAAGGAGTAGATTTTATGGAAGGCAGCCACGAATGGCACGGCATTGCACCAAACGATGAGCAACTAGCTAAAGCGTTGGGGCAGTTGGAGGAGACGTTGGGGGATTATTAAGGTGACGAAAGGGGTAATGAGGTAGAAGGAGATATTTTTATTTAATATTACTAAATAGATATATTAATTTAAAAAAGTTTTTTTAGATCTACTTCAACTCAATCCCCTGCCTACTTGCTTTATACGCCGGAAACCAGGCTGCAAAAAAAGCAATAATTAATGCGGTAACAGCAACTAGCAAAATATCGGTAGCTACTATTTTTACAGGAAAATAATTTACTAAAAATGTGCCCCCTTTTAATGGAATAATATGCCATTGCACTTGTATAAAACAAATCAGCATTGCCAAGGCAATACCTATACTGCTACCAATTACACCAAGTAATAAGCCCTCTGCCAAAAATATTTTTAAGATAGTTGCTTTTGTAGCACCTATGCTTTTTAAAATGCTAATATCTTTTTTCTTTTCTAACACCAACATAGTTAAGGCACTAATCATATTAAAAGCTGCAATTATTAATATTAAGGTTAGCACTGCATAAATGGCCCATTTTTCTAACTGCATGGTATTGTATAGGCTAGTATTTTGCTCGTACTTCGTTTGTACTTTATAATTAGTACCTACTAAAGTGGCTAGTTGTTCTTTTACTTTTTTAGGATTTTCAGCTAGTTTTAACTTTATTTCTACTGCACTAAACTCATCTGGTTGTAAATTCATTTGTTGCTTTACAAAAGCAATATTGGTAATAGCATACTTATTATCAAACTCTTGTTGTATAGTAAATACCCCACTGGCTTTAGCATTACCTTCGCTAAGAGATTGTAAGGGATCGTTGCTTTCGCTATTTTTTTTTGGTAAAATAATGGTTAACTCATTACTAGTAAATGCACCATCTAAATTAATGCCAGCAGCATCTTCAATACCAATACCCACAATAAGTAAAGGGTATTCGGCTGTGCCTATTTCGTATTTTCCTTTTTTAGTTTTTTGTGCTACCCCGCTTACATTTATGTATTGTTCATCTACCCCTTTTAAATAGACTACGGTTTGTGCATCACCATTTTGTAGTAATGCTTTTTCTTCGGCAATAGTACTTATATTTTGAACAAAAGGTTGTTTACTTAAGTTAGATAATTTATCTGCCGACAGTAAAAATGTTTTTCCTTTGGCTGGTATAATTTTTATATCGCTGTAAAAAGTGGAGTAACTATCTTTTACCAATGCTTCAAAGCCATTAAATACACTTAACACCAATAACTGACAGCAGGTAGCAAAAGCAATTACGCCAACAGTAACCCAGGCAATAATATTTATTGCATTTGCACTTTTTTTTGCTTTAAAATACCGCCAGGCAAAGGTTGTATACATTATGGTTTAGAGGTTTAGAGAGTTTAGGGGTTTAGGAGTTAACTTGTGCTTTACAAAACTAACCATTGACCATTGACCATTGACTACTCACTACTTTTATCTTTTTTAATCTCTTTAAACAACTCTTCAATTTTATCTACATAATCCAATGTATCATCTATATAAAAAGTAAGCTTAGGCATACTGCGTAACTGATGGCGTACCCTTGTAGTTAATTCTCGTTTTATTTCGTGACTTAAGTCAGTAATTTTTTTTAGTGTTTCGGCAGCATCTTTTACCTTAAATAAACTTAAATAAACTCTAGCATCAAATAAATCGGGTGTAATTTTTACTCCAGATATTGATACCATGCCCCCATCTAGCATACTTAAGCCCATTCGTTGAAAAATATCGCTTAACTCTTTATTTAGCAACCCTGCTACTTGTTTTTGTCGTTTTCCTTCTAACATAAATTAGTTGTATTGATTAATACCTTTAGGTGCAAAGGTAATTTTATTAGCTAATGTTTGTTTATATAATAAATCATTTACTTCAAGTTGCTTAGCATCAGCCCCTTTGTGGTGAATATGATACAAATTTGCCCCAAATTTTATTACTCTAATTTTTATCCCATGCATAAAAAGCCGTACAGCAATATCATTATCCTCTTTGCCCCAGCCTGTAAACTCTTCGTTATAACCATTTACAGCCAATAAATCTTCTTTAAAAAAAGCCATATTTACGCCCAACACATATTTTGTTTGTGCTATACCTTGTTGCAAATAATAATTAGCATAAGATAAAATTGGTATGCGTAAGCCATTATACTTTTTAGTGCAATGTTGTAGCATTTGTTGTACTGTGGGGTTGGTATGTTGGGTTAAAAGATTTTCTGAAAAATCTTTATTCAACATACATCTTGCCCCTGAAATAAAGGTATTTTTTTTAGCAAAACGTAAATGATCTTGAATAAAATTAGGATGAAAAATAACATCCGCATCCGATTGAATAATATATTCGCCAGTGGCTTTAGCAAAACTTTTATTGCGAATTGTTGCTAATTTAAACCCCTCATCTTTTTGCCACACATGAATAATAGGTATTGGAAAATTTTTACGTATTTCGTCAATTAGTAAAGCTGTTTCATTGGTTGAGCCATCATCTGCAATAATTACTTCCTTGGGCAAAAGTGTTTGATTTTTAACACTCAATAAACAATGATATAATGCCGCTGGCCAATTATAAGTTGAAATACAAAGACTACATTTGCTATTAAGTTGCTTCATTGTAATTTTACACTGTTATTAATTAAACAAAGTAACCAATTAATTTAGCTACTACAACTATTTTTAGGCAATACATAACAAATGAAAATACTTAAACGCTTAATACCTTTTGCTAGACCACTAAAGCATTTTTTTCCTGAATATATTATTTATACCTTTTTTTCCATACTTTTTGGATTAGTAAATTTTGCCTTGCTTATACCTGTATTAGGTTTGCTATTTAATAAAGATGCGGTAGCCGTTATTACAAAACCCACCTTTAGTTTTACATTAAATTTTGCAAAAGATTTTTTTAATTATCATTTTACAAGCATTGCCAATGAGCATGGAAAATTTTGGGCTTTAGCTTTTGTTTGTGCAATAATTGGGGTAAGTATACTACTCACAAATTTTTTTAGATATATGAGTGTACGGGTAATGCTACGCTTACGTTTAAAAATTTTAGGCAATTTAAGAAGTGCGCTATACAAAAAATATATACACCAATCTTTACCTTATCATCATAACAAAAAAAAATCGGATTTATTGGTGGTCATGATAAATGAGGTGCAAGAAATTGAAAGCTCTGTTTTAAACTCCTTACAAGTAATTTTAAGAGATCCTTTTATTGTACTATCGTACTTTGCTGTGCTTTTTTATTGGAGCCCTAAGCTAACATTATTTACCTTATTATTTTTGCCCATAACAGGTTTTGCCATTTCTATACTAACAAAAAAATTAAAGAAGCTAAGTTATTTTAGTAGCGAAATGATGAATAAACTATTAGGCATTAGTGAAGAAAGTATTAGTGGAATAAAACCCATACAAAGCTTTACTGCCGAAAATGATATGGGCGAAAAATTCAATCAAATTAATAACGATTTTACAAGGCATAGCAAACGCCTTTTTGGCCGTAAAGAATTAGCAAGCCCAATATCGGAAACCATTGGTGTGCTTGCGGCTTTGTGTTTGGTATTATTTGGTGGCTATTTAATTTTAATTGATGGCACTACAAGCCTAAGTGGTGAAGCGTTTATTGGTTATTTAGCCTTATACACCCAGCTTATTCAACCGCTAAAAAATATATCAAGCACATCAAGCAATTTGCAAAGAGGCATTGTAGCCAGCGAAAAAATATTTGATGTGCTAGACAGCGAAGTGGTCATAAAAGATTTACCAAATGCTACTGAAAAAACTAGTTTTGAACATAAAATAGATATTAAAGCTATTAATTTTGCTTATGGAGAAAAAAGTGTATTAAACAACATAAACTTAACCATAGCAAAAGGAAAAACGATTGCATTAGTTGGACAAAGCGGTAGTGGAAAAAGTACGTTAATAGATTTAATTTGTAGATTTTATGATGTACAAAATGGCGAAATTAATATTGATGATGTACCTATTAAAAACATTAAAATATCCAATTTACGTAGCTTAATAAGTGTAGTATCTCAAGATAATTTTTTGTTTAACGATACCATTGCAACCAATATTAGTTTAGGCAACCCAACAGCCACCATGGATGATATTATAGCTGCTGCAAAAATTGCCAATGCACATGATTTTATTACGGCCATGCCCGATGGTTATTTAACTAGCACGGGCGAAAGAGGTGTAAAATTAAGTGGTGGTCAACGCCAACGCATAACTATTGCAAGAGCTGTTTTAAAAAACAGTCCTATAATAATTTTAGATGAAGCCACTAGTGCTTTAGATACCGAAAGCGAACGCCTTGTACAAGATGCTATTAATAATTTAATGAATAACCGCACCAGTATTGTAATTGCACACCGCCTTAGTACGGTACGCCATGCCAACGAAATTATTGTACTACACCAAGGCAATATTGTAGAGCGTGGCACACATGATGGGTTAATTGCACAAGAAGGGTATTATAAAAAATTGGTAGAGATGCAGGAGGTGAGGTAAAAAAATTTACTGCCTTTTAAAATATCGTTATTTAACCTATTGCATTTTAAGCTATTAGCTATTATATTTACTTTTTAATAACCCTCACTAGTAAATACGTTTTATGAAGAAACTTTTTGTACCTGCCATCTGGCTTTTAGTTACTATAGTTTTGTTTGTAAGTTTTAGTTCAGAAAAAAAAAGTGAGGAGTTAATAAACAATAAAAATGAACTATTAGAATGTTTCCCTTATGTAGCAACCCAAAATGAAAAAATAGATGATTTCTCCGATTTTAAATTTCATAAAAGTAAGTATAGAAAAGATATTTTTAGTTTTGATGAAACCTCTGATGAACTAAAAGAAATTAGAAAGGCTGTAAAGAGTATGCAAGCCTTATCAAGTAGCAATCCTAAGAGTTGGGCATATCAAACCAACATCCATGGAAAAGAGGGGACAACAAATAAATTATTTGGAAGTTGCGAACACAATACTGCATTTTTTTTAGCCTGGCATAGAGTGTATTTGTATTATTTCGAGTGTATTTTAAGAAGTTATATGACCGGCAAAAATACAGTAGCTAATAAAGTTGGGCTACCCTATTGGGATTTTTTAAAACCAAATCAAAATAAAATACCTAAAAGTTGTTGGACCAAAAAATATAAAGGATCTAATGGAAATTATTATACAAATCCGTTATATAATGCTAAAAGAGATGAAATAATGAATAGTGCAGATGGCTCATTTGCACCAGTAATAGCAGACAGATTTAATTTTGCTGTGAATAGATATGGAGATTATTTTTCTTTTCAAACTGCAATTGAAAATGCTCATGGGGCTATACATACAAGTGTAGGAGGTTATTTAAGAAAGTCTTCTGGTGTAATATACAATGGTGATATGTTTTCTAAACCAAAAGCTGCAAACGATATATTGTTTTGGCTATTACATGCCAATGTAGATAGGCTGTGGCAAAAATGGTTAGATATTGGAGGGGGTAATTGCGACCCCAATGAAAATAGAAACAAGTATTATTATGATAAAATATTTACATTTTATAACGAAAATGGAACGAAAAAAATTTTTACAGGCAAAGGGGTGATGCAATTAGCAGACTCTTTACATTACGCATATGATGATTTTCCTACGCCAATTATTAATAATACTGTTGGCAATGTAACCGACTCACTTTTTGAAGATCAAAAAAATATAATAGCAATAGAAATAAAAGATTTAGTAATTAATAGAAGCATTACAGGGCTTCAGTTTGGCACTATAAAGCCTCCAGCTATTAGTTATAACACTAATTCGAAGTGGCAGATATTTTCTACAAAAAATATGTTAAATGCTAATAGAGATAGTGGTAAGTTAAAAAATATTCACTTACTCTTTGATGAAATAATTGTAAATGAAATGTCGGGCGGAGGAGTTGTTGAAGTTTACATAAATCCTCCTAAGTTATCTGCTCTACAATACAAAAGCCCTTACTTTGCAGGGCTACTCGATATTTTTACAGGAATATCTAAACACAGCTCGAGTTTACATGACCTTCATGAAAAGAAAAATCCTCTTAAACTAAATATTGATCGTGTTGTTGAAGCACTTAATTTAACAGTGACCGATTTAAGTAAAGCAAAAATATTTTTTGTGAAAAGAGGAAATTATTTAAACAATATTGAACAACCTTCAAAAATAGATATGATTGTAAAAGGTATTTCCATAGTACAATACTATTAACACAGTTAGTTTAGATAGCAAATCCATTTTTAAGGGCAAAAACAGCTAACCCTACTCTTGTTTTTAAATCTAACTTTTCAAATAAAGAATCTCTATAGCTTTCTACTGTACGAGGGCTACAAAACATTTTTTCGGCAATTTCTTTGTACCCCATTTCAGTAATGCAATATTGTAAAAATTCTTTTTCCCGTTCGGTTAAAAGTATAGAAGGTTTACCATTATCGGGCTTACTTAAACTAGCAATTATTTTACTAGTAGCCCACTCTGGGTAATAAGTGCCTTGCTTAACTAATGCTATTAATGCTTTTTCTAATTCGATGGGGTGAACATTTTTAAGCAAATAACCCTTTGCACCGTTTTTTATCATTTTAATTACACTTTGCTCATCATCTTGCATACTTAAAGCCATTATTAGTATTTGGGGATGGTTAAGCGTAAGCCATTTTGCTGTATCAAAACCATCCATAACTGGCATACTTATATCTAGTAAAATAATATCGGGAATATTTTTTTTTAGCTTTAGTTTTTCTTGTACATCTATTCCGCTCTCACATTCGTACAAAACTTCAAACTGGGTAAAGTTTTCAATAATGCCAGTTAATGCTTTTGCAATTAATATATGATCGTCTACAATTACAATTTTGTGTTTCATTCTTTTATAGGTATTTCTACAACTAAACAAGTGCCCTTGTTTACGTTGCTTTTAAGGTGGTGATAACCGTTGAGCAAATTTATACGCTTGGCAATATTTTTAAGACCAATGCCGGTATAGTTCATTTTATCCGTATTAAAGCCTATCCCATTATCGCTTAATTCTACTTTTAGCAAATCGCCATCAAGTATTAAACAAATTTTTATTAAGGTGCATTTAGAGTGTTTGATACTATTTTGTAAAAATTCTTGTACTACTCTAAGTAAAATACTTTTGGTTTGATATTCTACATCAATAATTTGATTAGAGCTAGAAAACTTAACTTCAATTTTTTCAATTTCATTTATTTTTTTACATTCTTCAGCTACTAAATGCACCAAATTTTTTTTAGCAATATTATCATCGGTAAGTGATTTTGACAATCGTCTTAATTCTTGTAACGATTCGTTAATAATATGGCTAATATTTTCTATTTTTTCATTTATGTGTGGCGCTTTGTTCTCGTAGGATAACTGTTGTGTATATAAACTTGCTAAGGTTAGCTTTTGCCCTACATTATCGTGTATTTCTCTGCCAATGTGCTGCATGGTTTGCATTTGCATTTCTAATTGGGTTTCCAATAATTCTTTATTATGTTTTACTGTAATCATTCCTTTTTCATTTTCATGCTGTATTCTTTTTTTACGATATTGAAATACAAAAGCAATTGTTGCTAGAACAAATACAATCAATAAAATACTTGATATAATAATAAATGTTATTGTTTCGGCTTGTTGCATATAAAACCTATGGTAAATAAAAAGTACATTATATAGTTTAACACTATAAATATCCAATTGAAAAAAGTTGCTATAGTACTATTTTTAGGAAAAACTAATGAATTGAAAAAGGTTAATTTAACAATACTTCCTACATAGAATAGTAATATAGCAATACAAAACCAAAAGCCCATATTTGTATTAAACTTTAAAACTTCATCTGTTTTTACAAGATTAAGTAAATAAACAATACTACAAGCTACCACAGCCAAAGCCCCATAAGCCAATGCCATTGATATTGAAAAATAATGTTGTTGACTTAATAATAAATTTTCAACTAAAGCAATTACCAAAAATATACCTAAACTTATAAGCACTTTTAGCTTATGTTTTTTTAGTAGGTGATAAAATAAAAAATGATATGCACAAAATAAAGATGGAATTATTACATATTTATACAATAGCGTATTTTGTTTGTACATGCCATTTTTCAATAACTGATACCCAGTATACTCCATACCAAAAAGTAGTACTAAGTACAATGCAAATGCAAACCAAAAACTACCCTTGTTTCTATAATAAGCAATAACACCTATTATACCTGCTATCAGTTCAAAATATTTTATTAACCCACTTGCAACTATCATACACATTAGTTATTTAAGGTTTGTATTTTGGATCAGTGCATTGGTCTCCCATGTCTCCCATTCCATCAGTTGGCGGAGGATCGTCTCCTGTTAATGATGTTGATTGCGTTGTTGAATCCGCTACTGGAATTAAGATATCAAAACCATTTGCATTTACACCGGTTATAACTAAAGTATGTTCATTATTTGCATTAACTGCATTTCTAAACCTTATTTTTTTAATGTTAGGCAAACTTAGTAAAGTTGTAAATAGAGAAATATCAAACTCTCTACCGCTAGAAAATGAAATGCCGGTAATTTTTTTTGTATTGTTATAATACATAAATGTATCTATCATTTGTTGTCCATCTGATCGAGCAATTACATGTTTACCGCTAATAGCTTTTACCAATGCTTTAGCTTTACTTGGGGTATTCTTTTTTACCGCTTTTTTTGAAACTGTTTTTTTTACAGCCTTTTTAGGAGCAGCTTTTTTGACTACTTTTTTAGGAGCAGCCTTTTTAATAGCTTTTTTAGGAGCACTTTTTTTTACTCCAGATTTTTTAGTTGCCATAATACGTTTATTTAAGTTTAATTAATAACCACAAATTAACATCGAATACATTCATTTGCAAATGTTTCTATACCCATTTTTATTTCCGTTGTTTAACGGATAGTAAAGTAGTTGATTACGTCCTTTTTTTAGTTAATAGCACATTGCCTAGCCATTTAGTTGTTTGCACTTTTGCCTTGTGTTGCAGAAGTGTGGTAACCTCACCCCAACCCTCTCCATCCTTCGATAGGCTCAGTAGAGAGGGAGAAAGAGCAAACTTGCAAGGCACTTAAGCAACACTTAATAACCAAAACAGGGAAGCCGAAAACTGAATAGAGTAGGCATTTTAAAAATTATTTATTATGAAAAAGATTACAACGGTAGCAGTATTTATGCTGCTGCTTTACCAAACCAAAGCACAGAGTGTAAGCGTCAATTACATTAAAGAGTTTGTATCTGACAGTAAAAGCTATTTTTCTGGTAAAAATTTTGCACCGTATGAAGTTAGCGGAATAGTGGTAGCTTATTCCCAGGCTTTAAAAAAATTACCTTTAGCCGTTAATATTTCGGCAGCCCGTAAACCTAGAAGACCACCACCATGGATTATCAAATACCCAGATCCCTACGTTATCAGCAAATACGCAATTGATAACAACATTGAGGCAGATTCTGCAAGTTTCTCAAATTCAAAAGCAAGCTCTACAGATTTTTTATTAGGTGTTGGTTACATTATACCTCATAAAGAAAATAGCAAGTTAATAGTTACTGTAAATGCAGATTTTGGTGTGGCATTTAACGGTAATACTACTTTAGATTTTTACAGACAAGGAAAACTTACTGGTAGTGCTGTGCAAAAGAAGACTGAAATGATTATTAACCCCAACATACAGGCTAAGTATTATTTATCAAAAAATATAGGCATAAACTTAATAGCTGGGTATAATAACAGAGGTGGTGTAAATGCAGGGCTTGGAGTTATATTAAATGTTTCAAAAACAAAGGAAACAGGAAATGCTAAAACTCATCCCCATACCATAACTACGTGGAGATGTAAATGTGGACGAATTCATGGGTAATGGTATTTCTCAAAATGGTTATTAATAATAACCCAACTAATAAAAATTATAAAAAACAGGGAAGCCGAAAACTGTATAATAGAGTAGGCAGTTTTTTAAAATAAAAATTATGCATAAACTTATTTTATCTTCTATTGCTATTTTGATTATTACACACTGTAATGCTCAAAAAAAATATAACCTCTCAACTAAATCCACTAATATACTAAAAGAAATTTCTTTTGGGAGTGTTTGGAAACGTGTTAGGCCAAGTGATTGCATAGCTAGAGGATTTCGAAAATGTAATCTTGTTACAACAATTGATGCAAATGGCTCCGAAATTTTAATGAAAAAAAAAATCTTATAGCGGATATGTTTACATACATATTGAAAAGCCCTCGTTAGAAAGTCCGATAAACATGGCAGATAGAGCCGGTGAAATTATTTATGGAAAAGATGCCATTGGAAATAAGTATCGGTATATAATAGCTCCGAAATATCCTGGTATTTGGGATGACAAAGTAAAAGCTTTCAAAATTTTAGTTAAACAACTAACTCTAATAAGATAATAGAGTTTTACATGATTATAAATTAGTTAATGGTATAAAAAATAAATAGAAAATAAAACAGGGAAGCCGAAAACTGTATAATAGAGTAGGCAATTAAAATTAACTATAATGGAAAATATAAAGCAACAAACTGAAAATAGTTTACAAGATTTTTTCAATGGGTTCTCCTCTTTCCTAGCTTCTATCTGCGATGGAGCTCTAAAACACTTTGCAGAAAAAGAAGAGGCCCCCGATTTTATAGAATTTTATAAAATCGGGTTTGAACACAGTGCAAATTCTTTAAGTAATGAATTACTAACTCATTTCAATACTCAAGATTTTACCGAAAAAAACAATATTCAAAATAAGATGGCTGCTTATGGCGCTATGCCACTTATTAGCCAAGCAAACAAAATTGTAAATCCTTTAAAAATTGGTTTTAATTTTGGGAGCATTTTAGGTCATTTACCCAAAATTTTAGAAAAAATAAAAAATCTAATAAGGGATTTATTTCCTAAAATGCCAAGATGGGTTAATGTAGTGTTAGATTTTATTGACAATATTTTACAAATGTTAACAGGGCATGAAAGCAAAGAAGCTAGGAATGATGCATTTGAAATACGAAAACAAGATTTTTTAATTCGAGAGATAAGAGCAAAGTCCTTATTTTTTCAAGAAAAGTATGCTTAAAAATAATGCATTTACATATGCAATCAAAAAAGCGGCTACTTCACCAAAATGAAATAGCCGCTTTCTTATAGTATAAAATTATTAGAACGTATAACGTACTCCTAAACCACCCCAGTTTGCGGCAAAACTTGGGTCGCCATTAAAAAACTCTACAGATGGCTGCCAATCTAACGATATATTTAAAGGCAAATTTGTAAATTTGTAATCCAGCCCAACCACACCATCTAATCCAAACGCAGTTGTACCACCCTTATATAAGCCTACATGAGCACCTGGCCCAACATACCATTTTAAATTCCCTTCGGTATTTAAATCTCCATGAAATTCATATAACCCAGTAATTCTTGTGCCCGTCTTATTAAAAAAACCAATAAACTCTAATGCGGCTTTATCGGTAATAAATGTTTTTAAGGTTAAACCAGCCCCATCCCATACTTTAACACCAGCGGCTGTTTTATAGGTTAAACTTTCGGCTGTTTTGTTTTGTGCAAAATTTACTTTTACCATAAATAAAATTGCAATTAATACGATTACTTTTTTCATTTTTACGTTACTTGTTTTAGGGTTATTAAAATATTTGTTTTCTCTATGCAAAAACCGTGCAAATTTAAGCATTCCAAACTAAATAGTTTTTATTTAGCCACAAGAGCATAGGAATCATCTATCATTTGTAAAATTAATTTACTTGATAATTGCCCATTTAGTACAATAGTATTCCAATGTTTTTTACTCATATGATAGCCTGGTAAAATAGTATCAGGGTATTGTTCTCGTAACTCAATTGCCTTATCTGGTTGGCATTTTACATTAAAGCGTAATGGAGTTTCATCTAACGATAAAAGTAAAAACATTTTATTTTTTACTTTTATTACTAAAGTTTCTTCATCAAAGGGAAAACCTTCGGTTACATTTTCCTTTTGCAATACATATTCTCTTATTGTTTCTACATTCATTGTTTTAGTTTTTTTCTACCTCAACATTCTGTAAATCGTTTAATTTATACAATACCTCTTGCAATCTATTTTTGGGCAAGCCAAATTTTATGCTACAAAATAGTTGTAACTCTTGTTTTATAACTGTACAATTATATTGTTTTAACACTTGCATAATTTCGTTAAGTTGTGTGTAATCAAACTGTATAGTATACTTAATTTCAATTTGCTTTTGCACAATTGGTGTTACTTGTAAAGCTAAAGATGCTGTAGTTTTGTAGGCATTTATTAAACCTGGCACACCTAATAAAGTACCTCCCCAGTAACGTATAACTACTATTAGCGTATTTGTAATTTCTTTACTATCAATTTGGCCTAAAATTGGTTTGCCTGCGGTGCCGCTTGGCTCACCATCATCGCTACTTCTAAATACATTTCCATCGGTACCTAATCTGTATGCAAAACAATGATGCACCGCTTTTGGATGTTCTTTTTTTAAAATTTGCAATTGCATTTTAAACTCCTCTACCGTTTCAATTGGAAAAGCGTATCCAATAAACTTACTCCCTCTGTCTTTAAATTCGGCAGTAGAGGGTTGGGTAATTGTATTGTAAAATTCTTGTTCGTTCATATTTATTTATCCAAAAGCAATTAATGCAATAGCCACAAGCGATAAAGCAATGCCTATCCAGTTTATTAATGATAATTTTTCTTTAAATAGCACCCATGCCGCTACAGCACTAAACAATACTATACCCATATTATTTACTGGAATACTTTGGTTACTTTGCCAAGGGCTTTCTTTTAAAAATTTTACTAAGCACCAAATAGAAAAATAATTGGGAATACCAATTAAAACACCTGCCACTAAATTTTTAAATGCAAAGGTTTGTTTTCCTCTAATAAATTGTGTGCCCAAAAGTATAAAGCCGATAGTTGCAGCCGATAAAAAACCAGTAATTAAATATGCATTACTGTTTTCGGTTGTTACATAATTTTTTTGCACATGGTTTATAATAGCATCTAACAACCCACTACCAATAAATAAAATAAAAGGCAATAAATAAATAGACCATTTATTTTGGGGAGATGTTACAGAAGATTTTAGGGGTTGGTAACAAGTAAAAAAAACAGCTACTAATGCAATTATTACCCCAATAATTTTTAGTACATCCAATTGCTCGTTATATAAATACACACTAAGTACAACTGGTATAATTAACGATAGTTTATTAGCAACTGATGCTACAGCTACTCCATTTTTTTGTGCGGTAATACCAATAATATTAAACAAACAAATAAACAACACACCCATACCGCAAGCCCAATAAAACCAAGTATTATTTACCGATGCTGCCGAAATAGGAAAAGACCCATTTACAAAAGAACCGGTAACTACACAGGTGATATAGTTAAACACAATTGCTTGAAAAATATTTACTCCAGCCTTTTCACATGCTTTAAAAGCAAGGGTTAAATAACTACTAAATAAAATACTACCTATTAAATAAATCATGTTAAAAATTAGACTGCGTTATAATAACTAATCGTATCGGTTAAAGAAATTTCTTTTTTTGTAAGATAAGCGTTCTTTATTATTGGCGCTTGCAAACCGTCTTCGATACTTACTTCTGTATTTTCAATTACTCGTATTTCATCCCATAAATTGCTATCAATAAAAGATTGTAAAAGTTTACCTCCTCCCTCTACCAATACACTTTGTATGTTCAAATTATATAAAGCATTTAAAACCACCGATAAATTAAAATTGTTCAATTTATGATACTGGATATTTTTTTCTTCAGCAGTTTTTATAGCATTAAACACTATTGTTTTTGCATCGGCATTAAATATACTATTGGTTATAGGCACTTTTAATGTTTCATCTAATAAAATGCGTACTGGGTTTTTACCCTCCCATAATCTTGCAGTTAACAACGGATTATCGTTTAAAGCAGTGTTTGTACCAACCATTATTGCAGCCTCCTGTGTACGCCATTTATGTACAAGCCTATTTGTTATATCGTTGCTAATAAAGATTCGTTCATTGCTTTTACCAGCTATTTTACCATTTTTACTTTGTGCCCATTTTAAAGTTATGTAGGGTCTTTGTTTGGTATGAAATGTAAAAAATCGGTTGTTTAATTCTCTACATTCATTTTCCAAAACTCCATAAACCACTTGTACCCCATTATCTTTTAATTGCTGAATACCTTTGCCATTTACTTCTCCAAAGCTATCGCTACAACCAATAACTACTTTTGGTATTTTATGTTGCAAAATTAAATTTGTACAAGGTGGTGTTTTACCAAAATGCACACAAGGCTCTAACGAAACATACAATGTGCTTTTTTCAATTAGTACTTTATCAATTTCTGCAACACTATTTATGCAATTTACCTCGGCGTGGGCTTTACCATATTGTGCATGGTACCCTTCGCCAATTATTCTATTGTTAAACACCAATACTGCACCAACCATTGGATTAGGCGCCACATGGCCACAACCTAATTGTGCCAATTGCAAACAGCGGTACATATATTTTTCATCCTTAATCAAGTTGCAAAAATACGCATCATAAATTTAACCTGTTTAACGTGTTCTTAAAAAAATTACTAATCTAGAATAAGCTTGTTCTTCTTAATAAAAAACATAGAAAATAATAGGCCTTAAAGGAAGTTTTCTCAAAAGAAGAATCCCACAAAGTGACTAAGAACACAAAGAATTTTTCTACAATGGTAATTATCGCTTTGTGACCTTCTTGACTTTGTGGGAAATATAAAAATATCTTAAGAGCCAGCCTCTTAAGAATGAGGCCAAATAGATACACAATTTTAAATGAACACTCAAAGCTAGCATCAAAAAAATTAACCTAAGTTTGTTGTAATGTTGATAAAAGAAATGTATAGAAATTTTTTAGTGCAGCTGCAAGCCATTTACTCGTTAAGTGAAGCCACAGTTATTGCTGATTGGGCTTTTGAACAAACGGCAAACATAAAAAAAATAGATATTTTAAAAAACCCAACTCAAAAAGTTGAAGGCGATGTAGAAGAAAAACTAACAAACCAACTTACCCAATTACTAAACCATAAGCCTATACAATATGTGCTTGGGCAAGCTTGGTTTTATAATTTACTTTTTACAGTAAATGAATATACGTTAATACCTAGGCCCGAAACGGAAGAATTAGTAGAACTAATTTTAAACGAATTGAAAACAACAAAATTTGATAGCAATAATAAAATTAGTTTCAACCAAAATACAAAAGCTACTATAACCATTTTAGATATTGGCACAGGTAGTGGTTGTATACCCATTGTATTAAAAAAAAACTTGCCTTTAAGTAGTATTACTGCAATTGATATTAGTAATGAAGCTTTAAAAATTGCTAAAAGAAATGCACAAACACATAACACCTCTATTTCGTTTATACAAAATGATTTTTTAGATGAAACTACCTGGAGTACTTTACCGCAAGTTGATATACTTGTAAGTAACCCACCTTATATACCTATAAACGAAAAAGAAAAATTAGATGCAACTGTAACACAATTTGAACCACATACAGCTTTATTTGTACCCAGCAAACAACCTTTACTCTTTTATGAAAAAATTGCTGCCTTTGCAAAAGAACATTTAAACTATAATGGAAAGGTTTATGTAGAAACACATAAAGACTATACAACCCAAGTAGCTGCTGTATTTCAACAACATTGCAGCCACACACATATTGTAAAAGATATTAGTGGAAACGAAAGAATGGTTATTGCGTTTTATTAATGCCCATCTACACTAAGGGAGGCAGATGATGCACCAGCTTTTTTTGCATCTCTCATTATTATAACCAATTTATTAATAGATACCGAACTATCGGCATTTATTACAACAGCTTGTTTATTACTACTATCCGATTTATCAATCATTTTACTAAGTTCCGATGAAAGAGAATCAAAATTTATTTGTTGCTGCCCAATATACGTTCGACCATCTTTACGAATACTTACTACAATACTTTGTTTAGATTTTGTATCGCTTTTAGATTTTGGATTCGTCAATTTTATTACATTAGGATTAGCCAATGTAGAAATCATTAAAAAAAACATTAGTAGTATAAATAAAATATCATTCAATGGCCCTGTGTCCACTTCTGAATGATCTTCTCTAAATTTATTTTTCCTTAGTGACATTTTTAAAAAGTTACGGGTTATTTAGTTACGGGTTACGGGGTAGTATTAAGTGTTGATAAGGATAAAAATATTTTTGTGGGCTCTACAAAAATCGAGCATGATTCTTTAGAGTCTGCTTTGCGCAAATTTATAAATGAAGGGGATAGTATAAAACCTGCAGTAGTTATTAATGCAGATTCAATTGCCCAATGGGGAGAAATAGTAAGGGTAATGAAAGTAGCTAGAAAGCTAGGTGCTACCACTTCCGCCACAGTTACTGGTAGCGATAAATAATAAGCATTCTTTCTTTGCCTTGCATGTCTTTTTTTATTTCTACTTTATAATTTTTTTCTATAAAAAGAGCTGCCGTTTCTTTCGCTAAATTTTCGTGTGTTTCTAGAAAAATCCTTCCATTTTGGTTAAAATGATTTTCTGCAAACGAGAATATTCGTTTGTAAAAAATTAATGAATCGTTTTGTGGTACGAACAATGCA
>JANMEU010000018.1:0-290030 GCA_031377245.1 Bacteroidota bacterium
TGTTAATGGTTGTTCGGCTTACGCCATACTTCTTTGCCAATTGCCGGTAACCCACACCTTGGGTTAAATACTCGGTAATGGCTTGTTGTTTAATGTCCATTTTAGTTGTTTTTTAGACAACCTATTTCAGGACGAGACATACTGATGCTGATTGTACGAACGTCAAGCCCAACTATTGCAAAACCCCATGTTAGCGGCTGGGCATCTTTCTCATCCCACTGGAACCAAGTTACATTGATTCTCTAAATATTTAATTATTTCAACTGTTTTGTTATGGTAATCTTTGATTCGTCCCAAAGTTATGTCAGAGTCCTTACCATGTGCAATTTTGTGTCTGTCACGGATTATATAGTTTAATGCTGTACTTCGTTCTTCTGATTGTAAAAAAGTATTTAGTAGAGGTTCCCATTCTGGATTGAAACTTTTAGCAAGAGCTTTAAATTTATCAGAATTTGGATTTTGAATTTTATTAAGTGTTACTGTTGCAAAAGAAATTATTGAAGAACTTACGGTTTCTTTTTTAACATACTCTGAGTAAATGGTCTGTACTGCATTTTCCAAAAAACCTGAACAAAGAATACAAACATACTTTGCCAAATGAGAACGCATTTCGTCGTCTTCATCAAAAGTAGTTTCTGAATTCTCAATAAGAGTTATAATTTTTTCAGACTGTTTTCTCAGTTTCTCGTTATTAATCATAATTGAGAAAAGTATTTGTCAACTAATAAATGTCTTTCCTTAAAAACTGCGTCATCTGATGTGCCTGCTGTAATTGATTTAATAAATGCTTGGTCTTTTAATAAAAGTTGATGTACAGTTTTGAATTTTTCTATATCGGGGTTGGTTCCCTTTGATTTAATAAATTTTGCAACTCCAATTGTCACTCCTTCAAAAACGGAAACACTTAATACACCTTCTGGTCTGAAAGCACTTTTACCAATACAATTTTTCAAAAAGGTAATTGAGTTTTTGAAAATTGTTCTGCTATCATTTAAAAATTCTTCACTTGGATTTCTTTGCCCTTTATTAAATTTATTCAAAAATTCAACCATCGGTTTTGAATATTGTTCGGGTCTATATAAAACCGCAAAAAATCTCAAAATTAATTCCTTGTCTTTTAATCTTGGATTCTCAGGACCAAACATTTCCCTCCAATCTTTAAAATTATTAAGTTCTTCAATTAAGTCATTTAATTTTCCATAATATATAGCTGTTCTAATTTCCTGTGGAGTCAGTTTTTTACCTCCATTATTTAGACGTTCAAAAACATGATAAATACTTGTATTTTCATTGTCAGGTGCTTCTTGTTTTACGATTGTGGCATGTACGATTGAATCGTCTAGTTTTATTCTGTCATTTTCTTCCAATGTCTCATAAGTTAATCCTTCAAAATGTTTTTGAACCTTGGTAAGTTTAAAAATTCGTTTCGTTTTTTGATGTTCTTTTGGATTGAAAAAGCCCTCATAAAAAAATTGAAGTGATTTTAATCTTTGTTGTCCATCAATAATTAGAAGTTTGTTGGTTTCGGATTCTCTTGCTAAAAATACTCCTGGGATTGGCAAACCCAATAAAAGCGATTCAATAAGTCGAGATGCTTCTGATTGATTCCAAACGTAATCCCTTTGAAAATCTGGAATAAATATGTCACCTTTTTGAAGTCGTTTAATAAGTCCATCTACCGTGTAGTCTGCACCATATGTAGAAATATCATACTTTACAGGTGCTACATCATCATCTTGTTCGTCTTGGTCTTGAATGTGTTCTTCAGGTATTTGTTGTTCTATATCTTCAGTCATGGTTAAAATTTTCTCTATGAAATTATAGTATTTTTTGAAATTTGTTAATTGAAATTGTTGAAGCCTTTGAAGTTTTCGAACGCCTTGCCGCTAACGGGCAGGTATTGCTGCAGGTGGGATATTTTATAACGTCCAGCCCGGAACCACTGCCCAATTGAAAATATAAAGTTGAAGTTAACAACAAAAAGCCAAATAGATATTCGTCTGCCGGAACAAAAGTACAGCGATGCAAACAGCCGAAGTTTCAACGTCCAGCCCCACTTGCAGCAATACCAATGTTACCTGCTGGCCTTCTGTCCAAGTAGCATAGTGTCTTTATACGCCGTAGATTTCTTTTCTTTTAATAAAAGCTTTTTCTCCGCCTTCTAAGATTGCACAGGTGATTTTCTTTGTCGCTGAATTGTCAATTGAGCCTCTGTCAACAATATGAGTTTTGTCACTTGTACTTTTTAAAGGCACAATTAATTCTGCGTCACCTAAAACGGCAATATTGGCGTTATGTGTCACAATGATAACCTGTCTATGTTCTTTTATTCTCCTTAAATTTTTTACTAAAGTTTTATAAATAAATTCACTATCAAGGTTATCTTCTGGTTGGTCAATTAATAATGGACAATTTCTGTTTGAGAAAAGTAATATAGATAACAAAATAGATTGCTGTTGTCCTAATGATAACTTCGAAAAGTCTTTTTTAATAAATGCTTCCTTGCCCTCTTTATCTGTGTATTTCCTAGTTAAAGTGATAGTGGTTACATCTTCAAATGCACATCGTTCAATCTGTGATAAAACCGAGGGTGTGTTTAAAGTTGTTATTATTTGGTCAGCTTCATTTTTCGAAAAGACAGAAGAACCGTCGGCCAATTTTACATTTTGGACTAAAGTGGAATTTCTTTTTTTTATTGAATCTAAAAACTCATTATATGGAATTCTGCTGGCAATATAATCTGCTCTTGGAACTTGAGATGTTCGCCAACCCATAGCATCTTTGATTATTGCAGAAAGCGAAGGGGAATGCATCCCTTGATAAATTTTAATATCAATGAAAAAATCAACAACAGTGGCTTTTAGGTTTTCATTTACTTTATAAATAAACTCATATCTTTTTCTAAAAATTTTTTGCTTTATTTCCTTTCGCTTTTCTACTAAACCTTTTCTTTCAGTTTGAAGCTTACCAAGTTCAACTTTTTTTAGATTCAGTTCGCTAAGTCTAATTGCATAGTCACTTGCATCTTTTGTTACTTTTCTAATAAATGCTAAATCTAACTTTCCACCTTTGGCTTCAATTTCTTTTCTGATTTCTTCAATCTTATTTTGTGAAACGCTTTCCTTTTCTGTCCAGAGTTTGAGCTTTTCATTAATTAAGTGCACTACTGCGGTAGAATCTACTGTTATGTTTGCAGAGTGTGTATCTATGTCTTTTGAAAACTTCTCGACAATACTTTTTACATCTTTAAACTCTTCTTTACCAATTATTATTTTATCTTCCTTAATGCCAATTACTAAGTCAAATACTGTTTTATCAGAAAGACTTTTAGTAATTCCCTTAATTAATGTGTTAAGATGCGTTATTAATTCTACTCTTAAAGCATTTTCATTTGCTAAGCCTTCCTCAAGTTCGACAACTTCTTTTGCATTTTTGGCTTTTAATGCTTTTACCTGTTCATCCGCATTGTTTTTTGCTCTTTCAATTTGGGGGATAGTTTCAATTTCAATCAAAAGTCTTTCAATTGCGGTTTGATTATCTAATAAAAGCTGACAAACCTCATCATCTTCGTTTTTTAAAGTTTCAAAATCTAAAAAGCCATCAAAGAAATTAATTAATACGCCAGGGTCTTTATCACAATGTTGAATTGTTTCAGCAGTTTCGCCTTGTCCAAAGCTTTCGATTTGTATTTCTGTTATTCCGTTTGCTTGGTCAGTAGCATTTATCACATTTTTCATTTTGTCTTTGATAAATACTTGTTGCCTACCCGATTCATCTTCATAGAGTAGGGAAATTCTTTCTGGCCAAACTTCATTATCAATTAAATTAGTTCTGCAAGGATTTCCTGATGATGCTCTTATTGACTCTAAAACGGTTGACTTACCAGCACCTCTTCCGCCAATAATGCAAGTAAGGTTTTTACTTACTTTTATTGTTTGCCCATCTAGAAATCCACCGTCAAATTTTAATCCGACAAAGTGAGGAACTGTAGGCGGTATTAAATCTTCAATTCTTACTCTTGCAGTAGAATCCATCATTGCAATTTTAAATGAATGAAAATTTGGTTCATCCATTTTTAATCTTGTTATTTTTTTATTACCTGCTGCATTTTTACCCAGTGCAGTTAATATATGAGAATCAGATGACATCACTTTTGCAATATCATATGTATGGTCTTCATTTAGAGCTTTTCTCCTTGCATTTAGTAAAGCTTTTCTATCTGGTGATGCATCCCTATCTGTAAACCAGCTTTCATTTGCAGAAGATGAAATTTCTAAGCCTAATAAATTTGGATGAGTTAGTACTGCTTCTTTAAAAGGAGTATAACCTTTCATATAAATTTCAAAACCACTGTCTAGTTCAATGTGTGCTGCTACACCAAAACCTCCTAAAGGTTGGGCAAACCCGAGGCATTGCACTATTGTATGATTACACATTTTTTTATCTGCACTAATATTTAATTGACCATAGAAAGTACGCAATGAGTTAAAATCTGGTAAGTAAATTAAAAGGTGTCCTTCAGTTGTGGATAATTCTACACCCGGTATAAGCAAAATAGGTTTGCCTACGGAATATTCAAGAGCAGTTTTAACATTGTTAATTTCATTATGGTCAGTAATGCTAATAACTTGAATGTTTTCCGCTATTGCTAAGTCTACTATGTTTTGGGGAGTCATGTGTACATCCTTTACATCATAGGAACCGTACTCTCCGAAAGAATGTATATGTAAATCTGCTCTTACAAATTTTGCTCCGTCTGAATTACCCTGAATTTCTTGAATTAAGTCCATAAGTCTAAAATTATATGAATTGATTTAGCAAAGCAATTGGTCGGTCAATAGGAGTGTCAAATTTTGAAGATATTTTCTGTCGCTTAAATTTGGAACTGCTGCTGGTTAGGCTTGCAGGTAACACAATATTACACGAAACCCACAATTATTCCAAATATATAACAGATACATTTGCAATTAGTTAATGACTGTAATTTTGTATTGTTTTTAAAAATAAAAAAATTGTTTTGTTTTTTGCGACAATTTTTTTTGACAGGCATTAATTTATTGGTTATTAATGTATTAATGACTGTAATTTTGTATTGTCGGTATTTTTCAGTTATTTGTACAAATCGTCTATTGGGCTCTCAATATTTATTAAAACATCTTTTCGTACATGTAAATATCGCTCTGTTGTTCTAATATCAAAATGCCCTAAAATATCCTTTATAAAAATAACATCTATCCCTTTTTCTAATAAATGTGTGGCAAAACTATGCCTTAACGAATGAAAACTTACCGATTTTAATATACCAGCTTTTCGCCTGGCATCTGTAAATATTTGTTGGGCACTACGTATAGTATAAGGTTGCCCTTTTTCTTGCCCCTCAAATAAATAATTGTTTGGCTTAATGTCAGCTTTTTTGTAATACTGCTCTAATACATCTAATACCATAGGGCTTAGGCGTACATATCTATCTTTTTTTCCTTTGCTGCAATGTATAAATAGCTGCTCCCTTTCTCTATCTATATCTTGTAACCTCAAATTTATTACTTCGCTTACTCGTAAGCCTGCACTATAGGCAATAAAAAGTATGGCTTTGTGTTTTAAGTTTGTTGGGGCGGCAAAAAGCTTTCGTAACTCTTGTTGCCCTAATACTTTTGGTAGTTGTAAATGCTTTTTGGGGCGTGGTAATTCTATAAAAAATCGATCTCTTCCTAATACTTTTTCGTATAAAAACTTTAATGCATTTAGACGGCTATGTATAGTGTTTTCCGATAAATTTAATGTAGTAATGCAATACTGTATATATCTGCGTAGCTCAACAATGGTTAGTGTTTCGGCATTTAAATTACCAATAGTTTCTAAAAAAATATGTACTTCGTTGCGGTACGTTTTTATAGTACTTGCACTATATGCTTTTAATTGTAACTGCTGTATAAATTTTTGAAGTAGTAAGCTGTTATTTTCTGTTAGCTTTTTTGTTATGGGTTGCGTTTGGCGTAACGTAGTTACTACTTTTTCTTGTACGGGTAGTTTGCATTTTATGCGGTGTAATTCAGTATCTGCAATATGCCAAGCTTTTAAGGTATTGCTCCATTTTGCATCAGTAGTTTCTTTTAGTTTTTTTATTAGTTTATCGTTAAATTCAAATTTTACCAGTATGCGTTTTTGCTTATTATGTTCAATAGGTTGATATAAAATTTTGGTCATTTTTTTTAACATTTTTATATAGCTTCGCCTCCTCAGTCACATAGTTAACTATTGCGGTACTAAGATTATATGCATAAATTTATTTACTTATTACCATTAAATAAAATATTTGTTTTAGGTGCCTTTTAATTGCTGTGTTTTAGCAGTGTACAGTTTTTAAGTTAACTAACAGCTTTGCAGGGTATGTTTTTTACATAAGTATTCGTTAAAAAAAGGGGAGCCTTAAAAACAGAAAATAAGAGCTACTGCTAAAGCCTATTAATTTGTTGTAGCTATACAAAATAATAAACACAACCTATAGGCAACAACTAAACTCTTTTGTTTTTTAAACGTAATGCTATACTCTAAAATCTATTTTATTTTACAGCTACATACTTTCGCCATTTATCTATGGCAGCAGTTAAATCTTCTGGTAGTTCGCTAGTAAATAGCATTTGTTTTTTTGTGGTAGGGTGTATAAAACCTAACTCTTTTGCATGTAAGGCTTGCCGTTGGCATAGCGCAAAACAATTATCTACAAATTGTTTGTATTTTGTAAATACGGTACCACTTACTACTTTATCGCCGCCATAAAAATCGTCGTTAAAAAGCGGATGCCCTATCAACTGCATATGTACTCGTATTTGGTGTGTACGTCCTGTCTCTAACCTACACTCAACAAGGGTTACATAATTAAATCGTTCTAGTACTTTATAGTGTGTTATGGCATCTTTACCAAAATCACCATCGGGGTAGGCAGTAAATAATTTTCTAAATCGTTGGTGGCGGCCTACATGGGCAGTTACGGTGCCTTCATCTTGCTCAAAATCTCTCCAAACTAAGGCGTTGTAACGGCGGTGTACGGTGTGGTTAAAAAATTGTTTGGCTAAATCCGTCATAGCGGCTTTGTTTTTTGCCATTACTAACAGGCCACTGGTGTTTTTATCTATTCGGTGCACCAGGCCAAATCTTGATAGTTCGTTTTCGGTAAGGGTAGGGTTTTGTTGCAATAAATAATACGCCACCGCATTTACTAATGTGCCATTAGGGTTACCACTACCTGGGTGCACTACCATGCCTGCTGGCTTATTTATAATTAATATATCATCATCTTCATACTCAATTTGTATTGGAATATTTTGGGGAATAATTTCGTTATGCTCTGGCGAATTATCGGTGTAAACAACTACTTTATCGTACGGTTTTACTTTGTAATTACTTTTAATGGGTTTATCGTTTACTAAAACCATTTCATCATCAATACCTTGTTGTATTTTGTTACGTGTAGCACCTTCTATTCGTTGCATTAAAAATTTATCTATACGCAAAGGCTCTTGCCCTTTATCTATCGTTATTGCAAGTTTTTCGTAAAGTTCCTCATTATCTATGTTTTCTACTTCTTCGTTGGTCATGTTATTGGTTGTTTGTTAATCGGTCAATGCGTTTGCAGTTATTTAGTTATTGGTGTGGATGTTAGCTTTACTTTTTTAAAAATTTATTTATCCCAAAAATCAACTACAAAATGTAAACTTTAAACAGTGTTATCTTTGCAAAATAAAACAATTGAGTTGGATAAACAGCAAGTTATATTTAAAGACTTAGGCATTATTGAATACAAGGCAGCTTGGGATTATCAAGAGGAGTTGTTGCAGGCGAATTTAACAATAAAGAAAGAGTTAAGAAATGAAGGAATTAATAATGGGCAAACAACGCTCAACTACCTTCTTTTTTGTGAGCATCCATCTGTTTACACTTTAGGCAAAAGTGGTAAAAAAGAAAACGTATTAATGAGTGATGAAGAATTGCAACAAAATGATATTGCTTTTTTTGCAACCAATAGGGGAGGAGATATTACTTTTCATGGCTTACAACAACTTGTTGGCTATCCTATTTTAGATTTAGAAAACTTTTATACAGACATAGGTAAATACTTACGCAATTTGGAGGAAGTAATTATACAAACCATTGCCGAATATGGTATTATTGGCCATAGAAGTAAGGGCGAAACTGGAGTGTGGATTGAGCCAGATATACCTGGTAGGGAACGTAAAATATGTGCTATTGGCGTACGTTGTAGCCGATGGATTACCATGCATGGCTTTGCACTAAATGTTAATACCGATTTAAGTTTTTTTAATAATATTATACCCTGTGGTATTGTAAACAAACAGGTTACTAGTATAGAAAAAGAGTTAGGGCATACGGTTAACTATGATGAAGTAAAAGAAGTTTTAAAATTGAAATTTGCAGGTGTTTTTGGGGTAGATATGATTGAGTAAAGTATCAGAAAACGTTTACCTATTATTCTTTACATCTTTTGGTACTAAGAATTTATTTTTTTCTATTAATACAGCATTTTCATAAAGTTCAAAATTATACCAACCACTGCGTTCAAAATTTACTTTTTCTAAAATTAAATACTTGCTAGGTAAATTTTTTAATTCAAAAACGGGCTCATTCTTTTCTGTAAAAAATTTAATGGTATATTTTTTTATATCTCCATCAGGTAAATCTATTACTACAGCATTTGTTTTTGTTGTAAATATTAACTTACTAGGATAAGCAATAATTTTAGGGGTTACAATTTCGGGCAAAGTTGTTTTTGGTTGAATTTTACCAATCGTATTTTTTTGGTTAGATACTATAACTTTTACATCAGTCTTATCTTTAACTAAAGCATTTTCGTTTGGGGCATAAATAAAAGCAGTAGTATTAACCGTATCTGTATCTATAGGCTTTTCCTTTATAGGTCTTACTATATTACTAAATACATATTTACCTCCTTCAAACGCCACAAATACTCGGTAATACATTTTGGTGTATGGTGGTTTATTATCTACAAAACCATTTTCGGCATTCTGCGGATTAAGTACGCTACCTATTGTAGTGTAATTTTTTAAACTATCGAACGATCGTTGTATACTTATGGTGGCTATGGGTTGTGTGTAATTGTTTTGCCATGAAATAATTATTTTTCCATCCACATTTTTTGCGTTAAGTGCTGGCAAAAAATTTTGTGCAAAAGATTGCTTGCTAAAAAAAAATATACCCAAAAATATAAGCCTACTAAAGTTTTTCATTTTGATTAAACTGTAAGGTTCACAGTTTTTATTTAGGTGCAAAGATAAAGGGTTGTTAAAATTTAAAATAATACTCACTTGTACCGATTATTTCGGTGTTGTAAAACTCAAAAGTACAAATGCGCTTATCGTTCAGGGCTTGCAGAAGGTGTGAATTAAAATTTTGTCAGCCTACAACCTCTGCTGATTGTATTTCCGTTCAGCTACACTTTTGGCAAACCACATGTGTTGGGTGCTGTGCTTCTCTCTGTAAACCTAAAACGCCTGCCCAATACCAAAATAAAATAATTTATCTTCTTTTGAAATGCCATAGTCAAATGAAATAATAGTTGACTGGTTCCAAGCAATTCTTAAACCACCGCCATATGAAGTGTTTATATTAGTAAAGTTTAAGTCTTGCCATTTGTCTCTTACTGTTCCAGCGTCAAAGAATGGTGCAAGTGTAAATGCAAAACGTTGTTTACCTAATTTAGTATCTGCTATTCTATAACGAACCTCAAAATTTGTAAAAGCTAATGAACGAGCTAAAAAACGATTTGCTCTGTGGCCACGTAACGACTGTTTGCCACCTAAAGAATTTATGCTGCCGTCTGGGCTCCACTGGTCTTGATATTCAAAGAAAGGTGCACTTTTTCCAAAAATATTTCCTACCCCAAGGCGGCCACCAAAAACTGTCCTTGAGCCAATTGGAAGCTTTTTGTAAAACTTTCCTTGTATGAATAGTTTATTAAAGTTGAATTGAGAGCCAATAATTTGGTTTGAAAATTCATTGGCAATTTCAAAATAATAACCACGGGTTGGGTCTGGTTCAAAATCCCTTGTGTCGTAAATTAAAGCAGTTTGCAGTATGGAAACCCAACCACCGTCAAGTCCTGAAATTAAGCCTTGCTGAAAATCTCTTCTTAATAATGATGTTCCGTTTGGAGCTTTTATTTCTTGTCCATTTGTAGGGTCAATAGATTCAGCCTCTGTCCCTTCAAATGTTTTGTAACTCAAATGTTGAATTTCGTAACCACCCATAATTCTCCATACGCCTTTTTTACCAAGTGCATAGTCGGCTTTTAAATTTAGCATAAATTCTGTTTCTCTAAACCTGTTTGAAAGTGCGTCTGTAACAGAACTTGCTTCACCAACACCACCAGCTCTTAATGTTTTTCTAGCTTTGTCAAAAGCTGCATAGGTTGCATAGGTTTGTCCACCATTAGGTGTTGAAGGAAGCCTAAGTTCACCAAGTGTTGTTTCGGCAGAACCAAAGTATAAATTGGCAGGGTTTTGTTGAGCCTTGAAGTCAACTTTAAAACGCCAACGAGTACCTTTATAATATGGAACATCAAGTGATAAGATTAATTCTTTTGCATTAGATGTATAGTACGCAGTATTGGCTTTAAGTTTAGCAAGATAAGGTGTATAAGCAAAAAAAGGATTTGTCCGTTTGCCGTTCCAATAAACATTTGTTCTAACACCAAAACCAAAACCAGTAACTGGGTCAGATGAAAAGTCTGGAATACCAGTTACAAATGTGCCTTCTTTTTTTTTAGCTAGGTCAGCGTCCGACATTCGTTTTGCCTTTATAAAAGAAATAGTGTCTTTAGTTTGGGCTTTTAAAGAAAAAAAGAAAAGGTTACTTAAAAAAAATGCAAGAATAATTCGGTTCATAAGTGCAAAAATAGCTAATGAAATTTAATTAATTCTTTGAAGATTGAGGTGTGTAGTAGCATAGCACACAACGCTTTATTGTTCTACTTGTTTTATATCAACGGCAAAAGCATTCGGGATAAGATTTATCAAATAGTGGTACATTTTATAAATCACATTAGTATAACAAGGTATTTGCAGGTAAAGATAAGTTGCCTTGTAAGCCTCCTGTATGTATAAATAGAATGTTACTAGATGGAGCAAAATAATCATTTTTAATTTTATCTATTACGCCATAAAAGGCTTTGGCAGTGTACACAAAATCGAGTGGCAGCTGGTACTTTACCCAACATTCATTCATAAAATTAAGTAGTGGGGTAGTTTTTTTTGCATAACCGCCAAAGTGGTACTCACTCCAAGTTGTTAATTGCGTTGGTTTGTATTTTTTATGGGTTAGCGTATATATTCTTTCCTCTAAATCTGTAAAGCCTTTTAAAACAGGTATGGCTATTACTTGTTGGCTTGTTGCAGCATTTTGTACTATGCCCCCTAAGGTTGTAGCCGTACCAACAGCCAAGCAAATATGGGTGTAGTTATGTACATTAAATACATCCATAATTAAGCCTGCTCCTTTACTTCCTAATTCATCAAATCCTCCTTCGGGTATTAGTATTGAATTTTTATATTGATTTTGTATCGTACCCAAAAATTGACTCGTTTCTTTTTTATCATACTCGTCTCTACTAATAAATTGAAGTTGCATATTATTTTTAATACAATGCTGCAAAGTATGTGATAGGGTTGCAGGTTTTTCTCCACGAATTATACCTATTGCTTGCAACTTATTTAGTTTGCAAGCATACGATGTTGCTGCTAAATGATTACTATACGCACCGCCAAATGTTACAATAGTATTTTTGTTTTTGTCTTTTGCTTGTTGTAAAAAATAATGTAGTTTAAAAAGTTTGTTGCCCGATAGTATGGGGTCTATTTTATCTAACCGCAAAACAGCAACAGTTACTTGTTTTGTTGTAAACAATTCATTTTGTAGTTCATCAATGGTAATATTTTTATAATCAATATCCATATATCTTTTATACTTAATTTTGCTTTGCAAAAATGAGTATATAATTTTTAATTTTCTATAATAAATGCAACCTACACTTTTAATTTTAGCCGCAGGTATGGCAAGCCGATACGGTAGTATGAAGCAAACCGAAGGTTTTGGACCAACTGGCGAAACCATTATGGATTATAGTATTTACGATGCCATAAAGGCTGGTTTTGGTAAAGTAGTTTTTATTATTCGTAAAGATTTTGCAGAACAATTTAAAGCAACGTTTGAGCCTAAATTAAAAGGTAAAATTGCTACCGAATATGTTTATCAAGAAATGGATAGTTTTGTTGAAGACTCCACTATAGCTGCTAACAGGCAAAAACCTTGGGGTACTGGTCATGCAATTTTATGTGCCAAAGAAGTAGTTAATGAACCTTTTGCTGTAATTAATGCAGATGATTTTTATGGTAAAGATGGCTTTGTTAAAGCGGCTCAATTTTTAACAACAAAATGTACTCCATCAACGTATTCTATTATTGGCTATCAATTGGCAAAAACGTTAAGCGAATTTGGAACAGTAAGTAGGGGAGTTTGCGAAGTAGATAGCGATAATAAGTTAGTAAGCATAAACGAAAGAACAAAATTGTATAAGGATTTAGATAGAATTGTGTTTGAAGAAAATGATGAAAAAGTTGAAGTGCCATATAACTCAAGTGTATCCATGAATTTTTGGTGTTTTCACCCAGCTATATTTGCAGATATTCAAAAACTATTTAAACAGTTTGTTGTTGATCATGTAAACAACCCAAAGGCAGAGTTTTTTATACCTATACTGGCCCAAAACTTTATGGATAATAACCAAGGTAGTATTGAAGTAATTCCTACACATGCACAATGGTTTGGTGTTACCTACAAAGAGGATGCACCCATTGTAAAAGCTAGTATTGATAAATTAATTGCAGATAAAGAATACCCTGCTAATTTATGGGGGTAGTTGTGTAAATGAACTATAATAAAAAAGCGTCAATACAATATTGACGCTTTTATTTTTTTTCGTTTTTTAGGGAATTTTTTTATTCGTAACTTTTTATTAAAAACACACAGTTATTTACTTTTTTAACTTGCTCTTCTCTATTTAAGTTTTTAATTGAGTTAGTTGTTGATAATTTTATGCTTGAATGTTTAGTATCATTTTTTAGGTTATCAATTGCGTTAAAAATATACATCGACTTTATAGCAAATACAGCTCCACCATTGCTTTTATCGGTTAAAATACCAATAACATCACCTTGTTTATTTAGAACGGGGCTGCCGCTATTGCCATGCTCTGCACTTATGGCAATTTGGTAAGAGAGGGTATCACTTTTATAACCCGTTTCGCTACTTAAATAACCTTCGCCATATACAATTTCATCTTTTGGAAAACCCATTGTAAAAACAGGTGCAGCTAAATTTACTTTTTTACTAAAGCCATAGGGCAATGTAGCATAAGCCTGAAAATCGTTGTCTTCTATTTTTAAAATGGCAATATCTCTCTCAATATCTTTGGTGCAAATGGTTGCAACAAATTGCTCACCTTTTGTATTACTTGCAATAATAGTTTTGCCTTTTAAAACGTGTGCATTTGTTATAATGTAGCCATTACCATCAATTAAAAAACCGGTACCACCGCTTTTTGGTAAAGCATTCGGATCAATTTTGTTTATCTTACCCTTTACCTCGTTTAACTCGTTAACTGTTTTGTTTTGCCCCTTTTCTAAATTCTCAACTTTTCTGCTTAGTTTATCAATTTCGGGGTTAGTTGTTTTATTAAAAATAGAGGCTAAACCAATGGTAAGTACCGATACTATACCTGCTATACCTGCAGCTAAACTAGCTACACGTTTGTATTTGTTCCATACATGCACAATTTTAGCTCCTCCAGTTAAAATAGGTCTGCTTATTAAACCCTCATCAATCATTTTTGCTTCTACTTCGTGTAGGGTATGTTTAAAACTTTTTTGTGCCCCGTATTTTTCAACTTCGGCTACAAAAAAATTATGTTCAACAACTAATTGATCAATTTCTGGATTGTTTTTGCGTAGCTCCTCAAAAAAAGTACTTTCTTGGGTAGTCATTTCGCCATTTTTGTAACGCTCAATTGCATCTAGTAATAAAATATCATCCATTTTAATTGCCATTTTTATATTCTGCAAAAAATAATTTTTTTAACCGCATTAAACACTTGTATTTCTGTGTTTTAGCATTATCTGCGTTAGTATATCCAAATTCTGTTGCAATATTTTGCATATTCTTTTTTTGGGTATAATAAGCGTCTAACAAGCTTTTACAAGGTTCTCCCAACTTACTCATAGCGGTTTCCATTAAATTAAAATCGCTATTATGTTTTTCGTGTGCTTCTATTTCTTCTTCAACTGCTATTGTTTCAGCAATATTATCTGTGTTATTACTAAAACGGTTCATTTGTTGCAATCTTTTTAACCAAAGCCGCCTACAAACCGAAAAAATATAGGTTCGTAATTGGCAGGTTAATTCAAATTGACCTGTTAAAGCTTTTTCGTAAAGCACTATCATAGCTTCTTGAAAAATATCCCTAGCCTCATCAACAGTGCCGTTATTATTTAGTATAAAGCCTTGTATAACAGTATAGTTATCTTTATAAATAGATTCTATAGCTTGTTTATCATTGCTAGCCAGTCCCTTAATCAACGAATTTTCTTGCTCTAATGTGTTCACCTAAGTTGTGTTATTAATACGTTTATAATAGAATGGTAACCCAAAACAACGAAAATAATATTTTTTTAAAAGATGGGTTACCTTTTTTAAGTTCTAGTATTTATATGAAATTATAATTTTAAAATTTAAACAAAAAAAAATGAAAAAAGTATTTTTAGCATTAGCAGTAGTAACTGTAGCTTTAGTAGCATGTAACGACGAAACTAAGAAAGTTGAAGAAACAAAAACTGATTCTCCAGCAGTTGTTGCACCAAAAACTGATTCTCCAATGGTTGCTGCTCCAAAAGCAGATTCTCCAGTAGTTGCTGCTCCAAAAGCAGATTCTCCTGCAGTAAAGAAGTAATTTTTATCGGCTAAAAAGATTGTTTGTTTTAAACTAGCCGATTTTATATAAAAATTTAAAATGGCAAGCAATCGTTAAAGTCCTCTTTAGTCCTAAAGAGGGCTTTTTTTTGTAGTATGCCCATAGCCCATTACCTTTACATTAAATGAATAAAATAAACAACTATACTTGGCAGTACAATTATTATTACGTTAGTAATAGTTGGGTTGTTTATTGTTAAAAAATTTTATAAAATTTATAACATACAAATCCCGACTAAAAATTTAGTCGGGATTTTTTTATTTACTAGTATGAATATAGCTATTATTGGTTTAGGATTAATAGGCGGCAGTATGGCCTTAGCCTTAAAAGAAAAACAACTTGCAGCCAACATTATTGGTGTAGATGCTAATGAAGCCCATTGTGCGCAAGCCATTGAATTGGGGTTGGTAACCACAATTATGAGTGAAGATGAAGCTATAAAGAATAGCGATTTTATTATTGTGGCTGTACCTGTAGATGTTACGGCTAGTTTATTACCCACTTTATTAAGCAAATTAACTAACCAAGTACTAATGGATGTAGGATCCTGTAAAAAAATAATTTGCGATGCAGTGGCTAATCATCCTAACCGAAAACAATTTGTTGCCACTCACCCCATGTGGGGTACCGAGTATAGTGGCCCAAAAGCAGCAACCTTAAATGCCTTTAAAAATAAAGCCGCTGTTATTTGTAATAAAGAAGAAAGTGATAGCAATGCACTAAAAATTGTTGAAAATTTGTACAACCATTTAGGCATGCATATGGTTTATATGACAGCGCAAGAGCATGATGTACATACCGCTTATATTAGCCATGTATCTCATATAACATCTTTTGCTTTAGCCAATACCGTGTTAGAAAAAGAAAAAGAAGACACCACCATTTTTGAATTAGCAAGTGGTGGTTTTGAAAGTACAGTGCGTTTGGCAAAAAGCCATGCTGCTATGTGGACACCCATTTTTATGCAAAACAAAGAAAATGTGTTGGATGTATTAAATGAACACATAACACAACTTAAAAAATTTAAAAGCTGTTTAGAAAAAGAAAATTTTGAGTACTTGAACGACTTAATTGTACATGCAAATACTATTAAACGTATAATAAAATGATGTTTAGAGAAGCTACCATAACTGATATTCCTCAAATGCAAGTTATTCGAAATGCAGTTAAGGAAAATGTTTTATCCAATCCGGACTTGGTAAAAGATGATGATTATATAGATTTTTTAACCACCAGAGGTAAAGGATGGGTTTGTTTGCTAGAGGATAAAATAGTTGGTTTTGCTATTTGCGATTTGCTAGAAAATAATATTTGGGCATTATTTGTACATCCAAATTTTGACAAACGGGGTATTGGTAAAACCCTACACAACATAATGATGAATTGGTATTTTAGTCAACAAAAAAAAATGTGTTGGCTAAGTACAGAACCCAATAGCCGAGCAGAAAAATTTTATGCTATGCAAGGTTGGATAGCTGTAGGTGTTTACGGAAAAGGAGAAACAAAATTTGAACTAAATAAACATAATTGGGTTGAAACTAATAATTAAGTAACGAAATAGAGTTTTGGAATAAAAAATTAAATAAAATGAACGAAGAAATTTTAAAGAAATGGAATAAGCGACCATTAATTATTAGTGGCCCATGTAGTGCCGAAACGGAAGAGCAAATGATAGAAACCGCTACCAAACTAGCAGCTACTGGAAAGATAGATGTACTACGAGCTGGCATTTGGAAGCCTAGAACTAAACCTGGTTTATTTGAAGGCATAGGCACAAAAGGATTACCTTGGTTAGCAGCTGCAAAAAAAATTACAGGCTTACCCATAACGGTAGAAGTAGCCACAGCAAAGCATGTAGAAGATGCCTTGCAGTTTGATGTTGATATACTTTGGATAGGTGCAAGAACAACAGTAAACCCATTTAGTGTGCAAGAAGTGGCAGATGCGTTACGTGGGGTTGATGTACCTGTGCTAATAAAAAACCCAATTAACCCAGATTTGGAGTTATGGACTGGCGGTATTGAACGGCTACAAAAAGTGGGGATTAAAGAAGTAGGAATGATTCATAGAGGGTTTAGCAGTTACGGTAATACCGAATATAGAAATGCTCCTATGTGGCATTTACCTATTGAAATGAAAAGGCGCTTTGTTGGCATGCCCTTAATTTGCGATCCATCGCATATTTGTGGTAACAGGCATATGTTGCAAAGTGTTGCACAAAAAAGTATAGACTTAGGTTTTGATGGAGTGATGATTGAAAGCCATATTGACCCCGATAATGCATGGAGCGATGCTAAGCAACAAATTACACCAGAGCGTTTGAGTGAGTTATTAGACGCTTTAATTTGGAGGAGCGAAACAACTACCGAGCAAGAGTTTATTACAGCTTTAACAACGCTTAGAGAGCAAATTAATCAACTTGATGATGAATTGCTTACTATTTTAGGGCAACGAATGAAAATATCTGATAAAATAGGCGCCTATAAAAAGAATAATAATATTACTATTTTACAAACCAATAGATGGAATGATATTTTAGAAAAAGCATTTTCAAAAGGAGATACATTAGGATTGAGTAAAGAATTTATTGTAAAGTATTTTGATGCCATACATTTGGAAAGTATTAACCATCAAAATAAAGTAATGAATAGTTGATAGAACACAGATGACGCAGATTGGACTGATGGTAATTATTTTTTTAATCCATTTTTATTCGTCTAATCAGTGTTCTATAAAAAAATATATAGTATGCACAAGGAAGAGTATTTATTTTCAAGAAAGAAGGTTAGCTATTTGTTTGATTATTCCATTAATCAACTGCAACAACTAGTTGATGGTGATATTATTTTACTTACTGATCAAACTGTTTTTAACCTTCACCAACAAAAATTTGCAGGGTATAAAACCATTGTAATTGAAGCTGGCGAAGCATTTAAACATCAACAAACGGTTGATAAAATTATTAACCAGTTAATTGAATTTGATGCCGATAGAAAAACAATGTTGGTTGGTGTTGGTGGTGGGGTAGTTACCGATATTACGGGTTATGTTGCAAGTGTATTTTTAAGAGGGGTTGAGTTTGCTTTTGTGCCTACAACTATTTTAGCAATGGTAGATGCTGCTATTGGAGGAAAGAATGGCATTGATGTTGGGGTATATAAAAATATGGTGGGCACTATAAATCAGCCTAAATTTTTATTGTACGATTATAGTTTTTTACAAACCTTACCAACCGAACAATGGATAAATGGCTTTGCCGAAATTATAAAACATGCTTGTATAAAAGATGCCGAATTATTTGCCGAGTTACAACATAATTCTATTGAAAAATATAAAACCGATGCAGTTTTATTGGCAGCACTAATTCAAAAAAATGTTTCTCTTAAAACCAATATTGTAGTTAACGATGAATTTGAGCAAGGCGAAAGAAAGTTGTTAAACTTTGGGCATACGTTTGGCCATGCCATTGAAAATTTATATCAACTGCCACATGGTAATGCTGTAAGTATTGGTATGGTACTAGCAGCAAAAATTTCCGAAGAAATAAATAATTTTTATTCGGTAGAAAAAGATAGCATCGTTGCTTTATTAAAGCAGTATCAGTTACCAACTACACTTAATGTTGATAAGGGCAACGTATTTTCTATTCTTACAAAAGATAAAAAAAGAGTGGGGGATAACATCAATTTCATCTTACTAAATAAAATTGGCGAAGCCGTAATACAACCCATTTCTATAATTCAATTAGAAGATTTAATGCATCAAATTTTATAAATGAACGTTACCATACAACCATCAAAAATAAATGGAAGATTACAAGCACCAGCTAGCAAAAGCAGTATGCAAAGGGCTTGTGCAGCAGCATTGCTTCACAATGGACAAACCATAATAACTAATGCAGGAAAAAGTAATGATGATTTAGCAGCATTAGAAATTATTCAAAAATTAGGTGCAAAAATTTTATCACAAAACGATGATAGTATCACCGTTCAGGGTAATGATAATTTCACCCCTTTAGGGGATGGGGGTATTAATTGTGGAGAAAGTGGATTGAGTATACGTATGTTTACACCAATTGCAGCTTTACAATCAAACGAAATTACAATTAATGGAAAGGGGAGTTTGCTAACAAGGCCAATGAATTTTTTTGATGAAATTTTGCCTCAATTAAATGTTGCAGTACAATCTACAAAGGGTAAACTGCCTATTAAAATAAAAGGCCCACTTAAACCCAAAGAAATTACAATTGATGGTTCGTTAAGTTCACAATTTTTAACAGGGTTGTTATTTGCTTATGGTAAAGCCGTTACTCAACCAACAACTATTACCGTTACTAATTTAAAAAGTAAACCTTACATCGATTTAACCTTATCTGTAATGGATAAATTTGGATACTCTATACAAAATAATAATTACGAAAATTTTATTATAAAGCCAACTCACCACCTGCCTACAGGGCAGGCATGCTCACCACCTACCTACCGGGCAGGCAAGCTCACCACCTGCCATTACACGGTTGAAGGCGACTGGAGTAGTGCATCTTTTTTATTAGTTGCAGGTGCAATTGCAGGTAATGTTGTTGTAACTGGTTTAGATGTTTTTAGCACTCAAGCCGATAAAGCTATTTTAAATGCGTTAAGAGATTGTGGATGTAGATTATCTATTGAGGACAATAGAATTGAACTTTTTAGTCAACCTTTAGGGAATAATGGTTTAAAACCTTTTCATTTTAATGCAACCGATTGCCCCGATTTGTTTCCACCGCTTGTAGCATTAGCTGTATATTGTAATGGTACAAGTGTAATAGAAGGAGTGAGCAGATTAGCACATAAAGAAAGTAACAGAGGACTAACCTTACAAACCGAATTTGCTAAAATGGGTGTTGAAATAAAATTGCAAGATGACCTTATGATTATTTATGGTGGTAACGAAATAGAAGGTACAACAGTACATTCTAATCATGATCATAGAATTGCAATGGCTTGTGCAATTGCAGCATTAGGCGCAACGGGCAATACGATTATTGAAGAGGCTGAAGCCATAAATAAATCGTACCCTAATTTTTATGAGCAGTTAAAAATGCTTGGAGCAACTATATCTTTACCATAAAATACGAATGTAATGAACAGTTTTGGTACTCTTTTTAAGGTTTCTATTTTTGGAGAATCGCATGGCGAATGTGTAGGTGTAACCATTGATGGTTGCCCAGCAGGGCTGCCCTTAAGTATAGATGATTTTGATACCGATATTGAACGAAGAAAAGGCGGCACTAAAGGGACTACCCCACGAAAGGAAGATGATATTCCGTTAATAAAAACGGGCCTGTTCAATGGCAAAACAACAGGAGCCCCGCTTACTATTTTTTTTGAAAATAACAATACCAGAAGTGCAGATTACGATAAGCAAAGAGCCATACCAAGGCCTGGCCATGCTGATTTTGTAGCCAGTAAAAAATATGGTGGCTTTGAAGATTATAGAGGAAGTGGACATTTTAGTGGACGGCTTACCGTTTGCTTAGTAGCTGCAGGCGTGGTTGCAAAAAAACTGTTAGCTTCTATAAAAATAAATGCTACGCTTTTACAAATTGGTGGAGAGGCAGATGTTGAAAAAGGTTTACAAAAAGCTATTGATGCAAAAGATACTGTTGGAGGTATCATTGAATGCACTGTTGATGGCTTGCCTATTGGTTTAGGAGAACCCTTTTTTAATTCGGTAGAATCGCTTTTAGCCCATGCTGTATTTGCTATTCCTGCAGTAAAAGGTGTTGAGTTTGGTGCAGGTTTTGCTGCTGCAACTATGTTTGGTAGTCAGCATAATGATGCACTGATGGACGATACAGGAAAAACAAAAACTAATAATGCAGGTGGTATTGTTGGCGGACTAACAAATGGCAATCCATTAATTTTTAGAATAGCCGTAAAGCCTACATCCTCTACTCCAAAAGAACAACAGTCTTTAAATTGGGAAACTAATACGGTAGAAAATTTTTCGGTAAAAGGCAGACATGATTTGTGCATTGCGTTACGAGTGCCTGTAGTGTTAGAAGCGGTTACAGCCTTTGTGGTGGTAGATTTGATGATGATGGAGCAAAGAGTAAAAAAAATTATTTAAGTTAATAGTATGAACCGATTTTTAGTTGCTATTTTATTGTCGCTTGTGTATACAGTTGGATATTCACAACTAGATAGTACCCAAAATGAAGTAATAGTAGGAGACACACTCTTTAAAAAATACAAATCAGGGTTTTATAAATCTTATCAAGAATTTGTAAACCAGTCTCCATCAATTGAAAGAAAATTTAAATTAATAGATAAAAGTTCTGATCGGCTTGATAAAAATGGTGTTGTAAGGGTAAAATATAAATTGGATGACGGGGAGCAAAAACTTAAATTTACGCCTTGGGGATTTAGCGATGATAGCTTAGTTTATATAAGATTTTTTACCAGCCTTTTTAATGATTACTATTGGAAGTTAGAATGTAATGCTGCTGAATATCCATTTATGTTTGTTTATATAAGTCAAAATGGTGGTTATAAGGGGATTGGGTTTTTACTGGATAGAATGATGCCTGTTTTTGAAATTTATTATCTAGATAAAAATGGTAAGATTAAACTTACAACGGTTAAAAATTTAAAAAAACTTTTTTCTGTAATACCAGAAATTGAAGACGAGTATATAAATCATCCTAACAAAAGGGATAATAAAATAAAAAAAGAATTTTTAATTAAATTCAATATGCAGCTTTCGCAAAAAAAATAGTTATTTCCTTTTTTTTCTCAATTCCTTAAATGATACATCCAACAGTTCAAAATCTTTTGCATTTGGCAAATAAAAATGCCACCATTCCGTATCTAAAACTTTAAAGCCATAGTTTTCCATGGTAGATTTTAGAAGCAATCTGTTTTGTAAAACTAGGGGAGGCAAATTAATAAAATCTCCATGTGCTGTATCGCTAAAATTATCAAAGCCAGTGCCCATATCTAACTCTTTTTTTGTTTTTAAATTGATGATGGTTAAATCTACTGCAACACCTCTATTATGCCCACTACCTTTTTTTGGGTCGGCGGCATATCTGTCATCTTTTACTGGTTCCCACATTTTTTCGGTAACAGAGTAAGGGCGGTATGCATCAAAAATTTTTAACCCTAAGTCTTGTTTGTTTAACTCGGTTTGTACTTTTTTTAAGGCCTCGGCGGCAGGTTTACGCAAATAGGTAGTTTTAATGGTTGGATAAAGCTTGGTTTTCATAAAATTATTTGTAGTTGCGTAGCGCAAATCTAAAACTATAGTTGGTATATATTTTTTGATATCAATCATTGATTTATTGGTATTTACATTAATTGTTTTTTGTAAAACCAACGGACTTTTTATAACCCAAAGCCCATATTTATTTAACGTAGTATCTTGCCCAAATACTTTACAAGGTGTTAATAAAAAAACAAGTGCAAGTATATGCAGCATTTGCAGACGAATTACTATCTTGTTTAATATTAATTTTGTAAATATCACCCTATTAAAATTTTCTTGACTAAGGTACCATTTTTAACCTAATATATGTATCACCGAAATGCCCACTTTACCTACTTTGTAGTAATCGTTTTATGCCTTTATTGTTTATCCTGTAATAATGGTAGTGGCAAAACTGTAACAAATGAAAAGCAACTAGTTGCCAATCCTAATGAAATTGATAAGGTAACAACCGATAACATTAAAGAAGCTTTAGTGTTTGCTTTAAAAAATGCTGGTAAAATGGATGATTCCATAAAACTACAATTAGTAAAAGCGGTTGATGCTTTTTATAAAAGTAAAAATTATGAACCGGTGTGGAGCACAAAAGCAACATGGAAACCTTTAGCAGACACCTTGTTTTCTTTTATTGAAAATGCAGAATTACAAGGCTTATTTCCAAAAGAATACCACAATAAAAATTTGCAATCCTTAAAAAAGAAATTAGATAGCGACTCCTTAAATAGAATGGATGCTGTTTTGTGGAGTAAAGCAGATATGATGCTTACCGATGGCTTTATGTATGCCATCTATCATTTAAAACATGGCAGATTACAGGCCGATAGTCTTTCTTTAAATAAAGACTCCATTTTAGCCGAAAGCTTTTTTGCATCTACCTTAAACAAGGTGTTAGAAAAAAATCAGTTTACAACAGTTTTAAATTCTATACAACCTAAACATAAAGGATATTGGGATTTAAAAAGCGGTATCAAACGCTTTTTAGACAGCATGGACAGAAAAACCTACACCTATATAACCTATCCTTATAAAAAAGGAGATGTAAAAGATTCAACCTATTTTATTAAAACCCTTCAAAAGCGATTGGGCGAAAGCAATTGTATTGATTTTTTAAACAAACTACCAGATTCTACCCAGTTATCAAACGCTTTAAAAAAGTATCAAAAAAATAAAGGATTAAAAGTGGATGGAAAAATTACAACTGGTTTAATTAAAACCCTTAATGTAAGCGATGCAGAACGATTTAAACGCATTGCCATTACATTGGATAAATACAAACAAATGCCCGAAAAAATGCCCGAAAAATACATTTGGGTAAATATACCAGGCTACTATTTACAAGTATGGGATAACGATACCCTTGCATTAGAAAGTAAAGTAATTGTAGGAAAACCAGAGACCAGAACACCCTTACTAACCAGTAAAATAACAGATATGGTAACTTTCCCTACTTGGACGGTCCCCACTAGTATAATTGTAAAACAGTATTTACCTAAACTAAAAAATAATCCAAATTATTTAAGCAGGTTAGGGTTACGGTTAGTTAATGGCAAAGGGGAAACTATAAGTGGTGGATCGGTTAACTGGACAAGGTACTCGAAAGGAATACCCTATAGAGTAATGCAGGGTAGTGGCAACAATAATGCTTTGGGCGTGTATAAATTTAATTTTGATAATCCTTACGCTGTTTATTTACATGATACTAATCAACGTTACTTATTTAAAAATGCATCCAGGGCTTTAAGCCATGGTTGTGTACGTGTGCAAGAATGGGAGAAATTGGCTTTTTATATTAATAGGAATGATAGCCTAAATTTAAAACAAGGTGACACGTTGAAATATACTACAGACTCTATTAAAAATTGGATAGCCCAAAAGGAAATGAAACGTTTAGTAGTTAAGCAGCAAATACCTTTATACATCAGATACTTTAGTTGTGAAGGAAATGGTGGAAAAATTAATTTTTTTGATGATATTTATGGAGAAGACAAAATATTGAGAGAAAAGTACTTTGCCACTAAATAAAATAATATATCTTTCGAACAACAAATGTGGGTAATATGATAAAAAAGAGGAATATATATAGATTTAAGCATTTATTAATTTTGTTCATTTGCCTCTATTTACTGCCTCAAATTGGTCTTAGTCAAACTAAGGAAGAAGGGACAAAAAAAACTTCTCAAAAAACAAGCAAAGTGCTTTATGGTACGGCTAGTTATTATTCAAATAAATTTGAGGGAAGAAAAACGGCAAATGGAGAAATTTTTAGTCAAAAAAAATTTACAGCAGCTTGTAATGTACTACCATTAGGCACTTGGGTAAAGGTTACTAATCTTCGTAATGGGAAAAGTGTTGTGTTAAAAACAAATGATAGGCTACATCCCTCCATGAAAAGGATACTAGATTTATCAAGAGCTGCTGCACAAAAAATAGGGTATATAAATTCAGGATTAACTAGGGTAAAAGTGGAGGTATATGGTAAAAAGAAACCATCTATTTAGTAATTTTTTCAACTAATATTTTTATGAATTTATCATTATTAACCAGCTGGGTATAATTATGTTGCAAATTATTTCATCATTTGCAGTTAAGAAGCTATTTTTGCCACGATTACGAAAACAATTATTATGAAGAAAATTCTTTTATCATTATTTGCTATTACTTTGTTTGTAACTGCATTTAGCCAAGATGAGTACAAAAAACAACCGTCATTAGGAATACATTTTGTATTAAACGATTTTAAAACTGCTGCTGATCTTAGAACAGTTGGATTATCAAATGTTATTAAGGCTAGTCAATATTCTAAAACAAGCAGAATGGTTGCAGGTATGGCAGTTAGTTACATACAAGGATTAAGTAACTCGGTAGATTTTGCTGGAACATTAACAGGTTCTTACTTAGATTATCCAGTACCTAACAAAGTAAGTGGTGGTAAAACACAACTTTTATTAGAAGCTGTTGCAACTGGTAATTTAAAATTGTTAACGGATAAATATCGTGTTAGTCCTTTTTTAACTTTAGGTGTTGGTGCTTCAAAATATGGAGGATATTACAGCGCATTTATTCCTGCAGGTGTTGGGATACAAGCAAAATTATTTGAAGGTACGTTTGCAGTATTAAATTCTCAATACCGTATACCAGTAACTGAAAATTCTGCTTATCACTTGTACCATAGTTTTGGTATAGTAGCTCCTATACGTAAAAAGAAAGAAGTTGCACCCGTAATTATAGCACCACCAGTTGTTGAAGCTCCAAAGGATAGAGATGGCGATGGAGTTTTAGATATTGATGATAAATGCCCAGATGTTGCAGGTTTAGCTGCTCTACAGGGTTGCCCAGATGCAGATGGTGATGGAATTACCGATGCTGATGATAAGTGCCCAACTGTTGCTGGTTTTGCTCGTTACCAAGGATGCCCTATACCTGATACAGATGGTGATGGTATTAATGATGAAGAAGATAAGTGTGTAACTGTTGCTGGATTGGCTCGTTATCAAGGTTGCCCTATACCTGATAAGGATGGTGATGGTGTTAACGACGAAGAAGATAAATGTATTAATGAAGTTGGACCTGCTAGTAACTTTGGTTGCCCAGTTATAAACGAAGCAATTGTTAAGCGTATAAATGCGGCTGCAAAAAATGTATTTTTTGCTACAGGTAGTTCTAAATTATTAGCAAAATCGTTTAAACCATTAAATGATGTAGTTAAAATTTTAAACGAAAACTCAAGCTACAATTTAACGGTAGATGGTCATACTGATAATACAGGTAATGCAGAAAAAAATCAAACCTTATCAGAAGCGAGAGCGGCATCTGTACAAGCTTATTTAGAAAGTAAAGGAATTACTGCTGATAGATTAACTAGTGCTGGTTACGGTCAAGATAAGCCTGCTGCTGATAACAAAACAGCTGCTGGTAGAGCGTTAAACAGAAGAGTTGAAATGACTGCAAGAAATTACAAATAAATAACTCAAGTTTAAATTATTTAAAATCCTCTTACAAAATTGTAAGAGGATTTTTTTTAAATTAGTATTTTATGGATTTTGAAAATAGGCCAAGATTAACCATCCCTTTATCTAATTTAGATAAAAAAATAGAATTACTTAGTAAACTATTTTTAGGTATTTTATGGGCTCTTACCTTAGTTGCTTTTTTTAATTTGCCAGAAATTATACCTACTCATTTTAATGCAAAAGGGGAGGTAGATGATTATGGAAGTAAGCTAACCATATTTATTTTACCAATAATAGCTACCTTATTATACCTATTGTTAACCTTACTAAATAAATACCCACATATATTTAATTATCCTACAACAATTACTACACAAAATGCCCAACAGCAATACACTTTTGCTACAAGAATGTTGCGCTATGTAAAACTGGCTTTACTTCTTATTTTTAGTGGTATTACATTATTTACCTTTTTAACTAGTAAAGGAATTGCTAATGGCTTAGGGTGGTGGTTTTTACCGCTTTGTTTTTGTTTGCTTTATTTACCTATTGTAGTGGCTATTTATTTTTCTATACGTAAAAAGTAATGAAAAAGTAGCGCATTAATAGTACAAAGAAGGGGTATGCTCTAGCTGGATTGAATAACAGTTTCACCCTTTTTATTCAATAAAAGTAGGGTATTAATTTTTTGAATAGAACCAAAAAAGTAAAAGATAATCCCTGTTTTAAGTATTCTTCTTAATAATCATTATCTACTTTAGGTTTTTCTACAACCTTAGTTGCCTTCTTTTTATCATCGGTTGGTTTTAAAGGGTCGCTAGCATTTTTTATATCCTTTTTTTCTATAGGTTTATTTTTGCTATTGGTATCAATAGGTGTATTTTTTATTCCTTCGCTTTCTATCGGAATATTTTCAATGGGGGTTAAATCTTGTTGAGTTGGTTGTTCATTACCAAAGAAATCATCTGCATTACCATTTCCTTCATCTTCTATATCATTGGTACCATCGCTTTTATTAAATAGGCGACTCATATTATCATCTGCCAAAATTTCTTCATTGCCTATGGTAGCAGGTTTTTCAAATTCTTTTAGTTTACCATAGCCTAGCTTTTTATCCGCATATACTTTACTCATAAAAATCCCCCATTTTGGTGCAGCCATTTCGTTACCACCACTTGTGCCACCATAAATACGTAAAAATGGATCATCACAACCTACCCAAGTACCAGCAAGCAATTCAGGCGTATAGCCTATAAACCAGCCATCAGAATTACCTGTAGTTGTTCCAGTTTTTCCAGCTTTTTCAACAGGAATACTATATGCATTTAAGTTTTTTGCCGTACCAAATTTAATAACTCCTTGCATCATCTTTACCATAGTATAGGCATCTGTTTCGGCCATTACTTGTTTGGGTGGCGATACAAACTCTTGTATTAAATTACCATTTTTATCTTCAATTCTATTTATCAAAATAGGCTCAACATTTAAGCCCTTATTGGGGAACATAGTGTAACTCTGTAACATTTCAAGCATGGGGATTTCTGCTGCACCTAATGCAATAGAGTAGTAGGGAGGTAGTTTGGTTTTAATACCACAGGCTTGTGAAAATTCTACTGTTCTTTTTACACCTACTTGCCCAATAATACGCCACGGCGCAATATTTTTAGACCAAGCTAAACAATACGCTAATGCACCTCCACCACTGCTTACAACCTTACCTCCTAATGATAAACCCCCACCAGCAATTGGTGTTTCTGGGGTATAACCTGCTTCCATAATACCTAATGAATAAACCAATGGTTTAAAGGTACTGCCTACTTGTCTTTCGGCAGTTACATGATCAAATTTAAACCACTTAAAATCTATTCCACCTGCCCAACATTTTACTTCGCCAGTGTGTGGGTCTATTGCTACAAAAGAGGTTTGTAATAACTGCTTGTGGTATCGAATACTATCAAATGGCGTCATAATAGTATCCATTTCTCGTTTTGCATTCCAAGCAAAAATTTTCATTTTTACCGGTTTGTAAAACGTTTTTTTAATTTCCTCGTCACTTACGCCTTCTTCTTTTAAGTTTTTCCAACGCTCTGTATATTTCATCGCTGCTTCAATCACATTTTCGTGCCCTTTCCACATTCTTGCTCCTGCAGCTTTAAAAGACCAATTTATTTTTTTTTGAATGATGGGTTGATGTTGCACTACAGCTTCCTCTGCATACTGTTGCATTCTAGAATTGATAGTGGTATAAATTTTTAAGCCATCTCTATACATATTATACGGCTCACCTGTTTTGGGGTTATTATTTTTTGTAGCCCAATCTTTTAGTTTAGTTGCTAGTACAGTCCTAAAATAGGGTGCAATACCTACATTTTCGTCTATCTTTTTAAAATTGGTAATAAGTGGCTTTGCTTTTAATTTGGCGGCCTCAGCTTCGGTTAAAAAATGTTGTTGGCAAGCCACCATTTGTCCTATTACAACATTTCTTCTTTCTAACGATTCTTTAGGCCGGGTAATTGGGTTGTAAATAAATCCTTTTAACATACCAATTAATACAGCCGCTTCTTCAATCTTTAATTCACTAGGTTCTTTTTGAAAATACGTTCTTGCAGCATTTCGTATACCAAAAACATTTCCCCAAGGGGCTCGATTAAGGTATAGGTTAATGATCTCTTCTTTTGTAAAATTGCGTTCTAATTTAACAGCAACAATCCATTCTTTTATTTTTTGAAACCCCCTTGTTAAGGTACTTCCCTTACCTTGTCCTAACATCATTTTGGCAACCTGTTGGGTAAGTGTACTTCCTCCACCATCTTTACCTAAAGTAAATACTGCTCTGGCTACAGCTTGTGCATCAATACCACTATGCTCATAAAAGCGTTCATCTTCTGTTGCTACTAATGCATTAATTACATTTTTTGATATTTCGCTGTATTTTACCTCGCTTCTATTTTCTGCATAATATTTACCCATTAATATACCATCGCTTGTGTAAATTTCTGTGGCTAAATCAGCCTCTGGGTTTTGTAACTCTTCAACCGAAGGCATTTTGCCAAATAAACCAAAATTGGCTGCAACAAATAAACCAATTACGGTTAAAGCGCCTCCAAAAAATACTCTCCATAATATTTTAACTGAACGTTTCATCTTTTGTATCTACTATTTTTTGTACTCCTTTTAATTAAAACCTGTTAGTGTATTGGCTATTTAAAAGCATTTTATACTCTGTAATATTTTTATTTTCTTTTAAGAGTTGTAAATTTTCTTCGGTAATAATTAAGAAAGAATATTTAGTTGCTGGTAACCAACTTATTTCGCTTTTTGCATCTTTTTTAATTTTATCGTAATACAGTAGGGCTGCATCAGCATCCGCAAAACTTGATATGACCAATAAACTTTTTTCAAAATCTAACGTATCTTTTGCAATGTTAATTTTTGTACCATAAAAATTTTCTCTATTATACCTATCAAAAGCATTTTTTGCTTCATTTATATAAACACCATCTACCTTATCTAACACCATCAATACAACATGCGGTGCGGTTGGAATATGTTTAAACGAGGCACTTTTAATAACAGGTAGTTTGTTTAAACTATCTTTAATAACGATTGGTTGTTTTACTGCTGGTGTTGTTGGCGTTTTTACAATTGGTGGAGCACTAGGTACATTTTGTTTAGTAATTGGGTTAGATTCCGCTGGCACTAGCACCATTTCCTCTGTAGCCCTTGTAACTTGTAATTTGGTTAAATATTCTTCTATTTCCTTTCGTTTACCTAACACTTCTATCATAGTTTGCGCTTTGGTTTTTAAAGGAGATGCAGGATAAGTTTGAATAATATACGTTAATCCAGCAATAGCCATACTATCATTTTTTTGACGAACGTAATACAACGCTTCTATGTATAGTAATTGAGGACTCCAATAATTATTTTTATACGTGCTGTCTGCTTTTTTCTTTTCATTAATGGCTTGTTCAAAATTACCTTCTATAAATAAGTTGTAAATATTTTCGTACAACTTAGTGGCTTCAGGGTCTTTTATTTTTGGATTTAATGCTGCTGGGTTGTTAACCATTTTTGCAAAAACACTATTTGCAAATTTTGTGTTTAATAAATTTTTATAATAGGCAGCTTTAGCACTATTGCCTAATTTATTGTAACAAAAATATAAGCCCATATACACTTCTCCGTCTGCTTTTGTTGGAAAACGTTGTAAGTATTCTTCGTAGGTTAAAATAGCTTGCTCATAATCTTCCAAATTACTTTGATACAATTTTGCTAATGCCAACATACTGGTAGCAATTAAACTATTACTGGTATCAATTTTTTCTGGCGTATTAGGAATATTTGCGGCTAACGCATCGTAATTTAATTCTGTTGCTGCTTTTTTTTCTTTGCCATCACCCGATGCCTCATTTCCTACTCCTTTGTTTCTACTATTTCCTGGATCACCTTGACCGGCTAAATCCATAGCAGCTTTTCTTCGCCAGTTATCTACATTAACTCTATTAGCCCATTTGCTTTTAAACTCGTTAAAACCTTTACCTTTTAATGATGCATTATAAAAATACCATTCGCCTTTACTGCTTCCACCAAATAAATCAACAGGTTCGTTTTTGTTAAACGAGCTGCTGAATCCACCACCAGCGTTATTGCTAAAATCTTCTTTTAATCCTTGTTCTTTGCGTAATTGTTTTAATAGCTTTTTTATAAAAGCATCTCTATCAGCAGGGCTTAATAAGGCAATCCGTTGCAAACTATCTTCTCTTTCTATAACATTTATTTTTTCTACAATTAAGGTAAGCGTTTCTTTACGCAGTTTTAAATCGGCTATTTGTTTAGCTAACGTAGTATCGCTTAAATTAAGGCTATCATACATTGCAGAAGCAATTTTATATTGCTTTTGTTTATATGCAATATCGCCCAATTGTAAAAAAGCTAAATTTTTATAGTGAATATTTCCTTCGTTATATTTTAAACTTTTTTTGTAATACACAAGGGCATTAACAGTATCTGGTCGTTGTAAAGCCAATTGAGCAGCACTGTAATAAATGATATCTTTATACGACTCAAATTTATCTTTACGAGCCATTTTTAAAAGATTGTCGATGCTATTGTTTAGCTCTTTAATATCCCCGGTTCCTTTGTACATTTTAGCCTCATTTAATTGGGCATAAATGTCTAGTAGTGGATCTACAGTATGCTTAGAGGCTTTGCTATAATAAAGGCTGGCTTTGTCAAACTGACCATTCATTTCGTACAATTGACCAAGCAAAAATTCCCATCTACTTTTATCTTGCTTAGTATCTGCAGCTGTTAATGCTTTTTCTAAATACACTGCTGAACTATCATAACTGCTTTGTCTGTAATTTAAGTACGCAGTTACTTCGGCTAAATCGTTTTGTAAACGCTTTGGTAAGTTAGGATCGTTTTGTAATGTGTTAACTAAACCAGTAGCTTCTCCATATTTTTCTTCTTCAATTAGGGTACGTGCTAACCAAATTAAGGCATCGTTTCGGCTAGGAGGCAACGATACAACTTTTTGTAAAAAATTTCTTTTTTCTGTATTTGCAATAGATATAATTCCATTACTTGCTTCGGAGTTTGTACCAATTACTTTATCATCATCATCGTTTTTCTTTTTACGAGGAAATAAATTGTAATTTATAAATCGAAAAGTTAGGTTAGCACTATCAAAATCTTTACGATAAAAATAGGCTTTGCCAATAAGCAGGTACATATTATCTACCCAATCGCTCCGCAAATCATGTAATAAAATACCTGCGGTAGATGATATGATAACGGAGTCTAACTCAATTTTTTGGCTTTTGGTATTGTCTAAAGTAAAGGGATAAAAGGGTAATAATTGAGAATAATCATCTTTAAAAGATGCCTTTGCTCTTTCTACAACGGTATTTACTCTGTTGTTAGAATTGTAGAAATAATTAAAATGGGTTACATTATTTTGTATAAATCTACGAGTAGTGGTAAACTTTTTATCCGCTGTTTTCTCCGAGCCTAATTTTCTATCCTCATATTGCTCTGGCTTTTTTTCTTTTCCAAAAGGCTCAAATGTCCACGTAGGTTGAGCTAAAGCCCGGTTACAGAACATACTTACCCCTACAAAAACAAGTACAAACGCTATCAATCTTTTTAGCATAAATCGGTATGATGTTTAAAGGGGATAAATATCGGTTTTTTTTGCTTAAAAAGGGCAGTTCACCTTTAGTTTACTTATACTTTATGTTTTCTTTAAACATTGAAATAGCAATAATTGTACCCAAAACTGAGGGTATTTTGAAATGCTTTGCTTACTTTTAAGCTATTACATTATTAATTATGGCTAAATTAGATGCCCAAAGCACATTAAAACACCTCCGAAATCGTTATAGATTGGTGGTAATGAATGAGGATACCTATGAGGAAGTGGTTAAATTTAAGCTTAGCAGAATGAGTGTTTATATTGCACTAAGTACCTTGTTTGTATTATTGGTAGGGCTTACTTTGGCTTTAATTGTATTTACGCCCTTAAAATATTATTTGCCTGGGGTTGGTTATGGTAATGCTAAACAAATAAGAGAATATAGAGCGCTTAAATTACGAACAGATTCCATAGAACAATCATTACTATTTAAACAAAAGTATATTGATGATTTACAAAAAGTTTTAAAAGGCACGGTGGTTAAAATAGATACCAATAAATTAGAGCTTCCAAAAGTTGAGGTAGATACTAAATAATAATTAAAACAACAGGTATGTTTACTACAAAATCAAAAAATTTGTTGAACGAAACAGCAGCAAATGCTACCAGTATTATTGGTGCTGGCACTGTAATTACAGGCAATATTGAAAGCAATGGCGATATACGTATTGACGGTAAAGTGCTAGGAGATGTAACGGCTAAAGCTAAAATTTTAGTAGGACCAGAGGGTGCTATTGAAGGTAATGTTTTTGGAGAACAAGCCGATGTATTAGGTAAAGTAATGGGCGTAATTAAAGTAAATGATTTATTACATTTACGAGGAAAAGCAACCGTTAAAGGCGATATTTATGCTGGTAAATTACAAATAGAGCCTTCCGTTACGTTTAATGGACAGTGCCATATGGGTGCAAATGTAGTGGCACTTAATGCTGAATTATCTAATGCAGTAAATCAGTAATTTTGCCCCATGATAAATCAACGAAAAGCAATACTACCCATCCTTTTATTGTTTCTTTTTGTTAATACTTTTTTGCTATTAGCAAAAAATTTATTAGCTAAATATGGGTTAGATAGAGAAGTGCTAATTGTGGCTAATATAATTTGTGTAGTTATTAATGCGTTAGCCTTTTTTATTCAGCGTAAAAGTTTACAAAACAAAAACCCTAGTGCTTTTGTACGAGCTGTAATGGGGGGAATACTACTAAAAATGATGGTGTGTATTATTGCTGTATTTATATATGTATCTACAGCAAAAACAGTAAATAAACTATCCATACTTATAGCAATGGGGTTATATATAGTGTATATGGCTATTGAAATAGCGGCTATTTTAAAGTTGAATAAACAAAAAAATGCCTAAGGAAGAAAGCCCGTTAATTGGTTTAAAAGAGTACTTGCCCGATGGAAGTTTTGAGGCAGTTTTGCATTACTTACAACACCATAAAGTACACTTAACGATTACTAAACAACGACAAAGCATTTTAGGCGATTACCGCCATGCTCATTTGCATAAAACACATCGTATAAGCGTAAACGGTAATCTTAATAAATTTTCTTTTTTAATTACGTTATTGCATGAATTAGCGCATCTTTTTACCTTTGAATTATATGGTAATAAAATAGCGGCACATGGCAAACAATGGCAGAATGAATTTAGCAAAATTTTAGCCCAATTTTTACTTAAAAAAGTTTTTCCTACAGATATTGAAAAGGCGTTACTTAAAACGCTGCAACGCCCTGCAGCAAGTAGTTGTGGCGATGAAAACCTTTTAAGGGTCTTAAATAAATACGATGCTAAAAAAGATGGGGTATTGTTAGTTGAACAACTAATAGAGGGTCAAATGTTTTCCATAAAAGGGAACCGTACGTTTAAGCGTGGCGAAAAAATACGTAAACGGTATAAATGTGTAGAAGTAAAAACAGGTAAATTATATTTGTTTAGTGGGTTGTACGAGGTTACTGTTGGTACTACGGAATAGTGTTTAGCTTTATACTTAAGTTATATAATATTACATTGAGTACACTCAAAAATTAAGTAGCATCTCAATCTCAAACTTAAGATATTTGGATTAACAATAGTTCAAAATCAAATAAAAGAAAATGAAAAAATATTTTACATCTTTAATGCCAACACTTTGGTATGTATAACCCAAAATAGTTGACTAAAAATTTATTCCTATTTTTATGGAAATTCTTTTATTAATCATGCGTTATAAAAATGTTCATTTTAAATTCTGTTTTCTATTTTTACTTTTAATAGTTTCAACATTAACAACTCTTGCTCAAACGAATAATAAATCCCTACAATCTATTTGGGAAAACCCTAAACAATCAGATTCTATTCGATTCAATGCTTTAGCCGAATATTATGTATCAAATAATCAGGTTCAACCCGACTCCACTCTCAAAGTATTAGATTATTACTACCAACTAGCGAAAGAAAAAAGCAATACAAAAGAGCTCTATAATGTTGCTAATGACAGGGGTGGTATTTATAGATTAAAGGGGGAATTCGACTTAGCTTTTAACTACTATAATGAAGCAGAAAAATTAGCAGAAAAATTAAATGACACTGTCTTAATAGCTACTATTTTGGGTAATAAAGGCAATGTTTATGCCAACAAAAATGACTATAATCAAGCACTACAATATTTTTCCAATTCATACAAAATCTCTAAAATAATAAAAGATAAAATAGGAGAATCAAATATGCTAAGTAGTATTGGTAATGTCTATCTATACATTCAAGATTATGATTTAGCATTAGAGTATTACCAGAAGGCACTTTCTACTAGTCAAAATGTAGATGTCCCCAAAAGAAGAATAGCTGTTATTTATTTAAATATTGGTTGGACTAATTACGAAATAAAAAAGTACAAAGAAGCTATAATTTATTATGATAAAGCATTAAAAATACTAGAGATAACGAATCATAAGTTTTTTTTAGTTTCTGGGTATTCAACATTAGCTAAAATTTACCTTGAGTTAAATGAATTAAAACAAGCTACAGTATATGCGGAAAAATGCAATATACTATGTAAGGAACTTAAAGTATCTAGTTATCTTATTGATAATCAAACCATTTTTGCTCAATTAGACTTTAAGAAAGGAAATATTGAAGCTGCTAAAAAAAAGGGAGAATCTATACTGGCAGGGTTTGATAAAAATGTTAGCAATGAACTAAAATTAAATATCTATGATTTATTATACAAGGTTTATTTGGCGGAAAACAATTCAAAAAAATCTTTAGAAATGTATCAGAAATACAGCATTTATAAAGATAGTATTCAATTAGAAAAAAATAAACTTACACTTGTAAGAGAAGTTGTAAAAAATGAATTTGATGATTTAATTCTAAAAAATGATCAAAAACTACAAAATGAGAAAGCAGCATTAGAATCAAAACAACAAAAAAAAACGTATGCTATTATACTTGGTTCAATTATTTTAATACTGAGTATCCTATTTTATTTCAACAGAAACATCAATAAAGATAGAAAAAAAAGAGACGAATTACTTCAAGAAATTGCAAAACTTAAAACCAATGAGGTTAATAATCTTGTTATTAATACAAATGAATTCCAATTGGTAAGAGAAAAAATAGAGCAAGCCATCAATAGAAAACTTAACGAAACCGATTGGAATGTACTCAACATTTTGCTAAAAGAACCAGACATATCTAACAAGGAGATTGCAGAAAAAGCCTATATGAGTATTGATGGGATTGGTTCTTCCTTAAGAAGAATGTACCTCTACTTTGACATTAAAGAATCTAAATATAAAAAAATATCTCTTATAACAGAAGCTATTAAAGCATCTAATTGTTAGATTTTGCTTCATTTTTCTGAATATCACGTCTAAAAGATGCATCTTTCACGTCCACACGTGAGGTTATTCGTTTGCCGTTTCATTATTTTTAACTTTTAAAAAAATAAAACTTAAAAGTATGAAAAAAATTATACTCCTCTTTTTATTATCTCCAGTTTTTTGCTTTGGCCAGTGGAACCAATTAGGAACAGATATTGACGGGCAAGCTGCTGGTGAACAGTCTGGTAGTTTTATAAATATGAATGCAAACGGAACGGTAGTAATTATCGGTGCTCCAAGTGCAATGGACGCAGGAATTAGGAAAGGCAAAGCCAGAGTATTTCAATGGAATGGAACATCTTGGCTTCAAAAAGGTTCGGATCTTGTTGGAACAAGTCAAGGTGATGTTTTTGGAGATGCGGTAAGTATTAGTTCAGATGGTAATATAATTGCGGTGGGGGCTCCAGCGTTTAATAATCCTTCATCACCTCCAGGTTACACAAGAGTTTATGAATGGAATGGTTCTAATTATATTCAAAAAGGTACTGATATTATTGGAGAAGCCAATGGTAATAGTTCAGGCACTGCAGTAAGTTTAAGTTCCAACGGTAACACTATCGGCATTGGTGCTGGTTTGAACAGCAATGCAAATGGAAGTTTTTCAGGTCATTGCAGAATATTTGAATGGAGTGGTACCGCTTGGGTACAAAAAGGTGCAGATATTGATGGTGAGGCGGCTCAAGACTTTAGTGGAGATGCAGTAAGTATTAATGCAAATGGCACTATTGTGGCAATTGGAGCTGCTGGTAACGATGGAGCTGGACCTACCTTTGGCCATGTTAGAGTTTATGAATGGACTGGCACATCTTGGGTTCAAAAGGGTACAGATATTGATGGTGTAAATTTAGTAAGGCAATTTGGATTGTCGCTTTCAATTGATTCTATAGGTTCAAATTTTATAGCAGGTGGTTGGACTGGCTTTAATGGTAGTATTGGTTCAGTTAGAATCTTTAATTGGAACGGAACAACCTGGGTGCAAAAGGGAGCAACTTTGTCGGGAGTTAATGGAAGTGATTTTTTCGGTACTTCAGCAGATATAGATGGAAACGGATCAACGATTGTTGCTGGTACTACAGGCACTACAGGCTATGCTAAAGTCTTTAAGTTTATAGCAAGTGCATGGGTGCAACAAGGCGCTGATTTAATTGGAGAAGCAAATGGAGATCAATTTGGAAGATCATCAAGCATCAGCAGTAACGGAAATATTGTGGCGGTGGGCACAGGATTTAATGATGGAAACGGAGTAAACGCTGGTCATGTGAGAGTGTTTGAGAATATAAATGTTATTGGTAGTTTTAGTTTTAATACTTCTACTGCTACAACTGCAGCATGTATTGCACCAGCAAATATGGCTGTAACTTTAAGCACAAATACTGTAAATGGTTTTACAAATCCAATATCACTTTCTGCAGTATCTGGTGTACCTGCTGGTACAAATATAACTTTTAGCAATAACCCTGTAACCCCAGGTGGCAGTACGGTTGTAACTTTAAACAACACAAATACTTTATCACCAGGTACATACAATATTAGTATACAAGGCACAGCCACAAGTGCTACTACCCAAACAACAACAGTATCATTTGTAATAAACCCAGGTGCAAGCCCTACAATAAATACACAACCTATAAGCCAAACAATTTGCGAAGGAGCAAATGTTAGTTTCTCTATAGCTGCACCAACGGCTTCAAATTTTCAATGGCAAGTAAGTACAAATGCTGGTGCCAACTGGACAAATATTAGCGGAGCTAATAATGCTACATTAACATTAAATGCTGTTGTAAATACTTTTAACGGAAATCTATATCGTTGCCAAGCAAGTACAATTTGTGGAAACACAAATTCTAACAATGCTTCACTTACAGTAGGTAGTGGGGTAAGTATCGTTACAAACCCTGCCAATCTAGATAATTGTGTGGGTACAAATGCAAGTTTTACAGTAGTAGGTACAAGCCCACAAAGCATAAACTACCAATGGCAAGTAAGCACAGATGGCGGTACAAATTTTAATAATATTGCTGGTGCAAATTCTGCAATGCTTACAATTACAAATACAACCACAGTTTTAAACAATAACCGCTATCGTTGTTTATTAACAACAGCCTCTTGCACTACGCCAAGCATATCTGCAGCAGTAAAACTTTCAGTAAGACCGTTGCCTACAATTGCATTAACGGTAGCACCATTAACAACTTTGTTACCTACACAAACTACCATTCTAACTGCTACAACTAGTACTACAAATGGAGGAACACTTACTACAAGTTGGTTTTACAATGCAGCGCCATTAACTGTTACTGTAAATAATTATACAGTAGCAATAAACCAAGCTGGTAATTATTCTGCTACTATAAAAGAAACTTATGCAGGAGGCTTACAATGTAGTAATACCTCTTCAACCGTTGCTATCACTGCTGTAGAAAGCGGTAAGTTATTTATTTTCCCTACACCAAATGATGGCACTTTCAATGTTACTTTTTACAACAGCAGCAATGCCAATAGCAAAAGATTTGTTTCTGTGTACGATGCCAAAGGAGCATTGGTTTATAAAAAAGAATTTGCAATTTCGGGGTACTACACATTGCTACCTATAAATCTAAAAAATGCAAGCCGAGGATATTATTTTGTAGTTGTGTTAGATGCCGCTGGCAAAAAACTAAAAGAAGGGAAAGTTTTTGTTCGATAGTTTTATGGATTGGGAGCATGAGTCCGATTCGGATTCCCTGAGGTGCATTTGTATCCGTCTGTCCGCTGTACCTTCGTATATGTATGCTGAACGGCGTTTGCACACATACACTTGGTGCAGATTCCATACGGGTAATCACTTTCAATGGACATTTCTTTTTTACCCAGTGGTGTTTATTATGTAAACTATTCAAATAATGGCTCAATTGAAAGTAAGAAAATTAATAAACAATAATAAAATCGAAATTGACTAACAAGAATAGTCTTGAACAAATTGTTTTTGGTTGCGTAAAAACAAGAAGAGAAAGCCAAAAGGAATTGTATAAACTCTACTATGGTTTTGCTATCAGTATATGTGTAAGATACTGTAATAATGAACTAGAGGCTGAGGAAATTGTAAATGATGGGTTTTTAAAAATATTTAATCAAGTAAAAGATTTTACGCCTACCAATCAAAATTATGAAGCGTCATTAGTAGGATGGGTGAAACGAATTTTTGTTAACACAGCAATTGATAATTATAGAAAACATAATAAAGCTTATGGGATGTCTTTAAAAGATGATAGCCGCTTTTTTATTGCAGATATTGATAAAATAACTATAGACAAAATGAGCTATAAAGAAATAGTGGCTTTATTACAAAATTTGTCACCTACTTACAGAGCAATTTTCAACTTATATGTTATTGACGGATTAAAGCATGAAGAAATAGCCGAACTCTTAAAAATATCTGTAGGCACATCAAAATCAAACTTAGCTAAAGCAAAACAAAGTATTCAAAAAATGCTTTGCTACTTCACAGCTGTTGTTGTTACCTGCACCAAATAGTCTCCAGCCACAAAGCACAGCCGAGATCTGGTCTTTGACCATCTGATAAATTATTAAGTAGCATCACTTCAAAATAGTAAAAACTATGGCACAGTGTAATAGGGTAGAGCTTTATCCTTATGTTATATAATATTGAATACCTCCCCATCCAATAATTATTTCGATAACTTTACAAAATAAAATAAAATAAAATAACATGGAAATAGAAATTTTTACCCTTTGCGATTTTGCACAAGATAACCAGTCGAAACTTACCATTGTTGGTACGTTTGATAGTATTAATGCAAAGCAGTTTCCCACGCAGCACCCAGCTTGTTCTGTAGCTTGCAGGTTACGCTTTTCTAGCAAAGAGGCAGGAGAACATTCGTTTAAACTTCGTTTAATTGATAGTGAGGGAAAAGAAATTATACAGCCTATAGAAGGTAACATGAATATTCAAACACCACCAAACGGACAAATAGTTACGATTAATGTTGTGGCCAATTTTGCTCAATTACAGTTTACTAAAGCCGGCCGTTATTCGTTTGAGTTGTATTTAGATGGTGATTGGAAAAGTGGATTGCCCTTATTCTTGAATCAAACAGTATAAATTTTAATTTTTTTAGTTTACTAATCTGTTGTAAAGCAATAGGCTGTATTTTTTTTAAAAAATACTTTATTAGTTAACAACATCTGTTAATTTCTTTCGTTAATATCTATTAACTTAATTACTAATTTGCAAAGAAATACCTATGCCAAAATTTTTTATAAAGCTAAAAACCTTAAACCTGTCAATTGTTTTTATCCTTTTATGTTTCCTCATTGCATGCAATTCAACATCTACAAAAAATAACCTTACAAAAGAAAGGGAGGGTCAAAAAGAAAGAATTGAAAGAGATATTAAAATGATGAAAGACCCTGCTTTGGGTTATGTACCAACCAATCGTTTATTAGCCGCCAAAGAATATAAAGATCAATTAATACAAGCTCAAAGTAATGCAGCTATTGTAGGTATAAATTGGCAACAACTTGGACCAAAAAATCAAGGAGGAAGATCGAGAACAATGTTGGTAGATGCTAACGATGTTACAGGCAATACAGTATGGGTAGGCAGTGTAGGCGGTGGATTATGGAAAACAACAAACATAACTGCAACAGAGCCAGCATGGGCACCTGTAGATGATTTTTTTGGGAATTTAGCTATTACATCATTGGTACAGAATCCTTTTAATACACAAATAATGTACTTCTGTACTGGAGAAGAAGGTTACTTTAATGCCGATGCAATAAGAGGTGATGGTATTTGGAAAAGTACAAATGGGGGAGCTAGTTGGGCTCAATTAGCAAGTACAACAGGTGCTACTTTTGATTATTGCCAGCGAATGGTCGTTAATAGTACGGGAATAGTATTCGTTTCTACTGCAACCGGGGGATTACAACGCTCTGCTGACGGTGGCATCACATGGACAAAAGTTTTAGGAAGTGGTTTAGGTATTAGTGGAGCAGCATCCAACCATAGTTATGATGTTGATGTGGCTGCTAACGGTGATATTTATGCTACTCTAAGAGGCTCAATACATAAATCAACCAATGCTGGTGTAACTTTTGCAGCAGCACAAACATTGCCTATCACTGCCGATAGAATTGAATTAGCATGTGCTTTGAGCGATGCTAACTATGTTTATGCAGTAATAGAAGATGGAAATGTGGTGAATGGAATTATCCAATCTATAAACGGAGGAACTTCTTGGACTAGTAGAACAGAACCTGCAGATGCTGACCCTGGAATTCCTGCTACCGATTTTTCACGTAGCCAAGCTTGGTACGATTTAACGATTGCTGTTGACCCAAATAATAGAGATGTAGTTTTTGTAGGTGGCATAGATATTTTTAAATCGTTTAATGGATGTGCTACCTGGAGCCAAATAACACATTGGTATGGCGGTTTTGGCTTTCAAAATGTACATGCAGATCAGCATTATATTTTATTTCAACCGGGTAGTTCCACCATTGCTTATTTTGCTAATGATGGCGGAATTTACAGAAGCATAAATGCCAATAATGCAGTACCTACCATAAGTGATAAAGGTACCAATTATATAACCGCACAATTTTATGCATGTGCTATGCACCCTACAGCCTTAACCAATTATTTTTTAGCAGGTGCACAAGATAACGGCAGCCATCAATTTACACAAGCGGTGGTACAAAATACAACGGAGGTAACAGGTGGCGATGGTGCTTTTACCCATATAGATCAAGATCAACCTCAGTTTCAATTCACTTCTTATGTATTTAATGATTTTTATAGATCAACCAATGGCGGTGGCACATGGACAAATATAGTAACAAGTGGCGGAGCGTTTATAAGCCCCACAGATTATGATGATGTTAATAACAAGCTTTACATGTGTAATACTTCGGGTACGTATAGACGATGGGACGACCCTCAAACGGGCAGTACTTTTGTTGCTGTTACTGCAGGTTTTGGCGATCAAGTTTCTGCTGTAAAGGTTTCGCCAAATACATCCAACCGAGTTTTTTTTGGTACAGTAAATACAGGCGATGTTTTTAGAGTAGATAATGCACATACAGCTACACCAACGGTTACTAACATTAGTACTGGCTTACCAGCTACAGGCTACGTAAGTTGTATAGAAGTACAAACTGGTGATGATAATCATTTATTAGCAACCTATAGCAATTACGGACTTAATAGTGTTTGGGAAAGTACAAATGGTGGTACAAGTTGGACAAGTGTAGAAGGTAACTTACCAGATATGCCTATACGCTGGGCTTTATTTAACCCCAATAATAACGATCAAGCTGTAATAGCTACCGAATTAGGTGTATGGACTACAGATAATTTAAATGGTGGAGCAACGGTTTGGGGACCAAGTAATAGTGGTTTAGCTAATGTACGAGTAGATATGTTGCAACTACGCCAATCCGACAAAGTAATGATTGCTGCTACACATGGTAGGGGCTTATTTATGAGCAGTTTTTTTGCTGCACCAACTGCTCTATTTACTTCGGATAAAGTAACGAGTTATAGAGGGGTTCCCATAAATTTTACAAGTACATCCTACAATGGTACATCGTGGAGTTGGAATTTTGGTGATGCTGGTACTTCTACCGCTGAAAACCCTTCACATATTTATAGCGTTCCAGGAAAATATACAGTAACACTGTCTATAAATTCAGGATTATCGACTATTACAAAAAATTTATACATACATATTTTACCTAATAGAGGAACACCTTATGCCATAGCAAGTGGTGGTAATTTTGAAGCGCCAAATCAATTAGATTTTGGAGTAGATAACGCAAATGGTACCCCATGGGAGAGAGGCAATTCTGCAGTAGCTGGTAAAAATGGATTTGTTAGTGCTTCCAATGCTTGGGTAACTGGTTTAACTGGGAATTACCTAGATAATACAGATGCCAGGTTAATGACACCCAATTATAATTTTACAACTGTAGGTGCCTATACCATGAATTTTAGAAATAAACGAAGTACAGAAAGTGGGTATGATGGATTTAGAGTTGAATATACGTTAGACTCTGGAAGAAATTGGACTCCATTGGGGACAACTGTTCAAGCTAATTGGTACAATTTTGGTAACACAGTTGGTGATGCTGCATTTCCGTTAAACGAAGCCTTTTTTTCTGGTAATGCCGCTAGTTTTACGTTGTGCTCTTATGATATGACTTTTTTAGGAGGAAACCGTAGCGTGGCTTTTAGAATACGTTTTAAATCGGACGGAGGTGTAGTTTCCTCTGGTGTAGCAATAGACGATTTTGAAATTGTAGGCCCAATAAATATTGCCTTGGCTGTTAAACTCATAAGTTTTGGTGCTACTAAAAATGGTAATGATGTTAACCTTAACTGGCTTACAACTAATGAAAAAGATATAAATACCTATAGTGTAGAAAAAAGTATAGATGGGCAAACCTTTACCCCAATTGCTACCATTACTGCAAAAAATACAGATAGAAATACATATACTTACATAGATAAGAATGCAACTTTAGGAGCTTCAGCTTCTACCTTATATTATCGGTTACGAATTATTGATAACGCTGCTAGGTATAAGTACACCGACATTGCAAAAGTGCAGGTTGATAAAGATATTACTAGTATAACCTTGGGGCCAAATCCATTTACGAATTATGTGTTTATAAACACTGCCTCTACCATTAATACTATAACTATTTATAACGCAGCTGGTAAATTAATAGTAAGTACGTCTACCATTGTTGGTAACAAAATATATTTAGATAAAGCGTTACCAAATGGAATGTATTTATTTAAAATTAAAACACCTGCTGGCGAAGTTGTACGAAAATTAATGAAGCAGTAATTTACAAATCTTACTTACTAATAAAACTAAAAAGCCTCGGAGAAAAACTCCGAGGCTTTTATAAAGTAAGTGTAAAAATTATTTAGCACTAACGGTAATGGTAGTAGTTGTTTTACCTGTAATAGGTATGCTCATTCCTTGTACATCAACACTACCTGTTGTTTCAGTAACAATTGATTTACTACTTAATAAACCAGTTGCAACATCTACAATCATATCGCCTGTGCTTTTGCTAGCGGTGTTTGTAGTCATTTCCATGCCTTGCATTTCCATTTTTTTACTAATGGCAACTTGTCCGTTTAGGAGAAAAATAGATTTACCATCTTTTACCTCTTTTAAAACATACGTAGTACTTGTTTTTGTACTACCATCTTTATCGTTTACGGTTGAACTATCTACAAAGCTATCTCCAATTTTAAGTTCAGTGTTGTTTACAAATAAATTAAATGCCGGGCAAGTACTTGCAGCACTCAATCCCATACCCATCATTCCAGTCATCATATCTTGGCCTTCATCTTCACTTTTTTCTTGTGTTGGTTTTACAACTGTTTCTTTAATAATATTGCCAGCACCATTCACTACAAATGAAGTTTCTTTTCCAACCAATTTATTCATACTTTCACCCAGTTTGCCGTCTCTATCTTCTTTTTTATCACTATCGTAATTCATGTCTTGGCCCATCATATTTGCGGCAAGTACTACTCGGTCGGTAATATATGTACTTTCGTATCCCTTATCAGATGCTGCTTTAATGGTTAACGTAGCTTTGTTAGTAGCATCAATGGGTATTTCCATTGTTTGGCCCATCGCTTCTTGGGTCATATTACTTTTGGTAATAGTGGTAACGGTGTATTGTTTACCAGCCTCTAATTTTACAGCCGGGGTGTAACTTTGTGCAGCTAAACCTAATGTTAATGTAAGTGCCAAAGCCGAAATAAAAATTTTTTTCATTTTATGTTTTTTTTAATAGACTGTAAAAGTATTTAAATAGTTTCAAATTTTTGTTTTGTAACTAAACCTTAACTAAATTGTTTTATAAACGTTAACAAAATTAGTATAAACGGCAATTTTTATTAAACAAACTAAACTCCAAATGAAGAAGAATTTACTATTTACATTTTTATTAATTTTCTCTATAGATCTTTCAGCTCAAGAATTATCTTATTATTTACCAGCTACTGTAGCCTACAATCCAGCTATTCCAAAGCCAAAAGATATTATTTATCATGAGGTAGGAGAGTATCATATAACCCACGATAGATTGGTAAATTATATGAAAGCTATTGCTAACGCAGCACCCTATAGGGTAAAGTTGGAAACTATGGGACTTACCGTTGAAAACCGCCCTCAGGTATTATTAATAATTTCTGCACAAAAAAACTTAGAAAAATTAGAGCAAATACGAGAGCAACATTTACAATTAAGTAACCCACAAAAATCAGCAACGTTAAATATAAACGATATGCCTATTGTGGTTTATATTGGCCATAGCATACACGGCAACGAGCCAAGTGGTAGCAATGCAGCTTTATTAAGTGCTTACTATTTAGCCGCAGCACAAGGCAAAGAAATTGATGATTTATTGGAGAATACCGTTATTCTTTTAGATCCTTCTTTTAATCCAGATGGGTTGCAGCGTTTTAGCACATGGGCTAACCAACATAAAAGTAAAAACTTAGTTACCGACCCTAACAGTAGAGAGTTTAACGAAGTTTGGCCTGGTGGCCGTTTTGGTCATTATTGGTTTGATTTAAATAGAGATTGGTTGCCAGCAGTACATATTGAAAGTCAAAATAGGTTAAAATGGTTTCATGCTTGGAAGCCCAATATTTTAACCGATCATCATGAGCAAGGAAGTAATGCTAGTTTCTTTTTTCAGCCAGGGGTGCCAAGTAGAGTTAATCCGCTTACACCAGCAAAAAACCAGGAGCTAAGTGAAAAGCTTGGAAAATTTCATGCAAAACAATTAGAAAAAATTGGCTCACTTTATTTTACAAAAGAAAATTATGATGATTTTTATTATGGTAAAGGATCAACCTTTCCAGATATTAATGGAGCTATAGGTATTTTGTTTGAACAAGCTAGTAGCCGAGGTCATGCACAACAAACAACAAATGGTATTTTACATTTTTCGGCCACCATTAAAAATCAATTTGTAACGGCTTTATCTACTTTAGAGGGTGCAGTTGAATTGCGAAAAGAATTTTTAGAATTTCAACGTAGTTTTTACCAACAAAGTGCTCTGCCCGATAATACGGGTTATGTTTTTGGAGATAAAAATGATAAAGTAAAAACATTTCATTTTATAGAAATGCTTCAACGGCATGGTATAGAAGTTAAAGAACTTGTAAATGGCTTTAAAGATGGGGAGTTTGAAAAAGGAACGAGTTATAGTGTTGCATTAAATCAGCCTCAAAAAGGATTAATAAAAGGAATTTTTACAAAACAGTTAACCTTTGCCGATAGTTTGTTTTATGATATTACTAGTTGGACAATGCCTTTAGCATTTGGCTTGCCCTACAAAGAAACTATAGTAAATGCTATTAGTGCAACTACGTTGCCTCCAGTTCAATTTCCTAAAGGAGAAGTTATAGGTACAAAAAGCGATTATGCGTATTTGTTTGAGTGGGATGAAATGTATGCCCCTAAAGCATTATACGAATTGCAACAAGCCGGGCTTATAACAAAAGTAGCTACTAATTTATTAAGCATAAATACCACCACTGGGGTCAAAAAATTTGACTATGGTACAATTTTAGTGCCCGTAAAAATGCAAGCAATCACTCCAGAAGCTATGGCTAGTTTAATGCAAAGCATAGCCCTAAAAAATGGGTTAAAAATTTATGCTATGCAAAGTGGAAACGCAATTGAAGGAAGCGATTTGGGAAGTAGTAAATTTATTTCCTTAACCAAGCCAACTATTGCAATGCTTGTAGGGCCAGGTGTAAATGCTACCGATGCAGGTGAGGTTTGGCACTCCTTAGATCAACGAATGAATATTAACTCAACGCATTTAGAGATAGGTGTTTTTAATAGAGTAGATTTAAATAACTATACAACTATTATTATGGTTGGAGGTAGCTATGGAGAATTAAATAAAGAGAAATTAAAAGCCTGGGTACAAAACGGCGGTAATTTAATTTTGTTAGAAGAGGCTGTACAATGGGCCGCACAAAATGGAGTAAATAATGTGGTCATTAAAAAAATAAAATCACCTATTGATAGCTCACAACGTTTACCTTATGTACAACAAGAGCAAATTAATGGTGCCCAACAAATGAATGGTGCAATTTTTGAAGCCAATATAGATAATACACATCCATTAGCATACGGTTACAATAGCAAAACGGTAAGTATGTTTAAGGCCAATAAAGTGTTTATGGAAAAAAGTAAAAACCCATACGCAACGCCATTTTACTTTGGTAGTAGCCCGTTGCAAAGCGGCTATATAAGCGCCGAAAATTTAGGAGCAATAAAAAACTCAGCATCAGTAATTGTAAATACTGTAGGTAGTGGCAGAATAATAAATATTGGTGAAAACCCTAATTTTAGGGGCTTTTGGTTAGGTGGCACTAAGCTTATGATGAATGCCATATTTTTTGGAAAAATAATTGATGGGGCTAGTGGGAGGGGGGAGTAGTTTTTATTTAGACTCGTTTTTTTCGACTCTAATAATTTACTCCTTAACTTTAAATTAATTTATTTTTTTTAATATGTCCGAAATTTTCACAAAGGTATTTGGTGTAGTTCTAATTTTGTTACCACTTTTAATTTATTATTTGATTAAAAGAAAAAAAACGCCAAAGAAAGTTGAATTAAATAAATCATACTCTGACAAAGAAATGTTAGTACAAGATAACCCTATTAGCTTCGGATATAAATGTATATGGTTAACAGTAAAAACATCTGATAAAGAAAAGCTTTTTAACACATTAGGCTTAAAAAAAATGAAGTTTTGTAATTGGCAACTAGGCATTAATCAAGCTTATGAAGAAGGCAGAGTTTATATTACGCCAAGTATAGGAGAATGGACAATAGCAGTGGGTTGGGGACTTGCAATGTTTGATGCTAAAGATGAAAAAGACGAAATTGAGAATTATAAAAAACTAATAAATAAAGTAAGCGCTGTATTTGATGAGGCTCAACTATATGTTTCATATAGAGTTTCAGATTATTATTTATGGGCTATATCAAAAAATGGTGAGTTGAAAAGAATGTATGGTTACATTGGAGGAGGAGGTATAAATTTAGTAATAGAAGGTGAGCTTAGTGAAATTGAGAAAAAGTATAATTTTGTAAATACTTTTTCAGAAGAAGCAAAGAATGATAGTTATTTTGAAAGAGAAGATATTGATTTTCCTGATGAAGATATAGTAATGGAAATTGCAGGGGCATGGGGAATTAATCCAGGAGAATTGGAAGAGAGAACTGATATTAAAAAAGAATTAGGTATCATTGGCATAGCTTGACTATTATAATACTTTTTTGTACATTTTAATTTCTTACAATATCTCATACACATGCTTATGAATATTGCCTGCAATTTTTGTGGTAGGTAAATCGTTTGTATCACCACCAAAAGGGTCTTCAATTTCTTCGGCTATTAGCTCTAAACTGGCTAGTACATAAAAAATAAAACACACCACAGGTATTACATAATACCCTAGGCTAAATACAAAGCCAAAAGGCAAGGTCATTATAAAAAAGAAAATAAATTTCTTTATAAATGCACTGTAACTATAGGGTATAGGAGTGTTTTTAATGCGTTCGCAAGCACCACATATATCTGTAAAAGACAACAATTCACCATTTAGAATTAGTAAATGCTCATTCGTAATTTTCTTTTCTTGGTAAAGTTTTTCTACTCGTTTAATTAGCATTAAGGCCACTTGATTTGGCACATGTTTATCTTGTTCTATTTTTTTATTTAAAAGTTCATCATCAAATAATTCTTTTCTTGTACTCTCGTGGTTTAAATGATTTTTTAAAGCATAGGCATATGCAGGAATAATTTTTTTAAAAAAGGTCCTGTTTTCTACATCTTCTAAAGGTAAAATTGCCGAAAGCTTTATAGCCAAATTACGACTATTGTTAACTAAGGAGCCCCATAATTTTCGCCCTTCCCACCATCTATCGTATGCTGTATTTGTTCTAAACACCAACAACATGCTAATTACAAAGCTTAAAATACTATGCATTAGCGGAATGTTTTTTACATGGCTATTATCAGCTAATTTCCAATAACTAATTTCTAAATATGCTACGCCAGCAGCATAAAGTGCAATTAAAAGTAGCATGGGCAGTAATTGCCTAATGGTATCCGATTTGTGGAATTTAAAAATAAACGTAAGCCAATCTTTGGGGTTATATTCTAACATTTTTATTTATACTTTTAAATTTATTAACTACAACTTTTTAAACTATTTTAAAAAGATAATTTTAAGGATATTAATAATCGAATAAATGGTTTTACCAATACAAACCACCTACTAAAAAAACAGCACATAAAATAAATAGCATAATAAGTAAGGGTGTTATAAATTTCATCCAAGCTTTAAAGCTAACATTTACCATAGCTAACGATGGTAAAATTAGGCCAGTGGGCGTAATAAAACCCATTATTCCCATACCAAATAAATAGGCATTTACAACCTCTTTGCCAGGTATATTAACTAAAATGGCCAATGCTCCAATAATGGGCATTGTTAGCACCGCCATGCCGCTAGAGGAAGAAATAAACAACGTAAATACCATAAACATAGCCAACAAAATAAGGATAAATAAAACTGGAGGAAAACCGCCAACCATTTTGGCGGAATAAAATAAAATAGAGTCGCTTATTTGGCCTTCGTTTAAAATAATGGTTACGCCTCTGGCAACACCAATTATAAAGGCAACTCCTAGTAAGTCTTTTGCACCATTAATAAAATTATCAATAAACTCTTTTTCTTTTAACCTAAGTATTATGGCCAAAAGTATGGATGCAGCAAGAAAAACAGCTGTCATTTCTATAAAATACCAGCCCTTAAAAATAACACCATAAATCATAAACAAAAAGCTACCAAAAAATAAGGCTAAGCTTAATTTAGTTTTAACATCTAATTTTTCGTTGGTGTTAGTAGTATTTATTGCAATAAAGGGCGATGTAATATTTCCATCAATTTTATAAACTAACGATTGTGTAGGATCTTTTTTAACTTTGTTAGCATAACGAACAATGTACCAAACGGTAAGTAATGTTGATAAAACAAAAAGTATACTTCTTTCAATAATTCCATCCGTCCAATTTATACCTGCTGCGTTAGATGCTGTAATGGTGCTAAAAGGGTTGGTAATAGAGGAAAGTGTACCCAATTGTGTTCCTGCAAAAATTACGGCCACTGGCACTATTAAATCAAATCCGGCTGCCAAAAAAATAGGAACCATAATGGGATAAAAAACTAATCCTTCTTCTGCCATTCCGTAAGATGAACCTCCAAAGGAAAACAAAAAAGTAAGAATAATAATTAACCATTTCTCTCTCCCTTTCATTGTAGTTGAAAGAGCTGTTAACCCCTTCGTCATTGAGCCACTGGCATTAAAAATTTGTATAAAGCCTCCAATAACTAATACAAAAAGAATCGTTTCAATGGTGTCTACAATACCTCTTAATGGAGCTTGTAGCACTTCAATAAAACCTTGTTTTTTAGGGTCTACTTTTTGATAACTTCCGGGAATGGAGACAGGTTTAAAAATTGCGCCATTTGCAAACTTCTCCAAGGGTATTTTTATTTGTAAACTATCTAATAGGTGCTGATTAAAAGGTAAGTTAGTATCTCCTTTTGAAGTACGTAGGGTAAAATAATCTCCCTCGCCCTTTGCAATTGTATTGTATTTACCAGCAGGAATAAGCCATGTAGCAAGTGCAGCAATTACAATTATTACCATTAATATGGTTATGGGAGATGGAATGCTTTTAACTTTCTTCATGCTTAAAAGTAAATATTTTTTTGGATAGAACACTCATTTGATTACTATAACTGAATAGGATGACTTTTTTGTATAATTTTATTTTAATCTGTGAAAATAATCTGTGTTTATCTGTGGTTAATTAAAATTAAATTGCACTATGAAGGCAGCTACATTAAACGAAATTAAACAAGAGCTAACAAATTTACCCTCTACCAGGGTATTAGAATTGTGTTTACGTCTTGGGCGTTTTAAAAAAGAAAATAAGGAATTACTTACTTATTTATTGTTTGAAGCACACAATATTCCTGAATTTATAGAAAATAGTATAATAGAAATAGAAACACAGTTTGAAACCATTAATACCTCAAGTGTATATTTTGTAAAAAAAAGTTTACGTAAAATTTTACGTTTAATAAATAAGTATAGCCGCTACAGCGGGTTAGCAAATGTGGAAATTGAGTTGCTCATTTATTTTTGTACTAAAATAAACGAATTAAAAAGTAGTTTTAAAACAAATCCAGTAATTTTTAATATTTATCAATTTCAATTAAAAAAGATAAATAAAGTGTTGGTAACAATGCATGAGGATTTACAGTACGATTATCAAAAGCAGCTAGATGAATTATAAATCACCATTTAATAAAGAACATTTATTTTAGCTTATAATTTTATATTTAATGATTAAAAATATTAACGATTTTAAATCTGTTTTTTTTATTGGTATTGCAGGTGTTGGTATGAGTGCCATTGCTCAGTATTTACAAGGCATTGGTAAAGAAGTTAGCGGTAGCGATAGATATTTTATTGAAGGAGAAGATAACGAGACTAAAACAAAGTTAGAGGCCGAAGGCATAAACTGTTTTTTGCAAAATGGAGAAGGCATAACAACAGCTACAAATTTAATTGTTGTTTCCACTGCTATTGAAGATACGGTACCCGAAGTGCAAAAAGCAAAAGCATTAAATATACCCATTATAAAACGCAGTGAGTTATTAGCCATAATTGCATTAAGTAAAAAAACAATTGCTGTAGGCGGTACAAGTGGCAAAAGCACTACCAGTGCAATGTTATTTGATATTTTAAGCTTTGCAGGCTTGCAACCAAGTATTATTAGTGGCGCTGGTTTATCAAGCATTATTAAAGAAGGCAAAATAGGGAATGCAAAAGTAGGAACAGGAGATTGGTTAGTAATTGAAGCCGATGAAAGCGATGGAAGTATTGTGCAGTACAAACCAGAAATTGGCTTATTGCTTAATATAGATAAGGACCATCAAGAGATTGATGAGTTAATGCAATTATTTACCACATTTAAAAATAATAGTAAAGTATTTGTAGTTAATCAACATAATAAATTAGCTAGTGAATTATCTGTAAATAAAGAGGTTGATTTTTCTGGAGAGGAGCAGGTTGGGGTAAAATATTGTGCATCTAATTTTAAGCAAAGCGGTTTTAGTATTACCTATTCGGTGTTAAATACAGTATTCTCCTTAAACGTAATTGGCCAACATAATATGGAAAATGCTCTAGCTGCAACTGCGATTGCTAACTACATTGGTGTTGACTTGCAAACTTGTTCAAATGCATTAAAGAAGTATGAGGGTATTTATAGACGTAATCAAATTTTAGGTAATAAAAATGGGGTATGGGTAATAGATGATTATGCACACAATCCGGTAAAATGTGCAGCAGCCATAGCAAGTTGCCAGCCAGTAGCTAAAAAGGTAATAGCTTGGTTTCAACCACATGGTTATGGCCCTACCCGTTTTTTGCGTAACGATTTTGTAAAAGAAATTAGTGAAGTGTTAAGGCCACAAGACGAAATATGGATGAGTGAAATTTTTTATGCAGGAGGCACTGCCTTAAAAGATATTAGTGCTAATGATTTAATAAAGGATATAAAAGCACTCGGTAAAAATGCTTTTTTTGTAGAGGATAGAAATAATTTTGTAGCTGAAATTAAAACACATTTAACAAATGATTGCGTACTTTTATTAATGGGTGCTAGAGACCCAAGTTTAGAAAAATTTAGTAAATCAGTTTATGAAAATTTATAGATTAAAAATTAAGAAGTCTTTTCTACTACTAACCATTGTTTTTTTATTGCCAGTGCTGCTTTTTGCACAAGTAAAACAACATACTAAATTTTCTAAAGAAGATTTAAAGAAAATGGTTGGCAAATGGAATGGTATGGTTACCATGGCTAAAAAATTTGGAGATACTTTACTGGTAAAGATGCCTACAAGCTATGCCATTACTCAATCTGCCGACTCCTTATTAGTAAAAGCGATTACGAGTAACGATGGAATTTCCATAACAGAAAATTATGGAATAGCATTAGATGAAGAAATTACAGAATGGAGTTTTGAAAACAGGCTATATGATATTAAGCAAATTATTAAAAGTCCAAATAAGTTAATCATTAAACTACTCGACCCTAACGAAAAAGCAATGATTGATGATGAATATGCGGAAATTAAAACCGTATTCACTATTGGCGATAATACCTTAGTTATACAACAAGAGGTAAAGTACTTTCAAACCGAAATGTTTTTTATGCGTAAAAAAATTGAGTTAAATAGGCAACAATAAATGGCAATACTATTATTTATCAATATAAAGCAATTAGTAGGTGTTCATAAACAAAATATTGTTTTAAGAGGAAGCCAATTAGCAGACTTACCTATTATTGAAAATGCTTTTTTATTAGTAGAAGATGGGGTTATTGCAGATTTTGGTGCAATGTATGAGCTAGAAATTAATGTACCACAATTACCCAAAAATGTAGTTGATTGCCAAGGGCAATTTATTTTACCTTGTTGGTGCGATAGTCATACCCACCTTATTTTTACTAAAACTAGAGAAGAAGAATTTATTGATAAAATAAATGGTGTTAGCTACGCAGAAATAGCAGCAAAAGGGGGAGGAATATTAAATTCTGCTAATAAATTAAATAATGCTACCGAGGATGAATTGTTTAATACTGCTTGGCAACGCCTACAAGAGGTTTCAAAATTAGGAACTGGTGCTATTGAAATAAAAAGTGGTTATGGGTTAACTGTAGAGGGAGAAATAAAAATGTTACGAGTAATTAAGCGATTAAAAGAAAAATCTAATTTAATAATTAAGTCAACATTTTTAGCCGCACATACCTATCCGTTACCGTATAAAGAAAATCATCAAGGCTACATTGATTTAATTATTAACGAAATGTTACCCATAATTGGTAATGAAAAATTAGCCGATTATATTGATGTGTTTTGTGAAGAAGGATTTTTTTCTCCACAGGAAATGGAAACAATTTGTAAAGCAGGAATGCACTATGGCTTAAAACCCAAACTGCATGTTAACCAGTTAAATAGTTTAGGTGGTATAAAATATGCTACGCAATTAAATGCAGTATCGGTTGATCATTTAGAAGTAATTGCAGGCGATGATATTAAATATTTAGCCCAGAGTAACACCATTGGCACACTTTTGCCTACAGCAGCTTTTTTTCTTAGAATACCCTATCAGCCTGCAAGGCAGCTTATAGATACAAATTGTGCCATAGCATTAGCAAGCGATTACAACCCAGGTTCATCGCCCAGTGGAAATATGAATTTTGTTGTAGCACTTAGTTGCATACAACTTAAAATGCTGCCTGCTGAAGCCATTAATGCTGCAACTATAAATGGAGCTTGTGCAATGGAAATACAAAATGAAGTGGGCAGTATTGCAATTGGTAAAAAGGCAAATTTAATTTTTACAAAACCTATTCCATCCCTTGCTTACATCCCTTATTCATTTGGTACTAATTTAATTGATAAAGTGATGATAGCAGGTGAGTATGTTAATTAAGAATTAAAAATTAAAAAAAAATATTTCTTTGTGCCTTTGTGGTTTAAAAACAAAATTTTATGCAACTAATAGAATGTGTTCCCAATTTTTCCGAAGGAAATGATACAGTCATCATCAAACAAATAACAGACGAAATTGAAAAAATTGAAGGGGTACGCTTGTTAAATGTTGATGCTGGAAAAGCCACAAATAGAACAGTGGTAACCTTTGTTGGGGAGCCAGCACAAGTTATTGAAGCTGCGTATCAAGCCATAAAAAAGGCAGGTGAATTAATTGATATGAGCAAACATAAAGGTGAGCATCCTCGTTTGGGAGCAACAGATGTTTGTCCGCTAATTCCTATTGCAAATATTAGTATGGAAGAAACAGCAGTTTTTGCACAACAATTAGCCAAAAGAGTGGGAGATGAGTTACAAATTCCTGTTTATTTATACGAAGCTGCACAGCCTAACCCTGCAAGAAATAATTTATCTGTAATACGAGCAGGGGAGTACGAAGGGTTTTTTAAAAAAATAAAATTACCCGAATGGAAACCCGATTTTGGACCACAAGAATTTGATGCAAAACGAGGAGGCACCGTTATTGGTGCTAGAGATTTTTTAGTAGCGTATAATATTAATTTAAACACCACATCTACAAGACGAGCAAATGCAATAGCTTTTGATGTACGAGAAGCAGGGCGAAATATTGAAGTAAATGGGCAAAAAATAAATCAACCCGGCAGTTTAAAATTTGTAAAAGCTATTGGTTGGTATATTGATGAATATGGCATTGCACAAATTTCTATCAATCTTACCAATATTAATAAAACACCTGTACATATTGCCTTTGATGAATGTTGTACAAAAGCAACGGCAAGGGGTATAAGGGTAACCGGTAGTGAGTTAGTTGGGTTAATACCCCTAAAAGCAATGTTAGATGCTGGTAAATATTTTTTACAAAAGCAACAACGCAGTATTGGCGTTAGTGAAAATGAGTTAATAAAAATAGCAGTAAAAAGTTTAGGGTTAGATGAGTTGACACCTTTTAATCCGCAGGAAAGAATTATAGAATATTTATTAGCCAATTTAGCCGATAGTAAATTGGTTAATATGAAACTAAACGCTTTTGCAGATGAAACGGCAAGCGAAAGTCCTGCACCTGGTGGTGGTTCTATTGCAGCCTATGTTGGTGCACTAGGGGCATCACTAGCCACAATGGTAGCTAATTTATCATCTCATAAAAAAGGATGGGATGATAGATGGGAAGAGTTTAGCAATTGGGCCGCAAAAGGGCAACAAGTAAAAGATGAATTAATTAAATTGGTAGATGCTGATACGGCTGCCTTTAATAAAATTATGGAAGCCTTTGCTTTGCCAAAAACTACGGAAGAAGAAAAAGTAAAACGAACTGCTAGTATACAAGAAGCAACCAAATATGCTATTGAAATTCCGTTTAAAGTAATGCAAACCGCAGCTGCTGCAATGCCAATTGTACAGGCAATGGCAACTATTGGTAATCCTAATAGTGTTAGCGATGCAGGTGTAGCAGCGTTATGTATACGAAGTGCGGTTATGGGTGCATTTATGAATGTGCGAATTAACGCAAGTAGTTATAACGATAAAAATTATGTAGCTGAACTAATTGCAAAAGGTAAAGCTATTGAAGATGCAATTTGCGAACACGAAATTGAAATTTTAAAAGTGGTGAATACTAAAATTGGATTATAAAATTGCTTATTTTTTATTCAATTAAGGATTACTAGTTTATTCAATTTCTACCTATAAATTGGTTGGTTTTATATAAAAAAATGTAACTTTCTACAATGAAGCATTTTAAGTTTTACACCAAAGAAGATATTTTATCGATAACTAAAACTAGGCGTTTTGAAACAAAGCTTGGCGAAAGAGTAGGTACGCTAGATAAACAAGGCGAATGGCCACAAGTACTCACCAACTCTAAGGCAAAATATGTGTTATTGGGTATACCCGAAGATATTGGTGTACGAGCAAATTATGGAGTGGGAGGAGCAGATACGGCATGGCTTCCTTTTTTATCTTCTTTTTTAAATATGCAAAGCAATGATTTTTTAGTAGGTGATGAAATTTTAGTGCTAGGGCATTTTGATTTTGGAGATATAAAATATTTAATAGATGCTAATGCCTATAATCAAGATGAATTAATAAATGCTTATCGCCATGCGTTAGAAATTATTGATGCAGAAGTAGAAGATATTTTAAAAGTAATTGCATCGTGTAAAAAAATACCTATTGTAATTGGTGGCGGCCACAACAATAGCTACCCCATTATTAAAGGGGTTGCAAAAGGATTATATAAAGCAGGTGTAACGCCACTATCGCAAATAAACTGTATTAATTTAGATGCCCATACCGATTTTAAAGCTGCCCAAGGTAGGCATAGTGGTAATGGCTTTAAATATGCCGAAGAAGATGGTTACTTAGGAAAATATTGTATAGTAGGGGTACATGAAAATTATATTCCGCAAAGTGTGTTGATGGAAATACATAACAATCCTTTTGTTGATTATATTACTTACGAAGAAATATTTATACATGAACGTAAAAATTTTATACAAGCTGTAGCACATGCAACTGGCTTTACCGAAGATACCTATACAGGTATAGAGCTAGATGTAGATTGTATAGAAAATGCGTTAAGTAGTGCTACAACGCCAAGTGGTATTTCGGTTTTGCAAGCTAGGCAATATATTACCTTTGTTGCACAAGATGCTAAAGCCGCTTACCTACATATTTGTGAAGGAGCTACGCAATTAGCCGATGGAAGGAAAAATGAAAATACAGGAAAATTAATTAGCTATTTAGTAAGCGATTTTGTTAAGGAATTATCGCAGAGTGAATAAAAAAGAAAGTAACTATTGATTTCCTTCCTATTAACTATAAGATGCTTCGTTCCTCAGCATGACATAGCAGAGTGCTTTTGAAATAGGAAGCTTTTGGAACATTAATAATTATACACTTTACTAAAAATGCACTTACATTGCTTTCGTCATGCTGAGGAACGAAGCATCTTGGTCTTTTTAAAAAACTGAATAGTTATAAAGGAAAAATAATTTTTGTAAAATAATAAATTAAAAATGCCCAACACCATAACCGTTAAAACCGATATTAATGCTAGCATTCAAAAAGTATGGCAATACTTTACCCAACCAACTCATATAATGCAATGGAACCATGCAACTGCCGATTGGCATTGCCCTGCAGCAATAAATGATTTGCAAATAGGTGGTAAGTTTGTTTATAGCATGGCCGCAAAAGATGGTAGTTATAGTTTTGATTTTAGTGGTAAATATGATGATGTATTAACCGAGGAATTATTAATGATTACATTAGATGATAATCGTAAAATGACGGTAACCTTTTCTAGCATTGGCGATGTAACCGAAGTGGTAGAAACCTTTGATGCCGAAATTGAAAATAGTATTGAATTGCAAGAAGCAGGCTGGCAAGCAATTTTGGATAATTTTAGGAAGTATGTGGAGGGTTATTAGTAAACATACAAATCATATTTCCCTTTTTTCTTACTAAAAACTCCTAGATAAAGCTTATTGCCTACTTCAATAGCAAAGGAGCTAGTTCGTTCTAAATCGTCAATCAGTTTGTCTGATGCAATATTATTCAATTTGGTTTTTACCTCATTACTAATACTAGGGTTTAAACCATTATTTGAAAATTTAGAGTGAGCAAAAAGAAACTTATTTCGTTTTGAACTTAAATAAAATAAAAAGCCAAATGCTTCAGATGAACCAATTGGCACACCCACAAATCCCATTGTAAGCATGCTTAACATGGTACCCTCAACTCCTTGTGTTTCTTTAAATCCTCCAATTGTTAATATTAAGCTATCATTTTCGTCTTTAAATGCTTTAATAAAAGGTATACCCTCATTGATTCTCCTTAAAAACCTTTTTTCATTTTTAAGTTCTTTTTCTTGATCCTTTGAAGAATAAGTGCCAAATTGTAATAAAGGAGAGTGTACAATTTTTTGTAAAGAATCCTCTGGTTTTTTATGATGTGCTACTAGCGTTTTTTTATATAAGTTGTAGATATAATATTCTAGCATTTTATTATTACTATTTTTTATTACTATAAATGAATCTATAGCAGTTGCAATTGGTATTATCTCTAAAGCAGTTCCTAAAGCACTTGGGTTATATTGATTTACAATATAATTTTCGAAACTAACTACATTAGAAGTAGTATTAATTTGCAAAGCATGAATACCAGCTTTATAGGGCATTCTTAGAAGTATAAAAATATTCTCATTGTCGTAATATAATTGTGCTCCTGTATTTAAGCGGTATTTATCTGGATTAGATAACTCAGCAGTATACATAAATCCAATTTGTTGATTATAATTAACTGCAAGGTGTTTACCTCTTTCTTTTATTTCTTCTTTTGTAAGGGGTAGTTTAGGTAATAAAAATTCTTTTATAGTTGTTTTATTATTAGTATAGTTATGGTCATAAAAAATCAAACCATCACTTTTGTCAGTTATTGTTAAAAATGCAACTTTATTTTTAAATGATAAAATAGATACTAATCTTTCGTCTTTAAATTTTTCTTGTAAAATAATTTGCGAAACTATTGTATCTCTACCACTATTAAAATCGTACTTAACAATTGAATAAATATTTTTTTTAGCATACACACCAAAAGTACCATCTTCTGTAAAAAATTCTTTTATCAACGATGCTTTTTTCTTATTTGAGCCTATCGTAAAATCTTTTGTAGAATTTGTGTACTGGTTTTTTAAAATAAATGAAGTGTCATATAATAATCGAGTTATTATGCCATCATTTTGTTGCTCAATAATAATCTCTGAGGTAAATGAGTTGTAGTATCCATTGGCATTGGCATCTTTTCCATTAATATTAATAGGGATATCAATTGCTAAGGTATTAAATAGTTGCGCTTGTGTATTTAAAAAACATATTGTAGTTACAATAAGCGTACAGAAAATTTTCTTCATTACATTTTATAATTTTACTTACCCCTTAAACAACTCCAACAACACCTTCAATTTATTTTTTAATTCAGCCCGTGGTATAATAAAATCTAAAAAGCCATGTTCTAATAAAAACTCACTGCGTTGAAACCCTTCGGGTAAATCTTTTTTAATGGTTTCTTTAATAACCCTTGGGCCTGCAAAGCCAATTAAAGCACCGGGTTCTCCACAAATAATATCGCCAAGCATTGCAAAACTTGCTGTAGTGCCTCCAAAAGTAGGGTCGGTACAAAGAGAAATGTACGGTATTTTAGCATCGGCCAATTGCGATAATTTACCACTTGTTTTTGCTAATTGCATTAACGAAAAAGCACTTTCCATCATTCTTGCCCCACCGCTCTTATTAATAATCATAAACGGAATTTTGTGCAGCATACAATAATCGCATGCTCTACTAATTTTTTCGCCCATTACACTGCCAAGGCTGCCGCCAATAAACTCAAAATCCATACAAGCTACTACCAAGTCGTTGCCTTCAACCTTTCCATGGGCAACGGTTATACTGTCGTGTATGTCTGTTTTTGCATAGGTTTCTTCTAGGCGTTTGCCGTATGGCTTTAAATCTACAAATTGTAAAAAATCTTTCGATTTTATATTAGCAAATAGTTCGGTAAACTCGTTATGGTCAAAAATAATTTCAAAATATTCTTGGCTACCAATACGGTGGTGGTGTTGGCATTTAGGGCATACAAATTTATTCTCATGCAGCTCATCTATAGTACAAGTGTATTTGCAACTTGGGCATTTTTCCCACAAGCCACCTGGCGAATCTTTTTTATCTTTTGTTGAGGTATTTATGCCTTTTTTTATTCGCTTAAACCAGCTAGATTTATTTTCATGAAAAGGAATTTCTTCCATATCGCCACTTAGCTTTATCTCAAAAAAATCTTCGTTTTTTATACTCATAGTTATTATTAGTTTAAGGGTTTAGGTGTTTAGAGGTTTAGATGAGCAGCTTTTAACTAAACTTCTAAACCCCTAAACTTCTAATCTTATGCATTTCTATTAATACAATTTAAATCTTCAAACGCTACTTCTAATCTTTTTATAAAGCTTTCTTCGCCTTTGCGTAACCATACCCTTGGGTCGTAGTATTTTTTGTTGGGAGAATCGTCGCCTGTAGGGTTACCTAACTGTCCTTGTAAAAATGCTTCGTTCTTTTTATAATTTTCTAACACACCTTCCCAATAAGCCCATTGTAAATCGGTATCTATATTCATTTTTATAGCACCATAGCTAATAGCCTCACGTATTTGATTTTGTGGAGATCCGCTACCACCGTGAAATACAAAGTAAACCGGTTTAGGTCCAGTTTTTAATTCTCGTTCAATATAATCTTGACTATTTTTTAAAATAATAGGTGTTAATTGTACATTTCCGCTTTTATAAACACCATGTACGTTTCCAAAAGCAGCAGCTACCGTAAATAGTTTCCCTACTTTACTTAATTCTGTGTAAGAGTAGGCTACATGAGCAGGTTGTGTGTATAATTTTTCGTTATCTACATCGCTATTATCAACTCCATCCTCTTCTCCACCAGTTACGCCTAATTCTATTTCAATACTCATACCCAATGGAGCCATACGTTTGTAAAACTCTACCGAAGTGGCAATATTTTCTTCAATAGGCTCTTCACTTAAATCTAACATATGAGAGCTAAATAAAGGTTGCCCTTTTTCTTTATAAAATTGTTCTCCAGCATCTATCAATCCGCTAATCCATGGTAACCATTTTTTTGCTGCATGATCGGTATGTAAAACCACCGGTACACCATAATGCTTAGCCACATTATGTATATGCAATGCACCCGATACGCCACCAGAAATATTGCCTTGTAACTTATCGTTTGGCATTCCTTTGCCTGCAATAAATTGTGCACCACCGTTGCTAAATTGTATAATTACAGGAGAGTTAACTTTTGCAGCAGCCTCTAGCGTTGCATTAATAGTATTTGTACCTATTGTGTTTACTGCAGGTAAGGCAAATTGATTGTCTTTTGCATCATTGTAAAGAGCTTCTAACTCTGCACCAAATAAAACACCAGAACTGTATTTACTCATAAATAGTTGTTTTTACAAAAGTAAGGAAGATGGGGGAGAAAGTAAAGAGGTGAGCTTGTGTTATTAATAGGGGTTACTTACTTTTTAAAGGTTGGCAACACTAGCTGATAATTCTTTAAAATATTCGGTTGCTTTTAGTAATCTACTTCCATACCAACTAAACATTTCACCATCTACCAAAAGTATTTTTGTATGAGGCAATTGTACTTGTAACTCATCTATATGCTTTTGTTTAAAAGGGTAGGGTTCGCTAGAGAGGAGTAATAATTGGCAATTTGCAATGGACAATTGATTTATATCTATAGATGGGTATCTGTTTTTTGTTTTAAAGATGTTATTTAAGCCACATTTTTGTAGCATATCATGTATAAAAGTATCGCCACCAACCGTCATGTATGGGTTTTTCCAAATAAGGTAGCAAGTGTTTATTGGGGCTTTTTTTGCATACAGTTGCTCAAAATTAGTGGTTATTTTTTGGGTAATATAATGGGCATTTTTTTGAGTATTTGTTAATACACCTATAGCTTCAATCATTTTTAAAGCATCATCTAAATTATTTACGTCGGTAAGCCAAACTGGATAATCTTTTGCTAATTCTTCTATTTGCTCTTTTACATTTTCTTCTTTATTGGCAATAATTAGGGTGGGGTTTAATTTTTTTATGGCTGCTATGTTTATGTTTTTTGTACCTCCAACTCTTGTTTTGGTTTTAAACCAATTTGCAGGATGAATGCAAAACTTCGTAATGCCTACTACTTGTTCATCTAAACCCAAATCAAACAATAACTCAGTTTGAGAGGGAACTAGAGAAACTAAACGTAGGGGCAATTGTGCGAAGCTTTCAACTGATTTTAAAAACATGGTACAAAAATAGCTCTTGTTATAGGCAAAAAAAAACTTCTGAGGGATTAGCTCAGAAGTTCTGAATTTTGTAAACCAACCAAGCATTAGTTAGTTTTTTTCATTTTAGGTAGCTTCCTTGGGAGAAACATGTTGGTTTTTCTACAACCATCATCGCTTTTTACAGCATAGGCAATAGGTATTTGATTTATTCTCGGTTTTAGCTATCATCGCTTTTTAAAGCATAAGCTAGATATTGGTTTTTTTGGTCTTTCGTACATAACATTACGTTATGTTAGGATGTTGTATATCGTTTAAAAAAATAGTTCAAAAAAATGAAGTTGATTGATATTGGACTTTTTGGTTTTTCAAAGAAATGTTGAATTCAGTTTCTTTAACACACAAACTTTTTGGTTTTATTTTGGATTGTTGGATAACGATTGATATTTAATCTCTATCAATCAACTTCAACACAAAGATGCAACATATTTTAACCCTGTACTAGAGCGTTATTTCTCTTTTTTTGAGGTGCTGTAAATACAGGTTTGTTAGTAGTATTGCTTGTTTTTAAAAAGAAAACATACGGTAGTAACATACGTAGTTTTACGATAAACCTACTTTCTGGACTACAAAAAAATACTGCATTCATTTTACAGAATGCAGTACAGTATTGCTTTTTTATAATTTTTTACTATTTGCTAAGGCTTTGTATAATATCGTATTTTGTTACTATGTGGTAAGTGCCACTATCGTCTTTACTTAATACAGCGCCGTTTTCTTTTGTTATAAATGTACTCAATCTTTCTACTCTAGTATCAAAAGATACCTCTGGATAAGGCTTTTCCATTACCTGTTGTATAGGTTGATTTTTAATATCAGCATCATTTAATATTTTACTAAACAACCCACTTTCCGAAATTGCACCAACATTAACACCAGCATCTAATACAGGAATATTTTCTATATCGTATTTCTTCATTAGGGTAATAGCTTCCATAACCGTTTGGGTAGGCGAAACAGTTATTATTTTTTTACTTCCTCTACCATTAATTACATCTTTAAAGGTTTTTACATCTAAAAAGCCACGCTCCATCATCCATTCATCATTATATACTTTACCTACATAACGGCTACCGTGGTCGTGAAAAATTAGTACAACCACATCATCTTTAGTTAGTTCGTTACTTAATTGTAACATGCCTTGTAAAACGCTTCCTGCACTATAACCACAAAACATCCCTTCTTCTTTAGCAATACGCCTAGCCATTACAGCACCATCTTTATCCGTTACTTTTTCAAACTTATCAATATATTGCATATCGTAGTTTTGGGGTACAAAATCTTCGCCAAAACCTTCACTAATGTAAGGATATACTTCTTTTTGATCTAGCTCTCCTGTCTCAAAATATTTTTTAAGTAAGCTACCATAACTATCTATAGCCCACATTTTTATATTCGGATTTTTTTCTTTTAAATACTTGCCTGTACCTACAATTGTACCGCCTGTACCCGTTGCCACAACTAAATGGGTAACCTTACCCTCGGTTTGCTCCCAAATTTCGGGGCCAGTTTGTTCATAATGCGCTAAGCGGTTAGCCAAATTATCGTATTGGTTTACGTACCAGCTGTTGGGCACTTCTGTAGCAAGGCGTTTACTTACACTATAATAGCTTCTTGGGTCTTCGGGCTCTACGTTGGTAGGGCAAACAATAACCTCTGCACCTACGGCTTTTAAAATATCGGCCTTTTCTTTACTTTGTTTATCGGTTGTGGTAAAAATACATTTATACCCTTTTACACATGCAGCCAAGGCTAAGCCCATACCGGTATTGCCACTTGTACCTTCAATAATAGTACCACCTGGCTGTATTTTACCTTCTTTTTCGGCAACTTCAAGCATTTTTAGTGCCATACGGTCTTTTATGCTATTACCGGGGTTAAAATACTCCACTTTTGCCAAAACAGTACAAGGTAAATGGTTAGTTATTTTATTCAATTTAATTAGCGGGGTATTGCCAATAGTTTCTAAAATGTTATTAAGCCACATGGTTAAAATCGTTGATTGGCAGCAAAGGTAATTAAATGAAAATAATTGATTTTTTAAACTTTGTAAGTTGTTAAACATTCGTTGTATTCATTAAACATTAAATACATTTCATGCAAAAAAAATAATCTAAGCTATCTTTACATTGAAAATTATAGGCATGTTTTTAAAGCACTTTTTTACCTCTCTCTGTGTATTTTTTATTGCTCAACAATCTATTGCACAAATTGCACATAGTACTATTGTTGGCACTTGGGAGGGCATTTTTTTAACCAAGGAGCTGAGTTTAGGGCAACCCAAATTAGTAGTAGAAATTTTTAATTTTAAAGAAGATTCGTTATTTAAAGGCATATCTCACCTCTATTACAAAGATAATTTTTATGAGCACTACAAAATTGTAGGTATGTACGATAAAAAAAACGAATTAGTGGTGTTTAAAGAGGTAAGTACCATTGCAGTTGATTTAGGTAAATATGGTAACTGTTTAGGTAAATATAGTATGGCTTTAAAAAAGGTAGATGCTAATTATATGTTTCAATATGGCAATTGGGTGCCCAATATTTATGGTTGTACTACCACTAACGATGTGTGGCTTAAAAAAAGAATTACACCACCAACAAAGCCAGCAATAGCACCTAAAAAAGTTGAGCCACAAAAAAAGGTAATTGTACCACAAAAACCCGAAGCAAAAACCAACCAACTAAAGAAAAATAACACACCTGTACAAGTAGATAAAACAACACAACCCACAATAAAAGAAACACCCATTGTAAAAAGTTCACCCACAATTGTTCCTCCCAAAATTGCCCAAAGAGAAACGGATGTACAATCGTTACTTGAAATAGCCCCAAAAGATAAGGATAGTATTAAAATAGATATTTACGATAATGGAGATATTGATGGTGATATTGTTTCTGTTTATCAAGATAATAAGTTGATTGTAAATAAAAAAACAATAACGGCTAATGCACTAACGTTTTATGTAAGCCTTAATAAAAATTTAAATCCTATTTCTCATTTGCTTTTAGTGGCAGAAAGCCTAGGTAGTATTCCGCCATGTACAGCTGTAATGGTTGTTACCACTAAAAGTAAACGTTACGAAGTAAGGCTAAGCAGCAATTTTACAAAAAATGCAACGGTGGAGTTGTTTTTGAAAGATTGATTTTACCTTAACACCTCCAACGCCTTCTTAACCTCCAAATCACTCAAATTCATTAGTTCAAAATAACCATCATTACGCCAAAGTTGCCTAGCAAGGGTAGCTTTTATTACGTTTGTTAGCTTATCTTTTTCCTTTATTGTAGTACTATTTAAATTAATAGAGTCTTTAGCAGCAAAGGCTACAAATTGTTTCCAATTTGCATCTGATAATAAAAAATTTGTGCTAAACTCCTTACTATTTTTATAAGCTAATAATTGCGTTTTATTTTGCAAATAATACTGATACGTAAAATCATTAATAGTGCCTTTGTTATAAATTAGTGCTGTATTTTTTGAAAAACCACTCGTATCTAGCGCTACAAAATAATCGGGTGTAATACCACCACTAGCATACACTTTTTTTCCATTTTTTGTTTTAAATACTTTACTAGTGTCATTTTTTACACTATCGGCAAACTGAGTTTCGCCGTCTTTAAAACGGTTGCTAACTTCATCGTAATAAGCTTTTTCGCCATTTTTGTAACTACGTTGTATACTACGCCCAATAGGGGTATAATACCGGGCAACGGTAAGGCGTAAAGCACTTCCATCGCTAAGGTCGTACTGGTCTTGCACCAACCCTTTACCAAATGTTCTGCGGCCTATAATGCTTGCTCTATCCCAATCTTGTAAAGCACCTAACAATACTTCACTTGCGCTTGCTGTATTTTCATCGGCCAGTACAACTAACGCTCCTTTTTCAAATTGCCCTTGCCTACGGCAGCGATATTCTTTTTTGGGTAAATGTTTACCCTCTGTATACGTAATTAATTTATCACCTTCTAAAAATTCATCAGCAATTTCAATAGCTTCGTCTAATACACCACCGCCATTATCTCTTAAATCTAAGATCAATTTTTGTAATCCCTTTTTGTTTAAATCGGTAAGGGCTGTCATAAATTCTTTATAGGTAGTAACCGAAAATTTATTTAAGCGTATATACCCAACGGCGGCATCAATCATATAGGCTGCATCTACGCTTTTTAAAGGAATAACTCCCCTTGTAACCGTTAAAAGTTTTGATTGATTATTTCTTAAAATACGGATATCTACTTTGGTATTAAAATCGCCACGTAAAAGTTTTCTAGCCTTTTCATTATCTATTTTGGTACCTGCTATAAGGCTATCATTTACGTTAATAAATTTATCGCCTACCTCTATGCCAGCTTTTTGGCTAGGGCCATCTTTTAATACATTTACAACATTTAGGGTATCATTTATAATAGTAAACTCAACACCTATTCCAAAAAATTTACCATCAATATCTTCATTTATTTCTTGTAAATCCTCGGCAGGTATAAAAACGCTGTGAGGGTCTAGTTTGTTTAACATAGCTTGTATGCCAGCATCGGCAACACTATCTAAACTCACCTCATCTACATATTTCGATTGTACTAAATCCATTATTTCTTGAATTGGCCTTCTTTTTTCTCTGCTAAAAAAATTTTTTCCAGGCATATTGTCTCTCATATAATAACCAACGTACATGCCTACAATCATAATAAGGCTAAATAAAAGTGGGAGCCAAACTTGCAATTTTTTATTAATCATGCCGCAAAGATAATTATTTGAATGCCACCAAGCATCTTACTAAAAAATAGAAAATAAGGGTTAATATTTAGTAACCTCGTTGTAAGTAATTTTATCTGGCGATTTTTACTACAAAAACATTCAGATTTTTTGTTTGCTTCAACTAAAAATCAGTTTTATCTTAAGCAAAACTTTCTTCTCTATCTATCCTTAATCTTTCTTACTTTTAAGTAAACAAAATAATAATGTCTATAAAACTAATTTGCGACAGTGGTTCCACCAAAGCAGAATGGTGTTTGTTAAACGGTAAATCCAAAAAAATAGTTACTACCCAAGGGCTAAGTCCCTACTTTTTAACTACCCAGCAAATACAGCAAATTATTGAGAAAGAACTTTTACCTAAAATTAAAAATATACGCATTGATGAAGTGTTTTTTTATGGTACAGGTTGCAGCAATCCAGAAAACGTAAAATCAGTTAAAAAGGCCATTAGTCTTGTATTTGCAAAAGCTAAGGTAGCTGTTGATCATGATTTAATGGGTGCTGCAAAAGCCTTGTGTGGCAGAAATAAAGGGATTGCTTGTATTTTAGGTACTGGTAGTAATAGTTGTTTTTATAATGGCAAAAAAATTGTAAAAAATAGCCCAGGTTTAGGGTATGTTTTAGGCGATGAGGGTAGTGGTGCTTATTTAGGTAAAAAAGTAATTCAGTATTTTTTATATAAAACCTTTGATGAAGATTTAATGGACAGGTTTAATGCAAAATACGCCACCAATAGTGTGGATATTTTAAATCATGTGTACAAACAACCCTTGCCAAACCGTTATTTAGCTTCGTTTGTACCGTTTTTAATTGAAACCAGAGGGCATTACATGATTGAAAACATTATTGAAGACGCCTTTAACGACTTCTTTTTTAATCATGTTTACAAATACAGAGAAAGTTGGCAAATGCCTATTAATTTTGTAGGAAGTGTGGCCTTTGGATTTAAAGATGTTTTAAAAGAAATGTGTAACGCCTACGAATTACAATTAGGTATTGTAATAAAAAAACCAATGGACGGATTAATTAAGTATCATAGTTAATAAGTATGGAATTTAAACGAACAACAGAGGCAGAATCGATTTATAATGAGTTAGAAAAAATGACCATTAACGAATTGCTCGTTAATATTAATAAAGAAGATACCACAGTACCCAGTGCTATACAAAAAGCCATTCCACAAATTGAATCCTTAATAAATGTATTGGTAGATAAAATGCTAATGGGGGGTAGATTATTTTACATTGGAGCAGGAACCAGTGGCCGATTGGGCGTAGTTGATGCAAGTGAGTGCCCACCAACATTTGGTGTGCCTTATGGTTTAGTTATAGCCATAATTGCAGGAGGAAACAAAGCCATTACCGAAGCTGTAGAGTTTGCCGAAGATGATGTGGAACAAGGATGGAAAGATTTGCAACAATATGCTATTAATAAAAACGATGTAGTAATAGGCATTGCAGCAAGTGGTACAACACCTTATGTAATTGCAGCATTAGAAAAATGTAAACAAAATCAAATTGTTACGGGTAGTATTAGTTGTAACCTACAATCTCCCTTAAGCCATGCAGCCGATTTTCCTATTGAGGTAGTAGTAGGGCCAGAGTTTATTACTGGTAGCACACGTATGAAAAGTGGTACAGCGCAAAAGTTAGTTTTAAATATGATTAGTACGGCAGTAATGATTCAATTAGGTAGGGTAGAAGGTAATAGGATGGTAAATATGCAATTAACAAATGATAAATTGGTAGATAGAGGTGTAAAAATGGTGATGGAAAAGCTTAACCTAACGGATTATGAAAAAGCCAAAAATTTACTGTTAGAAAAAGGCAGTGTTAAAAATGTTATAGAATCTTTTTAATAACATACCGTTAGTAATTATTTTTTGGAACTATGTATGGAAAATACGTAACTTAGTACTCTAATAATTACTAAAACATTTACACTATGAATTTTAAACTTTTACTATCCACTTCTTTTGTTGCAAGTTCACTTTTAGCTACAGCACAAAATGCTGGTAATGCTTATGCCATAACAGGTAGCAGCAACAATAAATTTTTATGGAACAATATTAAACAGGTTGATTTAGCAACGGGTAAAGTTGTTAAAACATTGTTTGAGGCAGATGCTTCTGCCTTTAAAATGAGCTACGCCGATGGTAGCAAATCCTTAAATGCACAAGATGCAAAACCAACCCTATTTGGTGTTGCAGCAGCTGCTTTAGATGCAAGGCATAACCGTTTGTATTTTGCACCAATGCATTTATCCGAAATTCGTTATTTAGATTTAGACAATGCAAATGCTAGTTTTACTGTAGTTAAGCAAAATATTATTGGAGCCCCTGCAACTTATCAAAACGAAGAAAATCATTTAACAAGAATGGTTATTGCCGCAGATGGTTATGGTTATGCTATTACCAATGATGCAAACCATTTAATACGTTTTACCACAGGTAAAAAAGTTGTAGTAGAAGATTTAGGCGCTTTGGTAGATGCAGAAAGTAACAAAACAATTTCGGTACATAACAAATGCACAAGTTGGGGCGGCGATATTGTAGCTGATGCCTTTGGTAAATTAGTTATTGTAAGTGCTAATCATAATGTATTTAGTGTAGATGTTAATAGCAAAATTGCCACGTATGATGGAGCGATTACTGGTTTACCTGCAACATTTACAACAAACGCATCTGCCGTAGATAATGAAGGCAATATGATTGTAGGAAGTGCAGTAGTTTTTGATGGTTTATTTAAAGTAAACATAAAAACCTTAGCGGCTACAAAAATTGAAAACACCGAAAATCAATTCAATGCATCAGATTTAGCCAATGCTAATTTTCTTTCTCAAAAAGAATACAACGCAAAAAATAAGTTCAATGTTGCACCACCACAGTTATATACAGATGTAATTTCTGGTAGCTCAAGAGTGTTTCCAAACCCTGTAACAAACAGTGAGTTTAAAGTTTTGTTTGATGATTTAAGTATAGGCACCTATACTATTACGGTTACTGATTTAACAGGCAGAATAATTTTAAATAAAACGGCAAACATTGCTGCTAAAGTACAAGCCGAAAAAGTACAGTTAAAATCTACTTTAGCAAAAGGTATGTACTTAGTAAAAGTTAGTGATGTTAATCAAAAATTAATGTTTACTGAAAGAATAGTAGTTCAATAAAAATATTGGGATAAGTACCTAAAAGCCTACAACGAAAGTTGTGGGCTTTTTGTTTAGGGTTGTAAACTGCTAAAATTGATAACCCTGTCCTCAATAAAAAATAATTAAAAGGCTACTAATACTTATTTAATTTTGCAAAAAAAATAGTAAAACTTTTTTTTAATTAGTAGTAAAATTAATAATGCAAAATATAGAACCCTATTATAATTGGCGCCACTTATATACTGCCGAAGAAGATAAAGCATCCCCTTTTTATGGTAGAACCTACAGTGAGTTTGAGTTTTCGCAAACTGTGTATAATTATTACATTCATCCGCAATGGGATTTTTTTGGCAGCAAAACACTCTACCTAAAACTTTTATTTGTAGATTATGAGCAAGGCTATGCCATAATTGAATTATTGGGCGAATGGAACGATGCTATTGAAAACGATATAATGACGTTGCGTAGAGATATTACAGACAATTTATATGCTTTAGGTATTACTAAATATATTTTAATAGCCGAAAACGTTCTTAACTTTCATAGTAGCGATGCAGATTATTACGAAGAATGGAGAGAACAAATTGAAGAGGATGGTGGTTGGGTAGTAATACTTAATATGCCAGAGCAAAGCCAGTACGATTTTAAAAAGGCTAGGCTAACAAACTATGTAACCTTGATGGATTTTGAAGGATGGAGAACGTTAAAACCTGAGGTTGTTTTTGGGCAGATAGATAATGAAGTAATTAGAAGGCTAAATTAGTTTTGAATAAACTAACCCTACTTTTATTTGTTATTAGACTTTAAGACGTAAATTTGCACTAACAATAACCAACGCTTTGTAATATGACTTTTAAACAATTGTTTTCTTCTTCTATAGGTAAAAAATTAACAATGGGGCTTACAGGCCTTTTTTTGGTTACTTTTTTAATTGTACATGCAGGCGTAAATGCTTGCATTTTTGTTAATGATAATGGCGAAACATTTAATGCAGCCGCACATTTTATGAGCCATAACTGGGTTATACGTGTTATGGAAATTGGTTTGTTTGCAGGGTTATTGGCTCATATCGTTCAAGGTTTATTGTTATGGAAACAAAATAGTGCAGCAAGGCCAACAAAATATGCTATGTCTGCTGCAAATGAAAACAGTAAATGGTATAGCCGCAGTATGGGTTTATTGGGTACTTTACTTTTATTCTTTTTAATTATACATATTTCTAAGTTTTTTTGGGATACTAAAGTAGCTCTATATGCAGCAGGCGGTGCAAACGATGCTAGTCACAATTTGTATTTAGAGATGAAAGAAGAGTTTCAAAAATGGTGGGTAGTTTTAATCTACAGCCTTGGAGTAATTTCTTTATTTTGGCATTTATTACATGGCTTTCAAAGTGCCTTTCAAACGTTGGGCATAAACCATAAACGTTATACACCGCTAATAAAAACAATTGGTGTGGGTTATACGTTTATTATTTGTTTATTGTTTTTACTAATGCCTATAGCATTTTATTTTGGATGGATACAATAAACCTTGAATTAATTTAAATAAAGTAGTACAAAAAATCATAAAAAAATGGCTTTAAATTCTAAAATACCTGCTGGCCCAATGAGCGAAAAGTGGAACGATTATAAAGGGCATGTTAAATTGGTAAACCCTGCAAATAAACGTAAGTTAGAAATCATAGTGGTGGGTACTGGTTTAGCTGGAGCTAGTGCTGCTGCTGCACTTGGCGAAATGGGTTATAAAGTAAAAGCATTTTGTTTTCAAGATAGTCCTCGTAGGGCACACAGTATTGCCGCACAAGGAGGTATTAATGCTGCTAAAAATTATCAAAACGATGGGGATAGTGTTTTTCGCTTATTTTACGATACGGTAAAAGGTGGAGATTATAGAGCAAGAGAAGCCAATGTTCATCGTTTAGCAGAAGTGAGTTCCTCAATTATAGATCAATGTGTTGCACAAGGGGTTCCTTTTGCTAGAGAATATGGAGGTTTGTTAAGTAACCGTAGTTTTGGCGGCACACAAGTGCAGCGTACCTTTTATGCCGCTGGACAAACAGGTCAGCAGCTTTTATTAGGTGCATATAGTGCTTTAGAAAGGCAGGTGGCTTTAGGTAATGTAACACAATACAGCCGCCACGAAATGTTAGATGTGGTAATGGTGGATGATAAAGCAAGAGGAATTATTGCACGTAATTTAGTAACCGGAGAATTAGAGCGTCACTTCGGACATGCTGTACTGTTATGTACAGGTGGATATGGAAATGTATTTTATTTATCTACCAATGCAATGGGTAGTAATGTAACTGCTGCTTGGAAGGCACATAAGTTAGGAGCACATTTTGCTAACCCATGTTTTACACAAATTCATCCAACGTGTATACCGGTAAGTGGCGATCATCAAAGCAAACTTACCTTAATGAGCGAAAGCTTACGTAATGATGGTCGTATTTGGGTACCCCAACAAAAAAACGATACCCGTAAGGCTGTTGATATACCCGAAGAAGAAAGAGATTATTATTTGGAAAGGCGTTATCCAGCTTTTGGAAATTTAGTACCAAGAGATGTTGCCAGTAGAGCTGCTAAGGAAAGATGTGATGATGGTTATGGAGTAGGTACTACTAAAATGGCTGTGTATTTAGATTTTTCGGATGCCATTATACGTTATGGAAAAATTGAAGCTGGTAAACAAGGAAATGCAAATGCTTCCGAAGCAGAAATTATTGCATTGGGTAAAGATGTTGTGAAAGAGAAGTATGGTAATTTGTTTGAGATGTACGATAAAATAACTGGCGAAAATCCGTACGAAACGCCTATGCGTATTTACCCTGCAGTACATTACACCATGGGTGGGCTATGGGTAGATTATGAATTGCAAACATCCATAAAGGGCTTATATGCTTTAGGCGAAGCTAACTTTAGCGACCATGGTGCAAATAGGCTTGGGGCAAGCGCTTTAATGCAAGGCTTGGCAGATGGCTATTTTGTTATTCCGTATACATTAGGTAGTTATTTGGCAGATGATATTGCCACAAAATCAATCTCTATCGATCATCCAGCATTTGTAGAGGCAGAAAAGAAAGTTAGCGATAGAATAAATACCTTAATGAATATAAAGGGTACAAAAACAGTTGAAAGTTTTCACAAACGCTTAGGTAAAATAATTTGGGATAAATGTGGAATGTCACGCAGTGCAAAAGTATTGCAAGAAGCTATTGAAGAGGTACAAGCATTAAAAAAAGAGTTTTGGAGTGATGTAAGAATACCTGGAGCAATAAATGAAATGAATCCAGAATTAGATAAAGCAGGAAGAGTAGCCGATTTTATTGAGCTTGGTGAGTTAATGTGTAAAGATGCGTTGGACCGTAATGAAAGTTGTGGAGGGCATTTTAGAGAGGAAAGCCAAACAGAAGACGGAGAAGCAAAACGAGATGATGAGAATTACAGTTATGTAGCAGCATGGAAATATGTTGGCGAAAGTAATTGGGAATTAGAAAAAGAAGAATTGAATTTTGAAATTGTGAAGCCGAGTCAAAGGAGTTATAAATAATTACCCCAAACCCCTAAAGGGGCTTTTGGAGACTAGATAATTTGAATTTGTTTTTATTTTTTTATAAACTTTAAAACTAAGTTCCCCTTTAGGGGACAGGGGTATATGCAACATTACAATATGAACCTCACACTTAAAGTGTGGAAACAAAAAAACACAAACGCATCGGGCAGTTTTGAAATCTATCAAGTAAAAGATATTTCTAGCGAAATGAGCTTTTTAGAAATGTTTGATGTGTTAAATGAACAATTAATAGTAGAAGGTAAAGAGCCTATTGCCTTTGACCATGATTGCCGAGAAGGTATTTGTGGAATGTGTAGTATGTATATAAATGGTAGGGCACATGGCCCTTGGGAAAAAAATACCACTTGCCAATTACATATGAGGGCTTTTAAAGATGGAGATACTATTGTAGTAGAACCATGGCGTAGCAAGGCTTTCCCAGTTATTAAAGATTTAATGGTAAATAGATCTGCCTTTGATAGAATTATACAAGCAGGTGGATACATTAGTGTTAATACAGGTAATGCACAAGATGCTAATGCCTTGCCTATTGATAAAAAAAATGCAGATGATGCATTTATGGCAGCAGCTTGTATTGGTTGCGGTGCTTGTGTTGCTGCCTGTAAAAATAGTAGTGCTATGTTATTTGTTAGTGCTAAAGTAAGTCAGCTTGCCTTGCTACCACAAGGCCAACCAGAAAGAGAAAGTCGGGTTTTAAATATGGTTGCTCAAATGGATAAAGAAGCATTTGGAAATTGCACCAATACCTACGCTTGTGAGGCTGAATGCCCTAAAGGTATTTCGGTTAGTAATATTGCCCGGTTAAATAGAGAGTATTTAAGTGCATCGTTAAGTACCGAGGAATAAATTTAATTATTTTAATAAATAGAATGCCTTCACTCACATGGAGGCATTTTTTATTATATCTACTTAAAACTTACTTATTTTTAATTACGTATTTTTATAGCGCATTAATCATTGTTACTTTTTTGAAAGTTAAAAAAATATATCTACTTTTTTTAAGTTTACTATCTGTGCTTACAGTTATTGCTCAGGATGTTCCATCTAATTTATCTAACCAACGCATTAAGCTTATTAGTACCACACAAAATGTACTAAAATTAGATTCACTAAGTATCATCCCAAATTCTATAACAATAGATGGAATAGACAAATCGTTATACAAAGTAAATGAAGTTACTGCTACATTAACTTGGTTAATAAAACCACTAAAAGATAGCGTTGTAGTAAGGTATAGAGTTTTTCCGTTTAAATTAAATACGAGCGTAAAAGGGTACGACTATGATAGTATTAAAAATAATTTTTTAGCTAATAAACGTTTTCGCTTAACCCCAATTGAAAAACAAGGAAACCCTTTATTTGATTTTGGCACTATAAAATCAGAAGGAAGTTTTGGTAGAGGAATTTCGTTTGGCAATAGTCAAGATGCTGTTGTTAATAGCAGTTTAAACTTACAGCTAAATGGTTTTATAGGCGATAGTTTAGAGCTAACGGCTGCTATAACCGACAATAATATTCCTATACAACCCGAGGGAAATACACAAAACTTAAATGAGTTTGATAAAATTTATTTACAAGTAAAAAAGAAAAATTGGCAAGTAAACTTAGGTGATATTGATATACGCCAAAGTAAAAATTATTTTTTAAATTTTTATAAACGCTTACAAGGGATTTCTTTTATAACCGATAATAAAATTGGTAAAAATGTAAAAAATTCTTTTTTAGTAAGCGGTGCAATAGCTAAAGGAAAATTTACCCGTAATTTTTTAGAACCTATAGAAGGAAACCAAGGCCCATACCGGCTTAAAACACCTAACCTAGAATTATTTTTTGTAGTATTGGCAGGTACCGAAAGGGTTTTTATGGATGGTCTTTTGCTTCAACGTGGAGAAGATCAAGATTATATTATTAACTATAATACGGCAGAAGTAACCTTTACACCAAAGCACTTAATTACAAAAGATAAACGCATACAAATAGAGTTTGAATATGCCGATAGAAATTTTTTAAATGCTCAAATTTATGCACATAATGAAATTAGTTTTAAGGATAAGCTATTTGTAAGCATAGGAGCATACTCTAATTCCGATGCAAAAAATTCGTCAATAAACCAACCTTTAGATGCTAAACAAAAACAATATTTAGCTAATGTTGGTGATGGTATTGACACAGCCTTTTTTGAAAATGCAATACGAGACACATTTAGTCTGGGTAAAATATTGTATAAAAAAGTAGATACCCTTTATAACCTTACTTTTAGGGACTCCATATTTGTACTTTCAGGAAACCCTAACGATGTTTTGTATAACGTGTCCTTTACCTATTTAGGGCCGGGCAAAGGCAATTACACCCAATTGCTAAATGCTACAAACGGTAAATCATTTACTTGGGTAAAGCCAAGTGTAACTAATGAAAAGCAAGGCGATTGGGAACCTGTAAGCTTATTAGTTACCCCAAAAAAAATACAAGTAATAACCGTAGCAACTGAATATTTATTTAAACCAACTACAAAAATTAAAACCGAAGTAGCCATCTCTAAATACGATATTAATCTTTTTTCGAAAAAAAATAAAAATAACGACGATGGAATTGCTGCTAAGCTTGAGTTTACCGATGAGGATAGAAAACTAAATGGGTTAAAAAATGGATTAAGGCTACAAACAAAAATTGGTTACGAATTTGTGCAGGCTCGTTTTAAACCCTTAGAAAGATTACGTAATGTAGAGTTTTTAAGAGATTGGAGTTTGCCTTTTGAAATTGCAAATGCCGATGAGCATATTACAAACATTGCTACAAAGCTAACAGATGCTAAGGGTAACTTTATTCGTTACGAAATTATCAACTATACTAGAAGCGATAATTATAAGGGGTTTAGGCAACAGCTAAATCAATATGCAACTATTAAAGGTTGGAAACTTACCAATAATTTAAGCTTTACTAGTACAAACAATACGGTACAAAAGGGTATTTATTTACGCCCCACTATTAACCTTACCAAAGAATTAATTCAATTTAAAAAAATACAAATTGGTGCAAACTATACAGGTGAGTATAATAAATTAACAAATAAAATTGCAGATACGTTAACGCCATTGAGTTTTGGTTTTGATGTGTCTGAAGTATTCATAAAATCTAATCAAGAAAAATTAAATAAATGGGGAGCCTCTTTTTTTACACGAAAAGATTTGTTTCCAGTAAAATCAGCTTTGCAACTTGCAGATAAAAGCTATAATTATAATTTTTTTACCGAATTAATGCGTAGCGAAAAACATCAAGTAAAAGCTAATATTACCTACAGAAAATTAGCTATTTTAAATAGTGTACTTACCAAACAAAAAGCAGATGAAAGTTTATTAGGCAGAGCACAATATTTAGTAAACGTTTGGAAAGGATTGTTAACTGGTGATGTTTTATACGAATTAGGAGCAGGGCAGGAGCAACGAAGAGAATTTACCTATGTTGAAGTACCTGCAGGCCAAGGAGAGTACACCTGGATAGATTATAACAGCAATAACATACCAGAATTAAATGAGTTTGAAATTGCTGTTTTTCAAGATCAAAAAAAATACATACGAGTGTTTACGCCAAGTAACCAATTTGTAAAAGCTAATTATATCCAATTTAACTATAACATAAATATATTGCCCAAAGCGTTATTGAAAATTACAAACACAAGCAGCTTTATTAATAAACAATTAAATAGAATAAGTACGAGCTCTGCTTTGCAAATAAGTAAAAAAGATATTTCAACAGGCAAATTTCAATTTAATCCATTTACAAAAAAATTAGTAGATACTACATTAATAACCTTAAGTTCATTTTTCAGTAACACCCTTTATTACAATAGAAACAATATTGTATGGGGGGTAGATGTTACGCATAGTGTAGCCAATTCAAAGTCGTTATTATCCTATGGTTTTGAAGGAAGAACACTAACAAATTTATCGGGTAAAGTACGCTACAATATTGGCAAAAGAATTATATCTAGTATTAACCTTAGGCAAATAAAAAATGTGTTGAATACAAATGGTTCAAAATTTAATAACCGTAATTATACCATTAATCAATATAATATAGAGCCTAATGTGGCCTACATTTATAAATCTAATTTTAGATTAGGATTAAGTTATACCTACAGTAATAAGCAAAATACGATTGACTCGTTAGAAAAAGCTGTCAATAATTCTTTATCGGCAGATGTGCGTTATAATATTTTAAACAGCAGCACCATCATTGCAAAATTTACATTAAATAAAATAAAGTTTGATGGCTATGCTGGTGCAGCAAATACAACTGTTGGGTATGTTTTATTAGATGGATTAGTACCTGGCCAAAATTATTTGTGGAATGTAGAATATACCAAAAGGCTAGCTGGCAATATAGAAGTTAGTATTCAATACGAAGGAAGAAAACCAGGCGAAACTAGAATGATTCATATAGGCAGAGCAAGCGTTAGAGCTATTTTGTAAATTTTTTAATATCTTCCTTCACCCTAAATTTTACTATTTCTGTTATAAGTTTAATAGGCAAAGGGTTATCTATCTAGATAGCATCAACTTAGTAATTTATTTTTTTGAGCAACATATTCCTCTTGAGTAATGGCTCCTTTTTGTAATAGCTCAAATAATTTATTTAATTCATCTGCTATCATTTGCTGCGATGGTTGTTGTATTGCATTACTTTTTGCAATAGCCTCGGCTAATAAGTTAGCTTGGCTAGCAATATTATTTTTCTTGTATTCTTCTTGTGCATGCGTAATGGTATCTTTTAATAATTTAGGATGATGAATTAAATGGTAAGTTGTTTCGCCCATTTCTGCGGCTGTTTGTATATCAACATTTCCATAGCCCAATAGCCGGCCTAAAAAACTTTGGTCATACTCTACATTATTAATTTTATCTAACGGGCTTTCTTTTGAATATCTGCTAAAAAAACCACTCTCATCTACCACACGTAAATTGGTTACCGCCCAAAGATTATATTTCCAATTGATATACTCGTACAAAGGAAAGAGTAAGGCTACTAATGCAATTAATAAAGCAGTGCCAGTAGGTAAAAACCATACTAACAAAATACTAGTTATTATCCAAGCAAAAATGGGTAATACTAATTGAAGCCAGTGTTGGCGTATAATTACTAAAACCTTTTCGTCTTTTTTAAGTGCTGTTCTCATGGTATAAAGCTACAATCTTTCCGTTATTTTTGCTAAATCTAATTTATAAAAATGACACCAGAACGTAACGAACGCTTAACGGCTGTTTTACATAAAAGACAACCCGATTTAACCATTGTTTTAGAAAATGTTTTTGATCCACATAATATATCTGCTGTAATGCGTACTGCAGATGCTGTAGGTATTCAAGATATTTTTATACTTAACAATAAAATTCCACCACATCGTAAATGGGGAGCAAAAAGTAGTAGTAGTGCTGCAAAATGGTTAACCATTCATCAATACACAAATGCAGATGAGTGTTTTGCAGAATTACGTAAGCGTTATAAAAAAATTTATACCACACATTTAAGTACAGATGCTGTAGGATTACATCAATTAAACTTAACAGAATCCGTTGCACTAATTTTTGGTAACGAACATAGTGGTGTTAGCGATGAAATTATTAGTATGGCAGATGGTAATTTTATTATACCACAAGTAGGCATCATAAAATCGTTAAATATTTCTGTAGCATGTGCAGTAACCTTGTATGAAGCATTTAGGCAAAAAAGTAATGCAGGCCATTACGATGCATTAAAATTAAAAGGTACACAATTAGAGACCTTGACAGCGGAGTGGGGGTTTATAAATGAAGATGAATTATAATGTGTATTAAATGTACATTAATAACTTATCTATTTGCTTTAATCGAGTAAAATTTCTATTCAACTTATTCTCCTATACAGTAACTTTAATCATCAAAACTTAATTATGAAAAATATATGTATTCTTTGCTTTATTTTAATAGCTGCATTTGCTACAGCTCAAAATAAAAAACCGTTGACACATGATGTTTACGACGGATGGAAAAGCGTTGGAGAGCGAATGATTAGTAACGATGGTAACTATGCAGTTTATACCATTAATCCACAAGAGGGAGATGGTGAGTTAACCATACATAATTTAGTAACGCAAACTAAAAAAACAATTGCAAGAGGCTATAGTGCAGTAATAACACAAGATAGCCGTTATGTTGTTTTTAAAATAAAACCCATTTTTCAAGAAACGAGGCAAGCAAAAATTAAAAAGAAAAAGCCAGATGAAATGGCAAAAGATACCTTGGCTATGGTTGAATTAGGAAAAGATTCTGTATTAAAATTTCCAAGAGTAAAAACGTTTAAAACCCCAGAAAAGGCAAGCGGTTGGCTAGCATATCATATAGAAAAGCCTTTGCCCGACACTACAAAAAAGAAAACACCTGCTATTGATAGCAATAAGGTTAAAATGGATATGCTAGTAAAATTGGCAGATTCTGTAATCAAGAAATCGATAGATTCTATAAAAGGAAAAATTAATAGGGAGGATGTAATAGCCGCAGCACAAAAGGCAGCTGCTGCAATACTAAAAAGTGCAAAAGACGACATTTTTGTTGATGTAGAAAAAGATGCAGAAGGCGATGATGCAAGTGCTGCGGCAACAAGCGAAGGAACTGATTTAATTGTTAAGAAATTAGGAGCCGGTAAAGACAAAGTTTTTAAACTTGTTAGCGAATATTATTTTGATAAAAAAGCTACCAAGCTTTTAATTGAAACCACTAAAAATAGTAAGGATACCAACAGTAAAGCAATGGTGTTGTTGTACAATTTGCAAACCGAAAAAGTAGATACTATTGCTAGAATGTTTAATGATGCTAAAAGTTACGCCTTTGATGAAGACGGAAAGCAAATAGCTTTTGTTGCCGAAAGAGACAGTAGTAGCAAGGCTTTACAAAAATTTTACAAACTTTGGTATTATGCCTCAACACAAGATTCTGCAAAACTATTAGCCGAAAAAAATACAGTAGGAATGAGTTTGGGTAAAACCATTAGTGAAAACGCAACAGTACAATTTAGTAAAGATGGGGCTAAATTATTTTTTGGAGTTGCACCTATTAAAGCGCCTAAAGATACCAACTTGGTTGATTTTGAATTAGCACGTTTGGATGTGTGGCATTATAACGACGATTATTTACAACCGCAACAATTAAAACAAGTAGACAACGAATTAAAAAGAAGTTATTTAACGGTTTTTAATTTAAAGGACAATAAACTTGTACAACTTAGCGATGAAAACCTTGAAAATGGTCAGTTGGTAAATGAGGGAAATGCAAACTACGTTATTGGTACAACAACCAAGGGTAATCGAGTTCAAAGCCAATGGACGGGTAGAGGATTACAATCTGCCTATATTGTTAATACCAATGATGGTAGTAAAAAAGAAGTATTTAAAAATATTGAGGCATTTCCACAAGCATCGCCACAAGGCAAATATATTTATTGGTATAACCCAGCCTTAAAAAACTATTTTGTTTATAGTACTGAAACTGCAACAACCCAAAATGTAACAGCTAAAATTAAAGTGCCTTTATACGATACTGAAAATGATGTACCAGATTACCCATCAGCTGCTGGAATGACAGGCTGGACGGCTATGGATGAATCTTTTTTACTAAACGATGAGTACGATATTTGGCAAGTTGATCCTAGTGCAATAGTAGCTCCAAAAAATATTACCAATGGGTATGGTAGAAAAAATAAAACGAAGTATGATTATGTACGATTAGATGCTGAAAAAAGATTTATTGATGTTGATGAAAATATTTTATTGCGATCTTTCAATACCCTAACAAAATATGCAGGCTATGCTACTAAAAAAGTAAATGTTATGGATAATCCTACAACACTTGCTACCAGTGGTGTTGCTTATGGTCAATTTGCAAAAGCCAAAAATGTTGATGTGTATTTATTTCAACGTTCTACACCTGCTAGTAATGAATTATATAGCACCAATAATTTAACTAGTGCAACACAATTAACCGATGTAGCAGCGCAACAAAAAGAGTATAATTGGTATACATCCGAATTAGTAAAATGGAAAATGTTTGATGGCAAAATGAGTGAAGGACTTTTGTTTAAGCCTGAAAATTTTGACCCTAAAAAGAAGTATCCTGTTATTTTTTATTTTTATGAAAGAGATGCAGATAACCTATATCGTTACAGCGGACCAGCACCTAGTGCATCTACCATAAATGTATCCTATTTTACAAGTAATGGGTACTTAGTTTTTGATCCAAATATTTATTACAAAACTGGTGAGCCTGGGCAAAGTGCTTACAATAGTGTGGTAAGTGCAGCAAAACATTTAAGTAAATTTAGTTGGGTAGATAGCACCAATATGGGCTTACAAGGCCAAAGCTGGGGTGGTTATCAAATAGCTTGGTTAGTTACCCGTACTAATATATTTAAAGCTGCAGGTGCTGGTGCACCCGTAAGTAATATGACGAGTGCTTATGGTGGAATACGCTGGGGTACTGGTTTAAACCGCCAATTTCAATACGAAAAAAGCCAAAGCCGAATTGGGGCTACACTGTGGCAGCGCCAAGATTTATACATCAAAAACTCTCCAATTTTTGCAGCCGATAAAGTAACTACACCTTTATTAATTATGCATAACGATGCTGATGGTGCAGTGCCTTGGTATCAAGGAATAGAATATTTTACAGCCTTACGCCGCTTAAACAAAAAAGTGTGGATGTTACAATATAATGGCGAAGACCATAACCTTGTAGAGCGTAAAAATCGTAAAGATTTATCGGTACGCCTTAGCCAATTTTTTGATTATTATTTAAAAGATGCTAAGCCTGCTAAATGGTTAAAAGATGGTTTACCAGCAACAGAAAAAGGAAAAGATTGGGGATTGAAAGTAGAGTAGGAGAGCTTTTTATATCGGTCAAAAGCAATAGTACTAGTCAATACTATTTCTTTTGAAGATTAGTACTGTTGCAATACAAATGTTGGCAGTAATTTTAAACAGACATCACTATGCTAAAGAAAATATGCATTTCGACCCTACTTTTTTTGACAGTTGCTTTCTCATTTGGGCAGACAACACTTAAACTAAAAAAAGATGGTGGTATATATTTAGTTCCTTGTAAAATCAATGGCTTAGACTTCGATTTATATTTTGACACAGGAGCAAGTTTAGTATCATTATCACTAAAAGAAGCTAAGAAATTAATCGCAGCAGGAAAACTAAAAGCTGATGACATTATTGGTAAGACACAAATGACAATAGCCAACGGACAGTTTGTAAATGGAACTATCATCTTAATAAGAGAGCTAAAAATTGGCGACTTACTTTTAAAAGACATAGAAGCAGTAATAACGGAAAGCCAAACTGCACCACTTTTATTAGGACAGAGTGCAATTAAGAATTTCGGAGAATTCACATTTGATTATGCTACTGAAACTCTGAAAATCAATAAAAAAAATATTAATCCTTACCCCGTTGTTATTCCAAAAATGTATGAAACACATAAAAATGGAATGTCACCAGAACAACTTAGACCTTATGAGGATTTTTACAAGCACAAAGTTGAAATAATTGAAAATCTTCATGTTGAATTGGCGAAATACAAGGTATATATATCTGATGGAGACAGCCATGTTTCCCTATCATTTGACGTAACCAATAATTCCAACTATGACTTTAACCAAATGAAACAAGGAATGGCTACGCCAATAAAATTTGTTAACATAGTTGCTACAATTTATACTGAAGAAGGAAAAACTTATACAGGAAAAGAAAGGTTGACTGACTTACTTTCCAATAATACAATATCCACAAGCGATGATTTTATCGACATCAATATTAGAGCAAATAAAATAAAAGGTATTAGAATTCGTGTAATGGATTTAGATTTTTAAAATTACTATCAAATGACAAATGAACAAAAGCTTAAAAGAGCAAGCGAATTGAATCAAATAATTTCGCCATTAAGACTTGAAAAAATGATTTCATCATTATCATATACTTTTCATAACGACAATTTCATTAGAACACAAAGTGAAGAATCAAAGAAAATAGCAGATGAAGAAATCACAAAAATAAAAAAGGCGGAAGAAAAACTTCTTCCATTATTTCAGGAATTAAAAACCCTGCAAACGGATTACATCATAGAGTATGATGCTTTAATTATTGAAAATGGATTTCCCAATCTGAAGAGAAACTCTCTAAGAATTAGTATTCCATTTCATTATTTAGTTAACACAAAGGCAAACGGCTTTGACACAGCAAACCAAAGTCAAATGTTTTTAATCAATGAAGTTTTATTATTTATAAAACATCAAATCGTGTCTGACCCAACATTAATTAGTATTAAGACAATTACATAATAAAAACTACCTCAAAAATTGCGTTTGGCAATATGGAGGCTTCCATAACAGCAATGAGGATCAAGTTGGCAATTAGCCTTTTGTTTGGGCTTGAAAAACATCGCTGAACATTGGTAAGTAAAATTTATCTTTGGTATATAGCCAAGCAACGGTTCTAAACGGAAGTTTTTTAAATTCCACAACATTGCCAAGCGCTATCCTTACAAGCAACCCTAACAGACCGACAATGCATAACACTAAAAATCAGAAAAAAGCCAAATGACATCAGAAAGAGAACCATTAAATACAGACGGATTTAGATTTGCAATGAATCAAATTAATGACGGTTTTGTTTTCGAGAAATTCGGTTTGAGTTTCTTGGGGGCAACATTGGGTTACGACTTTATTCCAGTCGGAGGTGTAAAGGACAAAGGAATAGATGGATTAGAGTACACTTTTGGACGAACTAGTTACGAAAAAAATATTTACCAACTTTCAACAGAGCTTGGCTATGAAGCCAAACTTGAAAAATCTATTCAAAAACTAATTGATAATAAAATTGAATTTGATTCAATTACGTATGTTACTAACAGAGTTTTTTTAAATAAAGACAGCGTAATAGATAGACTGTTTGACAAATTTAAAAAACACTTAAATATTTTTGACCAAAACTGGCTAGTAAGTTATGCAAATCATTCAGAAGCAACTGTAAACTCTTATTATACTTTCATTGATAGTCATCTACATGAGTTTAGTAAGCCTGGAAAATCCTATGTGGTAAGTGACCTTGCGAATGACTCAAGATTGTTTGTATTTTTAAGGCAACAACTAGAAACTCAAAGAAATGATTTAAAGCTAGACGACTTATTAGCAGACACATTAATTTTATTCGGTTTAGAAGGAACGGACCCTGACAAAGATATTCTTAAAACTAAAGACGAACTCTTTGACAGCATAAGAAAATATGTAAAGTTTGACCCAAAAATCTTAGATGAAACGATTGAAAAAAGATTAGATGTTTTATCATCTAAACCTCGTAAAATAAAATACCACACTCAAAAGAATGGCTTTTGCCTCCCATACGATACAAGGCTTGAAATTCAGAATCGAAACTTAGCCGATGAGCAATTATTGGATAGCTTCTATTTACAAACAACCGCAATCATAAAAAAATATTTTAAAGATGAGGATGTTGTGGTTAGAGATTTATCAAAACTAATTGATGAAACTATTCATAAAATATTCTATCAACAAGGACTTGAATTTTCTAATTATATTTTACATGGTAAGAGCCAACAGGTAATTGAGAAGGATTTACAAGAAATTATTAGCCGTGTTGTTGACGAAAGTTCTGTTGTTGACAAAAATAAGGAAGCAGTAAAAACCGCATTATTGATGGCAATAAGGGACATTGTTTATAATGGTACTTATGAGCAAAAGAAATATTTAAAGAGCCTTTCAAATACATATATGATGATGTTTTTGTTGCAATGGAATCCACAAATTGCAACATACTTTGAGTCAATGTCATCAAAAATGATAGTATATGTTTGCACATCCATATTAGTGCCTTCATTATCTGAATACTATTTGCTCCCTGAAAATCGTAGACATTGGAATTTAATTAAAGGTGCTCAACAAGCAGGAATTAAATTATATATTTCAGATGCAATCATAGACGAGCTAAAGCATCATTTCTATATGCTCAGAAGTAAATATGAAACTTTATTTAGACACAATGAACATATTTATTTGAATAGCGAAGCCGAAACACTTTACATTGATGAAATAATGATTCGGGCTTATTTTTATGCAAAGGCAAGGAAAAAAGTATACTCATTTGAAGATTTTCTTAGTAATTTTATTGACCCTGATTTAAATACCGTAAAAGATGATTTAATTGGCTACCTTAAATCGGAGTTTGGAATTACTTACTTCAATGATGAAGCTCAAAAAATTAAAATATCTGAAGAAGAACATCTAAAACTAACAGAAAGACTACAGGAAAATAAAAGTTCTAAAAAAGCTTCAACAGATTCTAAAATAATTCTTTCAATTTACAAGCTAAGAGAAAAAAACAACGAAACTGCATCATCAGGAATTTTTGGATTTAAAACTTGGTGGCTATCAAAGGACTCAACAACATACAAAGCAGTATCAGACTTATTTGGAGACAAATATCCTGTAAGTTGTTATATCAGACCTGACTTTTTATATAATCATATTGCTTTAGCTCCCAAAAAACATGAAATAGATGGATTGTATAAAGAGGTTTTCCCTAGCTTATTAGGTGTAAATCTAAGTTTTCATTTACCGCATGAGGTAACAGACTTTGTTCAAGAAAGAATTGCAGAACATGGAACAAAAAATCCAGAACGACTTACCTCAATTTTATCAAGGTTATCTGAAAAATTAAAATCTGACCCGACAGTTAGAAACAGGAAGTCAGTCAAACTATTCCTTGACGAGGAATTAAAAAACATTGGAAAATAATGATAACATCGGAGAAGAATGGTTAGCTAGTCAGCCTTGATTCTCCGCCTTGGTTCGTAAGTCCTGGTAACTATAAACCTGTTAGACCACGATAAGCTATTTTAATAATTTTCACTAATTAATCTACCATTATCGTCTCTTATAGATGAAAATCCTATTGTACAGTTACAGCCCCACTCTCTTGTGCATTTAGTGTGTGGTATAGGTGGATTATTTTCAGCTTCTTTAAATGGAATTTCTTTGCCATTTATTTCTAAGCATTCTGAGCAACAGCCATTTGATATAACAATAGCCTTTAATTTTAATCCACTCTTTTTAGCATCTTCAAAAATTTGTTTTATTAATGCTTTATGTTCTTTTATCTTCATTTCTTAGCTGCTTTCTTTTTAGGCTAGGCTTAGAGTTACTCCGCCTTGGTTCGTGGCACAGGCTACTATATACTTGTTAGTCCATAAGGTTAAAAAAATTAGTTGTCTGCTGGATTAAATATTTCTCCATCATACTCGTCTGGATGCACATTCTTTAAATTTATTCTTTTTCCTTCTTGAGAAATTGTAAGAGTATCAAAAATAATTACATCAATAATGTCATAATCGTGGTTTATTCCATTTAGCTCTGTTAGTCTAAGTGTATGGTAACGATTCTTGGGAATTTGGAGTATTAAATAAAAGCCATCTATAATTTCACCTGATTTCTTTTCTTCAAAAGTAAACACATTATTTAAGCCCAGAACTAATTCATATTTGTTATTCTCCCAAATGCCTGATATACTCTCTGTAATATGCTTTAATATGTCGTTCATTTGCAATTATTTCTTTTTAGCAGCTTTTTTTGTGTTAAGATAGTCTCCCAGTTTAATTTACAAAAATATATTCCTTGTAGCTTGAACCATAGCTAAGAAATAAAAAATAGCAATAAACATCTAGCTAAATAGTTCACTCTACAAAGTTTTTATTTAATTACTGCAATGCTTTTTTCAATTCCTCTTCACTTGCCACACCATCTTTACGCCAAACCTCTTTACCATCTTTATAAATTATAAAAACAGGTAGGGCAGTTACATTATGTAGTTTTACTAGGTCTTCATCTTTGCCGCCATCTACCTTAGCCTTGGTTCGTGTCTCCACGAACCGTTGTGTAGTTTACACAAAGAAATGTTTCTTTGCCACAAATCATTTCTAGTAAATAAAAAATAGCAATAAACAACTAGCTTAATAGTTCATTTTACAAAGTCTTTTTTAATTACTGCAATGCTTTTTTCAATTCCTCCTCAGTTGCTACACCATCTTTACGCCAAACCTCTTTACCATCTTTATAAATTATAAAAACAGGTAGGGCAGTTACATTATGTAGTTTTACTAGGTCTTCATCTTTACCTCCATCTACTTTTAATAAGGTAAATTTTCCAGCTAAATCTTTTTCTACCTTTTGCAAAATAGGCTCCATTTGTTTACAAGGGGGGCACCAACTTGCACCAAAATCAACTAACACAACTTTGCTTCCAGTAATGGTATTTGTGTAAGCTTCTATACTTAGTTGTTTTTCGGTTGTTTTTCCAACAAGCGTTTTGTTTGTTGCCTTCCAGGCATTTATACCACCTTTAAGTTCAAGCACATTGGTAAAGCCCATTTTACGCATTTTAGCAGCAGCAGCGGCACTTCTACCACCTGCTAAGCAATACACATACACAGGTTTCTTTTTATCAATAAAGGATACCCTACGTTCAAATTCGTTTTTATCATTCCAATCTGCCTGAAGGGCATTGGCTATATAACCGCTGTTAAATTCGCCTTTGGTACGTACATCTAAAACTTGTAACGTATCTTTTAATAAAGCCTTTTCAAATTCATCAGCAGTTAATTCTGTTTTACTAGTTTGTGCTGTGCAACTCGTTAGTAGGGCTATATATAAAATCGAAAATATTTTTTTCATCTATATTTATTTTAGTAGTTCTTTTAATTCTGCTTCAGTTACGTTTAACAAATTAACTTTTGGTAGTCGTTGTGTTAACACTCTCCAATTGCTATCTTGTTTATAAATTTTTTGTAATAATACAGTGGCTTCTTTTATCTTTTTATTATTGGCCAATGTTATAGCAGTCCAATATTGCATTTCTAAATTTTTAGGAAACATTTTCATAGCCATGCTATATTCTTCCATAGCCAACTTCATATCATTTTTTTCTGTAGCCAAATCGCCTTTATCCATATGTTCGTAAGCTCTGTACAAACGCAGCAATCTGTCTAATTCTGTAAGTGGTGCTTCGTTATCATCCACTCTTAAATCAATTAATTTATCGTTACAAGGTTGTCCTGTGCTTTTGCCAGCAACTACTACTATGGCGGCAGATTGTTTTCCTCTAATATCACCCCCTACGGCTTGTGCAGCTTGTAGGGCTAATAAAACTCTTTCGGCAAGTGGCTTACCTTCACTAGCTTCAAAAGCTTTTGCCATTGCTGGGCAAACTTTATTATTGAGCATCATATTGCTTTGCACCGAAAAGTTTTTACCTACAAAATCACTAGCATAGTCAATACATTTTTTACCCGTATATGCTTTTACATTTCCGTTGGTATCAATCATTGCCACTTGCCTTACATCTCTACCTTCATCTATACTAACCAATTCGTCTAAAGCTTCTGGTGCAGTTTTCCCATTTTTTATTAACGCTAAACCTTTAGGGCCATAACTTTTATTTACAAAAGATTGTGTAGCTACTGCACCAACACCAGCCTCTGCCCACGGTACAGCGGTGCCTACGCTAAACCAATGGCTTTGAACCCCCACAGCCATTTCTCCCGTTTTAGCATCTCTTGCCACAATAGAAAAAGTATGAGCAAGCGGCTCCTTGTTATTATAAACTTGTGCTAATAAATTAATTGAAAAAAGTAGAGTAGCGGCTAAGCAAAATAAAATCTTTTTCATGCCCATATTATTTTGATAAAGGTACAAAATAAAAAAGCCATCCCGACGTTTCGGAATGGCTTTAAACTTAAATTTTTTATTAAAGAGGAGATAAGTATTGTGCATATGCATAACCTTCTTCGCCATCAGCTGTTCTTATTTTCCACCAGCTATCATCAGTTTTTTCAACTAATGTTACCACTTCGTCATGTGCAGCTTTACCAACAATTTCACCTTCGGTACTTGGGGTACTTCTAATGTTAAGGTTAGTAGAATCTGTAGTTACTTTTAATTGAGCACCAGCATCTGCTTTAATATCAATATTCATCATTAAATCGCCACTAGTCATTCCTGGGTCAATTTTATCGTATAATGCCCAAAGTGCATCATAATCTGCGGTGCTATTAGCGGTACCACTTAAATGTAGTACACCATCTTGTTCTACTAACGATGTATTAGCCACACCCATTGTATTTGCTGCTTGTAATAATTCAGCATATTTATCTTGTAAAGCCATGTTATTATTTTTTATTTTAGTTTAAATTATTTTTTTATTGTCAATTTAGAAGAAGCATCTAACATAACTTTTGCAGAGGCTAACATTTGCTTAATTTTCATATTTTCAGCAGCAGTTACTTCACCATTAATAATGGCACCTTTATCTGTAAAGCCTGCTAATGTAACAGCTTTAATATCTTTTAAACCATCTTTTACTTTTTGTTGCACATCCATAGCTAATGAACTTGTGGTAACAGATGCAGGAGGGGCAACTACAGGCTTAATGGTACAAGTACTTACAACAGATTTTACACCTTTAATTTTTAAATCTTCAATTGTTTTTACACACATTGTTTTACATGCTTCATCAGCACATTCGCCAGATACGGTAGCAACGCCTTCTTTTACATCAATTGTCATACCAGCCATTGCAGGGTTTGCTTTCATAGCTGCTTCAATTTTCGCTTTAATATCAGCGTCTTTTGGCTTACAGCTTACAAAGCTAATAGTAGCAACAACTGCTACGGCCATTAATACATTTGTTAATTTCATTTTTAGTAATTTTTTAGTTTTTAAAATGTAGAGTCCAAAGAAAGTGAATTTTTATTTAATAGGTTAGTTTTTGTTTAAACAAATTTTCATGCTTTAAAGATATATTTTTTAAGTAACCCGTTGCATGGTTAATAAAAATATAATGTTCGCCTATAAGCATACTAATCGGCCACCATCTACAGGTAAATTTATACCATTTATGTAGGCTGCCGCTGGGCTACACAAAAAAGCTACTGCTACACCAAATTCTTCAGGCTGCCCAATTCGCCCTACCGGAATTTCTGCTACCAGCTCTTTCAAAACCTCATCTTGCGTTTTGCCCATTTTTTCGGCTTTGTTTTTAATCACATAATCGGCCCTAACGGTTTGTGTAAATCCGGGTAGTACATTATTTACGGTAATACCAAAACCGCCCAACTCTGTAGCTAAGGTTTTTGCCCAATTGGCTACCGCTGCTCGTATAGTATTACTAACACCCAGCCCTTGTAAAGGAGCTTTTACCGAGGTAGAAATTACATTTACTATTCTACCAAAGCCTGCCTTTTTCATCCCTGGTACTACTGCTTGTACAATAGTATGGTTGTTTATAAGATGGTTATTAAAGGCGCTTAAAAATTCTGTTTCCTTAGCCTCCATTACAGTGCCACCTGCAGGCCCTCCTGTATTATTAACTAAAATGTGTATGGTATTATTTGCTATAAATTGTTCAATGGTGGTTTTTACTGCAGTTGTGTTTGTAAAATCGGCAACAAGGTAACTATGTTGTTGGTTTTTGGTAGTATCTAATTTTGCTACGGTTTCTTTTAATGATTCTTCGTTTCTTGCAAATAATACAATGGAACAACCAAGTAAAGCTAATTCAATAGCACTGGCTAAGCCAAGCCCTTGTGTGCTGCCACATACTAACGCCTTTTTCCCTGTTAAATCTAAATTCATAAAGCAATTTTAAGTAAAAGTAAACAAAACATAAAAAATATCGGTTAGCATTTCGGCTAACATACTATAGTGGGTTAGGAGTTTAAGTAATCGGTTGCAATTTTTAGTCTTTCAACTACATTAAATATTATGGGGCACCTATCGTAATGCATCATAGTTGTAAATAGTCTATTGGTAAAATCCTTTTTTCTTAAATTAGGGAATTCTTTACAACCCTCAAACCTGTTTTCGTAAATACTACATGTAGTACCCGTTAAAAAAGCACATGGAAAACTTTTCATAATAAAAGATTGTTGCAACCCTTCTTCTAAATAAGTATGTTTTACCTCTTCAATTGGTTTGTTTAAAAAAGTAGCTAATTTCTCTGTCTCTGCTGTGCTTACATTTATCATTAATGTTTTACAACAGTTACCGCATTTAGTACAATCAATTTGTGGCTCTACTTCTTCGTTTATTTTTAATACTGCCTCATCAACTTCTAACGAGTTGCAACTCTTTAAATAATCAACAAAATCATCATTTTCGCTTTGTTTTAATTGGCTAAAAGCAGCTATCTCTTCCAAATTAGTTACCATTTTGTAAAAGTATCTTTTATTTTTTCACATTTTTACATTTATTGTGGATAAATGTATTTACTAAAATTTGTAGTCAATCAGCTAAATTGCAGCACAGTAAAATTGTGTTAATGGCAGAAAAAGAAATATCAAATTACAACGAAGATTCCATAAAAAGCCTAGATTGGAAAGAGCATATACGCTTACGCCCAGGAATGTATATAGGTAAGCTTGGCGATGGTAGTAGTGCCGATGATGGTATATATGTTTTGGTAAAAGAAGTAATAGACAATTGTATTGATGAATACACCATGGGGTATGGTAAATATGTAGATGTAACTATAAAGGATAAAATAATTACCGTAAGAGATTATGGACGTGGAATTCCGTTAGGTAAAGTAGTGGATGTAGTAAGTAAAATAAATACTGGAGCAAAATATGATAGTAAAGCATTTCAAAAAAGTGTGGGATTAAACGGGGTAGGTACAAAAGCTGTAAATGCATTAAGTAATTTTTTTAAAGTAACCGCTTATAGAGAAGGCAAAGAAAAAACAGCCGAATTTGAAAGAGGAATTTTAACTAAAGAACATAAAGAAACAGCTACCAAAGAGGATAATGGAACCTATGTAGAATTTGTACCCGATGATACTATTTTTAAAAATTTTCATTTTGTACAAGAGTATTTAGATAACCAGTTTTGGAATTACTGTTATTTAAATGCAGGGTTAGTAATGAACTTAAATGGCAAACGCTATATAAGTAAAAACGGATTATTAGATTTATTGCAACGTAAAACAAACGAAGATGAAATTCGTTACCCCATCATTCATTTAAAAGGGGATGATATTGAAGTTGCTATAACACATGAAAGTGCCTATGGCGAGGAGTACTACAGCTTTGTAAATGGTCAATTTACTACACAAGGTGGTACACATTTGGCAGCGTTTAGAGAAGCCTTTATTAAAACCATAAGAGATTTTTATAAAAAAGATTACGACGCATCGGACATACGTGGAAGTATATGTAGCGCCATTAGTGTACGAGTACAAGAGCCTGTATTTGAAAGCCAAACAAAAACAAAATTAGGCTCGGCAAACGTAGCTGAAGGTGGCCCAAGTATGCGTAATTTTATTGGCGACTTTTTAAGCAAAGAATTAAACAATTATCTACATAAAAATACAGCTACTGCCGAGGCTTTAAAAAAGCGAATAGAGCAAAACGAAAGAGAGCGTAAGGAATTAAGCGGTATTCGTAAACTAGCCAATGAACGAGCAAAAAAAGCAAATCTGCATAATAAAAAATTAAGAGATTGTAAATATCATTACAACGACGAAGCTACCGGAAAAGACAAAGATAAAATTGTAGAAAAAGCAAAAGAAAGTACCATTTTTATTACCGAGGGTGATAGTGCAAGTGGGAGTATTACAAAAGCTCGAAATGTAGATACACAAGCTGTTTTTAGCTTACGAGGCAAGCCGCTAAATTGTTTTTCGTTAACCAAAAAAGTGGTGTACGAAAACGAAGAGTTTAATTTACTACAACATGCCTTAAATATTGAGGATGGTTACGAAACCTTACGCTATAATAATATTGTGTTTGCAACAGATGCTGATGTAGATGGTATGCATATTCGCTTATTGTTAATGACTTTCTTTTTACAATTTTTCCCAGACTTAGTAAAAAATGGGCATGTTTATATTTTAGAAACGCCATTATTTAGGGTAAGAGATAAAAAAGAAACTATTTATTGTTACGATGAAAAAGAAAAACAAGCCGCAATAAAAAAACTTACTGGTAAGCCCGAAATTACCCGTTTTAAAGGGTTAGGAGAAATTAGTCCTGATGAATTTGCCCGTTTTATTGGCGATCAAATGAAATTACAACCTGTTATGATGTTACCCGAAACACATATTCAACAATTGCTTGAATATTATATGGGTAAAAACACACCAAGCCGACAAGATTTTATTATTGATAACCTTAAAGTAGAAGTTGATTTGGTAGCGGAGATTGTAGAGTAGACATTCTTAATTCTAAATTTTTAATTATAATATGATTCATATAGTATTTAACGAAGCAGATGTAGCAGTTTTAAAACAAGCCATTGAATTGGATGAAACTTTGCAAGGAGAAATTATTCAAGTAAATGATGATTTAGCAGTTGGCCCAATTGAAAATATTTATGTAGGCGAAGGAATGGAAATAAGGCGAAATTGGTGGAGAGATGTTTTGGCAGGTGGCGATTTGGATGGAGCTTTAGATAAGGATGAAAAGAATGACCTTAACACTATTGCAAACCTAGTAGGCGAAATGCGTAGAAATGAGGAAGAAGTGCTTTGGATTTGGGCTGCACAAAATAAGCATGATGTGTGTGGCTATTACTGGTTATTGCACTATGTAAAAGAATTTCAAGGAAGAGTATCTATTCTTTATTTAAATAACTTGCCTTTTTTAAATGAAAAGGGGCAAGTATTTTATCCAACATGGTTAAGCGAAATACCTGCTAAAGAATTTTTAAAAGCAAAAAAATTGGCTAGGGAAATAACCTTAAGTGAGTTTGAAGTAGACCCCGACGAATGGGCAAAATTGTGTAATGAAAATGGAGGTGTTCGATTATTAGAAGGAGGTAAAAAATTGGTAAGCCAAGATGAAAATTTTTACGACGCTGATTTAAAAAAATATGTAACTGCCGATTGGCAAAAAGCATCAAAAATTATTCATCATTTTTTAAGTAAAGCCCAACACAAAACTGGCGATATGTTTTTGCTATGGCGATTAAAAAAGATGATAGCAATGGAACTGTTTGATGTGCAAGGCAAAGTGGGGAATATGAAAGATTTTGAAGTAAAAACCCCCTCCACAAACTAAAATTATAATAGTTCAAAGAAAATGCTCAATACTCAATTTTTAATTTTCAATGTTCAATTATAAAATGCAAAAATATGGGAGAAAGAAAATTTGATTTAGAGGATAGGTTGGTTGATTTTACCTGTCGTATGATTGACGTTGTTGAGGCATTACCTAATACAAGAGCAGGTAATTATATCGCTAGTCAATTAATACGATCCTGCCATTCTCCAACATTCAATTATGGAGAAGTGCAAGGTGCAGAATCCATAGGCGATTTTATTCATAAAATGAGTGTTGTATTAAAGGAGTTGAAAGAGTGTAGGACGGCTTTGAAAGTTATAAGAAAAAAAGCAATGATAAAACCACTTTCAAAACTCGATGATATTTGTAAAGAAACAGAAGAATTGATTGCCATTATTGCTAAAAGTATAGAAACTGCAAAAAAGAACAAAGGCACAAAAAATTGAACATTGAAAATTTAGAATTGAACATTGAATATTTTTAATAAATAAAGCTAACGAATGGCTAAGGGTCACAAAGAAGAGTACACACACACCGACAACGGCATTGGCGGCCAATACAAAACATGGTTTTTGGATTATGCCAGCTATGTTATTTTAGAAAGAGCTGTGCCTGCAATAGAGGATGGATTAAAGCCTGTACAACGTCGTATCCTTCATGCTATGAAGGAGATGGACGATGGCCGTTTTAATAAAGTAGCCAACATTATTGGGCAAAGTATGCAATACCATCCGCATGGCGATGCAAGTATTGGAGATGCGTTGGTAAATATGGGGCAAAAAGATTTATTAATAGAAACTCAAGGAAATTGGGGAGATGTACGTACGGGTGATGAAGCAGCAGCTGCAAGGTATATTGAAGCAAGGCCAAGCAAATTTGCTTTGGAAGTTGCCTTTAACGGAAAAACTACCGAATGGGCATTAAGTTACGATGGTCGTAAAAACGAACCGGTAACCTTACCTATGAAATTTCCTTTGTTATTAGCCCAAGGTGCAGAAGGTATTGCTGTAGGACTAGCAACTAAAATTTTACCCCATAATTTTTGCGAATTAATAGAAGCTTCTATAAAATATTTAAGAGGTAAAAAGTTTGAAATATTGCCCGATTTTTTAACTGGGGGCACTATGGATGCCAGTAATTATGCCGATGGTAAACGTGGCGGAAAAATTAGAGTACGAGCCATTATTGAAGAACTGGATAAGAAAACATTAGTAATTAAAAGTGTTCCATTTGGAGTTACCACTACTCAATTAATGGAAAGTATAGTTAAAGCCAATGATACTGGAAAAATAAAAGTAAAAAAAGTAACCGACCATACAGCAGCTAATGTAGAGGTTATGGTAGAGCTAGCACCTGGTATTTCGCCAGATATTACTATTGATGCCTTGTATGCTTTTACCGATTGCGAAGTAGGCATATCGCCAAATTGTTGTGTAATTGTACAAAATAAACCACAGTTTTTAGGCGTAACCGAATTACTTAAAATTGCTACAGATAACACTAAGGATTTATTAAAAAAAGAATTAGAGATTAAGTTAGCTGAGCTACAAGAAAAATGGCACTATACTTCATTAGAAAAAATATTCTTTGAAGAAAAAATATATAAAGAATTAGAGAAAAAACACGAAACCTGGGATAAGGTATTAGATGCCATTGATAAAGCCTTTACTCCCTTTAAAAAACAATTAAAACGAGAAATTACAAGAGAAGATATAATAAAACTAACTGAAAAGCCTGTACGTAGAATTTATAAACTAGATATTGATGAGCTTAACGACCAAATAAAAAGCTTAGAAAATGATATTAAACAAGTAAAAAACGACTTAGCTAACCTAATAGATTATGCAGTTGCTTATTACGAAAACCTACTTAAAAAATATGGTAAGGGTAGAGAGCGTAAAACAGAAATAAAAGCTTTTGATACTATACAAGCCAAAGCTGTAGCCATTGCCAATACTAAGTTGTATGCTAATTTTGCTGATGGTTTTATAGGCACTGGGTTAAAAAAAGATGAGTTGGTAGCAGAAGTTAGCGACTTTGATGATATTGTAGCTTTTACCAAAAGTGGAATTATGAAAGTGGTAAAAGTTGCAGAAAAAGTTTTTATTGGTAAAGATATTTTACATGTTGCTGTATTTGATAAAACCAACGATCGTATTACGTATAATATGATTTATGTAGATGGAAAAACTGGTGTTAGTTATGCCAAACGTTTTAATGTAACAGGTGTTACAAGAGATAAAGAATATGATTTAACAAAGGGAAGCGAAAAAAGTAGGGTACATTATTTTACAGCCAATGCAAATGGCGAAGCCGAAGTGGTAAAAATAATACTTAGTCCAAATTGTAGTGCCCGTAATAAAGAACTTGAATTTTATTTTGAAGAGCAAGAAATAAAAGGTAGAAGTAGTATAGGAAATATTGCAACAAAATACCCCATAAAAACAGTACGATTTAAAGAAGCAGGCAAAAGTACTTTAGATGCTAAAAAACTTTGGTTTGATGATAAATTTGGAAGATTAAATACCGACGAAAAAGGAATTTATTTAGGCAAGTTTGATGCTGAAGATCGAATACTGGTAATTACTAATGATGGTTATTACGAAATAACTGATCAAGAATTAACTCAACGTTTTGATGTAGAAAAGGTTATTTTAATTGAAAAGTTTAAACAAGAAAAAATTATTACCGCTGTTTATTTAGATAACGAAAAAGTACAGTTTAACATTAAGCGATTTAAAATAGAAACTACCACCTTACACAGTAAATTCTTTTTTATTAAAGAAGGAAAGGATAACCGTATAGAAATGGTAACTACCGATGAAGAACCTGTACTTATGGTAAAAAGCGGAAGAGGGCAACAAATACGTAGCGCCAAATTTAAAGTTGTAAAATTGGTAGAAATTATGGGCTGGAAAGCAGTAGGGGCAAAACTTACCGAGTTTAGTAAAAGTGTAGAAATGGAATGGGAGACAAAAAAAGTTGGAGATGATTTGCAGGGAGAGTTGTTTGGGTAGAGTATTTCCTAAAAATTGGTATTGAATTTCAAATTAGATTTATTAAGTTTTAAATATTCTACTATATCAATAAACTAAACTATTTCTAATGGATTCACTTTTTATTAATTAAACTATTTAATTATATTTACAACTAATACTAGATTATTATAAATAAAGAAGTTGAATTCTAAATGTTTTTACTAGTTATAGTACATAAACTTCCATCCTAAAAACACTCATGAAGAAAGCGATAATTATTGGTGCTGGTCCAGCTGGGTTAACTGCTGCTTACGAACTTTTAAAGCGAAACACAGGCATTAAACCTATTATTTACGAACAATCAGCCGATATAGGTGGTATTTCTAAAACCATTAATTACAAAGGCAATAGAATGGATATTGGGGGGCACCGTTTTTTCTCAAAATCGGATAGAGTTATGGAATGGTGGCTCAAAATTTTGCCTATTGAAAAAACAGCTGAACAAGAGTTTATACTTAATTATCAAAATAAACAAACCAGTTTAAATACACATAACTATAAAACAGCAGATGCCGAAAAAGATGAAAAAGTAATGTTGGTGCGAAACCGATTATCTAGAATATACTATTTAAAAAAATTCTTTGATTATCCTATTAAAATGAATGCGACTACATTCTCTAATTTAGGCATTACAAAAATTGTACGTATAATGATGTCGTACGCAAAAATGAAAGTAACACCCTCAAGAGATGAAAATACCTTGGAAGATTTTTTTATAAATAGATTTGGTAACGAGTTGTACGAAACATTTTTTAAAGATTATACCGAAAAGGTTTGGGGAAAACCGTGCAATAAAATATCGGCAGAGTGGGGGGCACAGCGTATTAAGGAATTAAGTATTTCCAAAGCAATTGCACATGCCATAAAAAGTAAATTCAAAAAAAAGAGTAAAGGAATTGCACAAAAAGATGTTGAAACTAGTTTAATAGAACGTTTCCTTTATCCAAAATATGGCCCTGGCCAAATGTGGGAGGAAGTGGCTGCACGTATTGTTGAAATGGGTGGAGAAATACATATGAATCAACAAATAAATAGTTTTACGCTGAATGATATACAATTATCATCTTGCCAAATAAAAAATGAATTAACAGGCCAAGTTAATAATGTTGAAGGTGATTATTTTTTTAGCACCATGCCCGTAAAATATTTAATACGGGGTATTAACGGGTATGTGCCCCAGCACGTAAAAGATATTGCCGAAGGCTTAGAATATAGAGATTTTATTACAGTAGGAATTTTAGCCAACAAATTATCGCTTAAAGACAATGATGAAAAAGGGTTGCTAAAAGATAATTGGATTTATGTACAAGAAAAAGAGGTAAAATTAGGTAGAATACAAGTGTTTAATAATTGGAGCCCCTACATGGTAAAAGATGCCAATAAGGTATGGTTGGGGTTAGAATATTTTTGTTATAAAAATGATGAATTGTGGAATAAAAGCGATGAAGATTTTATGCAGTTTGCTGTTAAAGAGTTAGAACAAATTGGAATAATTAAAAAAGAAGATGTTGTTGATACTACCATTGCCAGGGTAGAAAAAACCTATCCAGCTTATTTTGGCACCTACAACCAGTTTGATGAGGTAATTGCATACACAAACACCATTCAAAATTTATTTTTAGTAGGCCGTAATGGAATGCACAAATATAATAACTCCGATCACTCTATGTTAACTGCAATGACAGCGGTTGATAATATTGTAAGCGGTATTACCACAAAAGAAAATATTTGGAAAATTAATACCGAAATGGAATACCATGAAAGTAAATAAAAAACAAGAGATTGTTCAGCAACGCCCAGAGATTGTAGGTGAATTACCAATCACACAACAGAAAGCTTGGTTTAAAAAAGAATGGGCATATTTTGCCTTGCTTTTTTTTATAATTTCTATTGTTTGGAGTACGTTAAGCAATTACACTTGGGATGATGATGCCGTAGCAAGATTTATGAATGTAGGCGCTGCGGATACGCACCCTTATAATTTTTTAGATAGTTGGAATAGGCCTTTATTTACAACCTTATTTTATTTACCCATAAAGTTTTTTGGCAGAATGGGTATGGTTGTGTTAATGAGTTTGCTTACCACAATTTCGGGTTGCTTGCTTTATAAAGCAATGGAAATTAAGGGCGAAAAAAGAGCCTCTATCATAGTTATTTTTTTAGTTTTTCAAACCTTTTTATTTGGTATTAGTAGAGATGCGATGACAGAGCCTTTAGCCTCATTTATTTTTAGCTTAGGTATTTATTTTTACTACAAAAAAAACTACACATGGTTTGCATTAATTGGTAGCCTTTTGCCATTGGCACGTACTGAAACCATACTACTAATGCCTTTTTGGGCGCTTATACTTATACAAGCTAAAAAGTATAAGCACATTTTGTTGTTAGGCGTTGGTATGGCATTGTGGAGCATTGGTTTATTTATATATAGCGGTAATTTTTTCGAAATTTTTAAAGAGCTTTTAAAAACTGGCGATAAAAAAAATAGATACGATAGAATGGCAGTTGGGCACCATTTTTTAAAATATGTTTACGTTGTTGGTCCCATTATTTTTTATTTTGGGGTACTCGGTTTTTTTACCTCGCTAAAACGAATTTTTAAAGAGCCTTTTATTATTGCACACTTTTTAGTAGGCTTTTTATTGTATGTGCTTTTTTCATCCGTAATGGATTTGGGACAGAGTGGTGGCGCATTACGTAACCTTGTAACTATATCTCCTTTGGCAGCCATTTTATGTTTTTATGGCTTTAGGTTTTGGACCGATACCATTGAAATAAAAAAAGAACAAAAACAACTAGTAGCCACACCTACTAAAAAAAATAATCAACAAAATAGTGTAGAAGAAAAAAGCAGTAATGTAGGTATACGCAAAACAGTTATAATAGTTTACACCCTTGTTTTTTTATTATTTGCTTGGCAATTGTTTACCAATAAACTTATGTTAAGGCAAATTTATGATGAGTTTGAAAAAGACTACACCTTATTTTTATACCTTTTAGCTGGCGGATTAATAATAATTTTTTCATTAATAAATGTATTTAAAAAGGTGTTGCCTCTCTTTATTTATTTATTATTAGCCCTGCAAATTGCATTTGTACTTAATTTTGAAAGCCCCGATAGTCATGGAAATGCAGAACGAGTGGTAATGAACAAAGTATTTACCATGATAAATAATTCACCCTTAAAAAATGAAAAAGTAATTTCAAATCACGGTTGGTATTATTGGGTTTCGGGTATAAATTCATTTGATTCTTCAAAGTCTATGGGGTTAGATTCTGCATCATCTCGTAAAGCAAAGCCTGGTAATGTTATTGTGTGGGATGCACATTACAACAATAAAAACTATAGCAATTTACAAGTGCCCTATCTTTTACAAGATACCACCTTAACACCCCTCATAGATATTTTAGATAGCACAAACGGATTTTCAAGTATTATTTTTTTAAAACAATACCTCGACCAAGATAAAAATGATAATGTATTTAAAGAGTTGATAGCAAAAAATGAAGACAATGGAAAACTACATTATTACTATGGTAATTATTTAATGCTAAAAAAGAGAGATTATAGTAATGCACTTGTTCATTTAAACAAAGCATTGCAACTAGATCGTAGGCTTTATTTTGCTTACTATTTACGAGGTGTGTGTTACCTTAATACCAACCAGTTACAATTAGCTTGTAACGATTTAACTATAGCAGTAAAGGCAGGCGTACCAGAGGCTAAGCCTGTTTTAGCAAATTCTTGTAAATAAATAAAGGGGCAAAATTGCCCCTTTATTTATTGTATTTATTTAGTGGATAAATTAACTAAACAATCCACCTTTTTTTAAACTTTTTACGGCTTGGCCAATTTTAAAGCCATTGTGAAATACTTCAATTTTATAATCACCTGTTGCATATTTACCATCATTTTTCCAATCTATACTTAAGGTTTGGCGCTGCCCTTGTGTGTAGTTAATATTCATTTTTTGTGTAAATGGTTTTTCTACACCATCTCTTGTATTGAAAATACCGCTACCCAATGCGTCTGATTTTACGGGTAATCCTGCAGGGTCAGTAATACTTACATAAATCTCTTTTTCTCCACTAGGCGAAACTCTGTTTTCATCTAAATCAAATGAAATTCTAAATTTATCAACACGTTTTGCAGTAGAAGTAGTTTTTTCTTTACCCCCATTTTTTTCATTAATACCTGTTATGCTAAAATTAGATGCATTTAGGGTAGATGCTACATCAATCACTCCCTCCTTTTGTTTGATTACTACAGTAGCACTATCGTAATTTTTTCTAACAACATCTCTTTCTCTGGTCACCGTTTCTTTTTCCTCTATCAATACTAATTTTTCTCCTTCTAGTTTTTCTATGGTCGTTCTGTACGTAACTATATCGGTATTTAAAGAGACTATTAAAGATTTAGCCTCGGCTAACTCTTCTTTAGTAGCATTTGCTTTTGCTAAAATTTGATTAATCTTTGTTCTTTTTTCGGCTATTTCTCTATCTCTTCTAGTAATTACACTATCCTTACTATGCTCCATATTTGCACTACTTGTTTTAATCATATCATAACGCATAGTGGCATCATCTAATTCTTTACGTAACACATCTTTTTCTGAAGTTGTGGTTGCTAGCAAAGTATCTTTTGTTTCAATGGTTTGTTTCGTTTTATTTTTATCATAAATAATATAACCCCAGGTGCCCAATAATGCAGCAACTAATACTCCTGTTATAATATTTTTTGTATTGGATTTTGCTTTTTGGGCTTCAATAGGTTGTTGGGTTTTTTCTGCTGTCGGAAAATTTTCAAAACTCATAATAAAAGGTTTTTAAAAAATGATATTGTTAATTGTTTGTACTGTGTATTTTTATTTACATACTTACATTTCCAAAACTGTGCCAACTTTTGAAGCATATTAATTAAGGTTAAAGAGAAATTGTACTTTATTAATCTTTTCTATATCTAAAGTAAGGTTTTTTATTACTACTTTTTCATTAAAATTAACATTTTTAAACACTTATCTTTGAAACAATGAGTGCCGAAAAAATTATAGCCGATTTTAAAAAGAAAAACGTTAAGCCCCTTTACTGGCTAGAGGGCGAAGAAGACTATTATATTGATTTGGTAATGGACTATGCCGAAAAAAATATTTTAACAACAGATGAAGCCAGTTTTAATTTAACTATTTTTTATGGTAAAGATGCTGAATGGGCTAGTGTTATAAATGCTTGCCGCCGATACCCTATGTTTGCCGAAAGGCAAGTTGTGCTGTTAAAAGAGGCTCAACATATGAAGGAGATTGATAAGCTTGAGGGGTATTTTGAAAACCCATTGGCTTCTACCATTTTTATTGTAGGTTATAAAGGGAAAAGTTACGATAAGCGGACTAAGTTGTATAAAATTATAAAACAACATGCCGAAATACTTGTATCAGAAAAACTTAAAGACTATAAAGTAGGTGAGTGGATAAAGGAGTTTGTTACATCTAAAGGATTTACCATTTCCCCAAAAGGAGTAGTATTGTTAGAGGAGCATATTGGTAACGATTTAAATAGGATTGTAAATGAACTAGAAAAACTTTCGCTAAACTTAAAAGGCAAAAAAAATATTAGCGAAGATGATATTGAAAACTATGTAGGCATTAGTAAAGAGTACAATGTTTTTGAATTACAAGCAGCAATTGCAAAAAAAGATTTAGCTAAGGCATTAACGATTATACAATATTTTGAGGCAAACCCAAAAGCTGGCCCTATTCAAATGGTGCTGCCTGCATTATACTCCAGTTTTAGTAAAATTTATACAGTTTTTGGCATGTCAGATAAAAGCGAAGCTGCATTAAAGCCGCATTTTTATTTTAATCAAACTGCTGTACGTAATGCATTAGATACCATTAAAACATACCAATACGAAGGAATTGAACGTATTTTATTATTATTACATCACTACAATTTAAAGGGTATTGGTGTTGGAGCTATAGGCACAAATGATGCCTCTTTACTCAAAGAAATGGTGGTAAAAATGATGGCTTAAGTTATAAGCACTTTAAACTATTTTCTTTATCGGTATGTAGTTGCTGTTTCAACTCGTCTAAACTATTAAATTTCACTTCGTTTCGTAAGTGTTTTTTAATTTCTACTTTAATCAGTTGGTCATAAATCTCTGTGTCAAAATCGAAAATATTAACTTCTGTAACACGTTTTTTGCCGTCAACAGTTGGTCTAAAGCCAATACTCAACATACCCTTATACTTCTTTTCTACTACAGTTACATACACTGCATAAATGCCATCGCCTAAAGTTATTTTTTCGTCGTTATTGCTTTTTAAATTTGCAGTAGGGTAGCCTATGGTACGCCCAATTTTATTGCCATGTACAACTTGCCCTGTAAAAAAAAAGGCATAGCCTAATAGTTTATTGGCTTCTTCAATTTGCCCATGTAACAAGGCATTTCGTATAGTTGTGCTGCTTACTTTTACTGCATCTAACAAATGCTCTGGTATTTCTTTTAATGTGTAGTTATAGGTTAAGGCTTTTTGTTCCATTAATAAATAATTACCCGTACGATCTTTTCCAAACCTATGGTCGTAACCAAATATAATTGTGGTAGGCTTAAATTTTTCTACCAAAAAATCTTTTATATATTCCTCGGCAGTTTGGTTTGCAAAAAAATCGGTAAAGGGTACAACTACTAAATGATCTACCCCCGTTTTAGCCAATAACTCAATACGCTCATCTAGTGTATTAATTAACCGAATACCAGTAACTATACTACTTACCACCTTACGTGGATGAGGGTGAAACGTAATAATAACCGACTCTCCATTAACTTCTTTTGCCGCTTGTTTAAGCGTATTTATAATCACTTGGTGCCCTAAATGAACTCCATCAAACGTTCCAATGGTTATGGTGGCATTTTTAAATAGAGGTAAGCTATCAATATTGTAGTGTACTTGCATAGTTGCTGCAAATTTAATTGATAATTTTATAATGAATAATGTATAATTCAATTGTAAATTGCATTCAAATTCGAAATTCGCAATTCAAAAATTCAAAATTGTAAATGTCTTTATACAGTAAACGTGGCGTAAGTGCCCAAAAAGAGGAAGTACATGCAGCGGTACAACAGTTAGACCAAGGTTTGTATGCCCATGCATTTTGTAAAATTTATCCTGATTATTTAGGTGGAGATGAAAATTTTGTAAACGTAATGCATGCAGATGGGGCTGGCACAAAAAGCATTTTGGCTTATTTATATTGGAAAGAAACTGGCGATATAAATGTTTGGAAAGGTATAGCACAAGACGCTGTTGTAATGAATTTAGATGATTTATTATGTGTGGGCATTTACGATACTATTGTTTTTAATAGCACCATTGATAGAAACAAAAAGTTGATACCTGGCAATGTGTTGGAGCAAATAATTAATGGAACACAGCACTTGTTTGATGAACTTAAAACATATGGGGTAAATATTCATTATTTAGGAGGAGAAACGGCAGATGTTGGAGATGTAGTTCGTACAGTTGCAGTAAATGGCACTATGACCTGCCGCTGGCCAAAAAACAAACTAATAACCAACGATAAAATACAAGCTGGGGATGTAATTGTAGGCTTTGCCAGTTACGGACAAGCTACTTACGAAACCGAATACAACAGCGGCTTAGGCAGCAATGGATTAACAAGTGCTAGGCATGATGTACTTAATAAATTTTACGCCGAAAACTATAAAGAGAGTTTCGATAATAATTTGGAGGATGATGTAGTTTATATAGGAAAACATAGATTGACTGACGTTGTAACAGTTGGCAGTGAGCAGTTAGCAGTTGGCAAATTATTGTTAAGCCCTACAAGAACTTATGCCCCTGTTTTAATGCAACTTTTACAAAATCATTTCGATAAAATACATGGCTTAATTCATTGTAGTGGTGGCGGTCAAACCAAGTGTATGAAGTATTTACCAGAGGTGTCATACGGTTCAAAACCGTCAAGACACTTAAGAATAATAAAAGATAATTTATTTACACCTCCTCCCATCTTCAATATCATACAACAAAACAGCGGTAGTACTAATAAAGAAATGTACGAAGTATTTAATATGGGTTGCCGCTTAGAAATTTATTGTAAGCCAGAAGATGCTCAAACTATGATTGATGCTGCAAAATCTTTTAATATTGATGCACAAATTATTGGTAGGGTAGAAGAGAGTGATAAAAAAGAATTGGTAATAATGTTAGGCAAGGAGGAGTTGAGGTATTAATTAATAGTAGTTTTAGCTGGAACAATTTTAACATTTGCCATTAAAACATTTTTTCTACATCTTAACCCTTAAAGATTAAATTTGCTAAAGCAATAGTCAAAACACTTAATCAGTTGCACATTTTAACTTCATAATAAAAAAGTATGTCTCAAGCTATAGTAGAACTTAAAAACGTAAATATTTACCAAAGTAATAGTCTTATTTTAAGCGATGTAAATATTAGTATTGATAAAGGGGAGTTTGTGTATTTAGTTGGCAAAACAGGTACAGGTAAAAGTAGCTTATTAAAAACGATGTATGGCGATTTAGAGTTAAAAGAAGGTGAAGGTTGGGTAGCAGGCCACAACCTAAAAGAATTAACCTGGAAAACAGTACCTTATTTACGTAGAAATTTAGGCGTAGTCTTTCAAGATTTTCAATTAATGACCGATAGAAATGTAAACGAAAATTTAAAATTTGTTTTAAAAGCAACGGGTTGGAAAGATGTTAAATTAATGGATGATAAAATTGCTGATGTTTTAGATAAAGTAGGGTTAAAAACAAAGGGTTTTAAAATGCCTTTTGAATTAAGTGGTGGAGAGCAGCAACGGGTAGATATTGCTAGGGCATTATTGAATAGCCCAAAACTTATTTTGGCAGATGAGCCCACTGGTAACCTAGATCCTGAAACCAGTGATGAAATTATGCAATTGCTTTTTCATATTTGTAACGACTATAATACTACCGTAATTATGGCCACACATGATTATGTGGTTATAAATAAATTTAAGGCTCGTACTATTAAAACAGAAATGGGTAAAGTTTGGGATAATGCAAGTGTGAGTGTTTAGGCGTTGCAAAACTTAAAATTTTATAACTTATTTTCCCATATTAACTGCACCAGTTTTTTAGCATTTTCTTCATTATTATATAACTGATGTAAAGTCAATTGTCTTTCATCAATTTCGTTTTGCGTAATTGGTTGTTCAACTAATTCTTCAATTTTTTGTTTTACTTCCTCAGCTGTATTGCATATGTGGCATAGGTTTTCAAGTCCACTCCCCTCAACGCCAGCTTGATTAGTTATGCAATGCTTACCCATAAATAAGGCATTTATGACTTTTAATTTTACACCAGTTGCATTAAAAGAGGGGAGTATGTTTACTTGTGCTTTATCTATTAAATCTTGTAAATCTTTACCGCTGGGGTTTTCAATTATGCAATGTGTTGTGGTGCTATGTACTTTTTGTATTAGTTGTGCCGATGGGTTTTTACCTGCCACCACAAAAGGAATTTGTAACGTATTGAAGACATTTTTTAATAACCAATTAACTGCTTTTATGTTTTCGTTTATACTTAAATTTCCGTGGTATAAACAATAACTGCCATTGGTAATAGTTGTTTGCACTTTTTGATGCTCAATAAAAACAGGTAAAAAAGATATTCGTTTTGCATTAAATTGTTTTTGGTACAAGGCAACATCGGTTTTACTTACCGCTATAAACGTGGCTTTGTTGGCAATAGCTTTTTCGTATTTTTTTAGCAGTTTACTTTCGTATAAATAAACCCATCGCCTTAAAAGAGTAGGTTCGTTTTTGGCTAAGTGTTTATAGTATTCAAACTCTACATTATGTAGGCGTACAAATACTTTACGATTGTTTAAGGTATTGTTAAAAAGGTGATAGGTACAATGTATTCCTTCAAGTAAAATAGGGTGGTTGTCTTTGTTTAAATTTTGTAGTAAGGCATTACTATTTCTACTATGTACAATATAAGGTAGATTATATGGAAAATTTTTAAAACCTATAGTTCGTTTGTAATAGTTAACGGATACGCAATAATTACGTAATTCGTTTTGTGGTTGATCATCTCTACAAAAACAATGTAAATGTATTTGTATGCCTTGCTCATGTAGGGCTTTAAGCTTGTAAAACAAATCTACCACACCGCCATAATTTACTGGCCAAGGTGTGTCAAGCGTTACAATATGTAGATGTTTGTTGTTCATTTTTACTAACCACAGATTAACACAGATTATATTCACAGATCATTAGGATTTTATTTGTGTTATCTGTGAACCAAAATCCTATTAATCTGTGGTTAAATCTTTTCATAAAATGTTATCAATTTTTTTTCCTCTACCTCCCAATTAAACTGCTCCCTTGCTTTTATACAATTTGTTTGCAGCAAGGTATATTTTTGGTTGTTGTTTAGTAATTCATTTAGTGCATTTGCAATAGTTTCTACTTTTAAATCATCTAACAAAATAGCCACTTCAGCATAATCGTTTATACGCTTATACTCCGGAAAATTCATGGTTATTTGCGGCACTTGTGCATGTATGTAATCAAAAAATTTATTAGCTAACGAATAGTATTGATTTAAACCCTTATTTTCTACTAAATTAATACCAATAGTAGCTTGTAGCGTTATCTGCTCTAATTCGGTTGGCAATACTTTACCTTTTAAAAACACTTTATTGGCTAAATTGTTTTGGATAATTAATTGCTGTGTTTGTGCTAAATAATTCCCATCTCCATAAATATGTAATTGTGCATCTAAATGTTGCATAGCTGGTATTAAAAACTCTAACCCTCTAGCTTCGTTTACAGCTCCTTGATATAAGATAAAGGAGCCCCAAACCCCAAAAGGGGCTTTGGTTTCTGCTACTTCAGAGTCCTTTATTAAGTCATGTCTTTTTTTGTTTAAAACAGTTGCATTCATCACCACTTCATAATCTACGTTATACAACTCTTTAAACGCTTTAGCAATGCTATAACTTACCGTATAGCCTTGTTTAAATTTTGGTACAAATGTTCGTTCTATCCAATGCCATACCTTGTATACTTTTGGTCGAGTAATAATTTCTTTTTGTTGGCTAAAATATTCATGTGCATCATACACTAATTTTTTGCTGCGTAGCTTTCCTGCAAAAAAAATAGGCAGCATAGTATCTAAATCTATGCAACAAAATACATTGGCTTTTAAAAAAAGTAAATAAAAAAATAATCGAATATTATATTCGGCATAAAAGCCAAAGCCCTTGCTAAAAAAGCAATATAAGCGTTTTTGTGTGTAGGGTTGAGTAGTCAATGGTGTTGCATTTTTGTTTTTTACACCCACAAGCGTAACTATATAACCTTGCCCAGCCAAGCTGGTACAAATACGTATCATACGTTGATCGTAGGTAAGGTTATTGGTTACTGTAAAAACTATAGGACTCAAGATTGTACAGGAATTTGGTTGTAAATTTTTTCAATAAAAGCTACTGTTTTTAAGGCAGATTCACCATCAGTAACTTTATTTTCATCTCCATTAAGTGCCCTAATAATATTATCGTACACTTTATCGTGGTTGCTCATACTGCCCTTGTAAGTGCCATAATCATTGGCTGTATTTCCTTTTTCTATTTGCTCAATATGTATTAAAACAGGGTTCTGGTACATTACTTCATTCATATACTCTCCACCTAATTTTAGGGTGCCATTTTCTGCCACAATAGTTAAGGATACTTCTTCGTTTTTCTCAAAAGCATTTACACTATAATGCAAAGTGCCAATGGCTCCGTTTTTTAATTTTAGTACAATGGCTCCGCTATCTTCAAACTCAATATTTTTAGCTGCAGCATTTGTTCTAAATCCATTTACGGTATCTACATCTCCCAATAACCAAATTAATACATCTATATAATGGCTAAATTGGGTAAAAAGTGTTCCTCCATCTAAATTCAAGGTACCCCTCCAACTATTTTCATAATAACTCGTTGGCCTATTCCATACACAGTTTAGTTGAAAACTATATAATTTACCTAATTTATCTTCATCAATTATGGCTTTTAAGCTTTGTACACAGGGTGTATATCGAGAAGATTTTACAATAAATAATTTTTTATTTGCCTTTTCGGCCTCTTTTATCATGGTTAGTCCATCCTCTACCTTAATACACATAGGTTTTTCGCAAAGTACATGTAACCCATTTTGTAGGCATAAAATAGTTTGTTGAGCATGTAAACCGTTTGGTGTACAAATAGCGGCTATGTCTATTTGTTTTTCATTTTGTAGTAGATCTTCAATAGAAAAATAGGCTTTGGTACTATGTTTTTCAGCAAAATCAATAGCTTTTTGGGTATCTACATCGCATACTGCCACTAGCTTACCAAGCCGTTTTATTTGCTGTGCATGGCGTTCGGCAATTCTGCCACAACCTATAAGTACAAATGAATAGTTCATATTTTTAACAATATTCAAAAAAAAAAGGCAAATTGCCACGTAAAAGCCAAAATAATTCTGTACTTTTGCAGCCAAATTTAAAAAGAAATAAAAGTATCAATTCGGATACTAAAACAAAAAAACAACTAAATGTCGCATTTAACAACTCAAAAAATGGCTAGCATTTTTGCTACCTACGGCGGAAAAGCCACTAACACTGGATCAATTGAAGGTCAAGTAGCATTGCTAACAGAAAGAATTAACCACATTTCTAACCATCTTAAAACCAACAAAAAAGATTTTTCCTCTCAACGTGGATTAATGAAAATGGTTGGTCAGCGTAAGCGTTTGTTAACTTATTTAAGCAAACACGACCTTACTGGTTATAGAGGCTTAATTGAAAAATTAGGTTTACGTAAATAAAATTATCTTACTTATGTATTAATAAATAATTCCCAACTAGTTTTTTACGGTTGGGAATTGTTCGTTTTATATAAACTTTTTTACACAAGTTTTAGGTGGTAGTTTTTACGATTACATCCCTTTAAACACAATAAAATATTAAAATATGTTACAACCAAAATCAATAACGTTTGATATAGGCGGTGGTCGTATGGTTTCTATCGAAACCGGTAAAATGGCTCGTCAGGCAGATGGGTCGGTGGTAGTTAAACAAGGAAATTGTATGCTTTTAGCTACAGTGGTTGCCAATAAAGAACCAAAAGATGGTCAAAGTTTTTTTCCATTATCAGTAGATTATCAAGAAAAATTTGCAAGCGCCGGTAGAGTACCAGGGTCATTCTTTAAAAGAGAAGCAAGGTTAAATGATTACGAAATTCTTACCTCAAGATTAATTGATAGAGCTTTACGTCCACTTTTTCCAGAAGATTATTTATGTGATGTTCAAGTACTTATAAGCCTTATCTCAAGCGATGCTGAAGTTATGCCCGATGCCTTAGCTTGCTTAGCAGCATCGGCAGCATTAGCCGTTTCGGATATTCCAATTCAGGAAATTATAAGTGAAGTACGTATTGCCCGTAAAAATGGCGTATTCATTATTAACCCAAGCCGCAACGAATTAGCCGATTGCGATTTAGAGTTTATAATTGCCGCTACCGACAAAAATATTATGATGGTAGAAGGTGAGGCAAAAGAATGTCAGGAAGAAGATTTAGTAAAAGCAATTGAATTAGCACACGATGCTATTCGTATTCAAATAAAGGCACAAGCCGATTTAAGAGATTTAGTAGGTATTACCTCTAAAAGAGACTATAAAAAACCATACCGTAACGAGGAATTAAACGAAAGAATTAGTGCATTTGCAAAAGATAAAATGCATGCAATAGCGTCTGCAGCATCGGAAAAGCACCAGCGTAGCGATGCATTTAAAGCATTACACGATGAAGTGGTTACCTTTTTAGGCGAAGAATTACCCGATGCTGATAAAAAATTGATAGGTCATTACGTAGGAGAACTTCAATATTATGTGGTAAGAGATATGATTTTAAACGATAGAAAGCGTTTAGATGGTAGAGGAACAGAAGATGTTCGTCCGTTAGAGATGGAAACGAATATTTTACCAACACCACATGGCTCGGCTTTATTTACAAGAGGCGAAACACAATCACTTACTACCGTAACTTTTGGTACTCCATTAGATGAATTATTGGTAGAAAGTGCAAACAAATCAGAATACACAAAATTCATTTTACATTATAATTTCCCTCCATTTAGTACTGGCGAAGTAAAAATGATGAGAGGTGTAGGCCGTAGAGAAGTAGGACATGGTGCATTAGCCATGCGTTCACTTAAAAAAATGATGCCAGGTAGCGAATATCCTTACACCGTAAGAGTGGTAAGTGATATTTTAGAAAGTAATGGTTCATCCTCTATGGCTACAGTTTGTGCAGGTTCGTTAGCCTTAATGGATGCTGGAGTGCCTTTACCAAAGCATGTTAGTGGTGTAGCAATGGGCTTAATTAAAAAAGAGGACCAATTTGCTGTATTAACCGATATTTTGGGAGATGAAGATCATTTAGGTGATATGGATTTTAAAGTAACCGGTACAAGAGAAGGAATTTGTGGTGTACAAATGGATATTAAGGTAGATGGTTTAAGTATGGATATTATGCGTCAGGCATTGGCACAAGCCCGTAACGGACGTTTACACATATTGGATGCTATGTATGCTTGTATGCCTGCACATAGAGCAGAGGTTAAAGAGCATGCTCCACGTATGGTTAAATTAATTATTGACAAAGAGTATATAGGAGCAGTGATAGGGCCAGGTGGAAAAGTTATACAAGAAATGCAGAGAGAAACTGGTGCTACCATTAATATTGAGGAAGTAAACAATCAAGGTGAGGTAAGCGTATTCTCAGCATCTAAAGAAAGTTTAGATAAAGCAGTATCTTGGATTAAAGGTTTAGTAGCTGTACCTGTTGTAGGTGATACCTACGAAGGAACTGTAAAAAGCATTAAAGAATTTGGTGCTTTTGTAGAGTTTTTACCTAAAAAAGAAGGTTTATTACACATTAGCGAAATAAGCTGGAAACGCCTTGAAACAATGGATGGCATATTTAAAGAAGGGGATAAAGTAAAAGTGAAGTTGTTAGATGTAGATGCCAAAACAGGGAAGTTTAAATTAAGCCGCAAGGCATTAATGCCAAAACCAGAAATGCCTCCTAAGCCAGCTCCAAAAGCTGATGAAGGAAATGCATAAAATAATATAAAGCCTCGAAATTTCGGGGCTTTTTCTTTGTGTTCTTTGTTAACTTCGTTTCTGAGTGAGAAAAAATAAATTAGTATGCTAAGCAACAACGACATCTTAAAAAAACTACGAGTAGCGCTTTCGTTAAAAAACGATGATATTATTGAAATATTAGCCCTAACCGACTTTAAAATAACCAAAGGTGCCTTGGGCGACCTTTTTCGCCACCCCGATCATGAAGGGTATGAAGAAGCCGGCAACCAAATACTTCGCCATTTTTTAAATGGCTTAATTATTTATAAAAGAGGTAAGTTAGAAGAGCCAAAAAAGGGGCTGAGAGATGAGGTGGATGAAAAAGTGGAGGTGAAAAAACAGGTACCTAAGAAGAAGAAATAAGATTGTGTTGATTATATCCTTTTCAACTAAATAAAGTAGGCCCGAGATGAACTTTTAATTACGAAATTTATGTAATCCTATAATAAAGTGCATTATATAATTGGCATAGAGGTAATATTTATGTTGAAAACTAAAATCACTACGTTATAAATTAAGATACACATGAAGTTTCTATTTATTATTTTATTGATTTTCATAGTCGGATGCTCTCATTCAAAACTGCATAATTCAAGCAAAACTATTAAAAATGAAACGGTAGATACCCTATATCATGTATATAAAATAGACTCTTTAAATAGTTATTATTTTATTTATGCAAAACAAAAAGGGAGGCTATATAAAATAATTTCCAAGAAAGATATTAAATTTAATGAACCTCAATTAACAATTGGAGGTACATATAATTTTGACCTTTTTTCAATATTGGATCAAAAGATAAAAATTGGTAATAAAGTAATATCAACTGATCCAGGTGGAATCATAAGCTGTTTTGGCTTGGATGATTCAACAAGTGTGTGTAAAGAACGAGATTCTATTAATAATTTATATAGAGCTAATAATTTAATAGGCCTTTGTATAAGAGTCAGATCTATCGGGAAATAAAAGAATAACACCCTTAAAAAATGAAATATATTAAATTAAATACACTGTTTTTTGTTGTAATTGTATTAATGTACTCTTGCACTTCACAAAGGAGAATTGCAAAAAGTAGAGTTAATAATAAATCCTATATTGAATATTTATCTTCAGTTATAAATGACACCACTTTTTTTGAATTTCCAGAACTTAAGATTGTTGATAGTAGTATTTATCCTCTTTTAGACTCTGTAATATTTTGGAGTGAAAAATGTAAGTATTTTGATGCCCGAATTAAAAGTTTGTATTCCTTTAGATTTGGAATAATGTATAAGAATGGTAAGCCTTCATATTCTATTGATGCTCATGATTCTCCGGCACAAGCAATTGGATTAATTCTGCTCCGAACAGGGGTATTAAAACAACTAGATCTTTGTGTATTTTATTATAAGCATTACTTATTTGTAGCTTCAAGGGTAGAGAATTATAATGTAAAAGAATTGGAGTATTTTCCCTTTCTTAAACAATCGGGTAATAAATTAAAAATACGAGCCCCCGAATTTATAGAAAAAAAAGCCTACTCTTCTTATATTACTTTTGACAGGATAAACGGCAATTACAAAATAAGTGAGAATGAAGTTTGTGGGGGGCAAATCATGATAGGTGGTAAAGGGCACTCTAAACGGTAAATCATTAACCAGTATCCAATATCATTAAAATACATCTTTTATTAAAAGGGTTCCCTAAAAGCTCATAATAATCTCTTTCTTAATTTTCTTTTTACGCAAAACTGTTTCCATGGAAAAACTTATGAAAAATGTGTTTTTGTCGAAGAAAAGATTGCTTTCCTAGTCACTGCTGTTGCTGCTGAAACTGATGAACCGGTATTTATTAGTTATACCAAAAAAGCAACACGAAAAGGCAAATCACTTGTTGGCAATTTATCTTCCTGCTGAATTTAATGAAATAACTTTCAGTAACAACAGCGGCTATTGTACTGAATTTATAATATTAAAAAAGGCTGAACCATCAGCCTTTTTTAATAATAAGTGCTGCAAAATTTAACTCACCGATGTAATTTTAAGTGAATGAAATATCCAGCCACAATTTTCTGCTTTGGTATTTAGCTGTATGATCTGAGCGCCATAAGTAGTGATATTTGCCTCTGGATTAATCAACACACTTATTACCTGGGAACCGGAAATGGAAATATCCTGGAAAGTAGCTCTGGGATATTGAAATACCCTGAACTTATACACTTTATTTGGCTCATTCAGCGAAATATTAAATTCAACCAGGTGCTTTTACCGGCAGTAATGGGATCAAACGCTACTTGTAAACCCGGGCTTACAGCCGATGGAAAACCCGAGCTGAACAAAGCAATATTATTGCTGGCAGCAGGGTCGGCAAGTACCATCATAGCCGAGTAAAAACTCAAGAATTTTTTACCGGCCCTTGGTTTGTTGGGGCTAAGGATTACTGCTGTACTCAACGCTGCTGTTGCAACACCTAGTTTTTTTGCAATAGCTGCATCAGTTAACTTAGCTGGTTTTAATGTTGATAATGTAGAATCAAATCTAAACTTCTTAAAGGTTTCTTCTAACGGAGTTTCTGGTCTTTTAATTACTGCCATGATACTTGTTTTATTTGATGACTAATTTGTTATTTATAAACGATGTAAAGTAAAATAAAAAAAAATGTTGTGCAATACCACAAAGTGGTAATTTTCAGAAATGTTAACATCGGATATCTCTTTAAAAAGAAATGACTATTTAGACCAGTAATTAATGACTGAGATATAAGCATCAATCTTAGCCACCGTTGGTAAGCCACCTGGGCTTGGTCTTTGACTAGCCGATAAAAAAAAATCATCAATATTCTGACTCTTTTGCCTTGCTTCAATATCTTCAACGGCAACGAATAGACGTTGCTGAAAAAAAGATTTATCTAATAACCTGTAAACTTTTTTTAGGGCAAGTCAATAAATCTATCCTTAAAGCCGAAAAGCATAATGCTTTTAAAAAATATCCCCAGCAAAGTATTGTATATTATGCTTTTAAATACTTAATTTGTATTCCTAAACCAGATAAAATGAAACAAATGTTATTGCTATTCGCAGCTTTTATTACAGCTAGCGGCTTTTTCCCTCTCTATGCTCAAAAAACCCTTTCTCCTGCCATAACCATTCAATTGCCTGAAGGAGATGGCAGCAATGCAGCAGCGGTGGTATGGCACCCGGTTACAAAAAAATATTACACTTCCATGGTAGGTAATGCCATTTATTCTATGGGAATTTACAATGCCAATGGCAAGCCCTTCAAAGAAAATATTGATGCCGAACACGACTACCGTGGATTTTGGTACAACCCGGTAAGCAAAAGGATTGAATTCAACTGCTATAATACTGGTGGTATAGGCTATTTTGAGCTGGATGGCCGTGGCCTTGTTACCCAAAATAAAGTAGTATTTGAGGGCATGAACCAGCCACAGGACCAAAATGTGGGTGTTTATTATCCTTCTGGCAATCATATCATTTATTTAAATACAGCAAACTATGCCGTAGAAAAGTACAGCGCCAAAACCGGTTTACCCGCTGGCACACTCACTACACTGAGGGTTGGCTGCAAAAAGCAAAATGAGGCAGACGATTTGGATGCGGATACTGAATCTTCTAGGTGGGAGGGCCGCAATATGAATTCCGTTCAGTATACAGGAATGCCCAGGGCAGAACTTGCCATACTTAATTACGATGACCGCATCATTAAGTTGTATGATCAAAAAACTGGACTTATGAGCAGCAAGTTTTTTAAAATTCCTGAATCAGTTACTATTCACCTCAACTTTAATTTCTGTTATAATAACGGGCTTTGGTGGTTTTTTAATAAAGAAGATAGAAAATGGGAGGGTTGCAAATAATTTGCCATTAGCCTTATCAAAGATTGCTTTTACAATGGCCGGATTCATTTTCGGCCTTTTTTATGGCCTCCTCCTTGCTTGGTAACAAACAAAAAGAAAGACATAAATTTATTAGCATTTTGTGCATCATACACCATTGTTGAGTTTAATTAAAATACAACTTATTTCAAAAGGCTTCCCTAAAACCTCAGATTCACTTCATTTTCATCCCAAACCCCCAAATTACCCATTCATTAACACTATTTTATCCACTTATCCACCCATTCATCCTTCTAGTGCTATGAAATACCAAAATCTAATCGTACCTTTGCAAACTATTTTGAAGTAAGATGGTTGTATTTTATCTCTCCTTGCAACACATTTATAACAAAAATGGTCTTCTAAGTGTTTACAATTGAAATTTAATATATTACGATGAGGCAACTAAAGATAGCTACCCAAATTACCAACAGAGACTCTCAGGCAGTTGAGAAGTATTTACAAGAAATTTCTAAAATTTCGATGATTACTCCTGAAGAGGAAACCATTTTAGCCCAAAAGATTAAAATGGACGACCAAAGGGCTTTGGATAAGCTGGTGCAAGCCAATTTACGTTTTGTGGTATCGGTAGCTAAACAATATCAACATCAAGGTTTAAGTTTAAGTGATTTAATAAACGAGGGTAACCTTGGTTTAATTAAAGCTGCACAGCGTTTTGATGAAACTAAAGGATTTAAGTTTATTTCTTATGCCGTATGGTGGATTCGTCAGAGTATTTTACAAGCTTTAGCAGAGCAAGGAAGACTAGTACGTTTACCTCAAAATAAAATTGGCACCTACAATAAAGCCAATAAGGCTTACATGGCCTTTGAGCAAGAGCATGAAAGAGAACCAAGTACAGAAGAATTAGCAGAATTGTTGGAGATGAGTGAGACGGAGATTAACAATATTTTTCAAAGCAATACCCGTCATACTTCGTTAGATGCACCAGTGCACGAGGCAGAAGATGTAGCCATGGGAGATTTATTACAAGGTGGCGAAACGACTGATGATGAGGTTATGCATGATTCATTGAAAAATGAAATTCGTCGTGTTTTAAAATCTTTAAGCCCAAGGGAAGCCGAAATTGTAAATGCGTATTTTGGTTTAGATGGCGAAAATGGTACTACTATCGAGCAAATTGGCTACAAGTACGATTTAACAAAGGAGCGTATTCGTCAAATTAAAGAAAGAGCTATTAAGCGTTTGCAAAAAGCAAGATATAGTGGAGCGTTAAAAGCGTACTTAGGTTAATCTTTTTAAATAAATATGTTAACCCTGCTTTTAGCAGGGTTTTTTATTGTAGAAAATTTTGTAGTGAGCTAAAAAAAGGAATGTTAGATGCCTGGGCAAAGCAAATTTTTAGAAACTACAGTTAACTTTTGTAAAAAGTTGTTTTTTCATTTGTTAAACTTTTGTAACCCTTTTTTTGTAAATAAATATATAAGTAAATTTGTACAATGAAGAAGTGGTTATTTATAGTTGGGTCAATTTTTTTATTCTCTTGCGAAAAAAATATCAATTTTAATTTAAAAAATGCAGAGGATGTATTGGTTGTAGATGCTCAAATAGAAAATGGGGAAGCGCCTATAGTTGTACTCAGCAAAAGTTTTGATTTTTTTAGTAAGATAGATCCTCAAATTTTAGCAAATTCGTTTGTTAGAAATGCCGACGTAACCATAACTACAGGTAATGTTACCCATAAATTAAAAGAGTATCCCATACCCTTAGGAGGAGGTTTTACTGCTTATTTTTATTCATTAGATTACAGCAATCCTTCTTCTAGCTTAATTATTGGGCAATTTGGTAAAAATTACGCCTTAACTATTGTTGCAGAAAATAAAACCTATACATCAACTACAACCATTCCTTTTTTAACTAAGTTTCCGGATAGTGTTTGGTTTAAAAGAGCGCCACAAAACCCCGATACTACTTTACGAGTGTTATTTGGTAGAACAACCGACCCTCCCGGGTTAGGTAACTACATACGGTATTTTACGAAGAAAAATAGTGAACCATTTTTACCGGGGCCTAACTCTGTTTTTGATGATGCTTTTATTGATGGCACAACATACGATATACAAGTTGAGCAAGGCATTGATAGAAACAACCCTAACCCCAGAGATAATAATTTTTTTAAAAAAGGAGATACCGTAACTGTAAAATTGTGCAATATTGATAAACCAACGTATAGCTTTTGGAACACATGGGAGTTTGCACAACAAAGTATTGGTAATCCATTTAGCCAACCCAATAAAGTAATTGGTAATATTAGCAATGGAGCTTTAGGTGCATTTTGCGGTTATGCCGCTTGGTACAAAACTTTAATTGCTCAATAAACGAACATAGTTTTATTTTACAAAAAATTTATAGCATGGAAAAAGTTAATTGCTTAATTATAGGATCAGGACCTGCAGGGTACACCGCTGCAATATATGCAAGTAGGGCAGGGTTAAACCCCGTTTTGTATCAAGGTATACAGCCAGGTGGTCAGTTAACCATAACTACCGAGGTTGAAAATTACCCTGGCTACCCAGATGGAATTCAAGGACCAGAAATGATGGTACATTTTGAAAATCAGGCAAAACGCATGGGATCTGATATTCGCTATGGTTTGGCAACAAAAGTTGATTTTTCATCTCATCCTTTTAAAGTAGAAATTGATGAAGAAAAGTGGATAGAAGCTAACACCGTAATTATAAGTACTGGCGCTAGTGCAAAATGGCTTGGGTTAGAAAGTGAGCAACGATTAAATGGTTATGGTGTAAGTGCTTGTGCCGTTTGCGATGGTTTCTTTTTTAAAGGAAAAGAAGTTGCCATTGTTGGTGCTGGGGATACTGCAGCGGAAGAGGCCTTATACTTGTCTAAAATATGTAGTGTGGTACATATGATTGTACGCAAAGGCGAAATGAGAGCAAGTAAAGTAATGGCAGATAGAGTTTTAGCAACAGCCAACATAAAAGTATATTGGCATAGCGAAACAGATGAAGTGTTAGGCGATAAAAAAGTAGAAGCGGTACGAATAAAAAATACTGAGACTGGAGAAAAAACTGAAATACCTGTTAGTGCATTTTTTGTTGCTATTGGCCATCATCCAAACAGCGGTATTTTTAAAGAGTGGATAGAGTTAGATGAGGCAGGTTATATTAAAACAATACCAGGCACATCTAAAACAACCATTGAAGGTGTTTTTGCAAGTGGAGATGTGCAAGATAAAATTTACCGACAAGCGGTAACCGCTGCTGGTAGTGGTTGTATGGCCGCTTTAGATGCGGAGAGGTGGTTAGGAGAAAAGGGGTTACATTAATAGAGTGTAAAGTTTTTTTAATTATTTTGTAAACATGATTATCCATTTACATAACTTAAAATTCTTCTCCCATCATGGAATACATGAAGAAGAAAAAATATTAGGCACAGCGTTTGAAGTAAATGTTGAAGTGGAAATTAAACAGAACGAAAGGATAGATACCATTCATCAAACGATAGATTATGTGCAAGTTTATAACATGGTAAAAGAAAGAATGGCTATTGCTACACCACTTTTAGAAACTGTTCTTGAAGATTTGGTTACTGAAATACATCAATCATCTACCTTAATAAAATCAATAGCTGTTTCAATCAAAAAAATAAATCCACCAATAGATAATTTTAGTGGATCAGTTGGGGTTAGTTTAAAAAAGAATTTTTCTATATGAGGTACTTAATATATTTATGCTGTTGTGTTTTTTTTACCCTAAATATCTATGGGCAAGATGTTGCTGCACTTATAAAAGAAGCTCAGCGATTAGAAGCATCATTAAATGAAAAGGCTGCCTTTAATAAGTTTAAAGAGGTATTGCAAGTACAACCCAATCATTTACTAGCTACTACAAAATGTAGTGAATTAGCTAGTAGAATAAGTAAAAGAGAAAAATCTAAAGTAGTAAGAGAAGCCTACTATTCAGTAGCTAAAAGTTATGCAAATGCTGCTTTAAAAATAGATGCTACAAGTTCCGATGCAAATGCAGCAATGGCTATTGCCATGGGTAGGGCTGCACTAGATAAAAGCGGAAAAGAAAAAGTTGCAGCTGTAAAAGAGATAAAAAAGTATTGCGACTTAGCGCTAAAATATAATGCTAGTAATTACGTAGCGTGGCATATTATTGGTAAATGGCATTACGAAGTAAGTAACCTCAATGGACTAGAGCGAACTGCAGCTAAAATATTTTTTGGAGGGTTACCTTCAGCCTCTTTAAAGGAATCGATACAAGCGTATGAAAAAACAAAACAAATCGATCCCAGTTTTCTACTAAATTATTTAGAGTTAGCAAGAGCCTATAAACGCAATAACGAAAAGCAAAAAGCTATTCAAATGCTTCAAACATTAACATCTTTACAAAACAAAACCGAGGATGATGTTAATATTAAAGTAGAAGCGGCTAATTTTTTAAAAGAAATCCAATAAATTATACCCACCAAAGGGTAGTTGTTTTGTAGTAGTTTTATTTATCTTCACTAAATAAATACTACTTATGCTAAAAAATATTTTAACTTACGCAAGTCTACTTGTTTGTAGTACTGTATTGGCTCAAAACAATGGTACTTCTCAGTATGATCCTCATGCTTTATTTGCCCCACTTTTTTATTCTAGTACTGGCACCATAACAAGGGCTGCAAATGGAGAACCAAATGTTGCCTATTGGCAAAATAAAGCCGATTACAAAATTACCGCTTCATTAAATGATGTTACTAACGAAATAGCGGCTAGTGTTATTATCACCTACAAAAATAATAGTCCACAAAATTTGCCGTTTATTTGGCTTCAGTTAGATCAAAATTTATTTGCTAAAGGAAGTAAGGGGCAAGCCCGTATGCCTGTTGGTGGTAGAAGCCGTTATGGCGATGCTCGTAGTAATTTTAATGGAGGATATAAATTTACGAGTGTAAAAAATTTAACAGCAAATACAACAGCTGATTATATTGTGGATGATACTAGGATGCAAATACATTTACCAAAATCGGTTACTGCCAATGGCGATGTGGTAAAAATTCAACTTGACTATTCGTTTACGTTGCCCGAGTATGGAGCAGATAGATGTGGGATATTAAAAACCAAGAACGGAAATATTTTTACAGTTGCACAGTGGTTTCCACGGTTATGTGTATACGATGATGTTAAAGGATGGAATACCGAACCTTACCTTGGACCAAGTGAGTTTTATTTGGAATATGGCGATTATGAGGTAAGTATTACTGCACCTGCTAGCCACATAGTAGTGTGTAGTGGCGAATTACAAAATGAAAAAGAGGTGTTAACACCTATCCAAATAAGTAGATTTGCAGAAGCAAGAAAAAGTGATAAAACTGTGATGATAAGAACAGATAAGGAAGTGCTTGACCCCAACAGCCGACCTAAAGCCACAAACCTTACTTGGAATTTTAAAATTACGAATTCAAGAGATGTTGCTTGGGCATCATCAAAATCATTTATACTAGATGCCGCAAAAATAAATTTACCTAGTGGTAAAAATTGTTTGGCTATTAGTGCCTATGCTGCAGAAAGTATGGGTGTAAAAGGATGGAGCAGAAGTACAGAATACATAAAAGGAAGTATAGAAAATTATAGCAAACGTTGGTTTGAGTACCCTTACCCATGTGCCGTAAATGTTGCTAGTAATGTTGGCGGTATGGAGTACCCTGGTATAGTGTTTTGTGCTAGTACATCACAAACGGATCAGTTATTTGGTGTAACCGATCATGAGTTTGGGCATACTTGGTTTCCAATGATTGTGGGTAGCAACGAACGTAAATATGGCTGGATGGATGAAGGGTTTAATACTTTTATAAATTCATTAGCAGATGATGATTTTAATAAAGGAGAATATAAAAGTCAGCCATTGGACATGTCGGTAATGGCGGAATTTTTATTTGGCGAACAATCAGAAGCCATTATGAATACGCCTGATGCTTTAAAGGAAGCAAATATTGGTAATGCACTTTATTTTAAGCCTGGTTATGGGTTGGAATTGTTGCGTAACGAAATTTTAGGTGCAGATAGATTTGATTATGCATTTAAAGAATATATAAAAAGATGGGCTTATAAACATCCTACGCCTTGGGATTTTTTTAGAACTATCGAAAATGTTGCTGGCGAAGATTTAAGTTGGTTTTGGCGTGGTTGGTTCTTAGAAAATTACAAGCTAGATCAATCCATAGATAAAGTGGCCTACACCAATGGCAAACCCATTAATGGGGCAGAGGTTACCCTTAGTAATTTAGATAAATTAGCCATGCCTGTAACCATTAGTTACGAAACAAATACAGGTGTAAAAGGTACCTTAAAATTACCTGTTGAAGTTTGGAATAATACTTCTGAATGGAAAGTAAAACTTCCAACAACAGAAGAATTAAAATACGTTGAATTGGATGCTGCAAAGGTTTTGCCAGATATGAATAGAGGGAATAATGTATGGAATGCATTAGACTAATTTAAATTAGAGATATTTTGTAAGCATAATTTTATTATACTAATAGTAGGCAATTTATTCATCTAATTATTTATATATGAAGTACAAACATATTTTTTTAGTTTGGTTTTTTGCCGAAATTATTTTAGCCATAGCAGCTTTTTTTGTTTTACTAGCTCAAAGTATTTATTCAGCAGGCTCTTTTAATAGAGACTATGGAATGTTATTATTAGTAGTTGGATTAAGTTTATTATGGTCTTCTCCTTCATTAATTGTACTACTAGGGTTTAATTATTTTTACACTAAAAAACACCCTTACCAAAAAAGCTATTTTAAAATTTATAGTGTATTAATAATTGCTATAAATATTGTTTATGCGTTGTGTAGCCGCTTTATTTTTTCAATGAATGTTGAATTTTTATTGTATTTTATTTTTACCACAATAGCTGGTTTGTTAGCGTTGTATTTTATTTGTTTAAAAATTAAGAAGAAAGAAAGAAGTGAGATTTTAGCCTAATAAAGCATAGAATTAAAGTCGCAAAATCTTTGGTCATTTTCTATCTTCTCATTTACTTTTTAATGTATTATTCTAATACTTTTTACTACCTATAATCTACACAAATTATTAATTAAATATGTTAATTTAATATATATTTAATAGTATATTTAGTAAAATTTAAATGATGAATAGAAGAACCTTCATTGCAAATACTGCACTAGCAAGTGCTGGTATGCTCATTTGTCCAAGTTTTGTTATTGGAAAAAAGCCAAAAATAATTATTATTGGCGCTGGGTTTAGCGGCTTAGCAGCAGCATATAAATTGCATAAAAAAAACATTGACTTTGTTGTGCTTGAAGCCAGAAAAAGAATTGGTGGTCGAGTGTTTTCTCATACGATAGATGAAAGCGAAAATTTAATTGTAGAATTAGGAGCAGAGTGGGTGGGAGAAAGCCATAGTAGGCTTAGAACGCTCTGTAGCGAAATGAAATTAACCTTAGACGATAACCGATTTGATACACATTTAATTTATGAAAATCGGTATTATAAAAATACGGAATGGGAATTTTCGAAAGATTGGAGAATAAAATTTGAACAATTAAAAAAGAGATATGCTACACTAACTATTGCAGAAAAAACAAAATTGGACAATATGGATTGGTGGCGATATTTAAATAATAATGGTTGTAGTGGATTTGATTTGGCGATTAGAGAATTAGGCGACAGCACAGACTTTGGTGAAAGCATAAGACATGTATCGGCACTTGCGGCATTAGCAGAGTATGCAGAAAGCAGCGAAAAAAATGAAATGGATTATAAAATACAAGGCGGTAATGCTATGCTTGCCAAAAAAATTGTCGATAAAATTGGGGAAGATAAAATAAAATTAAATTGTGCAGTTACCAAAATTATTCAAGACCAAAATGGTGTTGAAGTACATTGTAGTAGTGGCGAAATTTTAAAAGCCAATAAAATTATTTGTACCATTCCTACTTTTTCATTAAAAAAAATAAATTGGCAACCTGCCTTAAATGCAATGCAAGTAAATGCAATAAATGCGTTGCAATATGCTAGGATAAATAAAAACCCAATTGTTTTTAATAATCGTTTTTGGAAAGATGAAAATTTTGATATGATAACAGATATGCCAGGTCATTATTTTTATCATGCCACAAAGAATCAAGCATCAAAAAAAGGGGCATTAATATCGTACACTATTGGCGATAAAGCTGATATTATAAGTACAAAAACAGATGCTGATAGATTAAAGCTAGTTGACTTATCACTTAACAAAGCATTTGAAAACGTATCCTCTATGTACGAAAAGCAAACCAATTATTATTGGGGAAATGATATGTATTCCTATGGTGCATATGCATTGTATGGTATTGGTCAATGGCAAACAACACAAAATACTTTAAAAAAACATTTTATACATACTCACTTTGCAGGAGAGCATTTGGCCGATTGGCAAGGTTTTATGGAAGGAGCTATTAATACAGGCGAAGATGCCGTGGATGAAATTTTAAAATAACCTTAATAGTTATTTATCTACTTTCCATTTTCCACTTTTTAAATAGGTAAATGCCATTATAAAAATGGTAGTCCAATATACCATTTCGTTACTCCAAGCCATAGCCAAACTGGTATAATGCAGTTTAGTAAAAATGTAAGTGTATACTAAATACACCGTTATTGCAATTATTTCAATAGCTAAATTGATTCTTGTTCTGCCCGTACCTGTAACACCATTTAGCCAAATATTTGCCACACTCATACATAATAAACCCAATGATACCATACGTATTACCGGAATTCCTTCTTGTACAAAAGCATCGCCCTGGCCAAATATTTTAAAAAACTGGATAGGAAAAATATTTATTAGTGCACACATTCCTAAGGCAAAAAGTACACTTAATAAAGTGATTTTTTTGATGGCTTCCAAAACTTTTTCTTGTTTTTGCTGCCCCATCAAATTACTAACCATTACATTACTTGTGGCTGCAAAGGCCCATACAAATACACCTATAATACCAAACACATTACGCATGGTATTACTTATAGCTTTTGCATAAGCATTATGTAAATTCTCAATAAAAATAAAAAATACCAACCAAGTTGTTACACTTATTACATATTGCAAAACAAGGGGTGTTCCAACTTTTAATATTTCTTTATTAATTAATTTATCGTATTTATAGCTAGTTAATAAGTGGTATTGCTTTTTTAATCCTGTTTTTATTAATACTAAAAATACAACAACCATACCTACAAACTCCGCAATTACCGATGCCCAAGCTGCACCGTTAAAACCCATTGCAGGAAAGCCATGCCTTCCTTGAATTAACAAATAATCTAATAAAATATTTACTAAGGCTTCTACCAAAAAACCAATCATTAAATACTTACTATTTAATGAGGCAACTAAAAAGGCATTACCCATTTGAAAAAGGTATAAAAAGGGTAATCCTAAAATTCTGATTTTTAAAAAGCTAATTTCTTGAGGATATGCCTTTTCATCGGCAACACTTTGCAAAATAAATGGCGCAATAAAAAGCGTAATTAAAATGCCCAAAAGGGCTACCTGCAAACTAACTCGTATACCTTGCGATAAAATAGTTTTAAACTTATCTGGATTATCGCTGCCAGCATATTTACTAAATACACTTTGTAAAGCATTATTTAGTCCGTGACCTGCTACTGCAAAAATTAAATAAAATACACCTGTAACACCTGCATTACCTAGGGCTTCGGTACTTAAATGCCCCAAGAATATACTATTTGTAAGCATATTTAATTGCGGAATAAGCATTGCCAACGTTATGGGCAAAGCAATAGAGAGTATTTGCTTGTACGAAACAGTTACTTTTAAATCTTTTATTACCGTATTACTCTCCATAAGTAAGCAAAAATATCTTATTTTGCTTGCCAAAACTAAATTAGTGAAATCAACTTTTTATATAAATAATTTTAATAGCTCAGCAGAAGCTCGTTTAATTATTGAAATTGGTAATTCGGAGTTTACATTTGTTATTCTCCAGCACAAAACATTTACAGCATTGGCTACCTACCAAATAAACAATGTTAATGAGTTGAATGATTTATTAGCTACCGAAAATTTACTACAACATAATTTTAGCAAAGTAGATGTTGTGTATAATACTAAAGAAAGTGTACTAGTACCTACTGTACTTTATAACTCTAATGCAACAAACAGTTATATTGAATTAATTTATGGGGATACTTTTAAAGGACAACTTAAAACAGATTTTGTATATAAGCATGCTATTCAAAATATTTATAAAATTGAATATACTATACAAAAGGCAATGGCTACTAAATTCCCTTTTGCCACTATTAGTCATCAATATTCATTATTGCCAGATAGTGCAGGTTTAAGCGGAACTAAACTGTTTAGTGTATTTTATCAAAATAAATTTAGTGTGCTTTGCTGTAAGCAAAATCAACTACAAGTAATACAACAATTTGATTATGCCAATGCACATGATGTGGCTTATTACTTATTAGCTATTGCAGAACAATACATGTTAGATGTAAACGAAGTAGAGTTACAACTATGTGGTATGATAAATGAAAACTCAGCTTTATATGATGAGTTACATAAATATTTTAAGCACCTTTCTTTTCAACCATTGCCCCATGTGTTTGATTATGTAGATGATATTAAAGCATTGCCCTCTCATTATTTTGCTCACACTTTTTTATTTGCAGTATGCGTATAATTAGCGGAATACATGGTGGTAGACGAATATCGCCACCTACTAATATGCCTTATACAAGGCCTACAACCGACATTGCAAAAGAAGGATTGTTTAATGTACTTCAAAATAACCTTGAAATAGAAGAACTAAAAACGCTTGACTTATTTGGCGGTACAGGTTGTATTAGTTACGAGTTGGCAAGTAGGGGAGTGCAGGATGTAACGATTGTAGAAAAAGATACTTCGATGTATGATTTTATTAAAAAAACATCGGCACAATTAGCTTTCGAAAATTTTAAAGTAGTAAAGGCTGATGTTTTTAAGTTTATAGAAAATACAACAGAGCAGTACGACTTTATTTTTGCTGGCCCACCATATGCGCTAGGTACTATTGATGAGTTGCCTAGGAAGATTTTTAGTCTAAAATTATTAAATCCAAAAGGATGGTTTGTATTAGAACATACACCAAGGAATAATTATAAAAAATTTGAAGGGTATAAAACTGAACGAAATTATGGCACTACTATATTTTCAATATTTATACAAGATTAAATATGTTAAAAGCTGAGCTGCGTAATACGTATAAAGAAAAAAGAATCCTTCTATCATCTATCGAAAAAAATAAACTAGATGATTTATTATTGATACAATTTCAGCAATTGCCAATAGACATACCTGCAATGATAATGACGTATGCTCCTTTTGAAAAGTATATCGAATTTGATCCTCAACTCATAACAGACTATTGTTATTTTAAAAACCCAAGCCAAGCTCTATTTTATCCAATAATAAATGAAATTGATGATACCATGAGTTGCGATATTGTAAACGATGAAACAACTTTTAAATTAAATAAATATGGTATAGCAGAGCCAGTTGATGGCTTGCCTTTATTTCCAGAAGAAATTGATTTAATTTTAGTGCCCTTATTGGCTTTTGATACGTATGGTTATAGAGTGGCTTATGGTAAAGGCTATTACGATAAATTTTTAAAGGAGTGTAGAGAGGATGTAGTTAAAATAGGCTTTAGTTATTTTGATCCTGTTGATGTTATAGATGACATAAACGCATTTGATGTAAAATTGACTTATTGTATTACTCCAAATGCTAACTTTACTTTTTGACTTACTATGCTTAAAAGTTTTAGATATTTATTATTACCCATTTCATTAGTCTATGGCGCAATTATAGGGTTGCGTAATTGGTTATTCGATAAAAAAATATTAAAATCATCTTCCTTTAATTTTCCTATAATATGTGTTGGCAATTTAGCTGTAGGTGGTACAGGTAAAACGCCCATGGTGGAATATTTAATTCGTTTGTTAAAAGATGAATTTAACATTGCTACACTTAGCCGTGGTTACAAACGTAAAACAAAAGGATTTGCTATTGCCAACGAAAAAACAACAGCGTTAGAAATTGGAGATGAGCCGATGCAATTTCATAAAAAATTTAGTACTATTACTGTTGCTGTTGGCGAAGAAAGATTAGTAGCCATTCCTCAATTATTGCATGAAAAACCAGCAACAGAAGTTATTATTTTAGATGATGCCTTTCAGCATAGATATGTAAATGCAGGATTAAACATACTATTAACTGAATACAATAATTTATTTACTAGAGATTTTATGATGCCGGCTGGCGATTTACGAGATGTAAAAAGCAGTAAAAAAAGAGCAGATGTATTTGTAGTTACGAAATGTAAAAACAATTTAACGGTAGATGAAACTAAAAAAATAATAGATGAGTTAAAGCCCAATGCTTTTCAAAAAATATTTTTTACCGAAATTATTTATAAAAACCCTTACCATTTATTTACTAAACAAAAAATTAATTTAGATAGCGATACCAGTATTTTACTTGTTTGCGGAATTGCAAACCCAAGACCTATAAAAGAATTTATTGCAAAAACATTTAGTACGTATGATATGCTTAAATATAATGATCATCATATTTTTGATAGTGATGATTTAGCAGATATTAAGAATCATTTTGACAAAATTTCGAACCAACATAAACTAATTGTAACTACTGAAAAAGATGGAGTACGCTTACAGAAATTTGATACAGAGTTAAAAGACTACCCAATTTATGTTTTGCCTATTGAGCATTCCTTTATGTTTGAGCAAGGAGATGAGTTTGATAAAATTGTGGTAGATTTTATATTGTCTTTTAAAAAATTAGTTTAAACCTTTAACAATATGTTTAGTCCAACCACTTGAATTTCTGTAAACATACACACTCAATAAATAATTTTTATGACAAAAACTCAAACAAGTATAGCCACAGTTTTTATATTATTAATTGTAATTGTAAGTTGCTCCAAATCTGATAACACAACAACGCCAGTTGTTGTTGACCCTTACGCTGCAATTAAAGCAGTATTTGGTACAACTATTGACCCTACAAGCTTGGAAAATTACGCCAACCAAGCTAGGCCAGCTTATTTAAATCCTAATAAAGATAATACGGTTACTAATGCAATTACAAATACAAAAGCCACTTTAGGCAGAGTATTGTTTTATGATAAAAATTTAAGTATTGATAACACTATTTCATGTGGTAGTTGCCATAAACAAGAATTTGCATTTAGCGATACAGCTATTGCTAGTAAAGGAGTTGCTGGCGGACTTACGGCTAGGCATAGTATGCGTTTAATAAATTCTAGATTTGCAGTGGAACGAAAATTCTTTTGGGATGAAAGGGCAGCAACTTTAGAAGCGCAAACAACGATGCCCATACAAGACCATGCCGAAATGGGCTTTAGCGGACAAAATGGTAGACCAGCATTAAGTAATTTACTTGCTAAATTACAAGGGCTTAATTACTATACTGAATTATTTAAATTTGTATATGGAGATGCAACAGTAACGGAAGCAAGACTACAAGAATGTTTAGCACAATTTGTACGTAGCATACAATCATTTGATAGTAAATATGATGTAGGGCGAGCACAAGTTGCAAATGACAATCAAAATTTTCCAAATTTTACAGCACAAGAAAATCAAGGGAAGCAACTGTTTATTACAGCTCCTGTATTTGATGCTACTGGTACTAGAGTTAATGGTGGTGCAGGTTGTAATGCTTGCCATAATGCACCAGAATTTGATATAGATCCAAACTCTAGAAATAATGGAATTATAGGCAAAATTGCACCCGCAGTTGGAATAGATATTACCGTAACTAGGGCTCCAAGCTTAAGAGATTTGGTAAATAATAATGGCATACAAAATGGGGCATTAATGCACACCGCAAATTTAGCTACGTTGCAAAATGCAATTGGTCATTATGGTACAATAAATATTGCACCAGGTAATACAAATTTAGATCCAAGGCTTACTCCCGGGGGAGTTGGTCAACGGCTTAATTTTAACGCTCAAGAAGTAAATGCATTAATTGCTTTTTTAAGAACACTTTCTGGTAATAATGTGTATACAGATAGAAAGTGGGGGAGTCCCTTTAATTAGTAAAAATTTTAAGTTTAAGATGGTGAATGGTATTGCAATTACTTAGCAATATCAATCTTTACCTTTTTATTTTTTATTTTTTCGTCCTTAATTAAATGTAGGGTATCATTTACTTTTATTTTTTTAATGGCTACAAAACTAAAAAAGTCTTTTACTTCTATTAGGCCAATATCTTCTTGTTTTAGTTCGCCTTTTTTGCTAAAGAAACCTACAATATCTATTTTGTTTACTTTATCTTTTTTTCCTGCACCAATAAATAGCGTACTCCATTTTGGTTTATCGGGTAGTTCGTAATTTGCTAAAAGCTTTTGTGCTGTTGCGTTTTCGGTTATATAGTGTGATAATTTTTCTTCTTCGGAATGTATAACATACGTTGTACCGCTGCTATCCATTCTTGCAGTTCTGCCATTACGATGTGTAAATGTAGCCTCATCATTTGGTAGGTGATAATGAATTATGTTTCTAATATTAGGAATATCTAATCCTCTTGATGCTAAATCGGTGGTAACTAAAATTTCACTTGTTCCATTTCTAAATTTACATAATGCAGCATCACGTTCTTGCTGCTCCATACCACCATGGTAAAATACATTTAATATACCTTTTTCATTTAATAATGCACTTGTTCGCTCTACAGACTCTCTATGATTACAAAATATAATAGACGATCGATTTCCTAAAAAGCAAAGAAGAGTAACTAGGGTTTCTATTTTATCTTTATCTTCTGAAAAAACTGTTTTAATTTCTAGCCCTAAACCATCTGTTAATTTATCGGCTAAGTAATTAAGTTTAATGGGTTCGTTAATTCCAACAAAAGCAGGAACTTCAACTGATTCTGTTGCCGATGTTAAAACTCTTTTGGTAACATTTTTTAATGAGCCTACAATAAATTCCATTTCTTCGGTAAAGCCCAAATCCAACGACTTATCAAACTCATCTAATATTAAGGTAGAAATTTCGGCAGTATTAAAGTTTCCTCTACGTATATGATCGGCCAATCGGCCAGTGGTTCCAATAATTACCGCAGGAGCTTGTATTAAATTTGTTTCCTCAATTTCTCTTTTATGTCCACCATAGCAAAGGGTTACTTTAAAGCCGGTTTGCATTTTTCTAAATACATCGTCAATTTGTATTGCCAACTCACGGCTTGGTACAATTATTAAAGCTTGGGGATGTTTATTTTCTGGATTTAGCGCCTGTACTAAGGGCAACAAAAATGCTAAGGTTTTGCCAGAGCCTGTGGCAGATAATAATATAATATCTTTATTATCTACATTTGCTTTTATAGCAGCAAGTTGCATTTCGTTCAATTCATTTATTCCTAAATGAGTTAGTATTTTGCTTATTTGTACTTGATTCTCGTTCATTTGTGCAAATTTACGGATTGGTTTGCTGTTACAGGATTAAACTATTAATATTCCCATAATTAATATTATGTTAAATAGTATATTCAAATAAACAGCACTTCTTACCAAAGTGCTGTTTATTAATTATTTTAGTGTAAAGCTACCCTTTAACCCTGTTGTAGAATTTGTACCAACCATAATATCAAACTCTCCTGGTTCAACCACAAACTTTCCTTCATTTGTATAAAAGCCTAATTCAGCTGGTGTTAAAATAAATTCAACTTGTTTTTGTTCTCCGGCTTTTAATAATAGCTTATTAAATCCTTTTAATTCTTTTATTGGGCGTACCGTGCTTGCAATTTTATCTCTTATATATAATTGAGCAACTTCTTCCCCATCTACTTTACTTGTATTTTTTACAGATACCGTTACTTTAATGGCTGTTTGATCAGCGTCGATAATTTTTAAGTTAGTGTAGCTAAATGTTGAATAGCTAAGGCCGTAACCAAAAGGATAAAGTGGTTGATTACTTTCATCAACATAATGACTCCAAAAAACCTCGGCTTTTGGTCCTGGTCTTCCAGTATTGTAGGTATTATAATATATCGGTAATTGCCCTACACTTCTTGGAAAAGTCATTGGTAGCTTACCAGATGGATTATAATCGCCAAATAGTACTTGTGCAATGGCATGCCCACTCTGTGTGCCTAATTGCCAGGTTTGTACAATTGCAGGAATATTTTTATCAGCCCATGTTAATATTAAAGGCCTACCACTCATTACAACCAAAACTATTTTTTTATTTACTTTATATACTTCTTCTAATAATTGTTGTTGTAACCCTGGTAAATCTAATTTTGTTCTGCTTCTTCCTTCACCAGACTGGAAACCATGCTCACCTAACACCATAATAACCACTTCGGAATTTTTGGCTAGTTGAATAGCTTCAGAAAAACCAGTTGTATCAGTCTCATTAATTTTTACTTCATTTATAAAATCTGTTTTACCAATAACTAACTCAGCTCCCTTTGCGTATGTAATATTGCTTGAATACTTTTCTAATCCTTCTACTACAGATATTGCGGTACTATCATCGGAGCCTATACGCCAACTACCTAGTGGGCTATTTTTATCCGCACCTAATGGGCCAATTACAGCAATTTGTTTTTGCGTTTTAGTTAAGGGTAAAAATTGATTTTCATTTTTAAGTAATACAATACTTTTTTTGGCAACATCTAATGCTGCAGCTAAATGCGTAGGATTGTAAATTAAGTCCTTCTCTCTTTTTTCGTCACAATATCGGTAGGGATCATCAAATAAACCTAACTCAAACTTTACACGTAATATTCTTTTTACGGCATCGTCAATTATTTTAATATCTACTTTACCGGTTTCAACTAATAATTTTAAATGAGCAACATAGGCATAGGATTCCATATCCATATCGCTGCCTGCGTTTACAATTATTTCTGCAACTTGTTTTAAATCTTTTGCATATCCATGGTCAATCATTTCCAACCCACTACCCCAGTCCGAAACAACAAATCCATTAAATTTCCAACTCTCTTTTAAAACATCTCGTTGTAAAAATTTATTACCGGTTGCAGGTATTCCATTTACCACATTAAAGGAATTCATAACAGTTTTTACACCATTTTCTACTGCTGCTTTAAAAGGCGGTAAAATAATATTGTATAAGGTTGATGTACCAATATCTACTGTATTATAATCTCTACCTGCCTCTGCAAACCCATATCCAGCGAAGTGTTTAGCAGTTGCGGCTATAGTATTGTTAGCTGATAAGTCTGTACCTTGAAACCCTTTTATTCTTGCAACACCAATTTTACTACCTAAATAAGTGTCTTCTCCTGCCCCTTCCATACATCTACCCCAACGGGCATCTCTACTAATGTCTACCATTGGTGCAAAAGTCCAATTTATACCTACTGCCGAGGCTTCTGTAGCTGCTATTCTTGCCGAATTTTCAATGATGGATAGATCCCAACTTGCCGCTTCGCCTAATGGAATAGGGAAAAGGGTTTTGTGTCCATGAATTACATCAAAACCAAATAAAAGTGGAATCCCTAATCTTGTTTCTTTAACGGCAATTTCCTGTAATTTTCTTACGTTTTCTACTCCTTTAACATTTAGTACAGCTCCTACTAATCCTTTTCTTAAATGATCGTATTTTTTTTTTGCATCGCCGTTTTTTGGAATAGGGCCAGTAATTTCCCAAAATCCATTATACTGATTCATTTGACCAATTTTCTCTTCAAGGGTCATTTGTTGTAATAAGGCATTTATTTTTTGCTCAATAGCGCTAGTATCTTTTAATTTTATAGGTTCTTGCTTTGGAACTTCTTTACACGAAAAGAGAAAGGTGGCGAAAAAAATAAAATAGTAAATACAACATTTAATTCTCTTCATTGATAATATTTTATAAAATAAAAAAAAACGGAAGTATAAACTTATAAAGTAAATACAATCCGCTTAATTAACCTAAACCTTGCTATTGAAAATTTTATTGGTATACTCTAACATAATCTATTTCCAGTGTTGCAGTTGTAAATAATGGATCTATAGGTCCGCCAAAATTACCCCCCATAGCCATATTTAATATAATAAAAAAGTTTTGATTAAAAGGAAGAGTATTAGAATTTGCAACTGTATGATAAAGTTGATTGTCTACATAAATTTTAATTTCACTAGGCGACCAATCGATACTATAATTATGAAACGTAGATATGGCATCTGGAATATAAATAGTGTTTCCGTTAGCATTACCACCAGAACGACCAGGATAATGCAGCGTTCCATAAATTTTATTTAAATCTCTACCCAAATGTTCCATTATATCCATTTCGCCACAAGCAGGCCAACTTACGGTACTAATGTTATCACCCAGCGTCCAAATTGCCGGCCAAGTACCAACTCCTGTAGGAACTTTAGCCCTTGCCTCTATTCTTCCATATTTAAAAGAATATTTACCTTTAGATAATAACCTTGCCGATGTATAAGCACTACCAGCAAAAGATTCTTTTGTGGCAGTAATTTTTAAAACACCCCCTTGTACAAAAGCATTTTGAGATCGATTGGTGTAGTATTGTAATTCATTATTTCCCCATCCACCGCTACCGGTGCCTATATCGTAACCCCATTTAGAAGAATTTGGTAATCCATCTACATCAAACTCATCGGACCATACTAATACGGGTGTTTGTACCGTAACGTTAACGGATACCTGAATACTTTTACTAATGGTTAAACCAGAACTACTTTTAGCCGTTACAATAACAGTGTACGTTAAGTTACCCAAAGTGGTGTATTTATGTGTTACAACACCTGAAGGAACTATTTCTATTAATCCATTGCCAAATTCATAGGTGTATGTAGTGGCATTGGTAGCAGTAGCGGTAAAATTTACAATACCAGTACCATCGGTAGATGGAGTTGCGGTAACATTTAAATTTGAAGGAGCTACTTGTGTATTACCACCAGTAGATCCTCCTTTACTACAACCATATAGTAAAATGAATAATAAAAAAATATTAATTTTAAAATACCTCATTTAGTTACTTTTTAATTAGTTTTTGATACCAAGAGTTACCATCTGCACCAATATTTCTTAAGTGCATTTGAGTATCACTCATCGATAATATTTCGTAAACAACACCACCCGTACCAAAGTTTATTATACCATTACCTGGTACAGAAAATTGTATACGTGTAGATTGTGCAGGGGTAGATGCAGAAGCAGCATCTGAAAAAGCTAATTTTTTGTTACCACCAGTATTTATAGCGTAACAACCATCTGGTCCGCCAAAACCATAAAATGTAGTTGCGGCTCCAATTGAAAACGATGCCCCCTTGTTATCTATCGACATAAAAACATTGTCGTTAGCATCTTTAGAAAAAGTTATATCATCATCATATGCACATGGTTCTCTTTGATTAGGGCCAGCTGCATAGTAATTAGGAAAAAATTGATCAGGAGCTCCAACACCAAAATGTCCATTTTCATTTTTATCTGTAACCCAAACTTTAGATGAACCTCCAGTTACATTAAGTAAAATATCTGCAGGTATTTGAAAATTTACAAATACTTTTATTTTTTTTGTAATGGTAGATAATATGCCACCTGTGCCAACAGCATTTACCGTAACATTATATTCCGCAGTGCCTGGGTTGGTATATTTATATATTATTTTACCTGTTGGAACAACTTGAGAATTACCATCTCCAAAATCAATATTATAACTTAATGCATTTGTTGCAGTTGTGGTTATATCTACTCTGCCTGTACCATTTCCAAAAGGATTGGTAACATCTGTACCAATTACTACTGTAGTTAATGTTTGATCTGTTGGATTAACTAAATCTCCAATTGAAAACTCTTGCTTTTTACATGCTACAAAACTAAGTACACTAAGTACAGAAATTATAGCAATTATTTTTTTATATGTTAGCATAATTTTAATTTTAAAAGTTACATAAGTCTTATATCATCAAAGAAAAAAGTATAGTTTGGCGAACCATCACCAGGTGTACCCAAATCAAAAATCAATACAACTCTCGAATAGGTGTTTCCTACGTTAATAGAACTAAAATCAAATGTTAATTCTTCCCAAGTATTTGCAGTTGTTGTAGCAACTTCTCTTTCAAAATTAATAGCTCCATTTGTTGGATTTTCTACCTTTAGTAGTAACCTTGCACCTACCCTTGGAGAATACACTTTTACTTTAAATGTTCTTAATGTTGAAAAGTTTATAGAGTTTACTAATTCCAAAAATCCCCCAGCCCAACCTTCAGGAGCACCTTTTACCAATCTACCTACTTTAGCACTTGTATTAATACCTGATGGATTTGGATTGTTAACAACAGTAGATGTTGCACCACCAAAATTTACAAAAGGATAAGCATAGGTTGATTCAAAATCGATAGGTAAGGATAAATAGTTTGGAATAACATTGGTAGTCAAGAATGTTACATCATCCCAAAGAAATACTCTACCCGAACCTCCAGTACCAAAATCAAAAAATACGGAAGCCATATTATAGGTAAAACCAAGGTTTAAAGATGCTGTACCTGCTGACTGAGTTGCAAAATCGAAAATCAAGGTTTCCCAAGTATTGGCAGCCTGTGTCATAGCTTCTGTTTCAACAGATCTTGCATTGTTACTCCTGTCTTCAACTTTCAATCTTACTTTTATTCCTGCTGCAGGAGAATATACCCTTATACTCATTTGTGTTCTTGTAGCAGTAAAAGGAATTGCTGATGTAAAAGCTGCACCCATAGTTGAACCAGCCCATGTTTCGGCACCATTTGGTTTGGTTGTTCTTTTTACATTATTAGCTCCGTTGGTAGGGTCTGTTGCTGGTACACTTACCGCACCCCCAAAATCCGTTACTTCGTAATTTACATTAGGCAAATCAAAAGTAACTGGTAAATCAAGTAAGCCAACAGGCATTTGATTGGTTAGCCTGATATCATCAAACAACCAAGTAAAATTGGCTGTACCATTACCTACCACTCCAAGATCGCATATTATAACCACTTTTGAATAGGTATTGGCGGTATTGATGGTTCTAAAATCAAATGCCATATCTTCCCATGCATTAGCCACTGTACTCGTAACTTCTTTTTCAAAAAAGATTCCACCGTTAGTCAAGTTTTCTACTTTTAATAAGACCCTTGCTCCTACCCTTGGAGAATATACTTTCATACGAAAAACCTTGTTCGTCGAAAAATCGATGTTGCCACCAACTGTTAACAAAGCCCCAGCCCAAACTTCAGGTGCATTTTTAACCATGCGGCCCACATTAGCCGACGTATTGATACCGTTAATTTGTGGGTTTGGTATTTTAGTTGCAGTTGCACCACCAAAATTGGTGAATGCATAATTAATGGTTGCAGATTCAAAAGTTATTGGAATTAAAATGGGATCTACAATAGTTACAGTTGTAGTATATGTTGTTGTTGCAGCGCCTCCACTGTAAGCAACTACTCTAACCGTGTACGTACCTGTGGCTGCATAAATATGATTCACATTTTGGCCCTCTAAAAAACTTTGACCAGCTTCGTTAGGTACATCTCCCCAAAACACTCTAAAAAATGTTTCGTACAAAGCACTTGCAGAAACATTAACTCTAAAATTATTTACAGCATCAATAGCTACAGTTGCTACTAAATCTTCAGGAGCTCTAAACGAAACCGTTAATTTTTGAATTAACTCAGTCGTTTTTCCATTAACATTGTGCGCTATAATTTTAACATCATATACACCCTCTGGATAGGTATGTGTTGAATTTTTACCAGCTGGTACATTTACTGCGGTTGTTGTACCATGCCCGTAAAATACTTCGTAATATACAGCGCCTTCACCATTGGGTGTAATGGTTACTAAACCGCTATTATCTTGCGTTATATTAAACAAAACCGAAAGTTTTGCTGGTGCACCAGCGGTATCTACAAATGATACATCCTCGTTTATCGATTTTGTACAACCTGCAATTATGCCTAGCAAAAGAACAAAACTGAATATAAATTTTATTGCTTTCATTATAATTGATTTAAGTTAAATTAATAATTTGGATTTTGTGAAAGTCCATTATCTACCTCACCCTGTGGTATTGGAAAAACCTCATGCTTACCTGCTCTAAATCCTAATGGAGTTAATACTACTGCAGCTCTTCCTGTTCTTACTAAATCAAAAAAGTATTCGCCTTCCATGGCTAATTCTAATCGTCTTTCGTTTAAAATTGCATTGTATAATGTATTTCCAGTAGTAGTAATATCATTCAACGTATTACCAAACGCTCTACGACGAACTTGATTTAAATACGTTTGAGCTTTAATATCGTTTGGTGCAGTTGCTTTGTTATTTGCTTCAGCAGCCATAAGTAATACATCTGCATATCGTATAGTTCTAAAATTGTTGGTATAATTAAGTTCTAATTGCCCACTAGTTTCGCCAATACGAGGTAAAAATTTACCATTGTAAAATCCAGTATTCCTATATGGAGCCTCTAAATACTTAACATCAAAACTAGGGTTAGCAGTTTTGTAGGCTGCTACATCAAAAATGGTCGTTGCTTTTCTACTATCGCCTGCTGCAAATGCAGTAGCTAAATTTTGTGTAGGTAAATTTGTACTCCAGCCCGATGCATAAGGCATTCCATTTTTGCCCGACATTCCTCTTACACCCGATTGCTGTACTACCAAATTCCCTTGGTTACGAGTAGGATGACCCCAATCGAATGTAGCACTTCCATTTGAGTATTGGATTTCGAAAACAGACTCAGGACCATTTTCGCCAGCCAACAAAAATATAGAGTTAAAATTTGTTACAAGGCTGTATTTATTAATAACATTTTCTAAGATTGCTGCTGCTTCAGTATATTTATTTTGATATAAATATACTTTACCTAATAATGCTTGTGCTGCATATTTAGTAGCTCTTCCTTTTTCTGTTTGTACAACAGGTAAAGCAGCAATAGCAGCCAATAAATCAATTTCAATTTGTTTATAAACATTTGCTTTAGGAGACCTAGTTAATGTTCTTGTATCTGCAACACCTAATCTTCTATCTACAAATAAAGGAACATCTCCATATGTTTTAACTAATGTAAAATAATAGAATGCTCTTAAAAAGTAAACTTCTCCATATAATGCTTCCTTACCTGCAAATTTTACGGTATCGCCAGCAATATTAGTAAGTTTGTATTGATGTAGATAATTAGCTCTGTTAATTCCTTCGTAAGCTGCTTGCCATAAATCTGCTAAGGTAGAGTTTACGGGTGTGTAAGTAAAATCATCAATCTGCTGCAACGGTACTTGATCTGATGCAGACTCTCCGCCCGTTACAGAGTTTTCTGTAATTACATCTCCTATTAATACAAGTTGATTTAACCAAGTTAGTGGCGAATATACTCCTACTCCCATTGCTCTATAATCGTCTTCAGATTTTAAATAATCTTGATCGGTAATTTTATAATCTTCTCTTGGATTATAATCAACCCATTTTTTGCAAGAGATAGCAGCTATTACAAGGGATGCTAAAACTAAAATTATTTTTATATTTTTCATTGTATTTATTTTTTATTTAAATTATAATCTAATATCCACTCCAAATGCAAAAGATCTTGCTTGAGGATAAGCGCCTCTATCCACACCTGTATCTAACAAGCCAGTAGCTGCAACTTCCGGATCAAAACCAGTATATTTAGTAAAAGTAAAGGCATTTCTTACCTGACCATAAAGCCTTAAACCTTTAAATATTTTGGCTACTTTTCTATTGGTAAATGTATAGCCTACTAAAATATTTTTTATTTTAACAAACGATCCATCTTCAACATATCTATCAGAAAAACGAGCATTATTATTTGGATCAGAAAATGTGTAACGAGGATTTTTTGAGTCATTTGTTGTATTTGGTCCTGTCCATCTTTCTAAAACCCCTGCATATTTATTGGTAAAGTTTGCGTTACGTTCAAAAGCTCTTACTATATCATTACCATAAGATGCATAAGTGAATACCGACAAATCAATATTTTTATAATTCAAATTTAAATTCCAACCTAACGTAAATTTAGGAAATGGACTTCCGATAACTTCTTGATCTTCGCTATTAATTTTACCATCGCCATTTAGGTCAGCAAATTTAATATCACCAGGTTGAGCACCAGCTTGAGTTGGACTTGCTGCAATTTCTGCAAGAGACTGAAATAATCCAGCTGTTTTATAACCAAAATAAACTCCAGGAGCAAAGCCTGGTGCAAATAACGTTGTTGTTTGAGATTGGCCATTAAAAAAACCACCACCTCTTATTGCACCACTAGCACCTGTGCTTGTTACGTTACCTTTAACGGTTGTAAATGCCACTGTTGTATTTAAACCTAATTTGTTATCTAAAAATTTATCTGTATAACCTAATGTTAGGTCAATACCTTGTGCAGTTGTACTACCAATGTTTACCGTTGGAGATGGTATAGAACCTAAATATCCAGCAAGAGAAGTTGTAAATAATAAATCAGTTGTTTTTTTATAATAATAATCTGCACTTACATTAAATTTATTTTTATAAAAATTCATTTCAAAACCAATATTTCCTTGGCCATTGGTTTCCCAACCTAAATCTGGATTGTAGTAGGTACCTAATGTAGCACCGTTTGCAAAAGCACCACCAAATGTGTAACCAATTGCATTACCTGCAGCATAAAGGGATGCTAAATAATCAGTTTGAATAGTAGAAATTGAATTGTAGTTAGTAGATACGGCTTGGTCGTTACCAACAACTCCATAACTACCTCTTACTTTTAAGAAGTTAATAAAATTTGATTTGAAGAAATTTTCTTTACTAACTACCCATCCTAATGAACCAGCATAAAAATTACCAAAACGTTTGTTTTCTGCAAAACGTGTAGATCCATCTCTTCTACCGGTAAAAGAAACTAAATATTTATCTTCGTAATCATAGTTTAAACGTAAAAATCCAGAAGCGTTCTTTTTAAAATACTCAAAAGAATACCCTCTAATTGCAGTATGTACTATAGGTTGATTGTTTGCATCAAACTCAATTCTATTTACACCTGTAGCTGAAGTAAAATCTGCATAATCCCAAGAGTTAAATGGAACATCTTCTCTCCAACTACCTACTTGGCCGCCAAAATCTTTTGCAAAGGATAAACCAACTACCGTTTCAAAATGATGCTTTTGGTTTATTCTAAAATCATAGTTTCCAAAAAACTCAGCAGTAAAACTATTATTTTTAAAATCATCTGTAGCAACACTATTATGTCTCATTGGTTTTGTAGTGCCATCTGCATTTAACGTGTTGTTTTGGTCTATATTATTTGGACCTAAGAATACTAGTGGGCTAAATGTTTTTGAAGTAGCATCGTATTTAGTGTAACCAAAACGACCGGTAAGTTTTAAATTTTTAATTACCTCATATTGCATTTCAAACTTACCATACAATTTATTACCTAGTAATTGATTGTAGGTATTTTCTAGTTGAGTAAGTGGATTTTGAATTTCGTTAGTTATTAAATTACTAAAACCATATCTTCCTACGGTGTTTGGTACATTATTGAATTTAGAAACCGTTGGATCAAAGTTTATTGCATTTCCTACAACGCTATTAAATGCATCTGTTGAAACACCTTTGCTATTTAAATTTAGATAAGTAGCATTTACTAAAAACTTAAGTTTAGATGTTAAATCAAAGGTAAGGTTAGAAGTAAAATTCATCCTATTAAATCTCGACTTATCGTACCCTCCAATAATACCACCTTGGCTAAGGTAGTTAGTACTTAAGAAATAGGTAGATCTTTCGCTACCACCTCTTGCAGATACACTATAATTTTGTAGAGGAGCTTCTTCAAATATTTCTTCTTGCCAATTCGTACCTTTTCCTAATATAGATAAATCATTAAATATAACGTTACCACCATTAAGGGTACTACCTTCATTAAGCATTGCACCATATTCACTAGCATTTAAAACAGGTAATAAACGATCTACTTGTTGTATAGCATAACTCGTATTTACTGTTATTTCAGTTTTTTGATTTCTTCTACCACCTTTAGTTGTTACCATTACAACCCCATTACCACCTTTTACTCCATATATAGAGGTACTTGCTGCATCTTTTAAAACATTTATGCTTTCAATATCGCTTGGAGCAATAGAATTTAAATCATTTACTGTTTGAGGGACACCATCTACAATAATTACAGGGTCTGCCCCAAGGCCAGGAATACCTCTAATAAATAAGGTAGGTTTTGATCCTGGAGAGCCACTTTGAATAACAGTTACACCAGAAGCAGCTCCTTGTAAAGCTTCTTCAAGCCTTACCGGATTTAATTTTTTTATAGCTTCACTTTTTACGGTACTAATAGCACCAGAAACTTTAGTAACTTTCTGGCTACCATAACCTACTACAACTACTTCATCGAGGTTTTTTCTGTTTTCAATCATAATTACATTGAAAACACCCGATTTTGTAGGCTGAATACTTATATCAGACATACCACTGTAGGTAAAAGAAATTTTACCACCTTTTGGAATGCTGATAGAGTAATCTCCATTTGTATTTGTAGTAACTGTGGTTGAAGATGCCGTATGTTTAACGGTTACACCTTCTAACGGTTTACCAGCACTGGTAACATTACCAGTAATTTGCAAATTTTGTGCAAACGCTGTTTGTGAAAATACCCCAATAATTAAACTGAGAATTAGATAGTGAATTTTTAATTTCATATTTATGCAAGTTTTAGTGAATCCAAAATTTTGAACAATCGAGGGGTAAATATATAAATATATACATCATTGATAAAATAAATTACCACATCATTACTACATCAAAATTATTAACTCATTGATTATCAATTATATTAAACTACAACATTACTACATCAAAAAAAGTTTGTATAATTGCACAGCAATAAATGAATAAAACATGAAACAAATTTTATTATTTATACTTCTTCCATTAGAAATTTTAGCTCAAAACACTATTGCCTTCCCCGATATTAGTAATTTTCCCAAACAAACCTATAAAGCAGGCTTACAAAACTGGGACATTAAGCAAGATAAATTTGGGAAAATGTATTTTGCAAACAATGAGGGTTTATTATGTTTTGATGGTAAATATTGGAATAACTATCCTCTTCCTAACAAAACAAACGTACGATCGGTTGAAATTGCTGAAAAAAATAAAATTTATGTGGGTGGTCAAGATGAATTGGGATACTTTAGCCCATCCCTTAATGGAATATTAACGTATACCTCATTAACAGACTTAATACCCCTTAAGAAAAGATTTTTTGGAGATATTTGGGATATTACGGCTTTTAAAGGAGCAGTTTATTTTAGATCGTCAACAAAAATTTTTAAATACACTGGCCAAGGCATTACTGTTTTTGATGCCAAAAACGAATGGACTTACTTGGGACAATGTAATGGAAAATTATATGCTCACGACTTTGAAAACGGGTTAATGCTATTTGAAAATGACAGTTGGATACCCACATTTAAACAAAATGCTTTAGACCCTGACGATCCTGTCACCTCAATTTTATCTATTAACTCCGATAGTAGTTTGGTTACTACCCTAAGAAATGGAATTTATATTTTAGCGAATAATTCATTAAATCCGATTCAATCTGCAACTAATCAACTTTTTAAAACGCACAGAATATATGCTGCACAACTCGTAAATAAAAATTGGATTGCTTTAGGTACAAGTAATAATGGAGTTTATATAATTGATGTAAAAGGAAATATTATTCAACAATTTACCACTGTAGAAGGTCTTCAAAACAATAATGTATTAAGTATTAGTGTAGACAGTCAGCAAAATTTATGGCTGGGGCTTGATAATGGAATCGATTTAATAAATTATAACAGTGCTATTAAATTAATAAAACCACAGTTTCAAAATGGCTCTGGCTATGCATCCATTTTGTACGACAACAAATTATTTTTAGGTACATCAAACGGTTTATTTAGTGTGCCCATAACTCAATCAACAGATTTAAGTTTTACAATGGGAACTTTTAACAGTATAGAAAAGTTGAAAGGGCAAGTTTGGGCATTAACGAGTATAAATAATCAGTTATTAGTGGGGCATCACGAAGGTGCTTATGTTATAAAAAATAATACCGGAATACAACTTTCATCCACAAAAGGATTTTGGAACTTTGTACCCCTTTCTACCACATTTCCTACTAGTAAAATTATTGCTGGAGGTTATTTTGGCTTAAACATATTTGACTATAAAAATAACAGTTTTTCTTACAGTACTAAAATGCCTGGTTTTATAGAATCATCTCGTTTTGTTGTTGTAGATAAAAATGAAGCCATTTGGATATCTCAACCTTACCATGGTGTTTTTAAACTTTTACATAATGTAGATGATTCCTATACAAGTTTTAAATATGATGATAAAAAAGGATTGCCCTCTACTTTTAACAACCATGTGTATAAAATTAAAAATGAGTTAGTTGTTGCCACAGAAAAAGGGGTGTATAGTTATAATGAACAAAAAGATAGTTTTGAACCAACTCCTTTTTATCAAAAAATATTAGGGCAAAAAAGTATTCGGTATTTAAAAGAAGATACCGATGGGAATGTTTGGTTTATTAATGAAAAAAAACTGGGTGTTATTGATTTTTCAAGATCAGAACCTACCCTAATTTATTTACCAGAGTTAACCAATAAAATGCTTAGTGGATTTGAATTTATTTATCCAGTAAATAGCAACAATATTTTTTTAGGTGGAGAAAAAGGGTTCTATCATATTAACTATGAAAAATATAAGTTAACAGTTCCAAAACTATTTGTGCAACTACAAAAATTAGTGATTAGTAATGTACTGGATAGTACATTATTTGGTGGTTATTATGCCAATGAGTACCAAACTCAAGAAAAAAATAAGGCCCCGGAATTAACTAATAATTGGAAAACGTTTCGTTTTCAATATGCCTCCCCAACCTATGGTATTCAAGATTATTTAGAGTATAGCTATCGTTTAAAAGGGTTAGATAATAACTGGAATGAATGGACAAATAGAACAGAAAAGGAATATACCAATCTACCCTCTGGCAAATTTGTATTTGAAGTAAAAGTTAGAAATAATTTAGGAGCAGAATCTGAAATTGCAAGCTATACATTTACTATTTTGCCTCCATGGTATAAAACTGTTTGGGCTAAACTTCTTTATTTTATTTTAGGTTTGGCTAGTCTTTATTTTTTATATGTTTATTTCCAAAATAAATTTAAGCTTCAACAAAAGAAGTACGAAGAGGAACAAAGTAAAATACGCTACATACATGAGTTAGAGTTATCAAAATCTAGTACAGAGCTAATTACCATGCAAAATGACAAATTAGAAACAGAAATAAATTATAAAAATTCGGAGTTGGCTTCTAGTGCAATGCATTTAGTAAAAAAAGGAGAGTTAGTTTCTAAACTAAAAGCAGAATTAACACAAATAGTAAAAGGGACAGATAATGTTAAAGTGGAATTGGAGTTAAAAAAAATGATAAAATCCATAAGTGAAGATGATACCATTGACACAGAATGGGAAAAGTTTGGAAAACATTTTGATAAAGTACATACTGATTTTATTAAAGTGTTAAAAGAAAAACACCCAGCTATTTCTAATAACGAAGTAAAACTTTGTGCCTATTTACGAATGAATTTATCAACCAAAGAAATTGCCCAATTATTAAATATAAGTGCAAGAGGTGTAGAAATTAGTAGGTATAGGTTACGGAAAAAATTAGGCTTAAAAACGGAAACAAACTTATTTGATTATTTAATTAATATTCAACTTGCATCGTAACTAATGCGGCTTTATTTTTTGTAAGTAGACTTAAGGCTTCTTCATAAATCGAAGTATTTTTAATTTCGTCTTTTTTTGTTGTTAATAAATTTAAATAAGAAATTGATTTTAGTAACACATTTTTTATATTATTTTTAGCAAACATTTCTGACGAAAGATTTCTATAATATTTCCCAGCCAAAAGCATTTCATCAAATGCCTTGGTATTTCTTTTAATGTAATTCACAATTTCTTTTTCAAATAATTTTTTATACAGTTTTTTGTTTATGCTAGAGTCTTTTATATTAAAAATTAAATTGAACATATCTGTAAAATAGGCTGTGTAATAGCTATGTTGCTTAAAGCCTTTGGAAAATAAGAGGCGATAATTGTTTACTAAATTAGTGTACTGTTTATCTTCTCTTAACCAATCTATTTTATTTAAATAAAAGTAAGGTGTTTTAGGAAAATGTAGGATACTAATAGTTGTATATTGATTTAAAAATAGTTCATTTTTATTTAGTCTATAATAATATACTATCCATTCATAAATTGGTTGAAAGCTTTTGTTTTCGACCGTTTTTACAATAAAATTATCGGCAATTTTTTTTGAATATAACACCCCATCTTGCTCTTTGCCAGCATAAATAGCTGCTTTAGCTGCATAAAATAAATTATTACTATCTATTTTTTCTTTAATCCAATTTTGTTCATTTAGGAATGATGAAAATGCCATTACTTTTTTAAAAATGCCTAATGCATCTTCGAAGAGGGCTTTATCTTTTCGTTCCGCAGCACTATTAAAATATGTTTTTCCGTCGTTAGATAAATCGTTGTAAATGTTTAGTGGCAAGCCAAAAGCTTCTTGTTTTAATATAGCTGTTACTCTATTTTTATCACTTTCAGTAGCTTTTTTTAAGGCTTCAATTGCAGTAAATTTTCCATTAGCAACAACATCTGCATATTGTTTACTACTGCCTAAAACATAATAAATTCTGCTCTTTAAAATAAGCCCATATACATCGGTATCCATTACCGTTAGGTATTCATCTATTTGTTGCTTAGCTTCAATAAGTCGCCCCTCATCAAAATATTTTTGTGCATCGCTTAGGGATTGGCAAAAAATTTGGGTGCTAAAAAGCACCCAAAAAATTGAAAGTATAAAATATTTTATTTTAGCTAAAAACATTTAAAAATAGATTAAGGCGTATAGCAAAAATTAGTTTAATATACCTAGTGTGTTAATTATTCCGGTGTTTTATCATCTTCACTAGTTATTTCAGTAGTTTTTGTATCAGTCGTAGCATCCCCATCAGCAATGGTTTCGTTAGTACCTGCTACATTATCATTTTCATCTATTAGTACTTCTTCCTCCTGCTCATCTAATTGCGTTACTGCTGCTATTGCATCGCCTTCATCTACCTTAATTAATTTTACCCCTTGTGTTGCCCTACCCTGCGGTCTAATACCTGCAACACTCATACGTATAGTAATGCCGCTTACACAAGTAATCATTAAATCTTCTGTTTCACTTACGGCTAATAAGCCTACTAACCTACCAGTTTTTTCTGTAACATTTAAGGTACGAACTCCTTTACCTCCTCTGTTTGTAATTCTGTAAACAGCTTCCCCATCTTCATCAATTAAAGGTGTACGTTTTCCAAATCCTTTTTCACTTACAACCATTATTGTTTTGGACTTATCTTCTCTATTTACGCAAACCATTCCTATTACTTCATCGGTTTTATCATCAACTTCTATTCCATAAACTCCTATTCCTCCTCTACCTGTGCTACGTACTTTTTCTTCATTAAAACGTATAGCTCTACCACTTTTAACAGCCATCATTATTTCGCAATTACCATCGGTTAATCTTGCTTCTAATAACTGGTCGCCTTCTTGAATATTTATGGCGTTAATACCATTTTGGCGAGGGCGACTAAAATCTTCTAAATCTGTCTTTTTTATAATTCCTTGTTTAGTACATAACACTATGTAATGACCTTTTACATATTCTTCATCTTTAAAGTCTTTTACATCAATAATGGCTCTTACTTTATCATCTGGTGGTATTTGAATAAGGTTTTGCATAGCCCTACCCTTACTTGTTTTATCACCTTCTGGTACTTCGTATACTTTTAACCAAAAGCATCTTCCTTTTTCTGTAAAAAATAATAAAGTATGGTGTGTGCTTGCTACAAATAAATGCTCTATGTAATCTTCGTTACGTGTGCTGCTTCCTTTGCTTCCTCTACCACCTCTGCGTTGCTGGCGATATTCTGTTGCCGAAGTTCGTTTTACATAGCCCAAATGTGATATCGTTACCACTACATCTTCCTCTTCAATAAAATCTAACATATTCATATCATCACCTACATACACAATTTCACTTCTACGAGCATCACCAAATTTTTCTCTTACTTCTTGTAACTCAGTTTTTATAATATCAAATCGCATTCCTTCATTTGCCAATAATTCAATTAGGCGTTCAATTTCTTTCATTAAGCCAGCATGCTCTTCTCTAATTTTATCAATTTCCATACCAGTAAGGCGTTGTAAACGCAATTCTAGTACAGCTTTGGCTTGAATTTCTGTCATACCAAAAGTGGTCATTAAGCCCTCTTGTGCAATATTTGGCGTACTACTTTCTCTAATCAGTTTTATTACCGCATCTAAATTATCAAGTGCTATTATATAACCTTCTAAAATATGAGCTCTTTCTCTTGCTTTACGTAGTTCAAACTCTGTTCGTTTAGTAACCACCTCTAACCTAAACTCTACAAACTCTCTAATTAAGTCCTTAAGGTTTAAGGTTTTTGGTCTGCCTTTTACAATAGCTACGTTATTTATTCCGTAAGAGGTTTGTAAATCGGTAAACTTGTATAATTGATTTATGACAACTTGTGCAACTGCATCTTTCTTTAAATCAATTACTACTCTTGTACCCTCTTTATTATTACTTTCATTATTAACATTGCTAATTCCTTCAACAAGCTTTTCGTTAATTATGTCACCAATTTTTTGGGTTAATGCATCTCTATTTACTTGGTAAGGTACTTCGGTAATTATAATTTTCTCTCTGCCTTTAGGATCTGTTTCAATCGTTGTTTTTCCACGTAGCACCACTCTTCCTCTACCTGTATGCATGGCGGTTTTAATGCCTTCGTAGCCGTAAATTATACCACCAGTAGGAAAATCAGGCGCTTTTACATACTTCATTAATTCATCAATGGTAATTTCTTTATCATCAATGTAAGCAATACAACCATCAATAACTTCATCTAAATTATGTGGCATCATATTAGTTGCCATACCTACTGCAATACCACTACTTCCGTTTACTAATAACTGAGGAATTTTTGTTGGCATTACCGTTGGTTCCTTTAAGCTATCATCAAAGTTTAACTGAAAGTCAACCGTTTCTTTATCCAAATCATCCATCATTGCCTCAGCAATTTTTTTCATACGCACCTCGGTATAACGCATAGCAGCTGGTGGGTCACCATCTTGACTACCAAAATTACCTTGGCCATCTATCAATGGCTCTCTCATATTCCACTCTTGAGCCAAACGTACCATTGTATCGTAAATGGCAGTATCGCCATGTGGGTGATATTTACCCATTACTTCTCCAACAATACGAGCACTTTTTTTGTACGGTTTGTTTGAATTGTTACCTAACTCATACATACCATATAACACCCTGCGATGCACTGGCTTTAAACCATCTCTTACATCTGGCAAAGCCCTACCCACAATAACACTCATCGAATAATCGATGTAAGATGTTTTCATTTGCTCCTCAATGTTAACAGGGATAATTTTACCTCTGTTACTTATAAATTCTTCGTTATTTTGTTCGTTATTTTCCATATAGTTTTATAGGTGGCGAAAGTACTAAAAAATAGTGGTTTTTCCTTGACAAAATATATTGTTTTTTAGCTTAGTTGTACACATAATTTTTGGTGCTGTGGAGAAGGTTTTTGTTACCAGCATTAGTATTTCAATTTGACTTCAATGGCGACGCTCCGTTTATGTTTTTCAGTACTGTTGGGCTTTTACTGTATTGTTTGACGGAACACTGATTTAATTGAAAAAACTGATTTGAGTACAACCTCCTTCAGCCGCACTCTCCTTTGTGAAACACTCCGATGCTTTCGGAGGAGAGGGGTTGGGGTTAGGTATAGAAAGATGTTGAGGTAAGGTTTTTCCAAACCAATCAAATAACTTGCAATAAAATATACATATTGTGAATACAATTCTTCTTTTTGGTGCAGGTAAATCGGCAACTGTTTTAATAGATTATTTAATTGAAAATGCTACTGAGAATAACTGGAAAGTTATTATTGCCGATGCAGATAAAAATTTAATCTTATTTAAAACAAATAATAACCCAATTGCAACTGCAGTACAAGTTGATATTACCAACAACGAACAACGTATTGCATTAATAAAACAAGCAACTATTGTAATTAGTATGATGCCACCTGCATTACATTTTTTAATTGCAGAAGATTGCATAAAGCATGCTAAAAATTTACTTACTGCTTCGTATGTAGATGAAAATATAAAAAATCTACAATCAACAATCGATAACAAGCACTTGCTTTTTTTATGCGAAATGGGATTAGACCCTGGTATTGACCATATGAGTGCAATGAAAATTATTGATAAAATTCATGATAAAGGTGGTGTTGTTAATTCTTTTAAAAGCCACTGTGGCGGCCTTGTTGCACCCGAAAGCGATGATAACCCATGGAAATATAAAATAAGCTGGAACCCAAAAAATATTATAATGGCAGGCAAAGCAGGGGCTATTTATAAAATTAATAATAATAGTGTAAAAGAAAAGTATGAAGAATTATTTGAGGTTGAACGTGGCGTAAAGTTTGATGACGAAATTGGTTTTTTAAGTTACTATCCCAACAGAGACTCGTTAAGTTATATGGATACGTATGGATTGAAAACTGCTCAAACATTTTTACGTTCTACCCTACGCTATCCCGATTTTATGTATGGTTGGAATAATGTTGTTGAGTTAAAATTGACCGACGAAACAATTAGCTATAACACAGATGGATTAACGATTGCACAGTTTTTTAAACAACATTTTGATGCTATAAAATTTGGTGATTGGCTTAGTAAAAAAATGGAAGAGCGTTTAGACTTTACCAAAAAATTAGCAAAAAAAATTGAAAAATTACTAGAAGCAGAGGAAAAGCTAGAAGAGTCTAAAAATTTAAATCCAACGATTGAAAATGTAGACCAATTTAGCTTTGTAGATGAAGATGGAAATTTGCAAACGGTAAATATAGAAGAAATGAAAAATAGAGCTGCCAATGCCATGGCGGCCAAAATGCATGAAGCCAATTTAACACTAAAGCAATTGTTTTTTTTAGGAATGGATGATGATGAAACACTTATCAACAAAGGCGTTTGTACGGCTGCCGAAATTTTACAATTTATTGTAGAAAAAAAATTAATACTACTACCTCATGATAAGGATATGATTGTAATGTTGCATGAAATTGAATACGAATTGAATAATATGCAACATAAAATTAATAGCTCATTAAAAGTTATTGGGAACGATAGTTTACGAACCGCTATGGCAAAAACAGTTGGCTTACCTTTAGGAATTGCGGCAAAATTAATTTTAAATGGAACAATAAAAACTACTGGCTTACATATACCTACAAGCAAAGAAATTTATGAACCCGTTTTGTTGGAGTTAGAAAAAAATGGCATTATTTTTAGCGAAAATTTTAGTTAGGCGTTAAAACGGCATATAGCCGTCAGACGCCTTTAACAGCAGTTTCCTCAACTCCTCCACACCTTCTGTAGCCGATTTTTCTATTTTAGTAAGATTAATGTAATCCCCTATTTCAGGTATTTTTTTATCAATAATAAACTTGGGTAAAAAGGTTGGTGCATAGTGCAGTAAACTTGCTGCAGGATATACTTGTAGAGATGTACCAATTACTACAAAATAGTCGCAATTATGTAACAAAGCAGCTGCCTTTTCCATCATAGGAACAGGCTCTTCAAACCAAACAATAAAAGGCCTTAGTTGAATCCCTTTTTCATTTACATCTCCTACATTTATATCTCCACGAATTTCGTAAATAGTTTTGTCATCAGCTACACTACGCATTTTAAAAATTTCGCCATGCAAATGCAATATGTTTTTGCTGCCACCACGTTCATGCAAATCATCAATATTTTGTGTAATAATGGTTACATCAAAATCATCTTCTAATGCTGCTAAACCAATATGTGCAGCGTTAGGTTGTGCCGCCGCCACATCTCTCCTACGTTCGTTATAAAAATTTAAAACCAAAGCTGGGTCTTTAGCAAAACCTCTTGGCGTAGCTACATCTTGTACATTATGACCCATCCAAAGTCCATCGCTATCTCTAAACGTTTTTATACCGCTTTCGGCACTAATACCAGCACCGGAGAGGATTACAATATGTTTTTTGGTTTTAACCACAGATTACACAGATTTTCACAAATTAAATTTCATTTTCTTCTTCCTTGTCTAATTCAGGTGAAGCGGATATTCTTGAAAGAAAATTTATTGTTCCTTTTTCCCTAGCTACTTTATTAGCCCAAATAATACCAATTATTAATCCAGCTAGTACAATTAAAACAGAAATTATAAGTCTAGTATTTGTTTCGTTAGAAAAATAAAATGGAACTGTAAATAATAAACTAAGTAAAAGTGGGGATAGAACAATTTGAATCCATCCTATACCCTCAATAATCTTTTCAAATAAAGAAAGTTTACTTTTATTAGTATTTTGAATAGATTCCTTCATTTACATAAAAAATTACATTCAATACTCTAGCACTCTATTTACTTCTCCCCAGCTAATCCCATAACCATCTCCCACTCTTCTTCCTTTACAGTTTGTACACTTAATCTTCCTAGTCGGACCAAATCCATATTGGCAAGTCGGCTATCTTTTTTTATGATATCTAGCGGTACAGCTTTTTTTAGTTTACGTATAGGTTTTAATTCAACCGAAACCCAACGATCATCATCGGTTGTAGAATCTTGAAAAAAAGTTTTACTAACCTTTGCAATACCTACTATTTCAACACCTTCGTTGCTGTGATAATACAGTACTTCATCGCCTTTTTGCATTGCTTTTAAATTAATACGGGCACTGTAATTACGTACCCCACTCCACTCGGTTTGCTTGTCTTTTACAAATTGATTCCAACTGTAAACAGAAGGCTCTGATTTTACTAACCAATATGCCATAGTAAATTAAGAATTAAAAATTAATAGTGAAGATTTAGGAAAGACAAATTTAAACAAAACTTGTTAAACTGTTTTGGATAAATGTAAATACCTAAAAGTTAAAACCATTTAACAAGTATACTCGTATGTAACCATTGGAACAATCTCACTTTCATTTTTTGAACAAACAAAATTATTATCACATGATTTCAAAATCAACCAAAATCTCTTTACCGATTTTGATGCTTTGCCTCTTACATCTGGCAACGTATGCACAATCTGGCAAAGAAAATCCTATTACCACTGCCGTTCCATTTTTACGTCTATCGGCAGATGCAAGAACAGCAGGTATGGGAGATGTTGGCTTGGCTACAAGCCCAGACGCCAACAGTATGTTTTACAACGGCAGTAAAACTGTTTTTAACGAAAAAAAGTATGGTGTAGGTCTTACGTACACTCCATGGCTTAAAGAATTAGATGTAAAAAGCAGTTACCAAATGGCTTTAAGTAGTTTTTACAAATTAAATGATAAGGAAGCCATAAGTTTTGGTATTCGTTATTTTAGTTTAGGAAATTTTACAACTACAGATGCCATTGGGCAGGAGATTAGCACTTTTAAACCAAGAGATATGGCTATTGAAGCTGGCTACTCTCGAAAGTTATCCGAAAAGCTTGGAGTTGGTTTAAACCTTCGCTATATAAATAGCCGAATAGCAGATAATGCTACGGGTACCAATGCAAAAGCTGGTAATGCTGTTGCGGCTGATTTATCTGCATTTTACATGCTAAAAAGTGGGTGGAATTTTGCAGCAGCTTTAACTAATCTTGGTAGTAAAATCAATTATGGTGGTGCAGGAAGTTTTATACCTGCAACATTTGCAATTGGTTCTGCTTATACCAAAAATTTTAATAGTGAAAACAAGCTTACGTTTGGTTTAGATATTACCAAATTAATGGTACCTACACCACCCGATGCTAACGATGCTGAAAAAGTTGCAGCCTACGAAAACAAAGGTGTAGTGGGTAGCTGGTTTAGCAGTTTTGGTGATGCTCCAGGCGGATTTAGTGAAGAATTAAAAGAATTTCAATTAGGGCTTGGCGCAGAGTATATGTACAAAAACCAATTTAGTGTACGTACGGGATATTTCTCCGAAAATAAATTAAAAGGCAATAGAAATTATTTAACCGTTGGTGCCGGAGTAAAGTATGAAATGGCTGGTCTAAATTTTTCTTACTTAATACCAACAGGTAATAAAACCACTACAAGTGCATTAAATAACACCTTTAGAGTTTCTGTGCTATTTGATATGGATAACAAAAAAACTAACTAATTAAAACTAAAAATAAAAACAGATGAAAAAATCAATAAATAAAACAAAGCAATGGTTGCTTACGCTTTGTTTGGCAACAGCAAGTTTAGTAACGCTTGCTAGTAGCCATAGAGAAGCACCGTTAATTAGTAACGATCCTCTTTGCGATAATACAGATTTGTATGCTTTTCGTAGTCCTGATGATCCAAATACGATAACAATAATTGCTAATTACATTCCTTTTGAATCTCCAGAGGGTGGACCAAATTATTACACCTTTGGTACAAACATTAGATACGAAATTCATATAAAAAATAAAACGACTACAACGGCAGATGATATTACGTATCGTTTTACGTTTTCTCAAACCAATCAAGACCCTTCAACATTTTTTAATATTCGTTTAGGGGCTCAAAATTTAAAAACTACGTACATCTGCGAAAAAAGTGTAAACGGTGGAGCTTTTGTAACGGTTGTTAATACAGGAATTGTACCACCTGCAAACATTGGCCCTCGTAGTATAGAAAGTACTCCTGTTGGTTTAAACACAACCTATGGCGCTTTAATGTCTAACGCTATTGCAACTGCAACAAGTGGCGAAAAAGTTTTTTGTGGCCCAGTTGATGATCCTTTCTTTGTGGATTTAGCTGGTGCTTTTGATTTAGGAGCTTTTCGTCCTGAGGGTAACAGTACCAATCCTACAAAAGATGGTTTAGCACGGTTTAATTGCCATAGCATTGCTTTAAAAATTCCTATTAATCTATTACAAAAAGAAGGTAAAACTGCTGCACAAGCTGCAAATATTTTAGATGGTGATTATGTAATTGGTGTATGGGCAAGTGCTAGTCGCCAACAAATAAAAACCTTAGGTGCAAATGGTACAGTAGCCTACTCAGGCGCTTGGACACAGGTATCAAGATTAGGAATGCCCTTAACTAACGAGGCCATTATACCCGTTGGTTTAAAAGATAAGTGGAATGCAACAACACCTGCAAACGATTTACAATTTGCATCATACTTTACCAATCCAGAATTGGCTTTGTATATGGATGACACACAATTTGGTGGTGCCGTTCCGTCATTAAATGCATTACGAATTCAAAATCATGCATTAGGTGTTTATGATTTTAGAAATGGTAAAGCAGGTTTACATTCTTTAAAAGGTAGTGCAGCCGTAAAAGGTACAGCACTAGATGAAGCTGTATTTGGTAGCATTTTATTACCTGATAATAAAAGCCCAAGGGCAGTTGATATTTTGCCCATATTTTATACTGGTGTTCCTAACCTAGCTCCTTATCAATTAGCTACTGGTAAAACGGGTGGCCCCTTAAGTGCAGGTAAGCCTTTTATAAATAATTTTTTACCAACCCTTGGCGATATGTTGCGTTTAAACATGGCCGTTCCTCCAACACCACGTAACGATCCTAAATTTAGTAGTTTGGGTATTGTAAATGCTGCTGTTTTAGGTTTAACAGACCCAGCTTACAACAGTTCTACATCGTTACAATTTATACCAAATATGGATGGTTTCCCTAATGGTAGACGATTAGAAGATGATGTAACAACTATTGAATTACAAGCTGTAGGTGGTGTAGCCCTTGCTGCTATTGGTTTATGGTACGATGATTATAAATTAGATGGAAGTAGCCCAGTTACTACAAACTTAGTAAATGTATTAAGCTTTAGTGCAGGACCAACTAAAAACGATACAACATTTAAAACAGTTTTCCCCTATGTGCAAACACCATGGAGAGGATTCGATTACACCATCAAACCAAGATTCTAAAAATCATCTAAACAACTAAAGAAATTATTATGAAACAATATTTTAAAAAAATAACAGCCCTGTTACTTTGCTCAACTACACTAGCTTTTAGTGCATTAGCAAGTAGCCACAGAGAGGCACCATTAATAAGTAACGATCCGTTGGCCGATAATACAGATTTATATGCATTTAAAAGCCCAACCGATGCCGAGAAAATTATTTTAATTGCTAATTATATTCCATTCGAACACCCAGCAGGTGGACCAAATTGGTATACATTTGGCGAAAATATTCGGTACGAAATACATATCGATAATAATACAGCAACCACAGGTGATGATATTATTTATCGCTTTACATTTACGAGTGTAAATGAAGATGGTACTACTTTTTTCAACATTCGCTTAGGAAAACAAAATGTAAAAACTACCTACACTTGCGAAAGAAGTATAAATGGTGGTACAAGTTTTACTGCTATTGTTAGTAATGGAGTGGTTCCTCCAAATAATATTGGCCCTCGTTCTATTGAAGGTGGTGCAGGTTTAGGAGCTACGGATTATAATTCGTTAATGACTGCTGCAATTTCTACAGCAAGTACTGGCGAAAAGGTTTTTTGTGGTCCTATTGATGATCCATTTTTTGTGGATTTAGGTGGTGTATTTGATGCTGGTGGTTTTAGAACTACAGGAGCTAGAGATGGTGTTGCAAAATTTAATTGTCATACCATTGCTATTGAAGTACCCATATCTACCTTACAAAAAACAGGTAAAACTGGTGCAATGGCAGCAAATATTTTAGATGCTGATTATGTAATTGGTGTTTATGCTAATGCAAGTCGTCCTGCTATTACTACATTAAGTGCAACGGGTGATAAGCCTGCTACATCTGGTGCTTGGACACAAGTATCAAGATTAGGAATGCCTTTGACGAATGAAGCCGTAATAGCACTTGGAGATAAAGATAAATGGAATTCAGTTGCTCCATCTGCTGATGGACAATTTGTTCCCTACTTTAATAATCCAGAGTTAGCATTATATATGGACGATTCTCAATTTGGTACCGCTGTACCAGGTTTAGCTAATTTACGTATACAATCTGCTTCTTTAGGTGCTTTTGATTTTAGAAATGGTAAACCTGGTTTATTTCCTTTAAAAGGGTCTCCTGCGGTTGCTGGTACAGCTTTGGATGATGCAATTTTTGGTACTATTTTATTGCCTAACGCTACAAGCCCAAGAGCCGTAGATATTTTGCCTATATTTTATACAGGTGTTCCAAATTTACGCCCGTATCAGTTAGCTACGGGCAAAGGTGGTAATCCATTGGCAGCTGGTAAACCGTTTATTAATAATTTTTTACCTACGCTTGGCGATTATTTACGACTAAATATGGCTGTACCTACTACCCCACGTAATAGTGCAGATTTTAGCAATTTGGGTATTGTACAAGCAGCAGTATTAGGCTTAACAGATCCTCGTTTTAATACAAATGCTAATTTACAATTCATACCAAATATGGATGGTTTCCCCAATGGACGTAGATTGGAAGATGATGTAACCACTATTGAATTACAAGCAGTAGGTGGTGTAGCCCTTGCTGCCATTGGTTTGTGGTATGATGATTTTGTACCGGGAGGTAGTCCCGTTACACCTCAATTAGTAAAAACAATAACCTTTAAAGAAGGTGTTGGTAAAAACGATACTACATTTAAAGCAGCGTTTCCTTTTGTGCAAACACCTTGGAGAGGTTATACTGGTGCAGGATATGTTGGACCAAAAAGTAATACCTTTAATTTAGGTGTTAGTGCTACTCCACTTGCATTAGCGGCTTTTCCTAGTCCATTTAAAGCGTCAACTACGTTCCATTATAAATTAACTTCCGATGCAGTTAATGTTCGTATAGATATTACAGATGCTATAGGGCGACGAATTGCAACAATTGATGAAGGTAGTAAAACAAAAGGCGACTACTACGTTCAGTTTAGCAAGGCTAATTTAGCTGCTGGAGCATATTTTGCAAAAATGTATGCAGATGGTTTAAAATCATCTACGGTAGGGATTATAAAAATTAATTAATTCATTTTTTCAAAATTAATATTACTTAGAGACCAAGCCAAAAGGCTTGGTCTCTTTTTTAACTAGAGTAATAGGCTTTAAATTTAGTACAACAGGTTTTAACTCTCTTAATACACCTACCTAAAAGTGAAGAGTACAGCTTTCTGTTGATGTACTTTGAATTAGCCTAATCCCTTTTGGTGAAAATTTCGATACACTCAAACCAATTTTATTCTTTTTTCGTATGTATAAAAAACAACTAAAATGAAAAATTCTTTAACCTCATTTATGGCTGTTACTTTTTTACTTTTATCATTGAATACAAGCTTAGTAAGTTGTACTCAAAACGAAGAAAAATTAAAAGAGTATGTTAGTCAGCAAGATCCTTTAGAAATTCCTAATTTATTAGACCGTACTGGTCAATTAGCCAATGAACCAGAGTGGAAAAAAACTACCGAAAAAGTAGCCGAACTTAAAGCTAAGTTAGCAGCAAAGCCAGAAGATGTAAAAACTCGATTGCAACTAGCTACCATTTTTATTACGGAGCAACGAATTACTGGTGAGCATCATTTTTATTATCCTACTATAGATAAAATATTAAATGGCATTTTAAGTATTGAGCCAAAAAATTTTGAGGCTACTGTTTATAAAGCATCTCTGCGAATGAGTCAACATCAATTTGCCGAAGCAAAAAAGTTGGCAGAACAGGCAAGGGCTATAAATCCAAGTAACGCTTACATTTATGGCATTTTAGTAGATGCTAATGTTGAATTGGGCGATTATAAAATGGCCATTGCCATGAGTGATTCAATGCAAAAAATAAAACCTTCCTTAGAGTCTTACTCAAGAGCATCGTACTTAAGAGAAATATATGGTGATTATGATGGTGCAATTGCTGCCATGCAATTAGCTGTGCAAGCTGGTTTGCCAGGTAGTGAACCACAAAGCTGGAGCAGAAATGTTTTAGGCGATATTTATTATAACACAAATAAATTAGATGAAGCAGAAAAAGCGTATGCCGAAAATTTAGCTATGCGTCCTAGTTATGCACCAAGCATGGCAGGTTTAGCCAAGATAGAAATGCAACGTAAAAATTATGCAAGAGCAATCGCTTTATTAGATAGTGCAAACTTGATAATGCCACAAACATCTTTTGAAGAACAAAAAGCGGATGTGTATGCTGCCATGGGTGATACAAAAAAAGCAATGGATAAGTATGTTGAGGTACAAAAAATATTGAGTGAAGATGCAAACTCTGGCCACCATGCCGTGTCTTTAGAATTAGCACAAAATTTTATAAAAACAAATGCTTGGGATAGTGCAAAAAAATATGCTACGCAAGAGTATAGTATGCGCCCTAAAAATATTGATGTAAATAAGGAATTAGCTTGGATAGCCTATAATCAAAAAGATATTACAAAAGCAAAAGAATACTTAGCCACAGCAATGCTTACTGGAAGCAAAAACCCTGTACTATTGAAAAGAGCTAGTATAATTAATGGTAAATAAAAGCAAGTTAATTTCTGTTACGTACGCATAAAAGAATATAGAATTTTTGATTTTTAATTCAAATTAGTTTTATTTAAATAAACTTGAAAAAAGTAGTTTTACATATCATCCTTATTTGTTACACCTTGGTAATGCTTAAACCGCTTATGCCGTATGCATCTGATTTTATTGGTCATGTTTTTTTTAAGGCACAACACATGGCTACAGTGCATATTGAAAATGGCAAAATGCATGTACATAAAGAAGTTGCTAATAATGCCAAGGAAGATAGTAGCGATAAAAATACAACTAATCATAAAAAAGATACAAACCCAAACGAACATGATGTATTTTTTTCATCAACAACTTTTTGTTCAACAAGTATAAATGCAAGAGTATATAACCTGATGTTAACACCTGTGGTTCCAACTGGTAAGCATCAATGCAACTACCCTCCTCCCCGAGCTTAGATAGAACTTATTTTTAAAACATTTAGTGTTGAGTACACTCTTTACCATTCATTTTTTAAAAGATGATATGTAGTAGTAGTGTGTACTTATCTATTGCTTTACACTACTTTTCTTTCTATTCAAAAAAAATGTATGGAACAAATTAAACACTTAAGATTTTTATTAGTGTTACTTCTTATAACCTTTACTTCCTCTTTGATTGCTCAAAATATTATAAAAGGAAAAGTAATTGATGCTATTAGCAAGCAACCGATAAATAATGCATTACTAAGCTTTTCAAGTAGCACTACAAAAAATATATTAACAGATGATAATGGAAATTTTGTTGCAAAAAATATAACTGCTTCTTCCGAAATAACAGCATCGCATGTTGGTTATGCTATTAACAGAATAAAACTAAATGGTAATACTTTAATTGCTATCGAATTGCAACCAGCAGCAATTAACCTTAACGATATTCAACTTAAATCAACTGGTGCAGCAAAATTTTCAACCCTATCAAAAATAGATTTGGCTGTAAAACCTGTAAAAAATTCTCAAGAACTTTTACGCATTGTACCCGGATTGTTTATTGCACAACATGCTGGTGGCGGTAAAGCAGAGCAAATATTTTTACGTGGGTTTGATATTGACCATGGTACTGATATACAGATAACTGTAGATGGTATGCCCGTAAATATGGTAAGTCATGCACATGGGCAAGGTTATGCCGATGCTCATTTTATTATACCAGAGACTATTAACAATATTGACTTTGGTGCAGGTCCCTATTATGCACAGCAAGGCAATTTAAATACAGCTGGTTATGTAAACTTTTCTACCTACAAAAATATTTCAAAAAATACTGTACAGTTAGAAGCAGCTAGGTTTGGTACGTTTAGAACACTTGCCTTATTAGATTTACTAAATGGGAATAAAGAAAAACAAAGTGCCTATATTGCCGCAGAGTTTAACTATACCAATGGCCCAACAGAAAACAAACAAAATTTTAATAGAGTAAATGTATTTACAAAATATAATGCTGCTATTTCGCCATCAACCAATTTAACATTTAGTGTATCGGCTTTTAAAAGTAAATGGGATGCAAGCGGACAAATACCAACAAGGGCTGTAGAAAGTGGTTTAATTAGTCGCTTTGGAAGCATTGATCCAACAGAAGGTGGTAATACCGAAAGATATAATGCTAACTTAATTGTAGCACACCAATTTAACAATGGATTTATTTGGGAAAATCAAGCTTTTTTAAATAGATACAAATTTAATTTATACTCCAATTTTACTTTCTTTTTAAATGACCCTGTTAATGGAGATCAAATAAATCAATCCGAAGCTAGAAATATTTTTGGCTTTACCTCTAAATTAAAACAGCAATATTTTTTTAAAAATTGGACATTAATTTCTGTTGACGGAATTGGTGTACGAAGAGATGCAACTGACGAAAGCCAATTATCAAATACTGTTAAACGACAATTTTTAAATTACTTGAAAAATGGAGACATTACCGAAACTAATATTTTTGGGTTTACACAACAACAAGCAACCCTTGGTAATTGGGTAATTGAGGCTGGTGCAAGGTTCGATTATTTTAATTTTGATTATTTAGATAGAATTGATTTTAATAATCAAAAACCTGCACAAACAAAATCAATTTTTAGCCCAAAGTTAAATGTGCAGTATAACATAAATAAAAAAGTACAAGTTTATGCAAAGACTGGCAAGGGGTTTCATAGCAACGATACCAGAGTAGTTGTTGAAAATGGAGCTAACCAAATTTTACCAGCTGCCTATGGAACTGATTTTGGTGTATTACTAAAACCTTCCAAAAATTTATTACTAAATATTGCTGTTTGGGATTTGCATTTAGACCAAGAATTTGTGTATGTAGGCGATGCTGGTATTGTTGAACCTATTGGTAGAACCAAAAGACATGGGCTAGATATTATTGCCCGTTATCAATTATCAAAAAAATGGTTTGCTAATACCAATATTAATTTTACAAAGCCTAGGGCTAGAGACGAGGTAAAAGGTAATGATTTTATTCCTTTGGCACCAACTGTAACAAGCACAGGAGGATTGTTTTATAAACAGCAAACTGGTTTTAATGGTGGTTTAAGCTATCGTTATATAAAAAATAGAGCAGCTAATGAAGATAATTCAGTAACAGCAAAAGGATACTTTTTAGTAGACGCTACATTTAATTATACAAAACCGAAATACGAAATTGGATTAGCAATTGAAAACATGCTAAACCTAAAATGGAACGAAGCTCAATTTGATACAGAAAGTAGATTAATGAATGAGCCAACACCCATATCGGAATTACATTACACACCTGGTACTCCGTTTTTTGCACGGGTAAAAGTAGCCGTGTTTTTTTAAGAATTAAACTAACTCTAATAACATTTCGTAAATAAAGTATCTTATTTTTAACATGAAAGATTCTATTAAATATAATTGTAGGGTATTGGGGTTGTTACTCCTCTCTTTTTTAGTTTGCCAAACTATTTTCGCACATGATGTAGAAGGCTTATCTAAATTGAGCAAAACCGAAGTTGCTAGTATTTATATACAATTAGGCTTTACACATATTTTACCTTTTGGTTTAGATCATATTTTATTTGTGTTGAGTTTATTTTTATTGAACCCAAAACTAAAACCAATACTCTTACAAGCCACTGCATTTACAGTGGCTCATACCATTACATTGGGACTAGCCATGTATCAAGTAATTAAACCTCCAGCCAATATAGTAGAGCCGATTATTGCATTATCTATACTATATGTGGCATTAGAAAATATTTTTAGCTCTAAATTAAAAGCCAGCCGAATTGGTATTGTATTTTTATTTGGCTTAATACATGGTATGGGCTTTGCAAGTGTTTTAACCGAATTAGGCTTGCCAAAAAACGCTTACTTTTCTTCTTTAATAATGTTTAATATTGGTGTGGAGCTTGGGCAAATAACTGTAATACTTTCAGCATATTTTTTATTAGGTAAGCTATTTAGCAATAAGCCTTATTACCGAAAATGCATTGTAATTCCGCTTTCTATTTTAATTGCTTTAGTTGCTTTGTATTGGACCGTGGAGAGGTTATTTTTTTAAACCGTTAGCATTATAAAAATCAACTAACTTAAACATTAAAGAATCTGTGTTATACATAATCTCACTCGCTTGAAAAGATGGACTAAAACTATAAACACCGCAGCCAAAACAAATTGATATGAAAGCTTGAGGATTATTTAATGAATCATAAAAAACTATTGCATCCTGAACATGAAAACCACATTTTGGAAAATTCCGTTTAGTTGCTTTGGGACAATTTTTAAGTATTCCTATGAGCTTGTTAATATTTTCTTTATCTAAATTAACAGAGTCATAATGTTTGCTTAAAGGATTCCCTAAAGAATCAATAAATGTATTAAATAGAATCGTACCAGATTTAACACCCTCCTTAATTTGTTTTCTAATGTCTTTCACATTGTTTAACGAGGAATAATTTTCTTTATCGAGGAAAAGTAACTTGACATTTTTTTGAGGAATATTTTTAAAGACGCTTGTATCTTTTTCTTCAGACTTTGTAATATTCTGCACTTTACCTTCATTACATGAAATCAAAAAAATAATTAGAGTTTTTGTTATCGATATAAAAAAAGATTTATTCATTACAATTGATTTACTCCCACCCACTTGCTAACACATCGGCAATATGCATAGTTTGTATAGGTAGATTTTTCCCTTTTATATAACCATCTAAATGCATTAAACAACTTAAGTCGGTAGAGATGATTAGTTCGGCATTTGTTGCTTGTGCATGTACAATTTTTTGATCGGCCATTCCAATGCTAATAGCTTCAAACTTTACCGCAAAGCTTCCACCAAAGCCGCAACAGGTTTCCACATCATTCATCTCTGTAAGCTCTAAACCTTTTACTTGTGCTAACAATTTACGGGGAGCTTCTTTTATTTTACATTCTCTTAATGCAGCACAGCTATCATGGTAGGTAGCTTTTGCATTTAAAACTGCCCCAAAGTTTTCTATTTTTAATACATCAGTTAAAAACTCGGTAAACTCAAAAATGCGGTTGCTTAAATCTTTTACTTGATTATGTTGAGATGAGTTTTCAAATAATTTTGTATAATAGTTTCGTACAAAGCCCACACAACTTGCACTTGGTGCAACAATATAATCGGCCCCTTCAAAATCTTTAATGAATTTACTGCACACTTCCCTAGCCTCATCCCAAAAACCTGCATTAAAAGCTGGTTGACCACAGCAAGTTTGATTAGTGTTATAGCTAACATCGCAACAAGCTTTTTCTAATACTTTAACCATATTAAAAGCAGTTTGTGGATAGAGTTGATCTACAAAACAAGGTATAAATAGTTGTACTTTCATGCCCCTATCCCCTAAAGGGGTATTTATTTGCGTTAAAGAAAATGTAATAGTGCAAAAGTAATTAGTTTAATGTAGAGAAAAGGATTTTGAAATGGGTAAACCTAGAAACTCGTTTAAAATTTTGTAGTTAAACTTATCATTTTTAAAGCAGCAATCGCAGCCTCCTCACCCTTATGCCCATGCACACCACCTAATCGTTCATCAATTTGTTGTTGTGTATTTACAGTTAGCACCCCATAAATGGTAGCCACCGGTAAAAGTAAATTTAATTGCATAATTCCATCGGTTACGCCTTGGCACACATAATCAAAATGTGGGGTATCTCCTCGTAGCACACAACCTAACGCTATAAAGGCATTTGGCTTTTGATTGGCATTGCTCCAATAATTTTTTATGGCAAAAGGTATTTCAAATGCACCGGGTACCGTTATAATTTTATAGGCAACCTTATGTTCTGTTAAGATTTTTGTTGCACCGGCAACTAGTTTTTCAATTGTTTGGGCATTCCACTCGGTACATACTATAACAACAAAGGCATCCGTTGGAAGTTGGATGCCTGTTGTATTATATACGTTTGATGATTGTGTTGACATAATTTAAACCGCAAAGGCGCTAAGACGCTAAGTTTTGTATCTCTATAAGCCAATTAAATTTGTGCAAACTGCTTATTGTGTTACTCCTAATTTAGCTAAATATCTATCTACATCTCCACTGCCCACTTTAGCACTTGCAGGAAATTTAGTTTTTAATTCGGTAAATAATTCAATTGCATCTTTACTTTTACCAGTAGCTTCTGCATATCTACCAGCCATAAATAAAGCTTCAGAAGCCATTCCTTCATCGTTGGCTACAACCGATGCTGCTTTTTTAAAATAGTTAAGTGCATCATCTGTTTTCTTTTGCTCAGCATACGCTTGGCCTAACATAATGTTTGCCTTACTTTCAATTTGATTAGCCCCATTACCATCAAACTCCTTTAAATATTTAATAGCATTAGCAAAATCTTTTTGATGTAAATAACAAGCTCCTGCGTAATAATTAGCTCTGTTACCAGTTAAGGTTCCGCCATATTTTTTAATAATATCTAACATACCAGTAATGCCTTGTGCTTTGTCGCCTTTTAAAACGTAGGTCACACTATCTTTATTAAAGTTAGATGTAGCTGCCATTTTACTAAACAATTTTTCTGCAGGAAAAATTAATTCACTAGCTTTTGCTTCGTTTGGAGCCTTATATAAATATTTATACGCTAACCAACCGCCTATTAATAATATTACTGCACTACCAATATAAATAATTGGTTTGCTAAAATTTGCCCAAAAACCTTTTGCTTTTTCTAAAGCCACATTTGTTTCCATTGTATCTACTTGTTGAATTGCCATTTTTATTTTTATTGGTTATAAATAATTATACGTTGTTTTTTTGCATTTATTAATCCACAATAAATGGATAGTCCTCTTGTACATAAACATCTTTCAATAATTCATCTTCATTAGGCCAAGGGCTTTCTTCTGCAAATTTTACACTTTCTTCAACCTCTGCTTTTACTCGTTCATTTATCTCCTCAATTAAGGCATCTTCTACACTATATTGCTCTTTCAGCACTTTTAAAACATGGTCTATGGGGTCTTTTTGCTTGTATTCTTCAACCTCTTCTTTATCTCTATATTTTTGGGGGTCGCTCATGCTATGCCCTTTGTATCGGTATGTTTTAATTTCTAATAAGGTTGGTCCGCCTTTTTCTCTTGCTCTATTAACTGCTCTTAATACTGCATTGTGTACGTCTTCTGGGCTCATTCCATCTACAACATCCCCAGGCATATCGTAGGCATCAGCCAATTTATAAATATCTAACACATTACTAGTACGGGCAACACTTGTACCCATAGCATAATTGTTATTTTCGCAAATAAACACAACCGGTAATTTCCAAAGCATTGCCATGTTAAAGGTTTCATGCAACATGCCTTGCCTAGCAGCACCATCGCCAAAAAAGCAAAGTACCGCATTACTCGTATCGTTATATTTTTCGGCAAAAGCCAAACCAGCACCAGTGCCTATTTGTGCTCCTACTAAACCATGACCACCAAAAAAATTCTCTTTTAACCCAAAAAAGTGCATACTTCCACCTTTTCCTTTACTACAACCTGTTGCTTTACCATACAATTCGGCCATACAACTTTTGGCTGTTATACCTTTTGCAATAGCTAATGCATGGTCTCTGTAAGCTGTAATAAACTTATCATCGGGGTTAGTTGCCGTCATACAGCCTGCTGCAATTGCCTCTTGCCCAATATACAAATGACAAAAGCCACGTATTTTTTGCATCCCGTACAATTGACCCGTTTTTTCTTCAAAACGGCGTAAAAGCAACATTAATTCGTACCAATACAGGTAAGTTTCTTTACTAAACTTAGTAGCCAATGGGTTTAATTTTAGGCTGCAAATATAAGGGATTTAGGGTTTAGGTGTATATATTATAGCCACCCTTTTAAATTGAAACAACTACACAAAGGGTTACCCTAGGTTAGGTAAGTTTTAAAAAGTTAAAGTAGAGTAACCAAAGCTAGATGTCATACACAAATTTTGCCCAACTATTGCGTTATCTTGCAGGCCCAAATGACCACCTTTTCTACCATAAAAATTACGCAATTCAAAAACTATAATCTTACTCAATTTGATTTTAATGAACGTATTGTTGGTATTTGTGGTTTAAATGGTAAGGGCAAAACTAATTTGTTAGATGCTATTTACTATTTATGCTTTGCAAAAAGCTATTTTAATAAAATAGATGGGCAAAATATAATGTTTGGCATGGATGGGTTTAGAATTGAAGGACTAACAACACATGAAAATATAACCGCAATATTTAAAGGAACTGGAAAAAAAGATTTACTGCTGAATGCTATACCTTACGAAAAACTATCGCAACATATAGGTAAATTTCCGGCAGTAATGATTGCGCCAGATGATACGGTACTTATTGTGGGTGGTAGCGAAGAACGACGAAAATATTTAGATACCATTATTAGTCAAATTGATGCTACTTATTTACAACACTTAATAATTTACACTAAAGTACTACAGCAACGCAATAGTTTGTTAAAACAATTTGCCGAAAAAGGAAAAACAGATTGGGCATTGCTTGAAGTTTTAGATGAACAATTAATATCGCCGGGCAAGTATATTTTTGAAAAAAGAAAAGAAGTTACCCTTTCGTTAATTCCATTAATACAAGCTTTTTATAAAAAAATAGCTGCCAATAACGAAACAGTTGAAGTAAACTATACAAGCCAATTGTTAACGGCAAGTTTTGAAAGTGTTTTAAACCAATACCGAGAAAAAGATTTTATTTTACAACGCACAAATGGTGGAGTACATAAAGATGATGTAGAAATGTTGTTAAATGGAGCTAACTTTAAAAGTATTGCATCGCAAGGGCAACGAAAAAGTTTATTATTTGCCTTAAAATTGGCAGAGTTTGAATTATTGAAAAAAGCAAAAAATGCTGCCCCAATATTATTACTAGATGATGTTTTTGAGAAATTGGATGATACTAGAATGCACAATTTATTAGAGTGGGTTTGTAAAGAAAATGAAGGGCAAGTTTTTATTACCGATACACACAAAGAAAGGCTTGTAAATACCTTTACTTCTTTAGCAGTAAAGTATCAAGTAATTGAATTGTAGTATTGAGATTTAAATACTTATTTTTAATTAAATTAATTTTATTATTAAATGTTATAACATGAAAAAATACTCAAACTACTTGTTTTTTAGTTGTGTATGTCTAGTTTTTACTACCACTAATTTGTTTGCACAAAAAAAAGCTGTGGTAAAAAAGAAAACACCAACTGTTGTCAAGCCTAAAGTTGCTCCTACTCCTAAACCAATAGAAGAACTAACTTTTGAAAATGGTATTAAAATGAATGCTGTTGGCTTAAAAATAAAATCAGCCGCCTTATTTTTTGATGATCAAAGTAATGTTCCGGAGGATAATATGGTAGAAGTAAATCAAAAAGTAAGTATGTTAGTTACACTCGATTCTGGTTGGGCTGTAGTAGATGGTAAAGTTTACCCTGGAGCCTCCGAAGTAATAAAGCTAAATACTGGAGCTACAGTTTTAAAATCGGATGATTTATTTGCGTCATATTCCGAAACAGGTGTTGACCCAGAAGATGCAAAATATATTACATTAAAAGCTGTAATTACAAGTATGGATGATAAAAAGAAATTTATTATTGTAAGCTTTAGAATTTGGGATAAAAAAGGGAAAGGCAGAATAAATGGATCATACAAGCTTTTTATAAAATAAATATGGCAGAAATATCTTTACAAGAAGCTATACAGCAATTTTTGTTGAAAAGCAGGCTTAAAAGCGGTATTCAAGCTGTGCGTATAGAAGAAGTCTGGGAGGAATTAATGGGCAAAACAATAGCCAAATACACCAATAAAATTCAAATAGTAAAAGGTACCCTTTTTATAACCAGCTACGACGCTTCTTTAAAAAACGTTTTACTTTTTCAAAAAGAACAAATTATACAACGAGTAAACGAAGCTATGGGGGAATTAACCATTAAAGAAGTTATTATAAAGTAATAATGCAACGTAATTCGCTACCTACTTGTCTTTTTTACATTACCAACTATTAAAATTGGATGACGTTAATTTCTATGAATAAATTTTTATTTAATCTACTTTTTATACTCTTTTTTACACCAACTTGTTTTGCCCAAAAAGGCCAACCCAAATTAGGCAAAATTGATATGGAAGATTTGTTAATGAAGCAGTGTAGTTATGATAAAGATGCTATAGCCTTTAAATTAATAGATTGGGGTAATTTATATTATGATAGAGGTAATAGCGAAATGCTTTTTAAAACTATTGTAGAAGTTAGGCAACGGATAAAAATTTTAAAAGAAGATGGATTAAGTTATGCTAATGTTACCATACCCTATTACACAAAAAACAATACAGAAAAAATAAGCAAAATAGAAGCCTTTGTATATAATATTGATGCTGCTGGAAAAATTGAAGTTAACACCATTAATAAAAATTCGACCTACACAAAAAAAATAAATAATTTTTATTCTGACTTAATAATACCCTTGCCTAATGTAAAAGTAGGTAGTGTTATAGAATATAAATACTCGTTAGAAAGACAAACAATGACCAATATAAAAGATTGGTATTTTCAGCATAGCATACCTACCCGATATAGCGAATATGAAGTTTCTGTTCCATTAATTTTTAAATTTAGCCTACAACAGTTTACGAATGATAGTGTAGAAATAAAAGACGAACTTTTAGATGAATTTTTAAGTTCTAATCAAGGTGTGATGAAGGTTAAACTGATACACAAAAAATTTATTATGCGTAACTTAAAGGCCTTACCTAATGAGCCTTTTATGACGACCGAAAAAGATTATCAGCAACGATTAGAGTTTCAGCTATCGCAAATAGATTATGGAAAAGGAGATATTGTAAATTTACAAACCAGTTGGGGTGATGTAATAAAAAATTTAAAAACCGATGAAGACTTTGGTAAACAATTAGATGTTGAATTATCTAAAGCTGAACAGTTAATTACTACTGTAAAACTGCTTACAACCGACGAACAAAAAGTACAATTCTTATTTACTTATTTTCAAAAAAACTTTATATGGAACGAAAAAGAATCGATTTATAGTTTTTTGGGATTAAAGCAAACTTGGGATACCAAAGTAGGATCCACAGGCGATATAAATTTATTATTTGTAAAATTATTAAAAGAAGCTGGGGTAGCAGTTTTTCCTATTTTATTTAGTACTAGAAACAATGGTTCAGTTAATAAATTAGCTCCATTTATTAATCAATTTAATACGGTACTATGTGTTGCAACCATCAATAATAATAGTGTTGTAATAGATGCAACAGAAAAACTATTTTCGTACTCCTTAATACCCACAAAAATTAATAATACCTATGGTTTTATTGTAGATGATAATGTTGGTAAATGGATACTAGTAAATGATTCAAAAAATAAATATAAATCAATAGTTGCTCACAATGGTATTATAGATGAAAACGGTATTTTATTAGGCGAAAGCAGTGTTTATAGCAGTGGATATGCAAAGTTAGAACGATTAAAAAAATGGGTAACCAACAAAGGCGAATTTGAAAATGATTATTTTAACAATAAAGGCTCCATATTATTTAAAGAAAAGATAATAGTTAATAATATTGATGATGCTAGCAAAGCATTAGAGCAAAAAGTTAACTACTCGTACACACTAAATAATTCTGGCTCATATAAGTACTTCAATACTAACTTTTTTACTGACTTTACCACCAATCCTTTTATAAGTGACGATAGAGTTACCGATATTGATTTTAGTTATTTACAAGACTACCAGTATTTTTCTAATTTTACATTATCGTCTAATTATGTATTTGATGAATTGCCAAAGAATATAACGATGATAATGCCCGATAAAAGTATTACGTTTAATCGTTTTGCAGAACTAGAAGATAATGTATTGAATATTAGAGTAACTATTGAGTTTAAAAATTCGGTTTACCCTGCCAGTGTTTATCCGGAGTTTAAAGAATTTTATAAAGAAATGTTTGAAAAATTAAATGAGCAAATTGTTATTAAAAAAAAATAGAGCGATGAGAATATGTTTTTTACTTTTTAGTTTGGTATTTTTTAAACTAAATTATGCTCAGCCTCATTCGTACTCTATTGCTTCTATTCCTATAACTTTAAAACAAAATTCCCATACAATAAAAAGAGAGGAGAATATTGAATTTGAAGTTAAAGAAATGGGTAAAGCTATTTATAAAGTTAATCAGGTAATTACACTGTTAAATGAAAATGCACAAGAGTATTTAAATTTTTACCAATTTATAGATAAGTTTAAAAGTTTGGAGGAAGTTACAATTGAACTACTTGATGCTAATGGGATAGTTAAAAAAAAATATTCAAAAAGCGATTTAACTAAACAAGCTACAGGAGAGGGTTTAGTACCCGACGGTAAAGTTTATTTTTTAACAATTCCTACAAACCAATACCCCCTTACCTTAAAAATTGGTTACGAAATAAAATTTAAAGGTATTTTAAATTATCCAACTTATGATATACAACTGCCCAATGAGGCGGTAGAAAAATCTACGTTTAAAATAAAAGTTCCTATTGATTTAGATGTACGTTTTAAACCTAAAAACACAGTACTTTCTCCAACTATTTCTATAGAAAATAAACTAAAGATATATTCCTGGAGTGTGCAAAATTTACCTGCTTTTTTATACGAAGTAGGAAGTGTAAGCAGAGACAGCCGATATCCACAAATTTTGTTAGCCCCTAATAAATTTACATTAGACGATTATGAAGGAGATATGACGAGCTGGCAAAGTTTTGGAAAATGGTACGGAAGCTTAGCTAAGGATGCATCAGATTTATCAACTGAAAGCAAATTATTTTATCAGAACCTAGTAAAAAGTGCTGACACAGAAAAAGAAAAAATAAAATTAATTTACAGCCACTTGCAAAATAACTTTAGGTATGTTAGTATACAATTAGGTATTGGTGGTTTTAAACCTTTTACTGCAAGTTTTGTAGATAAAAAAAAGTATGGCGATTGTAAAGCTCTTAGTAATTATATGCAAGCTTGCCTTAGTGCCATTGGTATAAAAAGCTACCAAGCTTTAATAAATGCTGGTTATAATCAAGAACCTGTTAATGAAAAATTTACCATAAATAAATTTAATCATGTAATAGTTTGTGTGCCACAAAAAAATGATTCTATTTGGCTGGAGTGTACAAGTACCACTAACGATTTCAATAGACTTGGCAATTTTACAGAAAATAAAAATGCGTTATTAATTACTGAGGATGGGGGTAAATTAGTAGCTACACCTATAAGTAATGCTAGCGATAATACATTTACCAGCATTACTTCGGTGCATTTAAATGCTGATGGATCTGGAACAGTAATAGCAGATAAAATGGCTACTGGAGAGTACAAGCAAAATTTTAATCAATATATATTAAATCAAAAAAAGGACGATCAAAAAAAATATTTAGTAAGCCAATTGGGTTATATAGAGCCTACATTTTTTGAACTAATTTGTACAAAAGGTGACAAGTTGAAACTATCGATAGAGGCTGATAAACTATATGATTTTGCTGTAGGGAGTAAACTATTTATTAACCCAAGAATGTATAAGATATGGAGTGCTATTTTGCCTAATGCAGAAAACCGAACACAAGATTTTTACTTTGAACACCCTTTTATTAAAACAGACACTACTGTATATAACTTGCCAAATGAATTAGGTGTAGAAACGCTACCAAAAAATAAAACATTTAGTTTTAGTTATGGAAGCTTTACAACAACTTATGATTACGAAATAAAACAAAAGAAAATTACGGTAAGTACAAAATTGGTTTTACAACAACCAAAAATACCCGTTGCAAAATATGCAGAAACGAAACAGTTTTTTGATAATGTGGTAAATGAGTACTCCGACAAAATTGTACTAAAAAAACTATAACACTCCATACAAGCTACCACCCTTTTCAAAAATTTTATCAATTCTTTTTTCTATGGCTTCGTCTTTTAAAACAGGTGGCGCATGATGTGGTTTTATTCTAGCGTCAAAAATTAATGTACTACAACCCCAGTGCTTAAATTTAGTAACACTATTTAGTCCGTACACATCATGCGATGGATTACAACGTGTAAACGTAACCCATAAAAAATTATTTAAGGTTTTGCTTACAAAATCAGCATCGTCACAAACAATAATAAAAGGCAATGTTGAAAGCTGTGCACTAAATGGTGAAAGTTGTTGGTTCAAATTTTCTAGTTCATTAATTGCATTTTCATAGGTACTAAACTTACTAGTTTGTATAGCTACAATGCCCGGCATTACTAATTTTGCATGTTCAAAATGTTTTAACTCATTTAAACAATTGGGTACTTCGGTAGCTAAATCTCTTTTAACATCTCCATAAGCCGCTAATACAACTTTGCTTCCACTATTTAAACTTTCGCCACTGTAATCAAGTGTATCAATACTTGTTTTGGTATAAAAATGTACATCTCTACTTAAATCAATGCGTTGTAAAATAAAGTGTAAATAGTCTTGAATGTTGTGGGTAGATAATTTATTAGCATCATCGGCTGTTATAAATAAAAATTTTGCTAAACTTAATTGCCCTGTGCCTAATACATGGTTAGCAATAGTTAATAGCTCTGCAGGTTGCTTTGTTTGTGCATACGGCGTATATCTTTCGCTACCAATTGCTAATAGTAACGGGTGAACACCAGCTGCATCTACTGAATTTATTTCTTTTAAACCTGGCACTTCATTTTGTATAGCACTCCCCGTCATTTCATGTATTAATTGCCCAAAACTTGTATCTTCCTGTGGTGGCCTACCAACCACAGTAAATGCCCAGATAGCCTTTTGCTTAGCATATACTTTACGCACTTTCATTAATGGAAAATCATGTTGTAAACTGTAATATCCCAAATGATCACCAAAAGGCCCTTCCGGTTTATTTTCATTTGGATAAACCTCTCCTGTAATAACAAAATCAGCATCGGTACTTAGGCAATAACCATCTTTATACATATATCTAAATCTTCTATTGCCTAACACTCCGGCAAACGTCATTTCGCTAATACCTTCTGGTAACGGCATAACAGCTGCTACAGAATGGGAAGGTGGCCCCCCTACAAATATGCTAACTTTTAAAGGTTGATTTTTATTAGTTGCTTTTGTTTGATGAACACCAATACCTCTATGCAATTGATAATGCAACCCAATTTCTTTATTTTGCACATACTCGTTACCACTTAATTGTATACGGTACATCCCTAAATTAGCATTCATTATTCCTGGCTTATCAATATCTTCTGTATAAACTTGTGGTAAGGTAACAAATGCTCCTCCATCCATTTTCCAATGGTGAATTTGTGGAATATCTTCAATTTTAATTTCTTGAAAAAGAATAGGTTTTTGAAATGGATTTTTTAGGGGTAAAGCTTTTAAAGCAGCTAACCCTGCACTAAAATTTTTGATCGGGTTTTTTATAGCGGCTATTGGATTATTTTTTATTTCGATAAGTTGTTGAACTTGCTTTAACGTATCTCTAAAAATAAATTTACTTCTATCGATAGTCCCAAAAATATTACTAGCTGCTCTAAATTTACTGCCTTTTACATTTTCAAATAATAAAGCAGGGCCACCAGCTTCAAATACTCTTAAATGAATGGCAGCCATTTCTAAATAAGGATCAACTTCTTCTGTTATACGAATAAGTTGCTTATTCTTTTCTAAATCTAGTAAACACTCTTCTAAGGAACTATAAGCCATACGTTGCGGTTATTGTACAAAGGTAAAACAGATTAGGAAGAATATTGTTCACAACAATTTAATATAAGGTGGGGCAAGCAGTATTACCTTTTTTAAAATGTGCAGATTTATCTTTAGTTCGTCTACCTGGCATTATTCTAAATAGAAAAGTTACCCCACTAAAAAAGTACAAATCGTTGTTTTTGGGGTTTCCACGTGGCGTACCTTCTAAAGGATAAGTAGCAGATGCATTTAGTTCATCTTCTCTAAAAGCTAATACCAATGCATCGTTTCCGCTTTTTGCTAATAACAAATTTCTATCTACATAAGTGGTACTTACATCATCTAAATAATCGGTAAATGTTTTTCGTATACCTGTAAAAATACTAAGGCGTTTATTATTGCCAAATGCCCAAGTAAGTCCGGCACCAAAGGGAATACAAAATTGAGTTGTTTTATAGGCTTTTCTATTTTTATAATACCCCTGCCCTTCGGTTTTTAATTTTTGCAAAAAAACTTTTGAACCACTCTCCGTTTTAGTGTACGGACTAAAATTAAATACGCCAACACCTGCAAAAAAATGGGGTGTTAGTTTATAGTCATACAAATCAAAAAGGTTGTATTGAAATTGTAACGAAAATTCAGTTAAATCGCTATAAAAACTAAGGTTACGGGTTTTTGTCTTTGGGTTGTATTTATCATGTCCACCAATTTTTCCGTAATATAAATTAGCGTTGATAAGCATTCTTGTATTAAGCTCTACCGTAAAACCACCACCAAATGCAGGGTAAATAAGTTTGGGAATTTTATCATTTCCTAAATCGCCGCTATAATGACTTGCACCACCATAAATAGAGAAAAAACGATTTTGCGAAAAAGCATTTCCACTAAAAAGAATTAGGTATAGGAATAAATATTTAACCATTACTTTAGTAAAGTTGGCTTACTTAAGATATTGGCACTTTAAACGCTTATTTTTTTAAATACATCACTTCTTTAACTAGCTTAACCGTTCTTGGTACATCGGGTAAATATGCCGCAACTAAATTTGGAGCGTAATGCATTGGAGCATCTGCACTACAAATACGTCGTATTGGTGCATCTAAATAATCAAAACCTTCTTTTTGTATGCGATACGCAATTTCAGAACTTACCGATGCAAAAGGCCATTGTTCCTCTACAATTACTAGTCTATTTGTTTTTTTAACACTTTGTAAAATGGTAAACCAATCTAACGGACGAATAGTTGCTACATCTATTACTTCTGCTTCAATACCTTCTTTTGCTAATTCTTCGGCTGCCCCTAACGCCACTTTCATCATTTTATTAAACGATACAATCGTTACATCTTTACCTTCTCTTTTTACAAAACATTTACCAATAGGTAAAACGTATTCTCCTTCTGGCACTTCGCCTTTTTCGCCATACATTACCTCACTTTCCATAAAAACTACTGGATCGTCATCTCTTATGGCTGCTTTTAATAAACCTTTAGCATCATATGGTGTACTAACCGATATTACTTTTAAACCCGGAATATTAGCATACAAACTTTCAAATGCAGTGCTATGTTGAGCTCCAAGTTGCCCTGCACTTCCATTTGCACCTCTAAATACAATTGGGCAACCTACTTGGCCGCCACTCATAGCTAACATTTTACTAGCGGTATTTAAAATTTGATCAAGCGGTAATACAGCAAAATTCCAGGTCATAAATTCAACAATTGGGCGTAAACCATTTTGTGCAGCACCTACAGCAATAGCCGTAAAACCTAGCTCAGCAATTGGGGTATCTATAACACGTTTTTCTCCAAACTCTTCAAGCATACCTTGACTTACTTTATATGCGCCATTATATTCTGCCACTTCTTCCCCCATTAAAAATACTCTTTCATCGCTACGCATTTCTTCTTGCATTGCTTCTCTTATGGCTTCTCTAAATGCTATTTGACGCATACTGCTAATTTTTTAGGCAAATTTATCGCTTTGGGGTTATATGAACAAATTGGGCTTTTATACCGTTAGGTGCTAAAACAACTATCTCTTAACATTTTCATATACAGTTCACCTTTTTGTTTTGCAAAAGCAATGTTTTTTTCTGGGATTGAATGGGTAGTTATATAAAATTCAACGGCTTTATCTATACTACTTTCTCGTAATAAATGTACCATTGGGTAAATAGAGCGGTTGGTGTAATTATCCGCATCCTCTTCTTTGCTATCTGCAAATAAATAGTTAGGATGAAAACTGGCTACTTGATAAATGCCGCTATACTTATTTTTCTTTAATAAACTTTCTGCTTTTGATACAAATTGTAAATACGCATCAAAATTCTTGAAGGCATTGGTAAAAATTAAGAAAGAGGTTTCAGTTGTTAGATTAGCATCTAAATAAAGCAGTTCTTTCAAAAAACTATCTAAGCAAATTGATGGGCTATTACTTTCTTCAACGCTATATTTTACCTTATTATCGTTTACAACTTTTGCTGCAAAAGGGCAAAAATTACAACCAATAACTACCTTGTTAATCCAGTTTATTGTTTGAGCAATTGCTTTTTCTGTAGTCGACATCTTATAACGTAAAGCTAGTGTTGTAAAGTGAGCAATTAAATTTTATTCATTAATAGCTAAACCAAATTTCTGTTGCGCCATAACCATATAAAGGGTGAAATTGATTTACAAATGATTTTACTTCTTTTTTTGTTTTTAAAAGTTCATGTATTTCATCTCTTAACTTACCCTCTCCTACCCCATGTATAATTATTAAATTAGGTTGCCTATGTGCAACAGATAACTCATAAAATTTTTCAAAGGTTTTAAGTTGCAAAGTTAACATTTCAAAATTGCTTAAATGCTTAAAATTATCTATTAATTTTTCTATATGCAAATCAACTACACTCCTTGCTGCATCTAAGTTATGTCTAACTTTTGAGGCATCATAAATTTTAAACCCTGCATTACCCAACTTACTTAAATCAATTTTTTCCACTTCTACTTTATCCGGGTAAGTTTCCAATATTAAATAACCAAAAGTTGCCTCATTTTTAAGTTTTATTTCTTCAATTTTTTTAAAGAGTTGCTTAGCTTTTATTTTTAAAGATGTTTCATAAAAAGGGGCTTTCTTTTTGTCTTCGTTTTTTAAAGAAAATTCAACATCAAACCTTGGACTATCGCTTAGGTCTTCAAAAGCTATATTATGCAAATAAAAATCGGCAAAGGGCTCTATGGTATTTTTTAATTGAAAACTACTTTTACCCCCTATCATACAATTATACGTAAAATTATAGGGCGTATAGCTTTGATTAATTAAATGAATTTTTAACTTTTCCACCACATCATCATCAAAAATATCTTTATCAAAAACGGGTAAAAAATTTAAGCTAACGCCTTCCTCTTTTTTAGGGCCAGTAACAACTTTTTCTTTTTTAACCTGATCTATATAAACTTTCTTTTTTTCTACTAATCTTTTTTCGGAAAATAGTTTAAAGTAAGGAAAATCTATTTGCTCCATATAGGCCGGAAAACGTACGCCCTTAACATCAATCATCACCATTTTTTCATTAATAATTTCTACTACTTTACCTTCTTCTTGAGTGAGTAGTACCAATATTTTGTCGCCAATTTCGTATTTCATAAATGCCCTCTAAAACCCCTGTCCCCTAAAGGGGAACTTGATAGTTAACCTTTAAAGTAATAGGAAGATTATTTTTTTTAAATAAAATGTAAATTTACGAAAGGAAAATTGGTTCTTTGTTTTTATTCACCGCAGAGAAAATAGATAAAGGACCTGCCAGTCGGCAGACAGGGTTTATTTAGAGATTTAACAGACTACGGTAGTTTAAAAATTACCGTAGACTGTTAACATACAAAAAACCTAACAATTTATTACGTATTAGCTAGTTTGCTCTTTTTAAATCCGTAAGCAAAGTAAACGATTAGCCCAATAGCTAGCCAAGCTAAAAACCAAAGCCAGTTAGCCTTTGTCATACCTGTAAGTAAATACAAACAGGTAATAAGGCCCATTAATGGTATTAACGAATATTTTTTTATAAAAGAGAAAATTGCAAGTACAATAGCAATCAACCAGAAAATGATGATGGATATATTAGGTATGGCCATATCCATAAAACTTTTTTTACCTGACACGTAATCTGCATTTCCACTAAAATCAAAATTAAAAATATCGCTATAATATGATTTTGATAAAAAGTAAACACCAATTAATGCACCTACAACAATTAATGGAAAAATAAATTGGCCATTAATAAAGGGCATATTAAAACCTCCTGCTTGTTTCTCTCTTCTAGGAATTAGTAGTACGCCACCACAAACTAACACAAAGGCAGAAAGGGTTGCAATACTTGTAAAATCTAACACAAAGGTTTTATCTGTAAACAAAATAGGTAAACCAACTACAACCCCAGTAATAATTGTAGCAAAGGAAGGTGTTTTATATTTTGGATGAATTTTTTGAAACACAGGAGGTAACAAACCATCTCTACTCATACTCATCCAAATACGTGGTTGTCCCATTTGAAATACGAGTAACACACTTGTCATTGCAATTACCGCACAAACGGCAACGAGCAGCTGCATCCATCCTACATTTAAATTGTCTTTTTCAAAAATAAAAGCTAATGGATCACCTACCCCTTCAAAATTTCTATAATTAACCGCACCAGTAAGTACAAGGGTAAGTAAAATATACACTACTGTACAAATTACCAACGAGTAAATCATCCCTTTGGGTAAATCTTTTTGAGGATTTTTACTTTCCTCGGCCAATACGCTTACAGCATCAAAGCCAATGTAGGCAAAGAAAACCCCAGCTACAGCAGCCATTACACCTTTAAATCCATTAGGCATAAACGATTTTATACCCTCGTCATTTGCTGGCATCCAATTGGCTGTATGGCCTTGGCTAAATACTAAATATCCTCCTACTAAAATAACTAATGCAACAACAGCCATTTTTAAAATCACCATTACATTGCTAAAATTTCTACTCTCTTTAACACCCCTATACACTAAATAGGTAATTAAAACATTAATAACTAGGGCTGGTAAATCTAAAATAATTTTTAAACCTCCAAGCATTGGTGCAGTATTCCAAGCATTTACGTCATTTGCATTGCCATTATTTGTAAATGCGTTTTTAGATTCTGTGTAACTTGTACTTAACCAATGCGGAATATGTAACCCACATTTATCCAAAAACGACGTAAAATAATCGCTCCAACTAAAGGCAACATAAATATTACCAATACTATATTCCATAATTAATGCCCAACCAATAATCCATGCAAATAATTCGCCAAAACTAGCATAGGCATAGGTGTAGGCACTACCTGCAACAGGAATACGGCTAGCAAATTCGCTGTAGCAAAAAGCAGTAAATGCACAAGCAATGGCTGTAATTATAAAAAGTATGACTACGCCAGGGCCGCCATTAAAAACTGCACCTCCAAGGCTACTAAAACTACCTGCACCTAATATTGCTGCAATACCAAAAAAAGTTAAATCTCGGGCAGTCAATACTCTTTTTAAACCTCCACCACCATGGGCCCCATCGTTACTTTCGGCTAAAATAGTAGATATTTTTTTTGTTCTAAATAAAGAATTAGACATATTAGTTTTGGTTTGAACTAGTAAATTAAGGAAAATTATTTTTTGTAAGGGTTATTACAACATCTTTTTTACCAGCACTGCTAATACTCCTCCAATAATTGGTGCAAGTACTGGTATCCAACTATAGCCCCAGTCGCTATTTCTTTTATTTTTTATGGGTAAAATAAAATGCATTATACGTGGGCCTAAATCTCTGGCAGGGTTAATAGCGTAGCCTGTTGGTCCACCAAGCGATAAGCCAATACCAAATACCAAAAAGGCTACTGGTAAAGCATTTAATGCCCCAAGGTTTACAGCTTCGCCATTATTTCCCATCAATAAAACTCCCATTACTAAGGCAAAAGTTCCAATAATTTCGGTAATAATATTATGTGCAGTATTTCGTATTGCTGGGGCGTTACAAAATACAGCTAGTTTTAAATCGGCATCGGTAGTTTCATCAAAATGTTGTTTATAGGCTAACCATACCAAAGAAGAGCCAACCATAGCGCCTAAAAATTGTGCTGGAATATAGGTTGCTACTTTACTCCAATTGCCTGTATTTACAGCATCTGCAATGGTTATAGCCGGATTTAAATGTGCTCCACTAGCTGCAGCAGAAGCATATACACCAACGAATACTGCAATAGCCCATCCAAAAGTTATAACTATCCACCCACTATTTTGTCCTTTGGTTTTATTTAATACTACATTGGCAACTACTCCATTACCTAATAAAAGAAGTAATGCGGTTCCTAAAAATTCTGATACAAATGGAGTCATATAGTTTAGTATGTTTTTTAAAGATATTTTATCAAGATAATAAATATTGTTTTGCCAAGGTAGTAAAAGAAAGTATTTCTTGTTTTATCCACTCCTCATCTTTACCCATTTCCAATGCCATTATACTAGCAACATCTGGTGCAGCGTCAATTGCAGCTTGTGCATCTAAAAATAATAATCGTATTCTTCTGGCCAATACATCCTCTACTTTGCAAGCCATTTCGTTTGTTATAGCAAATAAAACCATCGCTTTAGTATACATAAATTTTGGATGTATTAAATTTTTATGCGCCTCATTTTGGTTATATAAATCTTCAATATACTTCACATCTGTACCATAAAAGCTAACATCGGAATTAGGTAGCTGATTTGTATTACCGTGTATAGAAAGTGTTTGAGTTATGCACTTAGCTTTTGGTAAGCCCCCAACATAAGCAGCATTATTAATTACTTCTTCGGCCATTTTGCGGTAAGTTGTCCATTTTCCGCCTGTTATGGTAATTAATTTACTGGTAGATATAAGTATGGTATGGTCTCTTGCCAATAAAGAAGTATTGTTTGTTCCTTTCTTTTTAACCAAGGGGCGTAAGCCAACAAAAACCGATTTTATGTTTTGACTAGTAATAGTTGTTGCTAAGTATTTGTTTACATTTTGCAGTATAAAAGCAACTTCTTCATTAATTGGTTTGGGTTCTATTTCAATTGTTGCAACAGCAGTATCTGTTGTACCTATAACAACATAATTGTGCCAAGGTACTGCAAATAATACTCTGCCATCGCTAGTTTTGGGTATCATTAAAGCATTAGTAGAGGTAAAATATTTTTTTTCTACCACCAAGTGAATGCCTTGTGATGGAGTTACTAATTTATCTTCATTTTTTTCATCCATTTGTATAATATCATCTACAAACACACCTGTAGCATTTATGATTGCTTTTGCTTTTAGGGTAAAAACATTTCCTGTTAATTCATCTTTGCAAGTAACACCAGCAACACTATTTTTTTCTTTAATTAAATTTGTAACGGCAAAATAATTTAAGACTATTGCTTCATTTTCAATAGCAGTTTGGGCTAAATTTACGGCAAGCCTAGCATCATCAAATTGCCCATCGGTATATAACACACCACCTTTTAAGTTTGTAGCACTTACATCAGGCATTAGTTCCACTACTTTTTTTGAAGAAAGAATTTTTGTATTTCCTAAACCTAATTTTCCGCTCATAGCATCATATACTTTTAATCCAATACCATAATATATTTTTTGCCACAAACTATAGCAAGGAATAATAAAGGGCATTTTGGTACAAATGTGTGCAGCATTTTTTAGTAAAAAACCTCTTTCCCTCAACGCATCTCTTACTAATTTAATGTTGCCTTGTGCTAAATATCTAACACCGCCGTGTACTAGTTTAGTAGCTTTACTACTCGTTCCCTTTGCAAAATCATATTTTTCTAACAATAACGTTTTATACCCTCTTGTAGCAGCATCAACTGCGGCACCAAGGCCAGTAGCACCTCCACCAATAATTATAATATCAAACACTTCAGTGTTTTGTATTTCTTCGATAAAAGATTTTCTATTCATTGTTTATAACGCTATACTAAAGGATAGTATTTTAAAAAATACGTTACGCAGCTACTGTTGCTCTTACAGCTTTATTCCATCCTTCCATTAAATTATTTCTTTCCTCTTCTTTCATTATTGGCGTAAATTTTTTATCTATTTGCCATTGTGTTTGTAAGGCTTCTATATTTTCCCAAACACCCACTGCAAGTCCTGCTAAATAAGCGGCACCTAATGCAGTAGTTTCGGTAATTATTGGGCGTATAACCGTAGTATTTAGTACATCGCTTTGAAACTGCATTAATAAATTATTTGCAGTTGCACCGCCATCAACCCTTAATTCTTTAATACGAATACCACTATCGGCTTCCATTGCTTTTAAAACATCGCAAGTTTGGTATGCAATACTCTCAATTGCAGCTCTAGCTATGTGCCCGGCTGTGCTGCCTCTTGTTAAGCCTGTAATAGTCCCTCTAGCATCTTGGTTCCAATGTGGGGCACCTAATCCTACAAATGCTGGTACCAAATACACTCCATCATTATCTTTAACTTTTAATGCTAATGCTTCAACATCACCACTCGTTTTAATTATACCCAATCCATCACGTAACCATTGTACTACAGCCCCACCAATAAATACACTTCCTTCTAGTGCGTAATGTGTAATTCCATTTATTTTCCAAGCTACTGTTGTTAGTAAATTGTTTTTTGAATGTATCATTTGCTCACCTGTATTCATCAACATAAAACAGCCTGTGCCGTAGGTGTTTTTTACCATACCCGGGTGTGTACATAATTGTCCAAATAGTGCGGCTTGTTGGTCGCCAGCAATTCCAGCAATTGCTATACCATTTAAGGGTTGCAAATTTTCAACGTGTCCATATATTTCGCTACTGCTTCTAATTTGTGGTAACATATTACCGGGTACATTCAATATTTTCTCCAACTCTCCATCCCATTGTTGTGTTGCTATATTACACAACATTGTTCTGCTTGCATTACTAACATCTGTTGCATGAATTTTTCCATTGGTTAATTTAAACAATAGCCAAGAATCAATTGTACCAAAACATAATTCTCCATTGTTTGCTTTTTCTCTTGCGCCAGCAACATTATCTAATATCCATTTTACTTTTGTTCCGCTGAAATACGCATCAATTACTAATCCTGTTTTTTGTTGTATAGTTTCAGAATAACCTTGTGCTTTTAATTCATCACAAAAAGATGCTGTTCTTCTGTCTTGCCAAACTATGGCATTATAAATTGGTTTGCCCGTTTCTCTTTCCCACACTACCGTAGTTTCTCGTTGGTTAGTAATGCCAATAGCAGCAATATCTTTAGCTTTTAAATTGGCTTTGTGCAGCGCCTCTACAGCAACTATAAATTGCGTATCCCAAATTTCGATTGCATCATGCTCAACCCAACCTGGTTGTGGAAAATATTGTGTAAATTCTTTTTGTGCGGTAGAAATAATTTCGCCCTTATTGTTAAATATTATTGCACGGCTACTAGTGGTACCTTGGTCTAAGGCTAAAATGTATGTTGTCATTATGTAGGTATATAATTTAAAAAATTAATAGCTCCTAAATATACTTAATAACTATTGTGGAAAATTAAAACTTTGTAGTAATATGTTTTTGTCGCAATTTTAAACAAATAAATATTTTTGATAGAAAATAAAGAAATATCAGCACTTTTTCATTTAATAGACGACCCCGATGAGGATGTGTATAGTACCGTTAGCGACAAAATAATTTCGTTTGGAAAAGCTATTATTCCAAATTTGGAAAATTTATGGGAAAACACTCCAGATGGTAATTTGCAAGAAAGAATAGAGCTGCTAATACATAGAGTACATTTTAGAGATTTGTGTGACGATTTTAAACATTGGAAAAGTGGTAATGCTAATTTATTAGATGGTGCATTGCTGGTGGCAAAATATCACTACCCAGATCTGCAAACTACTCCAATAGTGCAGGAGCTTGAAAAAATAAGAAGAAATATATGGTTGGAGTTAAACAATTATTTAACTCCCATGGAGCAAGTAAATGTGCTTACTAGTATTTTATACAATTATTACAAATTAAAAGGAGTTGAATTTGCCTACGACAACCCAGATGATTATTTAATAAATAAAGTGGTAGAGGGTAAAAAAGGAAACGCTGTAAGTACAGGTATTCTTTATTTAGCTTTGTGTGAGTTGGTTGATATTCCTGTAAAAGCCATCAATATTCCTAAGCAATTTATTTTAGCTTATGTAGATCCTCAATTCGATTTTTTAAACCCTGTTGGACATACTTCGGAAAAAATAAATTTTTATATTGATCCAATAAATGGTCAAATGTATAGCCATAAAGATGTAGAAAATTACTTTAAACGAATAAACGTACCGCAAACAGCCTCTTACTTTAGGCAACTTTCTAATAAACGAATTATTCAGTTTTTATTAGAGGAGTTGAGTAAATGTTTTGATAATGATAGAAACCGATATAAAATGGAGGAGCTTTTACAATTAGCCAAATTACTTAGCGAATGATATTTCATGTATGTACAAAAAAAAGTTGGGAAACTGCCCAACAGCAAGGGTTTTACCAAGCTGACTCTTTTTTAATTGAGGGATTTATGCACTGCAGTACTATACAACAAGTACCAGGTGTATTAGATAGATATTATAAAAATGTACCTAATTTAGTATTGTTGCATATAGATGAAACAGCCTTATCTGCACCTTTAAAATACGAACTTGCACCAAGTGTAAACGAAGAATTTCCTCATATTTTTGGCCAACTTAATTTGGATGCTGTAATAAAAGTTGAAACGATAACGCTGTAAGTAAGTTACAAGTAATTTGTCTTACTAGTGAATTACATCTTTAATATCGTTGGGGTTGTGTTTGTGTTTAAATAGTATTAAAAAAAGTATGGCTACAATTAGAGCATACCCAGCAAAACACATCCAAATTTTTTGCCAATCTCTAATATTATCTTTAGTAAAATAATCTACTACTAATCCACTACCAAAGCTACCAATAACTGCTCCTACTCCATTAGTCATAAACATAAAAAGACCTTGAGCACTTGCTCTAATATCTGAGTTCGTTTCCTGCTCAACATATAACGATCCAGAAATATTAAAGAAATCAAATGCCATCCCATAAATAATCATTGATGCAATTAAAAAGAATAACCCATTACCAGGGTCACCAATTCCAAACAAACCGAAACGTAATACCCAAGCTAACATGCTAATAAACATCACTTTTTTTATGCCGTATCTGTTTAAAAAGAAAGGAATAGCTAAAATAAATAACGACTCAGAAATTTGTGAAATTGAGAGAGTTAGAATTTCATGTTTTACAACAAAAGAATTAGGATGGGATGTTCCAAAACTTCTTAAAAACTGCCCACCAAAAGTATTGGTTACCTGCAAAGCTGCACCCAACAATAATGCAAACATAAAAAAGATGAACATTTTTTTTTCTTTTAATAACACAAAGGCATCAAGACCAAGTTTAGAAATCCAACTATCACTTTTAATACTATTCATTGGAATGCACTTAGGCATTGTAAAAGCATATATACCTATTAAAAAAGAAAGAACCGCACTAAAATAAAATTGCATATTAGAATCTTTCCAACCTGTAATATCTACAATCCACATAGCTGCAATAAAACCAACAGTACCCCAAACTCTAATTGGAGGAAACTCTTTTACCACATCTCTATTATTACTAACTAAAATATTATAGCTTACAGAATTATTTAATGCAATAGTTGGCATATAAAAGCAACTGTTCAAAAACATTATCCAAAAAAGAATATTTGGATTAATATTTCCAGCTGCAATTACTAAGAAGACCCCACTTATAATATGACAAATTCCCAGAAGTCTTTCAGCATTAATATATTTATCGGCAATGATGCCCATAATTGAAGGCATAAATAAGGAAGCTAGTCCAAGTGTGGAATAAACTGCTCCAATTTGTGTTCCGCTGAATCCACTTTTAAACAAAAAATCACCAGCTGAAATAAGCCAAGCCCCCCATACAAAAAATTGCAAAAAATTAAGAATTGTTAAACGTAATTTAATATTCATATATAGCAGTTGTCATTAAAATGGTAAGATACTTAATATTCAAATTGTAAAAAATAATTGTTAATTCTGTCATGTTTATAAATGGCACGGTAATTGACTTACATTATTAAACAATTTTACAAACTAAATAGTTACACATGAAAAAAATATTTGCACTTGCAACTGTATTTATTGCATTAGGCTTAACCAGTTGCAAAAAAGATGAAACTAGCACATCTACCATTACTACTTCCAATGTAACAACAACAGTTAGCTCTGGTACTTGGCGAGTTACCTATTATTGGGATACCAATCAAGATGAAACAGCTAATTTTAATGGATTTACTTTTACATTTGGACCTAGCAATTTAGTATCAGCTTCCAATACACTTTTTACTATTAATGGTACTTGGTCTACAGCTAACGACGATTCCAAAGTAAAATTAATTTTAGCCTTTACCACCAACGCTAATTTTATTGAAATAAGCGATGATTGGCATGTAATAGAACGTACAGATACTAAAATACGCCTACAAGATGTTAGTGGTGGAAATGGAGGTACAGATTATTTAACCTTTGAGAAGAATTAAATTTAATTAAAAGATAGTTTTAAAGCCTAACATTTTTGTTAGGCTTTTTCTTTATAAAACACCTTATACATACCCAATAAACGTACCTTTGCAAAAAGTATTAAAATGAGTATTTCAATAGATGTTTTAATAGAATCTACCACCGATAATGACCTTAAAAGCATTGCCCAAAAAGTAAAAGATAATCTACGAATAACCGATGAAGAAGGCCTAACACTTTTTAAAAAAGGCGAACTTCCTTTTGTTGGGGCATTAGCCAATTTTATTCGAGAGCGTTTGCATGGAAACACCACTTATTTTAATAGAAATTTTCATATTGAGCCTACGAATGTTTGTGTGTTTAGTTGCAAGTTTTGCAGCTATAGCCGCTTGTATGCAAAAAAAGATGAAGGTTGGGAATTAAGCATTGATCAAATGCTTGATATTGTAAAAACCTACGATGGAAAACCCATTACCGAAGTACATATTGTTGGCGGAGTTCACCCAAAAATGAACATGGCGTATTTTATAGAGTTGATGCAAAAAATAAAAGCACATCGCCCTAGCTTACATGTAAAAGCTTTTACAGCCGTAGAGCTAGAGTATATGTTTAGAAAAGCAAAACTAACCATTGAAGAAGGTATGAAACAATTGCATGATGCTGGTTTGGATAGCTTACCTGGTGGTGGTGCCGAAATTTTTCATCCAACAATTCGAGAGCAAATTGCAGCAGATAAAGTAGATGCTACTGGTTGGTTACGCATACACGAAGTTGCCCATGAGTTGGGTATGCACAGCAATGCTACTATGCTTTATGGCCATATAGAAAAATACGAACACCGTATAGACCATATGAGAAGATTGAGAGAGCTTCAAGACAAAACAAAAGGGTTTAACACCTTTATTCCTCTAAAATTTAGAAACCAAGATAATGATATGAGTAATGTTACCGAAAGCACCATTACCGAGGATATGCGTTTATATGCCATTGCCCGAATTTACTTAGATAATTTTCCTCACTTAAAAGCCTATTGGCCTATGTTGGGCAGGCAAAATGCTCAATTAAGTTTAAGCTTTGGCGTAAATGATATTGATGGTACCATTGATGATAGTACAAAAATTTACAGTATGGCAGGCAGCGAAGAGCAAAGCCCAAAAATGAGTACAGAAGAACTAGTGCAACTAATAAAACAAGTAAAACGTAAACCTATAGAAAGAGATACACTTTATAATGTAGTAAAAGATTATAGTGAAGTGGTTGAGTTTTAAGTATTGGATTATAAATTGGAAGTAAACACATTGTTTCAACAACATTTTTGTATTCTCAACATTTTTCCTTTACTTGCTTACATGAAAAATTTTAACGAATTAGAAAACATACTTGATGAAAATGAGTCCGTGAAACTTACAGACTCTTTAGTTACTCTTGGGCAGATTTTGGTAGACAAGCAGGCTCTTATATTGGGGTTTGTGTAATAGTGTTTGTTGGGTTTCTAGCTTTATCTGTTGTTCCTTTGGCATCAAATATTTTATCTCCATTTATTGCATTAGGTTTTGCTTCATTTGTTTATAATGAAAGAGTGAATAAAAATGTAGAATTCGGTAATTTTTTTAGACCATTTCAAAAATTTGGTCCAGTTATTTTAACGTATTTATTAACTGCTGTTGCTTATATTCTTGCATGTGTGCCTTTAATAATATTTGGTGGTATTGCTTTTTTTAATGAACTGCTTGATGCTAGAACAGATCCAACTAATTTTAATCCAATTTTTACTACCGCTTTATTAATGAGCGGATTGGTAACATTTGTTTTGGTATTACTAGTTGCAACATTTACCTATTATGCAACTTACTTTGCTTACTTCTACAACGTAAAACCTATTGAAGCTATAAAGTTGAGTATAAAAATGGGCACTAAAAACTTTGGGCATTTATTAATGTTATTTTTATTTAGTGGATTTATTGCGGTTATAGGCGTATTGCTATGTGGTGTTGGTTTATTGGTTACTATACCTCTATCTCACTTAATTAGATATTATACTTTTGAGGGGCTAACAAAACTAGAAAAAAATAACGAGCCCGATTTTGATTTTGACAATCGTTTTATTTAATATAAATATCTTTCCTTAATTATAGTTAGGTGGTGCATTTCGTGCCCACAAATTATCCATGCACAAGCCCTTACACTCATGGTGTAATTGCTTGCAATACCTGTACGCTTTAGCGATGCTGCTGTTTGATTTTCAAAAAAGGCTAAAGTGCTTTGTCTAAGGGCCTTATAATCTTTAAGTAATTTTTTTATAGATTGTTTGGTAGCATTGGCTTGTTTAGCATATTCGTTTTCATCAAAAAAAGGTATGGGGCGTTTATCGTTTCGGGCAAAGCTCATAGCCCTATAAATTAATACTCGTTCAAAATCAATTAAATGTTGCAAAATATCTTTGATTGACCATTTACCTGGGGCGTAGGCTGTAGTTAATTGTTGTTCCGTTAACGTTGATAAAAGCAGCTTTAAGACTGTAGTATTTTCTTTTAGCTGTTTAAAAACATTAGTTTCTGCAGGTAGTTTTTTTAAAAAGGGTTCATAATAAACGGCATATTCTAAATCGGTGGGTTTATTAATTTTTTTCATTGTGCCAAAAGTAAGAAAAGTTTAGTGCCGTTTTTCTAATATGTCTATAATATCATTTAGTTTAAATCCTTTGGCGTTTAATAAAATTAGATAATGAAATAATAAATCAGCCGCTTCGTTTTTAAATAATTCTGCATTATCATCTTTTGCCTCTATAATTAATTCAGTAGCTTCCTCCCCTACTTTTTGGGCAATTTTATTTATCCCTTTATCAAATAATGATTTTATATAAGAAGTATTGGTTGTAGCTATTTTTCTTTGTTCAATAATTTTTTCAAGGGTGTAAATAAAATTAGCATCTACATTTTTATCATCAAAACAAGTAGAAGAGCCCGTATGGCAAACTGCACCTGCTGGATTAGCTTTTATTAAAAGGGTATCGTTATCACAATCAATATCTATACTAACAACGGTTAAAAAATTACCGCTCTCTTCACCTTTTGTCCATAACCTATTTTTTGTACGGCTAAAAAAGGTTACTTTATTAAGAGCTGTTGTTTTTTCAAAAGCTGCTTCATTCATAAACCCTAGCATTAAAACATTTTTTGTTTCAGCATCTTGTATAATTGCTGGTACAAGGCCATCGCTGTATTTACTATAATTTGGTTGCATAATTATATTCTAATTAAAATTTGTTGATTATGTAAGTATTGTTTAAGTGTTGGTATATTTATTTCGTTATAATGAAATACACTTGCTGCCAAAGCAGCATCAGCCTTGCCTTGAGTAAATACATCTTTAAAATGTTGCATACTACCAGCACCGCCACTAGCTATTACGGGTACACTAAGTTTAGTAGATAGTTGAGCGGTAATATCTAAAGCAAATCCATTTTTTGTACCATCGTTATTCATTGCAGTTAATAAAATTTCGCCAGCACCTAAATCAACTGCTTGTGTTGCCCAATTTATTGCTAATTGGCTAGTTTTTGTTCTGCCTCCATTCAAATAAACATACCAATTACCGTCTTCCTCTTGTTTAGTATCAATGGCTAATACTATACATTGATTACCAAAATTTTTACTTAATTCATGTAAAAGATTAGGATTGTTAAACGCAGCGGTATTAATTGAAACTTTATCAGCTCCATTATCTAATAAAATAGCTACATCCTCAACACTACTAATACCGCCACCTACTGTAAAGGGTATATTTATAGTACGGGCTATTTCATTTACTAAAGTGGCCAATGTTTTTCTTTTTTCTATTGTTGCTGTTATATCCAAAAAAACAAGTTCATCTGCACCATTATCGTTGTACATTTTTGCAAGTTCAATGGGGTTACCAGCATCTTTTATATTTTCAAAATTTATTCCCTTTACTGTACGCCCATCTTTTATATCTAAACAAGGTATAATTCTTTTACAAAGCATGTTAACTATATTTTTTTAAATCGGTTAATAAAATATTTCCTTCATAAAAAGCTTTACCAATAATAGCTCCTGTACAACCTATTTGTGCAAGTGCTTCAATATCATTAACTGTTGTAACGCCACCACTCGCTATTAAATTAATGCCCCTATTTGTTTTTAAAATTTCTTTATACAATTGTAAAGATGGCCCGTTTTGCATTCCGTCTTTTTCAATATCGGTACAAAAAATAGTTGACAAACCCATGGCTTGTAAAGAAGAAATAAAATTAAAAATATTAATACCACTATCGTTTATCCAAGCATTTGTTTTAATGGTATAGTTTAACGTATCTGCTCCAATTAAAAATTTTGTGGCTCCAAACGCATTAACCCACTCTTGCAAAAGACTTGGATTTTTAACAGCTAAACTTCCGATGGTAACAAAGCAAGCTCCTGCATTTAATACGGAGTTTACATCTTCAATTTGTTTTACTCCACCTCCAAAATCAATTTGTAAAGTAGTGTTACGGGCAATAGTTTCTAAAACGTTTATGTGCTGAATTTTTCCTGCTTTTGCTCCATCTAAATCAACTAAATGCAACCGTTTAATACCTGCAGCTTCAAATTCCTTAGCTACTTCTAAGGGATTTTGATTGTATACTTTTTGTTGAGCGAAATCGCCTTTTGCTAGTCGTACACATTTTCCATCAACAAGATCAATTGCTGGTATTATTTCCATTATAAGTTTATAAAGTTTTGTAAAATAGTTTGACCAAACGTAGAAGATTTTTCTGGATGAAATTGGCAACCAAAAAAATTATCTTTTTCTAGTGCAGCACTAAATGGCTGAATATAAGTTGTACTCCCTATTGTTTCGTTACAAATTGATGCATAATAACTATGCACAAAGTAACCATAATTATTAGGGCTTAAGTTATTGAATAAAGCTGATGTTTTTAACTCTATAGTATTCCATCCAATTTGTGGGATTTTTTCTATGCTTGATTCAAATTTTTGTACGGTTGTATTAAATATTCCCATACCATTAATGTTACCTTCTGTAGTATGTTTACACATTAATTGCAACCCTAAACAAATACCTAAAACAGGTTGAGTTAAAAGTGGAATAAGTTTATCGATTCCCGTTTTTTTTAACTCAGCCATTGCAAAGGCTGCATGACCCACACCTGGTAAAATAACTTTATCAGCTGTTCGTATTTCGTCTATATTGCTTGTAATTATTGCTGTGTGACCAAGTCTTTGCAAAGCATACCATACACTTTTTGTGTTACCAGCATTATAATTTACAATTATTATTTTCATTTATAAAACGCCTTTTGTACTTGGTAAGGAATTATTATTAACATCTCGTTTTACAGCCATTTTTATACACTTTGCAAAGGCTTTAAAAATTGATTCAATTTTATGGTGCTCATTATCGCCATCAGCTTTAATATTTAAATTACACTTAGCTCCATCACTAAATGATTTAAAGAAATGGTAAAACATTTCTGTTGGCATTTCTCCAATTTTTTCTCTTTTAAATTCGGTATCCCAAACCAACCAATTTCTTCCACCAAAATCAATAGCCACTTGAGCTAAGCAATCATCCATAGGTAATAAAAAACCATAACGCTCTATTCCCAATTTGTTGCCTAGCGCTTGTAAAAAAGCTTCGCCCAAAGCTATACCAACATCCTCAATGGTATGATGTTCATCTATATGTAAATCGCCGTTGCATTCAATTGCTAAATCTATATTTCCGTGTTTTGCTATTTGCTCAAGCATATGGTTAAAAAAACCTAAACCTGTATTTATTTTTGCATTACCCTTACCATCTAAATTTAAGTTTATAGAAATTTTAGTTTCATTTGTATTACGACTATGCATTAAACTTCGTGGAGGTAATTTTAAATGTTCATAAATAGCACTCCAGTTTGGCGATTCAAGTACAATAGTATCTTTCCTTAATTCACTAATTGAATTTTGTATTTCAGCTGCACCTAACGTATCATCTATAGTTAGCCATAAACCCTTGCAACCTAAATTTTTAGCTAATTGCATATCAGTAATTCTATCTCCAATTACAAAAGAATTTTGTACATCATACATTGGGTTATTTATGTATTGATTAAGCATAGCAGTACCCGGCTTTCGTGTTGGCGCACTTTCTTTTGGGTAAGTCTTGTCTATAAACACGGCTTCAAAATGTATAGCTTCACTTTCTAAGCTTTCCATAACAAAATTTTGCACAGGCCAAAAGGTATCCTCAGGAAAAGTTGGTGTACCTAATCCATCTTGATTGGTAACCATAACTAATTCGTAATCTAACTCTGTTGCAATTTTACGCATATATAAAAACATATCTGGGTAAAAGGCAAGTTTACTAAATGAATCTAACTGATAAGTTGGTGGAGCCTCTTTAATTAAGGTACCATCTCTATCAATAAATAAAATTTTTTTAGCCATTTGTGTAGTTTTTTAATGTGTTTATTAGTTGTTTATTTTCTAAAATCGATCCTATAGTAATACGTAAGCAATTAGCACAAAGCGGTTCATTACTTCTATTACGAATTATAATGCCATTGTGTATTAGATAGGTATAAAGTTTTGTAGCATCTGTTACGTTAACTAAAATAAAATTAGCATCGCTTGGGTAAATATTTTTTACAAAATTAAACTTAGTTAATTCGGTAATTATGTTGGTTCGCTCTTTTATAGTTAAGGTGATTTGATTATTAACAGTATCTACATTTTCTAACGCCCCTTTTACTAAATGTTGGGTAGCTAAATTTATATTGTACGGTGGTTTTACTTTGTTAAATAAGTCAATAATATCAAGCGATGCAAAACACATACCTAACCTAAGCGCTGCTAAGCCCCATGCTTTAGACAACGTTTGAAGCACAATTAAGTTTGGAAAAGTTGTTAGTGCAGCTATAAAACTTTGTTGGGCAGAATAATTGATATAGGCTTCATCAATTACTACAATTCCATTGAAATTAGTTAGCAGGGTTATAATATCTTCTTTGTTAATAGAATTGCCCGTTGGATTGTTTGGCGAACAAATAAAAATAAGTTTAGTCTTCTCATTTATTGCATTTAAAATAACCGATACATCTAACTGAAAATTTGGTAATAGATTAATGGTATTAACTGCTACATCATTAATATTAGCACTTACTTTATACATGCCGTAAGTTGGTGGGCAAATAATCACATTATCTTTTTGAGGGGTACAAAATATTCTAAAAGCCAAATCAATGACCTCATCACTGCCATTGCCTAAAAAAATATTTTCTGCTGGTACACCTTTTATTTTAGCTAACGCAAATTTTACTTGCCATTGCAAAGGATCTGGATAACGATTAAAACTAAGCTCAGTGTTATTTAGTAGCATTGAGTTAAATGGACTTTCATTGGCATCCAGGTAAGTAGTGGCATTACCTGTATACTCCGTTCTTGCACTTGAATAGGGTTTAAGTGCTTTTATATTTTCTCTAACTAAATTATCTAAATTAAAAATCATTTTGTTGTAGTTGTTTTACTCTTATAGATACAGCTTCTTTATGTGCTTGTAAACCTTCGGCAGTTGCCATTGTTTCTACTGTTGGTGCAATCTTTAATAAACCTTGCTTTGTTAAATGCTGTACGGTAATTTTTTTTATAAAACTATCTACAGATACTCCACTATACATTTTTGCATAGCCATTTGTGGGCAGTGTGTGGTTTGTGCCAGAGGCGTAATCCCCCACACTTTCAGGAGAATAATGGCCAAGGAATATACTACCAGCATTAATAACTTTTGCACATAATTCTGTTGCGTTATCTGTTGCAATAATTAAATGCTCAGTTGCATAATAATTTATAAAATCAAACGCCAAGTTAACATCCTCAAAAATAATAGCTTTACTATTAGCTAAAGATGCCATAGCTATTTCGGCTCTGTTCAGTTGTTTTATTTGTACACTAAGTTCATCATTTACGGCATCAATAATTTTTTGATTAGTGGCCACTAAAATAACTTGACTATCTATACCATGCTCTGCTTGGCTTAATAAATCTGCAGCAATAAAAGAAGGATAAGCAGTATCATCTGCATATATCAACACTTCGCTAGGGCCTGCTGGCATATCAATTGCTACATGTTGCAAACTAACTAGTTGCTTTGCCCTAGTTACATACTGATTACCTGGCCCAAATATTTTATTTACTTTTTTGATAGTTGATGTGCCATAGGTAAGTGCTGCAATTGCTTGTGCACCACCAATGGTATAAATTGTTTGTATACCAATTTTTTTTGCGGCATATAAAATTGCGGTATTAATAGTACCATTTTTATTTAAAGGAGTACAAACCGATATGTTTGCACATCCTGCAATTTTTGCAGGAATACCCAACATAAGTAAAGTAGAAAATAAGGGGGCAGTACCTCCTGGAATATATAGGCCAACATTTTCTATACCTACGCTTTTTCTCCAACAGTTTACACCCTTTGTTGTAGTAATACTTGTTTCTTTTTCTAGTTGATTAATATGAAACGTGTAAATATTATCAAAAGCTATATCAATTGCAGCTTTTAAAGGCACATCTATTTTAGTTTCGCTTTCATCAATTTCACTTTTTTCAACTTGAAGTGTTGATAACGTTACTTTATCATATAATTCAGTATACTTTAATAAAGCAGCATCTCCATTTTGTTGTACATCTTTCAAAATTGTTGTGACCGTGTTTGTACAATCTTCTGCTTCAAGCATTGGTCTGGTGCAAAGTTCATCCCAATTTGTTGATGGTGGTGTAGTATATATTTTTAACATTTTTATTATTTTTTTATGCAATCATTTTTTCTATTGGTACTACTAAAATACCCTCTGCTCCAAACTGCTTTAATTTTTCAATAACATCCCAAAAATCATTTTCGTTAACAACACTTTGCACACTACTCCATCCCTCCTCGGCCAAAGGCACAATGGTAGGGCTTTTAGAGCCTGGTAAAATTGTAGTAATATTTTTTAATTGATTATTTGGTGCGTTTAATAAGATGTATTTATTTTTTTTAGCTGTTTTTACGGAATCAATTCTTAATAATAATTTTGTAAGAATTGCCAGTTTTTCTGCACTTAAATTATTGTTGCTCACCAAAACAGCTTCTGAGTGCATAATGGTTTCCACTTCTTTTAACCCATTTGTAAATAAAGTACTGCCGCTGCTAACCAAATCGCATATTGCATCTGCCAAACCTATACTTGGTGCAATTTCAACCGATCCACTTATTTCATGTATTTCTGCATTACACTTTTTATCTTGTAAATACCTTGATAAAATTCCACTGTAAGTAGTTGCAATTTTTAAATTATTTAAATCGGCTATTGACTGATAATTTTGTGCCTTATTTACAGCAATACTTAATCTACATTTTCCAAAGCCTAATGGTTTAATTTGCTGGATATTTTTATTTTTTTCGGCTACCACATTTTGCCCAACAATACCAATATCTGCTACACCATCAAAAACGTATTGTGGTATATCATCATCTCTTAAAAAGAAAATTTCCAACGGAAAGTTTTCGGCAGTAGTTTTTAATTGTTTGTTACCATTATTAATATCAATGCCACATTCTCTTAATAGCTTAATTGATTCTTCGTACAATCTACCCGATTTTTGAACTGCAATTTTTAACATGTTTTTATTTTATATTGGTTTAAATAGAAAAAGGGCTTACAATTAAGTAAGCCCTTTTTAAAATATGTTTTTACACACACATCAATACAGCTTACCTATCGGTAAAGTATGATGATGATGTAAATTGTTTATTGTTATCATTTGTTACGCAAAGGTAGTGGTGTAAAATTAGTATTACCAAATTTATTTAGACTTTATTTTAATTATTCAAGTTTTATTACTAAAAAAATTATTGTTGTTTAAGCTTAATGCCTAGTCCAGCATAATCGGTGTAACAAATTTTTCCTTGGTTAAAAGTTACCCCTTCTGCAATATCGTCATTTAATAACAAAGGGCCATCCATATCAACATAATCTAGCAAGGGAGCAAGTTGTGCTATGGCTGCTGTACCAACACTGCTTTCATTCATACAACCAATCATTACTTTTAAATTTAGTTCTCTTGCCTTTGTTATCATTCGCCTCGCTGGTGTAATTCCACTACATTTTGTAAGTTTTATATTTATGCCATCAAAATGATTAACACATTTTTCTACATCACTTTCTACCACACAACTTTCGTCTGCTATTAAGGGTAACGAAGATTTTTCTTTCAATAATTTCATGTCATCCCAAGCATCTTTTGCTAAAGGTTGTTCTACAAACTCTACCCCTAACGTTTTTAATATAGGAATTTTTAGTAATGCCTCCTCTAACGTCCATCCTGCATTTGCATCTACTCTAAAAATTGCGTTTGTATGCTTTCGTAATTCGGTTAGTACTTCAACATCGTTGGGCATTCCAACTTTTATTTTATAAATAGGCCAAGGAAATTCTTGCATTTTAGCTACCATTTTTTCAATAGTATCTATTCCAATGGTATAATCTGTTAGAGGAGCTGTTGATATATCTAGATTCCATAATTGATGCAATTGTTTTTTCTTTATTTTACCATATAAATCCCAGCCAGCCATATCTAAAGCACAAACTAAAAAATTATTTATAGGAAAAAGATGATGCAGATAATGCCAATATCTTTCTGGATCTGTAAACGCAAATTTTTCAACAAATATTTTTTTACGCTCTAAATCCTCCATCATTTTTTCTACAGAAATATTGTAATACGAAATTGCTGGAGCTTCTCCATATCCTTTTACTCCAAAATAATCTAATTCCACAATAAAAGTTGGTTGATGTGTTTTTGTCCCTTTGGAAATGGTGAAGGGATGCTTAAAAGGTAGATTAAATGTTTTGTAAGAAACTTTCATAGGTCAAAAGTACTTTATCTTCCGGATGCACTTACTAAATCTTTTATTTCTATATTAAACATCTTTTGTTTTAGTAAATCTTCTAATGAAATATGCATTCTATATTGCCAGTAATGGTTAGGGTTTGATGGTATATTAATTCTTTCATCATCAGGGTTTTCTCTACGAATAGTTTCATTAATACCCAGCATATCTTGTAATTGAAAAATGCTCCACATTGCAGGCGATTGTAAGTGCTGTTGTATAATTTCTTTACATATCCAAGCCTCACAAAAATGGGGAGCATCGCCATTTTTACCCAAAATGTTATTGTAAAAACGTTGAGTTTTGGCTTTATCTTCCATCCACCAACTTCGTAGTGTACTCATATCATGTGTACTTGGTGTAAGCACACTTAAATAAGGAGCTTCGTTTGGGTGAAAAAATTCAATCCCCTTTTTTTTAGGCATACGTTGTATTTCTAACGTTAATATGCTTAGCTGCTCCATAACTGCTGGTACACAATGTGGCACCATCCCTAAGTCTTCGCCACAAACCAACATATTGGTACTACGTTTTAGGCTAGGCAATTTTTGCAAAGCTTCTTTCTTCCAAAAATCATCTTGCCTATAATAAAAGTAGTTTATGTATAACTCGTATAATTTTGTTTGTGTAGTGTTATCTAAGTTTTTATACGATTCAGTATCGGACATAGATATACGAAAGTGAAATTGTTGTTTATCACTTCCATCTTCCTCAAGTAGAATTACATTACTAATTAAATTAAAAAGCCCAATTTTTATAGTCGTGTTTTCAGTATTGTTTTCGTTAAAATAGTCTTCAACTTTGCGTTGAGTATTAAACTCTTCTTTAAGTTTATATGCATTTAAAAAAGTACTTTTTACATATTCAGCTTTTTCGCCAAATTCTTTTTCTATTATTTGTTCGTTAATAAAGGGTGTACAAAACCGTTCATAATTAAACGAAATTCCGTTTTCTGCAAATTCGTTTACATGTACTGGTAATGTAGGTTTAAATTTTCCCAAAATACCTTCAACTGAGTTTAAGGGAATTCTCCAAATTCTAAAAAAACCCAGTATATGATCAATTCTAAAAGCATCAAAGTACATACTCATTTGCTGAAAACGCTTTCGCCACCAAGTGTAATTATCGTCAGACATTTTTTTCCAGTTGTAGGTGGGGAAACCCCAATTTTGCCCCTTTACAGCAAAATCATCTGGTGGTGCTCCTGCTTGTTCATCCATATTATATAGTTCAGGCTCTATCCAAGCATCTACACTATTTCTATAAATACCTATTGGTAAATCTCCTTTTACTACAATTCCATTTTTATGTGCATAAGCAGTAGCATCTTTTAATTGAAGATGAAGTTGGTATTGCGTAAAATAATGTACAGCAATTTCATCATAATGCTTTTGGGTAATACTAGTTAGTCGTTGTATTGCAGCTTCGCTATAGGTACTATTACTCCTCCATTTATTAAATTCAATTGTTTTGTGCTTATCTCTTAAATAACAAAAAGCAGCATACGGTACCAACCAATGCTTGTTTAACTCAAAAAAGGTATGATAGTTTATATCTTCTTTTAATGTATTTTTTTGTAGCAGGTATAATTCTTTTAAAGCAAGTAATTTAAATTTAATTACTTGTTCATAATCTACTACTGCTAATTCATTTAATTGTTGTTGCTTTTTTTTTAATGCTGTTACAATAGATTGATTTTCATTAAAAGCAACTTGTTGTAAGTTTATATACATGGGGTGTAATGCAAATGCAGATATTGCAGCGTAGGGATACGAATCTTTCCACGAATGTGTAGCAATGGTATCGTTAATAGGTAAAAGCTGTATAAGTTTTAGGCCAGTTTTTTTAGCCCAATCAACTAATAACTTTAAGTCGGCAAACTCTCCTACTCCAAAACTATTTTTGCTCCGCAAACTAAACACCGGTATAGCTACACCAGCTCCTTTAAAATTAGTAGTGGCTATATTTGCATAACCATCATGTATAATAATAACACCCTTATTACTTGGCTCTCCTATCAATATTCTGTTATCACCTGTTTCGAAGTGTACTAGTTGTTTTGTTTTGATATTATATATACCGTATTTATAAGTAATCGTTTCATTATATCTGGTCAGATTAATTTTTATAGCATGCCAATTACCTATTTTTATTAGGAGAAGAGCTTTTTTATTTTGCCAATTACCTAATTCTTTTACTGAGCCTGCAATACATAAAACTTGGTTGGGTTGTAAAATGGGCATTTTTACCCTAAACTCAACCGTAAATGATTTTTCTTTTTTCCTTTTATTTGGTAGAGTATCATTTTTTAAGAGTACTTGCTCAAATGCTTTGGTGTAAAAATTATTTCTATAATCTGCTTCTGTTTGCCAAGTATCTATAGTGGTAAGTACTCTTTGGTTATACTTTTTTAAATCTATACATCTATCATCGCCATATTCTACAACATCATCTAATCCGGTTTCTTTTAAAATATACTTGTATTGAAGAATATTAATTTTATAGGTGTTTAGTTCAAGTTTAACACACCAAAAATCAGCATTAACATAATTTAATTTAATGGCATTAATTGTACTATTGCTACCCAATTCTACTACGTTGCCTGTTATATATAAAGACTCTCCAGGTTTTGTTGAGTAGCGAATATAAAAATGTACAAGCATTTTAAAATGTAACTGATTTGGCGAGCAATTTAATCAAGTTTTATCTAAAATGTATATTTTACACATTAATATTTAGATTTTAAAAGATGAAGTATTTAATTTTTGAAAGATTATATATATATTTGCCAAAAAAAGAATGGAAACAGCATCAAAAAAAACTGGCTTATTTTGGATTTTATTTATTCTTTCTGTAATTGTATTTTTTGTGGTTTTGTACTCACCTATGGGTGCATATTGTAGTATGATTTTACCTTTTAACACTACATTTTTAGCAAAGGCATTAGATTTATTGTAAACTTTGAACAAACTTATTTTAGTATAGCACCTTTAAAGGTGCTTTTTTATTTTAGTCATTTATTTCAACATTTTAGAATTTCAAATAAATTTTTAGTAACTCTAAAAGCTATAGTAATATATTTAAACGTTGGTATCACTTTGAATTTACAAGAAATATTACAACACCACTACTTTAAGAAATAGTTTCTCTGCCAACTCTTTATCTAAAGGTTTTAACTCGTTATACATTAGTGTGGCATTGGCTTTGTCTTTTTGCTTTACATAAACTAAACCACAATAATATCTACATAGTTTGTTTTTACTATCCAAACTAATGGCATTTTTAAAAGATGCAATTGCATCAGCATAATATCCTTTCATATATTGTGCATAGCCTATCTCAGTAATGGCTACAACCAGTTTTGGGTCTAATTGAATAGATTTTTTTAAAGCAGTAATAGCTTCATCATATTTTTGTTGTTCGTTGTAACACCAACCTATTCCAAAATAAGAGCCACTGCTTGAGGGGTTTAACTCAACTGCTTTAGTATAGTTTTCTAAGGCTTCGGGTATTTTAGGAGACGAATAATTTCTTCTATACACATCTCCCATACCCTTATACGAAGTGCCATTTGCTTTTATTTCTAACGATTTTTTATACGCTGCAATAGCTTCATCATTCTTTTTTAATTTATAATAGGCAAAGCCTAATTCGTTATACGTTGTGGAGGCTGGCTTAATAGCAGTTGCTTTATTTAACCAATCAATGGCTTCTGTAAAATTTTCTTGGCCATTATTTAAATAGCCTAATTTATAAAGTACTACTTCTTTATTATTATCATACTCATAACTTTTTTTATAGGCTTCTATTGCTTTTTTGCTTTCTTTTTGTTCATCGTACAAATCGCCAAAACTTTGATACGTTATTGCGCTGTTTGATTTTAGCTCTAGTGCTTTTTCTAACGCTTGTAAACTTTCTGGGTAGCGTTTTAGTTTTCGATAAGAGTAGGCTAACTCTTGATGGGCTTTTAGAAGACTTTTATCTAAACGTATTGCTTGAGTAAGATTTTTTACGGCATCTTCATATTTACCTTCATCATTTAAACACCAACCTAAAGTGTAAAAGGCATTCGTGTTTTTATTGTCTATAGCTACACATTTTTCGTAGGCTATTATTGCTTCTTTGTACTTTTTTTCAGCAAAAAGAGTGTTGCCTTTTTTATACCATTCATCTGCAGTGGTTTGCGAAAATGTAGTTGTAAAACTAAATACAAAAAAACTAAAAAGTATAATTTTTATCGATTTCATATTTTAAAATTTTAGTGAAAGTAATAATTTTATAAAAATAACAAATACCCACTACAGGGTATTTATTAAGCAATTTGGGTAAAAAGAATGCCGTTTAACGAATATAATTTTTTTAAGCTACTATGTGCATAAAACATTCATTTACTCTACACCATAATCTTTTCTTAAACCATCTCTAAATTTATTTAATCGAAGGGTATCCCTTGTTCTTAAAGTACTAATATCCTCTTCAAAGTTTTTTTGGGTTTCTATTAGATAAGGGTCGTCAATTAGGGCTTCAGGATTTTTATTTATATAATTTATTCTGTCCGTAAAAAAACTTTCAAACAAAGGTTTCATTTCTTTAATTTGCTCAATAGTAATATCTATAGTGCTAAAAACTCGTTGATCGGCATCTGTTTCTTTTTTAATATTTTCCAAATTACCTACTGCAATATCTATTTGATGATTTAATAATTTTTTAGCTCTATTATCATCCATGGTTGTATCTATCGACTTTAGCGCTTGAATAAAAACCGCTCTATTTTCTTTGTAGGATGCCCATGCCTTTTTTGTAGCCTCTTTCTTTTTAGCAAACTCTGCTTTTTTGGGATTCCCAATTGTAAAGTAAATTAAAAAGGCTGCTAAAACTGAAGTAATAACGCCTATCGTAATATTTTTTGCAATGTGTGTGGTTGTATTTGAAGATTCACTCATAATCATTTTTTTTGCTAAAGTAAATAAATTATGTTTAACCCATAACTTATTTAGTAGTTACTTTATCTTTACTAAATGAAGATACCAGTTAACTGGTAGTACAGGTATGGTAGGTTTAGAAGTTATGCGGCATGCTGTAGTAGTGCTCTAAAAAATTATAAAATCTGATATGTTGCTATAGCAGTTTTATATCTTGCAAAAAACAAAAAAAACTTTTGAAAATATGGAGTTGCGGCAATTAGGAACACAATAATTATAATTGTAAAAGCCCTGCTTTATACAAGGCATTTACTGGCTTATTGTCCCAAAATAATTCAAAATCGTTTAGTCCTGCAGCTTCGTAGTTTTCTTTTACTTGTTGTAAAGTAAGTGTTTTAGTATTTTGTATGGCAACATTGGCTAATATTGATGAAAGCCACAAGCCTTGTGCTTTATCCGTTTTAATAGTTAGGGTTTCTCTTTTTGTTTCAAAGGTTAACGTACACTCTTCCCATTGGTTACCTTTTTTTGTTTTTGTATAGGTTTCAATAATTGGAGCGTTACCTAACCAAACTACTTTTGTGGTTGAATTAGTGGCTATATATTCTTCTTCGTTTAAAAGAGCAGAAATATACATTGGTGCAATGCTTGTTTTTGGGGTTTTAAAATCGAACCATTTATTTAAGGGAACATCAAACCCAATACTATGCATATAATTAAATAACGATTTTTTTAACCCATATCCAAAGCTCTCATGGTCGGCTCCAGTAGGATCGGTATGCTCAATATCGTTATTAGCAAATGTGCCTATCGCATCACTAACTTTTTGCACCTTAAATTTTTCAGGATTTAATCCAACAGGGCTATGAGCCGTCATGGTAAATAAATGCCAAAAAGCCGATTGCAATACGCCTGTTTCAAATAACTGCCGTACCATTTCTAAACTATCAATAGTTTCTTGTGTTGTTTGAGTAGGAAACCCATACATTAAGTAAGCATGTACCATAATGCCGGCTTCGGTAAAATGCTTATTAACTTTTGCCACTTGTGCAACCGTAATTCCTTTATCTATCAATTTTAATAACCTATCGCTTGCCACCTCTAGCCCACCCGATACTGCAATGCAGCCTGCAGCTTTTAAGAGTAAACATAAATCTCTGGTAAAACTTTTTTCAAATCGAATATTTGCCCACCAACTTACTACTAATTTTCTTTTTATAATTTCAATGGATAAAGCCCTCATTAAAGCTGGCGGTGCAGCTTCATCTACAAAGTGAAAACCATTTTGCCCAGTTTGTGCAATAATTTCTTCCATTCTATTGCAAAGTAATGCTGCTGTTATGGGTTCATAACTTTTAATATAATCTAAGCTAATATCGCAAAATGTACATTTGCCCCAATAACATCCATGTGCCATTGTTAATTTATTCCAACGCCCATCACTCCACAAACTATGCATTGGGTTTACCACTTCAATAGCGCTTATATACCTATCTAAATAAAAATCGCTGTAGTCTGGTGTGCCAACTTGCCCTTGCCTATAATCGGTACAAGCAGTGTTATTAATATAGGTTACTTCATTATTAATTAACGTAAATGTTCGCTTTAGCTCTTGTATATTTTTTTCACCCTTTAAAAACTGTATTAGATTTTCTATTGGAGCTTCTCCGTCATCTAACGTTATAAAGTCATAAAATTCAAAAACCCTTTTATCGCTTAAAGAACGAAGTTCTGTATTAGCAAAACCCCCACCCATACATACTTTTGTGGTAGGGTAATGTTGCCTAATCCATTGCCCACATTTTAATGAGGCATATAAATTACCAGGGAAAGGCACAGAAATACACACCATTTTTGGTTGTATACTATCCATTTTATTTTTTAAAATAGTTAGTAAAATATTATCTATAAAGGTATTTGGCTTTTGAAGTTCTGCATACAACGCATCAAAACTATTAGCGCTTCTACCTAGTTTTTCGGCATAGCGACTAAAACCAAAATGTTCATCAACACATTCTTTAATTAAATCAGATAAATCTTCTAAATATAAAGTAGCTAAATGTTTGGCTTTATCTTGTACTCCCATACTTCCAAATGCCCAAGCTAAATCATCGGTTTGTGCAAAACGTTCAGCCTCTGGTAAAAAATTTCTTTTACAAATTAATGGGGCAAGTACCGTGTTTTTTCCTTGCAAAAAAAGTATAACAGCATCAATACTATTTATATAATCATTCTTTAAAACAAGCATACGCTTTGCGTTTGCACTGTATGTATCTTTTAATTGAATAGATGAAAATAAGTTGGTTAACCCTTTTTTACTAAATAATTCAAGAATTACTTCAATACCTAAATCGGCCTGGGTAGATGCAATATTTTTAGTATTTAAAAAACCTTTTAAATAAGCTGTAGCAGGGTACGGCGTATTTAATTGTGTAAATGGTGGAGTAATTAAAAATACTAATGAGGACAAGGTTATTATTATTAAAGTCTAAAGGAGAATATATTATTAATCAATTCTAATTTTTACAAAATAATGATTATGGTGTTGGCTCACGTAATGTGAAGTTACTTTAGCGCCAGCTGCTAATTGAAATACATAGGTAATCATTAATTGATCTTTTTGAACAGTTTTGAAATTCAATAATTTTTTACTCGTATTATTAAACTTTAATTTATTTACACAGTAGTGTGTTACGTTATTAAAAACTAACTTTTTATAAGTAGTCCCCTCTTTTTTAGTATCTAAAAAAAAATCGGATGTCGTTTTACTTAAAACCCCTTTTTCTGCATAAGGCTTAATAAATTTAAATACAATGTATTCATGGTTTGAAGCCTCAAAATTTCGTACACTAACTAATGCGCCAGGTTGCATACAAGGTTGGGCATAGCTTGATAAAAAAAATGTAAATAAAAGAAATAAAAGAAAATATCTCTTTTTATTATTTTGTTTCATTCTTTTTTAAATTAATTACATACAAAAGTACGAATATGTAGTAAGATATATAGTTAAAATAAGTTTTCTTTGCATAATGGCATTGCACATAACATCTTTAAATAGCGGTAGTAATGGAAATTGCTATTATATTGGAAATAAAAGCACAGCCATATTAGTAGATGTGGGTATAAGTTGCAGAGAAGTAGAAAAACGAATGAAAAAATTAGGCTTGCCCCTTAAAAATGTAAAAGGCATTTTTATATCGCATGAGCATGGCGATCATATTAAAGGAGTAAGTACCTTAGCTAATAAATACCAAATACCTGTTTACATATCTACCCTAACTGCTAAAAACGGCCCTAGGTTAATTAGCCATTTAAGTAAATCATTTAATAACCATGAGCAAATTATACTAGATGGTTTAACGATTACTCCTTTTAGCAAGCAGCATGATGCTATAGATCCTTATAGTTTTATTATAGAACACAATACTATTTGTGTAGGTGTATTTACAGATATTGGTGTTTGCTGTGCTAATGTAAAAAACTATTTTGCCAAATGCCATGCCCTTTTTTTAGAAAGCAATTATGATGAAGTTATGCTAGAAAACGGACGCTACCCATTGCATTTAAAAAATAGAATACGTAATGGGCATGGGCATTTATCAAACAAACAGGCCCTAGAATTATTTGTAGAGCATAAAAACGAAAACTTATCTCATTTAATTTTAGCACATTTATCAAAAGAAAATAATACAACCGAATTAGTTAAAGAATTATTTCAAACTAATGCTAGTAATACTTTAATTGAAGTTGCAAGTAGAACCGAAGCTTCAAACATTTTTACCATTACAAATAATTTAACTCCTACTATTGTGATTGAAAAAACAGAACAGCTCCAATTATTTTAGTTGACTAAAATTAATTAAGGCTGCTGTTTAGACATTTCTCTTATTATACCATACTTTTTTTATTGCAACAAAATATGTACATCTATTTATAGGCTTTGCTTTTGTAAAAACAAATCTTTATAAAATGGGAATTTTACGTTATTCTTTTCTAGTAAAACTACTAGCCTAAATTTTATAATTGTTTATAACTATTTTATTTTAATTAATAACTATTTTTTAAATTTAGGGAATAAACCGTTTTCTTATTAATCACCAACTAATTAATTTTTTATGAAGAAATTTTTAATTGTATTAACCATTCTTTTTTTTGGATTAAGGAGTACTGCTCAACTATCCAAAAGTGAAGAGCAAGCTGCACTTAAACTGGTAAAACAACATGCACTATCAATTGGATTATCAGAAACTGATATACAAAATTCTGTTGTATTACATTCGTACCTAATTCCATCTACAACTATTAAGATGGTTTATTTACAACAAACTTATTTGGGTATTCCTGTATATAATAAAATGCATGTGCTTGCATTTAAAAATGATGTGTTAGCATCTACTGCAGGAGATAGATTTTTAATGCCACAAGAAAAAAGTAATCATGCAACAGCTACACCAAGTATTAGTGCTACAAAAGCTGTACAAGCATCTATCAGTGGATTAAAAGTAAAAAATGGAGACAAAATAAGTATTAACAACGCAATTGTTAATAAGGGTAAAAGTGATTTTGGGAATTTAAAATTTTCGTTAGAAAATGTTACAGCTGAATTAATGTGGTACCCTATTGAAGCAACCGGCGAATTAAAATTAGTATGGCAAGTATTTATGGCTCCAAAAGCAGACGAAGATTATTGGCTTGCCCGTATAGATGCTTCAACTGGTTTATTTATCGACAAGCAAAGTCTTACTATAAAATGTAATTGGGATGATGAAAATCATACTGCAAAACAACATCAACAACATGCTGCAAAAACAACAAATACAGGTAATCATTTATTAAACAATAACTCATTAGCCACAAGTGGCACCGGCCCCACAGTTGTAAACACTGCTAGTTACAGAGTAATTGCTCAACCTGCAGAGAGCCCTATTCATCCTGGTGGCGCTAACACACTGGTTACAGATCCTTGGACAAAATCTCCAGGCAATGCAACTTCATTAGGATGGCATTTTGATGGCACAACTTATTTTGCACAAACCCGTGGTAATAATGCACATGCTTACGAAGATAGAGCGGCTACAAATGCAATTGGTATTACAGAAGCTTCTACAACTCCTGAGCCATCATTAACGTTCAATTTTGTTCCTAATTTAACCTTAGAGCCAACGGTAAGAACAACTGCACCTAATCAACAATTTAACACAACAAATCTTTTTTATTGGAATAATTTAATGCATGATATGTCTTACCTATATGGTTTTACAGAATCTGCAAGAAATTTTCAAGCGAATAACCAAGGACGTGGTGGTAATGGCAATGATTATGTTTTAGCCGAAGCTCAGGATGGAAGTGGAACCAACAATGCAAACTTTTCTACACCTGCAGATGGTGGAAAAGGAAGAATGCAAATGTATTTGTGGACTGCCCCTACCCCAGACCGTGATGGCGATGTTGATAATGGAATTATTGCACATGAGTATGCACATGGCATTAGTAATCGTTTTACCGGTAACGGTAGCACTTGTTTAACGAATGCAGAGCAAATGGGCGAAGGCTGGAGCGACTATTTTGGACTTATGATTACACATGATTGGAGTACAGCTATTGCAAGCGATGGTTTTACTAAGCCAAGAGGCATTGGAACGTATGCATTAAATCAACCTATTACTGGATTAGGTATTCGTCAATATAGATATTGTACAGATTTGGCTGTTAATCCATTAACCTATGGTAATCTATCTACGGTGGCTGTACCCCATGGTGTTGGTACCATTTGGTGTACTACCCTTTGGGATATGACATGGGAGATTATACAATTACAAGGCATTAATCCTAATATATTTAACCCATCTGCTGGTGGTGGAAATGCAATTGCTTTAAGACTAGTTTCGGAAGGTATGCGTTTACAGCCTTGCAGTCCTGGTTTTATTGATGGGCGTAATGCAATTTTAAAAGCAGATACCTTATTATATGGTGGTGTATATAGCTGTGCTATTATTAAAGCATTTGCAAGAAGAGGAATGGGTATTGGAGCATCACAAGGGTCTTCAAATTCTAGAACAGACCAAACGTTGAGTACAGTAGATTGCTCTAGTAGTGTTTGTAATGCTGCTAGTGGTTTAGCATCTTCAGCAATTTCTGCTACAAGTGCTACGGTAAGTTGGGCCTTAGTTAGTGGTGCTGTTAGCTATACTGTTGAGTATAAGTTAAACACAGCTTCAACATACACCGTTGCAGCTGCTGCTACAACTACAACTTCAGTAAATATAACTGGGCTTAGCGCAAGTTCGTTATACGATTGGAGAGTAAGAACAAATTGTAGTGCAATCAACAGTGCTTTTTCGGCAGCACAGTTTACAACAACTGCTGCAACAGTTTGTGCAGCACCTAGTGGTTTAACTTCTTCAGCAATTACTACTTCTGGTGCAACAGTTAGCTGGGGTGCAGTAAGTGGCTCTGTTAGTTATGCTGTAGATTATAAATTAAACAGCTCAGCCACTTGGGTTAGTGCCGCAACAGCAACTACTGCAACATCAGTTTCGCTAAGTGGTTTAACTTCTGCTTCTTTATACGATTGGAGAGTAAGAAATAATTGCTCAACAGAAAGTAGTGCATTTGTTCAGGCTCAGTTTACTACGGCAACTGTTCCATCGGGTTGCGGTTCAGCATTTGAGCCAAACGAAACTACTGCTGCTGCTTCAACAATAAGTTCAGGTGTAACAAATTCTGCAGCTATATCTACTACAACAGATAACGATTATTATAAAATTGTTACTACTGCCACTTCTAATATTGTGTATAATTTAGTAGGCCCTTCTGGAGTTGATTATGATATGACCATATTAAATAGTGCAGGTACTTCTATTGGATCTGGTACAAGTTCAACTGCAACAGAAACGGTGACATTAAATAACCAAGCTGCAGGTACTTATTTTATAAGAGTTTTTGGATATAATGGGGCCAATAGTGCAACTTGTTATACTATAAGAGCTACTGCAACAGCAGTTGCAACTAGTTGTGCTAGTACGCTTGATGTTAGTACAAATGGTACTGCAAGTGGAGCAGCTACAATTCCGTTTAACACAGATGTTAAGGGTTTACTTAGCCCAAGTGGAGATAATGATTATTATAAGTTTGTAATAACCACTGGTGGTACAGCAACTATTACCTTAACCACGTTACCGGCCGATTACGATCTTCGCCTGTATAGCAGCAATGGTACTACCCAATTAGCTGTTTCTCAAAATGGAGGTACTACCAGCGAAACTATTACACGTACCTACACAGCTGGTACTTATTACGCAAGGGTATTTGGGTACAACAATGCAAATAATGCAACAAATTGTTATACCTTAAAAGTACAATTAGGCACAGCCTCATTGGTAGAGGATGCAACACCTATTACACAAACTGGTGTTATAAAAGTTTACCCTAACCCGGTAAATGATTTTATCAACGTAAGTTTATTAGGTAATGTAAACAAACAAGCAATACTAAATATAGTAGATGCTAAGGGAGTTATTGTTTCAAGAGTTACTATGAATAATACGATTCAACGTATTAATGTAGCTAATTTACCTAAAGGTGTTTATATTATTCAATTGCAAAATGGCAAGGGCAATTTGTCCTCAAAATTTGTAAAACAATAATAAAATTAATTTTTATAAAAAAGCCTCAACTTTAAAAGTTGGGGCTTTTTTAATTACATAAAAAGTCTAACAAAATAAATTGTTTAAGTAAAATTTAAAATAAATGACATTCGATTAACAAAACAAATTTACTATGTTAAAAAAATAGAAAGTTTAAACTTTTACAACAGTTTGGTGTTAAATAAAAAAAAATTATTTTATTTATGAAAAAGATGTTCAATTTATTATTTGTTGCAGCTATCTGCACTATTTCATTAGTAGCTTGTAATGGCGAAGCTGAAAAGAAAACTGAAGAAACAGCAACAGCGCCGGTAGTAACAAATGATTCTACACCAAAACCTGCTGAAGTAGCTAAAGATGTTGTTGATATTGCAATCGGATCTGCCGATCATTCAACACTAGTTGCTGCTGTTAAAGCTGCTGGTCTTGTAGAAACACTTAAAGGTGCTGGTCCATTTACTATTTTTGCACCAACTAACGCTGCTTTTGCTGCATTACCTGCAGGTACAGTTGATGGTTTATTAAAGGCAGAAAAAAAGGCTGACTTAACAAACATTTTAACTTACCACGTAGTAGCTGGTAATGTAAAAGCTGCTGATTTAAAAGATGGCCAAGTTGTAAAAACTTTACAAGGTACAGATTTGAAAGTTACTATTAAAGATGGTAAAGTAGCAATCAATGGTGCAAATGTTACTGCAGCAGATCTTACTGGAAGTAATGGTGTTATTCATGTAATTGATGCGGTTTTAATGCCAAAGAAATAAAATTAAGTTTTAGTATTTTTAGTTGATAGGGAGAGATTTTTATCTCTCCCTTTTTAGTTTTGTTAGGTTAAGAAATAATTATTTTTTTGCTAGTAACTTAGCTAACCATTATTTAAAGAACAAACTCAATTAGCAAATTAAACTAGTAAGCTTACTTTTGTACTATAATACAGTAATAATACAATGAACACGTCAATAGATATATCGGTAATTATGTCGGTTTACAATACCGATTTTAATTTGGTAAAACGAGCAATTGACTCTGTACTTAATCAAGATTTTACCAATATTGAATTAATCATTATTGATGATGGTAGTAACAATGACCCTTATAACCAATTACTACATTATGTGAAATATTTGGGAAACAAAGTTACCTATTTGCGTCATGAAAATTGTGGGCAATCCAAGTCTATTAATAAAGGTGTACAGCTAAGTTCGGGTAAGTATATTTCCATTATTGATGCAGATGATGAGTACAAACCAAATCATTTAAGCAGCTGTTTAAATGAAATGGAAAATGCAGACCTAATAGCTTCTACTACCAATACAGTCGTAAATAGTAACGAAGATTATTATGTTCCTGACAAATACGATTTTAATAAAAGTATTCATGTAGATGATTGTATTTTATTTGCTACACTTTTTGGTAAAAAAGAAGTGTTTACCTCGTATGTCTTTGAAAATATGTACGCTGCTGATGCATACTTTTTTGAAATGGTTAGCGAAAAATATAGAGTAAAGAAAGTTGATTTACGTACCTATATTTATTATAGAAATAACCCATCCAGTATTTGTTCTATTTTAAAACAAAATAGTAATCCATTACTGCAATAGATTAGTTGAAATGCACTCCAATTTAGTAAAACATAAAACAATAATTGCTGCATGCCATTTTACAGGAGTACATGATGTAAATAGAAATACTGTACTACTTGCAAATGATTATAGCTATGTAAAAAAATGGGCTGATTCTATTACAGCTTTAGGCTTAACGGGTATACTTTTTCATAACCACTTTTCTGAGCATACTTGTACTTTATACCAAACTGCAAATATTATTTTTATTAAGATACCCTACAACCCCACTTACAACCCAAATGTGTTTAGGTATTTTGTTTATCAAGATTTTTTAAACTCCAATGCACAATATGTAGAGCACATTTTTGTAACCGATAGTGCGGATGTAGAGGTAATTAATAATCCTTTTATACAACCACTCTTTATAAATAATCCTACTAGTATTTTTTGCGGTGATGAGCCTAAATCATTAAATAATGAGTGGATGCAACAACACTCCAACCACTTACGTAGTAAAATTGATGATTATGCGGTGTACGAAGAAAAGTTTAAAAATGCCCCTTTACTAAACTGCGGAATTATTGGTGGAAGTATAAACGTTATGCAAAACTTTCTGCAAAATCTTTGCAAAATACACCAACAATATAATGCCGATAATACTACACCATACACTGGCGATATGGGTGCTTTTAATTATTTAGTACGAACAAAATATAACGAGAATCTTTTACATGGAGAGCCTATAAATACAACATTTAAAGCCTACGAAAACGATAGAAAGGATTGTTGGTTTAGGCATAAATAGTTTTTCTTTAATTTTTTGGTGTTTATTTTTTTTCTACCAATTTGGTAATTAATTTATATATATTAACATGTTAAAATAGATCGTAAAGCATTACCTTAGCTCAAAAAAATCTAGCGCTTATTTCTAACTTTTTACTATCTACTTTTTTTCTTAGCAATGTCTCCTGCAACGTACATTGCGTAGATTTAAATCACATTTAGTTGAAAAGAAACGTCCCTGGCTTTGCCTCTTAGTTATGTGGCATTAATTGATTAAACCTTTTAGCATTCAAAAGGTCTAAGTATTTAAAATTAAAAAAAATGAACCAATTATTTAAATTATTACTGGTATTAACTGCTTTATCTTCTTGCAAAAAAGATAAAACTACAGACACCAATGTTACGACTCCAATGTCTGTTAAATCAGCACCAACATATACGGTGGTAGTTGAACAAAATATAATGTATGGTCAAGGGCTTAGTCATCAAACGTTAAACAGTACTTCCAGCCAAACTATGGATTTAAAATTAGATGTTTATAAACCTGCAAATAATACTAAAAAAAAGCCTGCCATATTATTGATTCATGGAGGCGGATTTTCTGGCGGTGATAAAAGTGATGTTAACATTGTAAATCTTGCCAATTACTTTGCTTCAAGAGGTTGGGTAGCATTTTCTATAAACTACAGATTAGTTGGGGATAAAGGCACCATACCCACACAATGGGTTCAATATGCACAAAATAGTATACCAGTTGTTGACCAAGCTCAATTCATGGCCATGTATCCTGCACATAGAGATGCAAAGGCTGCAATGAGATGGCTAATAGCAAATGCAAACAATTATAATATAGATACAAATTATATTACTGTAGGAGGAGGATCGGCTGGTGCAATTGTAGCTACTACACTGGGAGTAACAAATACAACAGATTTTACAAACGAAATTGCTTCAACTACTGACCCTACTTTGACAACTACCAATTTGAGTAAGACATACACCATCAAAACGATTTTAGATTTCTGGGGTAGCGGTGTAGCTGTTACTGCAACAAATACTATTTATGGATATCAACGTTTTGAACGTACAGATGCTCCTATAATGATTGCCCATGGCACTGATGATGCTACTGTACCATACACCAAAGCAATTGAATTACGGGATATATACACATCAACAGGTGCTACGTATAAATTATACACTCTTTTAAATAGAGGACACGGACCTTGGGATGCTGTTGTAAATGGAAAAAAATTGGAAGATCTTTCATTCGATTTTATGGTGGAGCAGCAGCAACTTATTGTAGAATAATTTGAAAAACTACTGCCAACAAAAGGTTTGCCACTAAGCGTAAGCAATTATAATCGTCTTCTGAAATCCTATTCTTTCTTAGCAACGTTTCCTGTAGGGGACGTTGCGTAAAGTTTTATCACTTCTATTTGAAATGCAACCTTCTTAGCGTACCCACATAGCTATGGGTGAGACGTTGCTGGGAATAAATATTCGCAGGTTTATTGTATGTGTGAATAATGTAAGAGTTTTTATTAATTATACAACAGTTTATAATAGATAAAAAGTAAACTTTGTACACATCTTTTGCTATTTAACAATACCATTTATTTATACCTATTTTCCATTTTATTTAATAACAATAATATTTTAAAATCCACGTCATGAAACTTATTACTTCCATTTCAATCATCCTTTTATTTTTTAGCAGTGAAGCATTTACACAACAAATAGATTTATCTCTTATACCCTACCGACAAGGTAATTTGTGGGGATATTCTTATCCCGATAAAAGCATAGCTATAGCACCAGTCTTTCAAAATGCAAAGTGGTTTTCGTATGGCTTTGCCGCTGTTGAAAAAGGGAACCGATATGGTTATATTAATAAAAATGGGTTACTGGTAATACCCTATAAATTTTATGATGCAAAGCCTTTTGTAAAAGGTTATTTTGATAGTGATGAAAAACATGTTGCTGGCAAAAAAGTTATACAAAATGAAGACTCTGTATTATTTGCAGGCGCTGTAGTAAAATTAAATGGTATTGAAAAGTGCATTGATGTAAAAGGTAGAGTAATGACTAAATGCCCTGCAATAAATGAAAACAGGGCAGATAATAATCAACCCATATTAACGGTAACTAATCAAATTGTTTATTCTTTAAAAAGCGACCCCAATATTTTTGATAAATTAATAGATGACTACCACCTACCTAATAACAATAGTACGTACTATGTTGGGGTAAAAAATAATAAATATGGTGTAATTAATAATACGTTTGATATAATATTACCGTTTGAGTACGATTCTATAAAAAAACTAAATCTAAACGAAGCTGTGTACCTACAAGTCCAAAAAAATGGCATGACGGGTTTGTACACAGGTGCTGGGGAAGTTTTTATGCAAGCCAATAAAACAAGGCTTTCGTATGCCATGCCTACAAAGGAAACCATATATTTTATTGAAACGCAAAATGGAATCGCAAGGCTAAGAGATGCTAATAACCTAGACTTAATTAATGCCGAATACTCCGACATAGTTTATGATGGAAATAATGGATTTATTTTAACCTCAAGCGATAATTATAAAGGATATTATTTTTTAGATAAAAAATTAATTAAACCCCAATATTTAGAGGTAAGGTTAGTAAGGGGTGGAAATTTTTTATTGGTAAAAACTATAACAGGTAAAGCTGGTTACGTAAGTGCTGATGGAGTTGAGTATTTTACAGAATAGTATTCAACTATTTTAAATAAACGATAGATTATTACTAGCTAGAACATTTAAACTTGAATAAAATTGTCTAGCCCCTACCTTAGCAACGTCTCCTTCAAGAGACCTTAGTTTTTATACTCAATTTTCTTGCAATGCAACGTCCTTGGCTCGGCAACATGAATATATAGGACGTTGCTGGGAAAAATAGTTTTTGACTAAACTATTAAGCGTAATGCCTTCTTTGTAGTGTACTTTTTCTTTGACGCTGTATATTCCAAAAATCTACACTTGTAAAAGTTTTAGTACTTTGAATACCAAGAGCAATTGTTTCATTAACAATTTGAGTTAATTTCTTTGTTTCTTCTTTACTTATTGTAGCTAATAAGTTGTTGTTTTGAGTGTTCATGATGATAAATTTTAGTTTTTTAAATTTTAAATTGTTTTTCTTCTTTGATAACACAAAGGTATATAAATTTTAGTACTATGCAAAACAAAGTAGTAGTTAATGAGAGGTAATATTTATACTTTTAGTACCATTTTATGAATTTAACCCTTGCCTGTATTGAATTACAGCTAAATTGTACTAAATAGCTTAAAATTTAAGCATTTTTATGAACGGTAAATATTAGGGATTAGTGGTATATTGTAATCTCTTAACAAGGTGTACTGCTTAGGATGTTGCGTAAATTTTATCCCTTTTACTAGAAATATAACGTCCTCGGCTTAACCAAATGGGTAATTTTAAACACAACTAAATTAAAAAATGAAATTACAATAACTATTGCAACAACTTTTAACCCATATTACAACATATCATCGGCTTAGCGCCGAAGCCGAAAAAGCTTTGCAGGAATGCTTTACAGAAATCACATTAAACAAAAACGAATTGCTGCTTACACAGGGCAATGTATGCAGACATTTATACTTTTTGCAAAAAGGGGCATTGCGTGGATTTTATAATCTGGATGGAAAAGAAATAACACATTGGTTTGGTTTTGAAAATGATTTTGTTACATCCTTTCACAGTTTTATAACAGGCGAACCGTCAGTTGAAAATATTCAGCTGCTCGAAAGCTGTATCCTTTGGGCAATTGCAAAAGAAACGCTAGACGATTTATTTAACCGGCATCACGATATTGAAAGACTTGTACGAATCATTTATGAGAAATATTATATCCGCCTGGAAGAAAGATATGTGAATGCCCAGTTTAAATCGGCAAAAGAAAGATACGAAGAACTGATACTGCAAACACCCCATATTCTTGAAAGGGTTCCGCTTGGTTTTATCGCTTCATATCTTGGTATTAGCCAGGAAACACTCAGCCGCATCCGCAGCAAGTTTTAACATTTACTTTTTTGGTTTTTGACATAAGTCAAAAAATAATGCAATCCTTACCAATAGTTTTGTTTTATAACCAATAAAACAAATTATGCAACAAAAACAAATCAACCAACCTTCTGCAGCTTTTATTGCTGCATCTTGGACAGCTTTTTTCGTAGGTACTATCGCATTTATAATAGGCTTATGGAATGCCGAAATGCAACTGAATGAAAAAGGATATTATTTCACCGTTTTAATGTTCGGACTTTTTTCTGCCATCTCTGTTCAAAAAGCAGTACGTGACCAACTAGAAGGTATTCCGGTTACAAACCTGTATTACGGAATTGCATGGTTCACCACTTTGTTATCGATCGTATTATTAACTATTGGCTTATGGAACGCAGAACTGATGAGAAGTGAGAAAGGTTTTTACGCAATGAGTTTTGTACTTAGTATGTTTTCGGCCATTGCTGTACAAAAAAATACAAGGGATGTAAAAACAACAAAAGAACCGCAACCATTTTAATTTTTTTTGAATACAAACGCTAGAAAATAAAAATGTGCAGCAAAGTAATAGCCCTTTGAATGATAAGCATTCAAAGGGCTTTAGGTTGTTTTAAATAGTGGTTAATTTTCATAATTATTTTTTATAAAATTAAAGCCTATTTATTGACAATAAAATACCATAAAATGGGTACTTTAAAAATAATTTAATTGTATTTTTTGCTATTTTTCTTTGCTACTATTGATGCAAAGCTATAACCATGCCTCGGCAGTGCGGAGTGGCGGCTTACCAACAAAGGCTAAACAACAAGTGTGGGTTACCAATTACGGCGAAGGTAGTAATGTAGAACTTTAGTGAAAGAATGATTTATATTTATACTAAAATTTTGTATATTTAAACTAGTTATTTTAAACCTTAAACTTTATATTTTATGCCCGGACATGAATTAGCAGAAGCTGCTGCAAAAAAAAGAGTTGAACAAGAACTTGCTAATAAACTAGCTGCTGAAAAAGCTGAAAAAGAAAAAGCCCAAAAGGATAGCCAAGTTGTAGCAAAAAATACTGAGTCTGTAGAAAAAAAATAAAAATAATACAAACGAAATTTAAACTATTTACTCAACTTGCCATTGAGCCAGTAATTTATTTGCTATCATATACTTAATGCAAAACCAATAGTTTATCATTCCAAAAATTATTATACTACAATAATTTGATTTTTAGTTTCCTTAAACTCCAAATTAAATTTTCTTAGACTTCTTTTATTATTTTAAAAAAAATAAATTAACTATTTATGTTTATGTATGTTTCTAACTTAAGCTTTAATGTAGTGGAAGAAGATTTGAGGGGATTTTTTTCAGATTACGGAGAAGTTATTTCTGCCAAAATAATAACTGACAAAGAAACTGGGCGAAGCCGTGGTATTGGATTTGTGGAAATGAGTGATGATGATGCAGCTAATAAAGCTAAGACTGAGCTTAATGGAGCTATGGTAGAGGGTAGAGCAATGAGTATAACAGTTTCAACCAGAGAAGATAAAAATAGCGGTGGCTTTGGCGGTAAAAGTACCCGCCGTCCCTCTAATGGAAATTCTCGTTGGTAGTGTAAAAAATAAGGCAGGTTTTTGTTCAAGAGCCATAGCTCATGGAACACGAAACATTTTCTTCCACTTCTTTTTGTGCAACGGGCCAAGACTGTGTCTACTTAAAATTTTTAACATCCCACAATGTTGTTTGCACAATACTTAGTTTATTTTTTTTGGGTTTCGTATTTAGTACTTTAATACTTTGGGATGTATGCTTTTTCAAAATACGTGTTCCTTCTTTGTTTACTATCTCTGCTTTTCGATAACTCCACATTATATCACTGGCTATCTTTCGGGTAGCAACAATATCTACAATAGGCATAGGATAATCATTACCTATAATGCAATTATATAAAATTTGCTGAGGTAAGGGTAATTTCCAAGGCTCATATACGTGCTTAGGAGGAATATTTTTTAATTCGGGTACCCATTTTTTTATAAAGTCGCCAGTTGTATCATGCTCTTCTGCATTTTTTGTAGGGTTATATATTCGAATTGTATTTACACCTGTAATACCAGCTTGCATTTGCAACTGAGGGTAATGTATACCGGGCTCATAATCTAAAAATTGCCTGGCTAAAAAATGAAGTTCTCTCCAATCTTGCCATAAATTAAACGTAAAAAAAGAAACAACCATTGCCCTCATTCTAAAATTTATATATCCAGTTTGTACCAAGCATCGCATACAAGCATCTACCAATGGAATGCCTGTACTACCCTGCTGCCAAGCTTTTATAAACTGATCGTTTTTAGGTTTTACTAAAGTATTGTATCCCTTATTTACATTTTCAAATTCCATGCTACACTCATCTTCAAACTTTTGCATAAAATGGCAATGCCAATGCAGCCTACTTATAAAATTACTTAACGCTCTTTTATTGGGAGATTGAGGATAGTGCTGCTTTGTATATTGATACACCATCCTCATACTTATATTTCCATAAGTTAAATAAGGCGATAACCTACTACAACCTGTACGGCTAAGTGCTGGTTTAGAAATATGTTTACTGTAATTTATGTGCCGCTCTTTTATAAAACTATCTAAGTATCGCCAAGCCATTTCCTCTCCACCTTGCTGAAAATTTGTGTTAGGCGTTGTAATTTCTTTTGATAAGGAATTACCTTTTAATTGTTGATAAAGATTTTCATTGAGTAACTCTATATTCCAATTGGTTTCATGTACTAATTTTACTGGCTCTGTCATTTTAGATTGCCACAGGCTTTGCCAATTTTTTCTACTTTTTAATTTACGTACTACTCCATTTAGTTGATATTGTTTCCAAATAATAGTATGGCCATTAAAGAACAGTTGCATTTTTTTATCTCTATCATACGTAAGTTTATTCCCAACCTCTTCATGAGAAAAAACGGTAGCTATAGTGTAGTTTTTTTCCAAAAAAGAAAAAACGGTTTCTACCTCATTATTAAAAATAAAAAGTTGACCACCTACCGCTTGTAGCTTTTGCTGGATATGCATTAGGGATTGATAAACAAATCGCCAATGTCGTACATCACTATCTGGATAAGCCATTACGGATGGCTCAAAAAAGTAAATAAATAAAATGGGGATGTTTTGCTGTTGAGCAGTGTATAAAGCTTCGTTATCTGTAAATCTAAGGTCTCGTTTAAACCATACAATATTGATTGTTTTTTTAGAATTTAATCCGTGTTTCATTCTTTATTAAAACAACAAATTACTTTATTTGTTCTTTGTGTTTAACAATACATGTAAACTCCCTTGCAGGCATTAATGCATGTTAAAAGAATTTTTTTTGAAGGCCGACGCAATATTTACCTACGCTGCATAAACAACAACGGCTTATTTGTGCCACCAACCATAGTAAAGGAGTAGTTTTCTTAAAGAGTAGACATGTCAATTACAAACCTGTATTTAACATCGCTCTTTAACATTCTTTCATACGCTTCATTTATTTCATCCATACGTATAAGTTCAATATCGCTTACAATATTGTGTTCTGCACAAAAGTCTAACATTTCTTGGGTTTCGGGCAGCCCACCAATTAATGAACCAGCAATACTTTTACGACCAAAAATTAAATTAAATGCAGGTACTGTAGCCGGTACAGAAGGAGCACCCACACAAACCATTACACCATTTGTAGCTAACAAACCTAGGTAAAAATTATAATCATGCTCTGCAGAAACCGTATCCAATATAAAATCAAAATACCCCATTAAGGTTTTTACCTGTGCTTCATTGCTGGTAAGTACAAATTTATGTGCCCCCAGTCTTTTTGCATCCTCTTCTTTAGAGGGCGAATGGCTCAGCATAGTTACGTCTGCACCCATGGCTACAGCAAGTTTAACGCCCATATGCCCTAATCCACCAAGACCTAAAACGCCTACTTTAGTTCCTTTACCCACCTTCCAATGGCGGAGTGGAGAGTAAGTGGTAATACCTGCACAAAGCAAAGGAGCTACTCCTTCAAGTGGTAATTTATCCGAAATGGTTAAAACAAAATCTTCATGGGCAAGTATAGATTTACTGTATCCTCCATGTGTGGTACCACTACCATCTTTTTCCATGCCACCATACGTACCTACCATACCATTTTTACAATATTGTTCAAGTCCGTCTTTGCAATTATCACATTCCCGGCAGCTATCTACCAAACAACCAATACCGGCTATATCTCCTACTTTGAATTTTTTTACATGGCTACCAACTGCAGTTACCACACCTACAATTTCATGTCCGGGTACTACTGGGTAAATCGTCATACCCCAATCGTTACGAGCAGTATGCAAATCGCTATGGCATACACCGCAATACTTTATTTCTATTTGTACATCATGCGGCTTGGGTTCCCTTCTTTCTATGGTTAATGGAGCTACTTGAGATGTGGCTGATTGAGCACCGTATGCTTTTGTTGCAGACATTTTTTAATTATTTAATTATTAAAATCAAATATACCTATAAAGTAATTGATAATGAAGTGAAATAATTGTAAACACCTAATAGGGCATTATCTTTTGGGTTTAATTTTTGTGCAATTGATTTATCGGCTGGGCACATACTAAATCTCTACTGAACTGAGTTGCGGCGAAAGAAAAGTACTTTTAATTTATTACCTCACTCCTATGCAATGTTGCGGCTACGCCAACGCAGTTTTGTCTTGCTTTGATACCTTCAACGGCAGCTTACCGCTGCGACATTGAATTCGATTTAGCTTTTGTATTTATCAATAATTTTTGTAACTTCATTTAAAGGTTTTAAAAACACAAGTATGAAACAAAAACAAATTTTACTAATTGTACTTCTTACTATTGCATGTACTTTTAACAGTTTTGCCCAGAATGACCTAAAATTTGAAATCAACAAAGCACTACCCTTCATTTCAATACAAGAAAATAAATTAGATAAAATAAACTCACTTACGGATTTAGACAAACGGTACCCTAATGATTGGGTAAAAGAATATATTTCTGTGGAAATTTCAGCATATAAAAATGGAATCAAAACAAAGGCCACTGGTGTTAGCAATATCTTGACTCAAGAGCAAAAAGAACTAATACAATTGGCTGACCGTAATAACGATATTGCTGTAAGCGTAACATACCTGCCTGAAAATTCGTTGAAAAATAACACAGAAAAGCAATACGATTTTAAGGTTATTATAATGCCTGGTAAAAATGCCATTTATGCCGAAGGAACAGAGCAATTGATTCAATATCTGGAAAAAAACAGTATTGCTTATATTGAACCAGGAAGCTTTACGGGTTATGATTTAACAGCCATTAAATTTACTGTTAACGAAGAAGGGTCTATTTCAGATATTAAAATTGCCATCCCATCAAAAGATACAAAAATTGACGAAATGCTAGTTAAGGCTATTTCAAAAATGCCTACTTGGAAGCCTGCAGAGTTTTCTAATGGTTTAAAAGTTAAACAAAACTTTGTTTTAACCATTGGCAATATGGATAACTGTATGGTTAATCTCCTACGTATTCGCCCAATTGAATAAATATCTAGGCCAAGGCTGTTTTTTACCTTTTACTTTATGTAAGATAAGCCACTATCCTATCCAATTCTACCAACAAATTTGCCTACTACGTTAAACTTATTGTAGTAACTACTTATTAATTTTTACAGCCCACATTACTTTTAATTTAGTATCGCACACCTACACCATGTTGCAGGTGCACCACCACACTTTTGCTTTGCTTTGATACCTGTAACGGCAGCTTACTAAAGACGGCGAAAGAATTTTATTTAGTGACTTCTCTTTTTGCTTGAAGCCCAATTTTTATCCATTAACGCAACTACATCATCGCATCTTTTTCCAAAACTGCTTAAGCTAAATAATATATCTGCATCATACATACCTTGGTTTATTTTCATAAGGCCTTTAATCACTATATTATATTGATTCAAATATATTGTATTGTCTTTTAGTTTTACTGCCAAGGCGGTTTCCAAATTTACTCCTTGCGAATTTCTCCGTTCTGTTTTCACATCTACATATTTTATCTCCTCTACATTTGACCATTGTATCCAACCTGAAGATACCCCACCAGGGTTATATTCAAATCCGTCTTTATTAATTGTAATAATAGCTGGATTTTGAATGAGCATTTTTAGATTAAAATAGAGTACAATGCTACCTAGAATACCTATAATAGCACAAACTATTATTCCTGTATCATCTTTCATAAGCGGGTCTACTTTAAAATAAAAAGCCCACACCATTATACTCATTAAACCCAACACCGGTATTAAAATGACTAATTGTACTATTCTTGAATGTTTAATTTCCAACTGTTCGTCCATATTTGTAAGATAATTAAGATTTCTGCCTCTGTTGGCATTCCAAATATACTTAAATTCTGTTCCATTGGTATGGAAGCAAATCCCTAAGCATAGCCTACTAAAAAATTTAATACCTACTTTTAATTTATTGTTGTAACTACTTATTACTTTTTACTAACTATAATGTTTTTTTAAGCTAACGCTAAATTTACTAGGTATGTATATTCAATAAAAGTGGCAAACAATTTAGTAGAGAATACCAACAAAAGCAAATTTTTATTATCTTACTAAAAAAACATTTATGACTAAATTATTTTCACTTTCTGCAAATCCAATTAACCATAATATTGGGTTATTTCTTATTCGATTAATTGTAGGGTTATTAATGGCATTTTATGGATATGAAAAGCTTATCCATTTCAATGATTTAGCTGCTTCTGAATTTTGGGCAAAAAATGTAAGCTTTTTGGGTATGACGGGTAAATTTCCTTTGGCATTAACTGTTTTTACAGAGTTTTTCTGTAGTATATTTTTAATACTGGGAATATTTACACGTTTTAGTCTGCTGGTTTTAATGTTTTGTATGGCCTATATTTTTTTAGTGATATTCCCTTTGTCTATAATTGACAAAGGCGAAAACGGTTATCACTTTAACGAAACGTTTGTTTATTTTATTATTTACACAGGTTTACTATTTACTGGCCCTGGAAAATTTAGTTTAGATCATAAATTTTTTACAAAAAAATAGCGTATAATTTTTTATACGCCATGTTTCGTTTGCCAAAAAATAAGGCAGTGTTGTTAAAATGAAAAGTAGGTAAGCATACGTTATATGTTGCTTACCTACTTTTAATTTAATTGTTGTAATAAAATTTTTCTTCTACAATTTTACCGTCTTTCCATCTTTGCACACCAACTTGCTTGTAGTTACGTACACCATAATCTTTATGGGTATAATCAAACCACCACTCAATTACAGCAATACCATCGCTTAATAAAACATTCTCTACCCTTGCACCTCTAAACTCAGTTAAGCCGTTTACAAAAGCTTCCTCATATATTCTATTTTCAGCTTTGCCAGTACGTACCGGGTAGTTATTGTCTTGCATTACAATATCATCGGCATAAAATTTATCGAAGGCTTCTAAAATTTTGCCGTCTAAAATCATTTGATTTAGTTCATCAACTTGTGCTTTTAAATTTGACATAATTATTTTTGTTTTTATGAAATACAAAATTAATGTTTAAACATTGATTTTACAAAAAAATGTTTTTACTATTGATATTTTTGCTCCAAACCAATGCCAATGGACGTTATCTAAATTTTAACAACTTTACATGCAACGCAACATCCTTAGCTTTGCCCACATGGCTATGGAAGGGTTGCTAAAAAGAAAATTTGGTTTTCAGTAGTGAGATACAATTATCCTTTCCACCCTTTGATACCCGTTCTCCCGTGTAACAACCCTTAGGGTGTATATTCCGGGTGCCATATTTTTTATCAGAAGTGTATTATTACTTACATTTTTCCATTGTCTGATATTGCGTCCGGTTATATCCGACACAATAACATCCCTAACAGCATTCTGGTCTTCAAACACAATGTTTAAGCGGCCATCAGGACTTGGATTTGGATAAACCTTGATTTTTCCTTTTTGTCCATTTCCCCTAACAGCCACGATTTCACTAAACTTTGCTCTTCCATTAAGATCTATCTGTTTAATGCGATACAGAGTAATGTTTTTATTTGAATTCATGTCATTGAAAATATAGGTAAAAGGGAAACTGCTGTTGCCACCCTGTGCCTGAGAAGGAATGAATTTGACTAACTCCCAGCCATTATTATCCATATTTCTCTCTATCTCAAAACCATTGTTATTTATTTCCGTTACAGTTTGCCATCTCAACAGCACATTGGAGGGGTTGGTCCGGTTGGCGATCAACGAACTAAATGATACGGCAAGTGTATTACACGGACTTGCATCTACGACCGGATTATTATGCATGTCAATAGCACCTGATGTTGAAAGGGCCCTACCTAGGAGTGATGCCCCTTCTAATAAGTGAATAGCTCCGTTTGCAACAACTGTACCCCTGAAAATATCGTTGGTTCCTAACGTGAATTCTCCATTGATTTGCCAATACACATTACACAAAGAAGCAGAATTAGTCACAGAAATAAGTGCAGATGCACCTGTCGAAAAAGTTCCATCTATCTGGAAAATAAATAAAGCATTAGGGTTACCTCCACCATCCAAAATTAATTCTCCGTTTAATGTTGTAGCGTCTCCCTTGCAGTAAATGCCCGGACCAAGAGTTATTCCGCCTCCTAATGTACCTGTTAGAACGTAACCGCAAGTCCTTCCGAACAAATCGCTGTATAAAGCAGCTACATCTATTGCAGTAGATGCTGAAGTAGGATCCGCCACATGAATAACTCCATGTAGTATTCCTGGAGGAAATGCAGTCAATACGCCTGAATTAGTACCAACATTCCCCCAAACCTCTGTTCCTGTTGGTGTTCCAATATTGCTGACTGTACCAACAGCAGTAAATACCGCAAAACCTTTAGTTGTTCCTAAGGGAGGTGCCTGTCCGAAATTTAATTTCGGAATAAAAAATAAAAGAGAGATAAGTGTTAGCCCATATTTAAAATTATTTTTCATAAAATTTAATTTAAATACTCAACCAAAGTATCATTTAGTAAAGTTCAAATGTTTATGAAAATTAATTGTTACACAATTTTGAGAATAAATTATATAATTCATATATTCTTTTTTTTCTATGTCCTTTGAGGTTTTAAAAAGGATATGAAAACGGAATATTTGTTAATAGCAACGTCTCCTGCAAGAGACGTTACGTAAATTATAACCACTTTTACATGCAACGCAACGTCCTTGGCTTTACCACATGGCTATGGAAGAGACGTTGCTTAGAAGAAGATTTACCTATTCCCTTATTTTATTCTATAATCCTTTACCTTGCACAAAATTATTCCTTAAAATATTTTCCACTATGAAACATTTTTCTATTACTTTATTTTTTGCTTTTTTATTTTTACAACTTACTGCCCAAGTAACAACTAAACTATACCGTTATAATAATGCGGCAAAAAAAGATCATTTATATACCACAAGTTGGGATGAAATAAAAGAAGGTAAATATGGATATGTTTACGAGGGTGTTGCAGGTTATGTAATGGATAAGCAAGACTCTGGCACTATTCCTTGTTACCGCTATTTAAACAATAACAGTAAATGCCATTTTTATACAACAAGCTTTACCGAATTAGGAAATGGAAATAATGAATACACCTATGAGGGGATTGCTTTCTATGCCTATGCTGCACAAGTGGCCAACACAGCGGCATTTCATCGGTATAATAATGATGGTTCTAAATCGCACTTTTATTCAACTAGTTGGGAAGAAATGGGTAAAGGAAAATATGGTTACGTATACGAAGGAATAGCTTGCTACATATTTACAGCAGACCAAAGTAATATCAATACTCCCCAAGTAACAACTAAACTATACCGTTATAATAATGCGGCAAAAAAAGATCATTTATTTACCACTAGTTGGGATGAAATAAAAGAAGGTAAATATGGATATGTTTACGAGGGTGTTGCAGGTTATGTTATTGCTAAGCAAGACTCTGGCACTATTCCTTGTTACCGCTATTTAAACAATAACAGTAAATGCCATTTTTATACAACAAGCTTTACCGAATTAGGCAATGGGAATAATGAATACTCCTATGAAGGGATTGCTTTCTATGCCTATGCTGCACAAGTGGCCAACACAGCAGCATTTCATAGGTATAATAATGATGGCGCTAAATCGCACTTTTATACAACTAGTTTGGATGAAATGGGTAAAGGAAAATATGGTTACGTTTACGAAGGAATAGCTTGCTACATATTTACTACAGACCAAAGTAATATCTCTCAAAAATAATTTTTCTTTTAAGCAACGTCTCCTGCAAACGAGGTTGCGTAAATCATAATAACTTTTACATGCAACGCAACGTCCATTGTCTTGCCCACATAGCCTATGTATGAGAAGTTGCTGAAAAGCAGAAACCACCTTAACTTATGGTTATAAATTAAGGTGGTTAATAGATTATAAAAGACCTTTACCAATTAAAGATTCAACAATTATAAATTCAGCAGCATTAAAAAGAGCAGCGGACACTTTAAACGAAGTGTTTAAACCTACAAGCTGTAAACTAATACTTGTAGACGTAACCTGAGATGTAATGCCAGGGCTAGTTTCTGTAGTTGCTACGGGTAAGTATTCAATAGTGTACTCCCCTATTTTAAAAGGGGTTACTTTTTTGTAAATTACATAAGTACCTTTTGCGAAAGTTCCTCCAGTTATTTCCTTTTCCATCAAACCAATTATAACATCATTTTGTATAATGTTATATAATCTATATGCTGGATGTTTTTCACTTAAATAAAATTTAGGTAAAATATCCTTATCTAACGGAATATAGTTAACCATTGCTTTTTTTTCTCTATTAACTACAACAAATTTCATAGCAGTAATTGAATCGTTGAGCTGGTTTACATTTTTCTTGATGGTTTCATAATCAAAACTGTATTTTTCTTTAAACCCCTTTACACCATCGGAACTAATTTTTCCATTTTCTATTAGCAGAGGTAAATCATCGTTAAAGAGTAAGGTTAATAGTTTCTTTTCTTTTACAAATGCCCAACCTTTTGGATTTACAAATTGTACAGTCGACTTTTCAGCATCATTAAAATATACGGTATACAAAAGATTTTTATCAACTAATGGATTTTCTAAATCGGTATTTGATTGAATTATTTTTATTAAAGTATCTTTTGTACCTGGTGAAAAAATCCAAATTTTTCTATCACTAAACATTCCTCCCTTTCCATCGTAATCTGCAATTGGGTTTCCATCAACATTAATTGCACTTTTTGTACATTCTACTTTTTTTTGTGCAAACACTACTACACTTGATAGTAATAATAAAGACAATACTAATTTTTTCATTTTGGGTTTTTAGATTTTAAAAAGTGCAAGTTATATCTATTAGCAATGTTGTACAAATGAATTGTTATTGCGATATACTTAATGCTTATTCTTTGCAACGTTTCCTGCAAGGGAGGTTGCGTAAATCATAACAACTTTTGAAAGCAACGCAACGTCCTTGGCTTGCCACATGGCTATGGAAGAGACGTTGCTGGGAAGAAAAAAATTGAATTAACTTGCATTTAATACATCAAAAATGAAATTTTCATTAAATAGAGGGACTAAGATTTTTTTACTCATTTTGTTTTTGGTAGCATCTATTATTGGTTTTATGCTAAAACTTCCATCTGTCTTTAGGAATAATGATAAAGAACTTCATTCTGCATTTTACTTTTTGGCGGCTGCTTTTTTAAATTTTTTGTTTATTGGTAAAAATATTATTTGGCATGTATTACTATTTGCTGCTCTTTTTTTATTGGGTATAGGCATTGAGCATGCACAAGAGTATTCTAATACTTTTTTCCATAAAAAAATACATGGCCGCTACGACCCTCAAGATGTTGCTGCCAATCTTAAAGGCTTAATTGCATTTTCGGCGGTGTGGGTTATTTATGTTGGTTGTATGTTTATCTTTAAAAAGGTGGCAGATAAAACGCCTAATACTTAGAAATGAATTTGTATCTTTTTTAGCAACGTCTCCTGCAAGGGACGTTGTGTAAATTATAACAACTTTTACATGCAAGGCAAAAACAGCTATGTGTGGGTTACCGGCAGCAGCGATATTTTACGCTTTTTATTTATATATTTAATAAATAAAATAACCTTAATCTTATTATTATGCCAAAGTCTCCATTACCAGAAAACGATTTTATTCCCTCTATATTAATTTTAGCAAACGGTATACCGCTGCCTGATAATTATTTGGTAGTATCCGTTAAAATAAACCAACAACTAAACAAACCCACTATTGCAGAAATTGCATTTTTTGACGACACCGATTTTACCATTTCTTCATCAAATACATTTGATATACATGCAATAGTTGAAATTAAATTGGGCTATAATGGAGAAACAACAACAGTGTTTACTGGCAATGTATGTGGTCATAAAATTATGGCAAATGATAAACAAGCTATGCTTACTTTTATTTGCAAAGAGGAATCTGCCATTCCCATTATTGAAAAATACCCCGGTTATTCAGAATTAAAACTTACTTATGGTGCAGATATTATTGACATGAATGTAACATTCGATGGTTCTTTTTTGAAAGATAATCCATCAAGACATAGAGGTTATGTAAAATTTTTTGGTTCAGAAAAAGCAAAAATTAACACCACTATTAATTTAAAAAACTTAGGAAAGCAGTTTAATGAACCTGTTTTTATTTCGGGTGTAGAACAATTTTTAGAGAATGGTAATTGGTTTACTACTATTACTGTTGGTGTAGAGAGTGAATTAAGTTAATAGCCTAGCCTACTTTTTTGCCTTTGTTGGTATGGAAGCTAAGAACTAGCCTACCAACAATTTAACTTAGTACTTTAATTTATTACCTCAATGCTATGTTGCAGGTATGCCAACGCACTTTTTACTTTGCTTCGATACCTGCAACGGCAGCGGAAATGGAGGGTATTTGCTACCAATGGCGGCAGAGGGCTCGGCAGTGCTGAGTGGCGGCTTACCAACAGCGGCGAAGCGGGGGAAGAAATAATTAGAAGTTTTGCAATAGCATTAAAGGTATAGTTTATCGGCTGGTCGGAGACCAGGCCTCGGCAGTTCTGAGTGGCAGCTTACCAACGGCGGCGAAAGACCAGGCCTAGGCGGTGATGAGTGGCGAAAACCAATATTATTTTTTATTTTTTAAATCCTCGTATTTAAACTTTTGAGAGATTGAGTTCAATGTCATTACAATTCCATTTATCTTAATAACATTTTCTTGACCATCTATCCATTCTGTGAAGCCCTGTTCATCACAACAAAGGTATTTCCCGTCAATTGGTTCGACATTGGTTTTAAATACCAAGCTTTCATGGCCTTTATAAATAAATCTGTCTCCTACCTTTAATGACAAAGATGAGATTTTCTTTTGCAACGAATAAAGAGGGCGTATTATATCAAAGTTAGCATAGCTCATTTTTACAGGTTTTATTTTTTCTGCTGCGTTGGATTTATTTTTTTTGATGTACTCTGCTTTCTAAGTCGTTGCAAAATATTGTCTTTTGAATTCTAATCCTTCGTCAGTAAAATTATAGAAGCGTCCAAAACTATCACTCCCATCGAGATACACAAAACCATTTTGCAGTAGAAAATTTATTCCCCATACTTCAGTGGCATCATCAAATCTAATTTTTTTTGAAACATCAATTAAAACTTCATCCATTTTTGAAAGAACTGTATCTTGCTTTACCCTTTTAATTAATTCTCCATAATCTTTTTTAGACTCATTTGTCGAATTCGATGATTTACTTTTTTCATCTCCAATAATGCCTCCGTCGATTACCAAATTATTATTCTTGTAAAGTCTTTCTTCCATTTTTTCTCTTTCTTGAATAGCTTCAACTTTAGATTTTCTTTCTTCTTCAAGGCGAGCTTCTAAATTTTTTATTTGTGCTAACGTATTTTGATATATTTCAGCAAGCACAATTTTACCCTTAGTGTGTTTCGCAATTTGGGGTAATATTATATTCTCATAGCTGTTTGATAAATATCTAGATAAGCTAAGAAATAAATAGGTTAGTATCAGAATTGCTATAGCAATAAATGCAACAATAATTAGATTCCAAATAAAACTTTTATCATTCCAATAATCTTTAAAGAACTGAATTTTTTTTTCAAGGTTATATTCTTTATCGAAAAAGAAAAAAGCATACACTACTTTCCAATTATGCACTATCCATACCAAAACAAAAGTGCCAAGAAAAGGATTAGTTACTCTTTCTTTTATATTGTCTTTAAATGAATCCCAAGCTTCTTTAAGCATCGTATTTAGTTTTGGTTAGAATTTAAAAAGCCCCTGCATTTCTGCAAGGGCTTCAAGTTTATTTCTTACTTCACTTCCTCAAACGGTACATCCTCAACTTTACTATCTGCAGGTTGCGTTTGCTCACCACCAGTATCAGCACCAGACTGTGCAGCATCGCCTTGGGTTTGCTTGTACATGTCTTCGCTAGCGGCTGTCCAAGCAGCATTCATTTCTGCCATGGCAGTATCAATACCAGCAAGGTCTTGTATTTTGTGTGCTTCCTTTAGTTTTTCTAAGCCAGCTTCAATAGCCCCTTTCTTTTCGGCAGGTATTTTATCGGCATATTCCTTCAATTGCTTTTCGCTTTGAAAGATAAGGCTATCGGCTTGGTTAATTTTTTCTACTTTTTCTTTTTCAATAGCATCGGCTGCTTCGTTAGCTTTAGCCTCGGCTTTCATTTTTTCTACTTCTTCTTTACTTAAACCACTACCGCCTTGTATGGTAATTTTTTGCTCTTTACCTGTACCCTTATCCTTTGCAGTTACATGTAAAATACCATTAGCATCTATATCAAAAATAACCTCTACTTGTGGTACACCACGTGGTGCTGGTGGTATGCCATCTAGGTTAAACATACCCAAGCTTTTATTTTGATTACTCATTGGGCGTTCGCCTTGTAGTACATGTATTTGTACCCCAGGTTGGTTATCGCTAGCAGTACTAAATACTTCAGATTTTTTTGTAGGTATTGTAGTGTTACTGTCTATTAATCTTGTCATTACACCACCCATTGTTTCTATCCCTAAACTCAATGGAGTAACATCTAACAACAATACATCTTTAATTTCTCCAGTCATAACACCACCTTGTATAGCGGCTCCTACTGCAACAACTTCATCTGGGTTTACCCCTCTATTTGGTTTTTTACCAAAGAATTTTTCTACAATTTCCAATACTTTAGGTATACGGCTACTACCTCCTACCATAATCACTTCATCAATTTCGCCTGTGCTCATACCAGCATCTTTTAAGGCTTGCTCACAAGGGCGTAAGCAACGGTCAAATAACTTATCTGCAAGGCTTTCAAACTTTGCTCTAGTCAGTTTTTTTACCAAATGCTTAGGCACACCATCAACAGCGGTAATATAGGGTAAGTTAATTTCGGTTTCGGTACTGCTACTTAATTCAACCTTAGCTTTTTCTGCTGCTTCTTTTAAGCGTTGCAAAGCCATAGGATCTTTACGTAAGTCAATAGCTTCATCTGTTTTAAACTCATCTGCCAACCAATCCATTACTACCTTATCAAAATCATCGCCACCTAAGTGGGTATCGCCATTGGTACTTTTCACTTCAAAAACGCCATCACCAAGCTCTAACACACTAATATCGAATGTACCACCACCAAGGTCGAATACAGCAATTTTTTGATCTTTTCCACCTTTATCTAACCCATAAGCCAAAGCCGCAGCTGTAGGCTCATTTACTATACGCTTTACAGTAAGGCCTGCAATTTCGCCAGCTTCTTTTGTAGCTTGGCGTTGTGCATCGTTAAAGTAAGCTGGTACGGTAATAACCGCTTCGGTAACTTCATGCCCAAGGTAATCTTCGGCAGTTTTCTTCATTTTTTGAAGCACCATTGCACTTATTTCTTGTGGCGTATATTGTCTGCCATCTATGTCAATACGAACTGTATTATTGTCGCCTTTTACTACTTTATAGCTTGTTTGTGTAAGTTCTTCACTTACTTCATCGAACCTACGGCCCATAAAACGCTTTACGCTGCTTATAGTATTTACCGAGTTAGTTATTGCTTGTCGCTTAGCTGGATCGCCTACTTTACGTTCGCCATTTTTTAAAAATGCCACTACCGACGGGGTTGTACGGCGTCCTTCCTCGTTTGCAATTACAACAGGCTCATTTCCTTCCATCACCGATACGCAACTGTTGGTTGTACCTAAGTCAATTCCTATAATTTTTCCCATGATATAAAATTTTATTTTGTTTGTAAAGAGTTGGCAATGATTGTGCCATTGGGGTTTGGGGTGTAAAAATGGCAGTATGTCTCCCGCCGATTACACAGATGCCGCTTATTTTTTCAGCGTAATTAGCGTTATCGGCGGGAGATTTTTTTTTGAAAGAGATTTAAAAAGGTCTAAATACCACCGCTTTTAATTATCGCAAATATGGTTTAAAACACTTCTCTACTATTTTACAGAATGCTTTTCTACCATACCAGCTAATATTTTCAAATTAGGCAAACAATCCATTTCGTACTCAATTTTCTACAAGAATTTTACTCAATAACAATTTTAATTTTGAATTTTTCAAAAAGAAGTGATTGAATTGTTTTGGTTTAAAATCAATATAAAAAAAAATAAATATACCCTTTAATGGGTATCCATCATTAAATTTATTTAACTAATTTTAATAATCAATTATAAGCAATATTTAAATAATATAAACCACTTAAAAGCCCTATGAAAAAATTATTTTTTTTCTTTTAACATATTAATTACCCAAGCACAACTTACTTACTTAGGAGATGATAAAATACAAGGTAACTACGATGGATATACGAGTGGTAAACAAACCCAAGGATTAGTGTGGTTAGATGATAAATATTACTTTATAAGCCCTAATGGTAATGTTTACCAAACTGATGGAACAGAAACGAATACCAAAATTATAAAACAAATTTCTCCACAAAGTATAGCCTACTTAAAGTCGACAAAGAAATATGTATATTTTGGGTATGGCAGTGGCAGTGGATATATGCAAGATTTGGCAAGGTATAGCCCAGCCTCTGGACTTAATTTAGTTAGAAACCCAAGTAATAACAATTCAATACTAGAATTAAATAGTCAGGTTGTGCCAGGCCAAAACTTTTTGGTGGATGAAGTATTTGCCAATTATGATAAAGAATCATTTTTAATAAGAAAATTTACAAAAGACAATTTTTACATTTATATAATTAATGATAAAAACGATAATGCAAAAGTGGATTTGGTATTTACACAAAAATTAAACAATAATTATATTACTACACCAATTGGTGTTAATACCGAATTAGAAACATTTAAAACAGAAGTGTATTGTAATGGCAGAGAAAGGGCAACTGGTGTTTATGAAACCACTATTAATATTAATAAACGTACTGAAAATGATGATACAAAATATGAGTTTAAAACAAATTTTTCGCTTTTAAAAAAAGGCATGTTTCCTTACGATCGTTTTTTAAGAACAAAAGATAATATTTATACTTTATATAAAATTGTGGATAGTGCTACTAGTAAAAAAAGCTATAGATTATTTTACTATGATAAGAAAACAATATTTGGAACAAAATATGATTTAGCATTACCTAACGACGATGTAGATACTCAAGTTTTAGATGGAGAAATTTATATTAGTTGTAAAGGGTATTTGGTAAAATATAATGAATCAAGAGAGATATATGAACTAATAATAAGTGATAAAAATGCCACAAAGGAATGGCAAAATATTGCTAAAAACACTCGTTTTTTAAAAGTAGGCAATAACTATATGTATCGCCGAGACTACGAATTGTTCATTTATAATAGTGCTACAAAAAAAACAACTAATTTACCCAACACGTTAAATATACCAATTCCCAAAAACATTTTTGGGCAGCATACAACATTTGCCTATGCTGGTAAAAACAGTTTTTATTACAGCCAAGTTGTAGATAATAAAAATGTATTTACTCGGTACAATACCATTACCAATACCACCTCTCAAATTGAATTTCCGAGTTATAAAAAAGAAAATTTTGAAGCCATAAATGCAATACTACATCACCAAAATAAAATAATTTTTTTAACGAGGTATAAAGGCAAAAAAGATAAGCTTATTTATAAAATGTTTATGTACAATGAAGATGGTGAAGCGGCAATTGAAAATAAAGCAATTATAACAACAACACAACCTAAAATTCAACCAACACCTCAAACTGAAGAGTTTGATGCAACAAAATTTGACACAAAATTATTTGTAACAGAAATTAGCAAAGTTTTAAAAGATCAGTCTAACAAATTTGCCGATATTAAAGGGGAAACGGTAAAAAATGAATATGATAATAAATTTTCAACAACAGTAAAATTAACCAATTTTAAAGAAAGCTTTATTTATGACTATGCAAGTGTAAGCAACTTATGGCGATACCAAGCCGAATCTTTTAGAATAAAAGGCAAAACAGCCGCACTTAATTTTTTTAATAAATTAGATGTTGAAATAAATAAATTAGTTGCAGGAAACTCAATCAAAAGAATAACTGATGTTGATGTAAAAACTAGAAAAGTTGTTAATTATAAATTTTCGGCTACAGATGAATCTAACATTATTAATTTAGATTTAGACACCAATGCAAGTAGCGAAAACTTTGAAGATGCGTATTACACAATAACGATTAGAGCTGATAAAAGAACGAAGTAGAGGCTAATAGTTAGTTTTTACTACTCAGCACTTCACTCATTGTTTTGCGTTCAATTTTACTTTGTAGCCAACTTACTATATCTAAATAAGTAAATGACCGGGTTTCAAACTTATTTTTTTCTAACCCTTTTAATTTATATAATAATTTTTCAAGTTCTTCGCCAACCTTGCCTCTATTAAGGCTAAATGATTTACGGATGTAAGCAAACACAGCCTCTTCTACAACCGTTAAATTTTGCCTTTTTGCCATAAACCTATAAACAGATTTAGTGAGGTATTCTACCAAACTAAAATTACCCAACTCGTAATGACAAATTAAATGTAGCAATCTAGCATAACATTGTAAATCGCTCCGCACATCATCATTTGCGTTAATTATTTTATGCAAATAATCAATTGCAATATCGTAATTTCCATTGCCAAAATACATGGAGGCAATTTTGTAGTTTATAACTAAAATGCGATGTTCGTCTATAAATAAATTATCGTCATTCAGCTGCTTTACAATTCCAGGCACTAGGCTAATCCCTTGTGCAAATGTGCCTTGTAGTAGGTGCATATTAATTTTGGCACTTGCAATGTATACAAATGCCTGTGTTCTAAAGTTATCATGCTGCTGCACCCTTGGAGTTTGGGCAAAGGCCTCAAACTTAGCCAACGTAGGTACAAATTTCTTTTGATGACGTAAATAAAAACAAGCACTAAGTAATGTATGTAAACCTTTACTATAATTACCCGTTTCTACTCGTATCATACTAGGTTGTTCATCAAAAATAGTTACCCAGCTTTGTGCATGCCTATAATAGTTTAAAAAATCTTGTTTTATAAAAGCATAAAGGCAATAGGCCTGATGTAGATACATTTTTTCGTAAAACCCTTTTTCATGCCAAGCCTTAGGCGGCATATGTTTTAATAAATACGCCGTCACTTTATTTTCGTCTGTTATATTTCGAGCATGCCCGTTTTTTATAAACCAACCTTGTAGTAATAAAGCTAGGTTGCTTAATCTTGCTAGAATATCTATTTGCTTATTTACGTTGATACTTTCATCTGCCAAAACCTCAGCCCTGTTTTGAATAGTACGACTGGCATGTATGGTTTCAATTCTTTTTTCTAAAGCAATGGCTTGTACTAAATAATTTATTTTATGGTGATACCTTGCTGTTTCCTTTGCTTTTTCAATAATGCGTAAGCTTTGAATGTACAAGCCTTTTTTGTATAAAATGTGTGCGTAGTCTAACTGTTCGTTCAACTGCAAATCCACACTATCCCCTCTTTTTAACAGCCTTAAACTAGCCAGCAATTGTTTGTACAAATGCACTTTTACATTGGCTAATTGTGGCTTTTCAATAGTTTTAAGTTTTTTAAGTAAAACGGTTTCGTCGTAGTCCGTTAATTTATCGAGTGTATCAAAAAGTTCTATAATTTTTAAGTCTTCTTTTGCGGAGTTTCGTTTTATATATAGCTTAAAATGTCTTTTTTCAGCCTTTTCTAAGGACTTTATAAGTTGAAACAAGGTATCTGAAAAACGGTTGGACATCATCATTTATTTATTCTAAAAATCAATACTATTATGGGTTTTATACATTTTAAGTATAGTTTACCATAATATAATTAACCATAAGTTAATTATGGTTATAAGATAACTCATCCTACTTTTACATAAGTAAAGAGGATGAGTTATTAAATAGCAAAGAATCGTTAAAGGAAATACTCAACCAGTAGTGATTGAATAGTGTAAAACAAATATACAGAATTATTTAAGAATTTTCATATAGCAAGCAATCGTTAAAGTCCTCCTGTTTCTACAGAGAGGACATTTTTTTAAGCCTACCCTTCTTTTTTAATTTTAAACGTAAAATGCTTTTGGCTTAAATAACTAATTAGTACAATAATGCAAGTAGTAATAAATTGGCTAAGTATGGCATCCCATTGTAGTACCTCTACAAATAGTTTTAATAAGCAATAATTAAGCGTAAGGTTAAAAACAAACGATAAAAAATATCGAAACAATTGAATGCGACCTTTTAAATTACTATCTACAAATACTACAAACTTCATTAAGGTAAACCCAACTATAAAATTTAAAATAAAAGAGGCAAATAAAGCTGCATTGTGGGGTTTAAAGGCGTAAAAGCCAAAATCTAAATTTTGCTCTTTTAAAATATATTTGTAACAAACAAAGTAAAAAGCTAAGCCCAAAACAGTATTAAATCCACCACAGGCTATGTAACGGAAGGTTTGTTCCGGCATTAATTTTTTAAATGGCGGATAAAAAAAATCGATGAATGATATGATTCTATTTTTAATCATTATTGGTTATGAATTATAAGTTATGAGTTATGAATCACCTATAATTCATCATTCATAACTTATAACTATGAATACAATTCTTCTCTAGTTGTCTTTACCAATTCATCGGTTAAATATTCATCGTATGTCATTAATTTATCTATAATTCCTTTTGGAGTTAACTCAATAATTCTGTTACATACGGTTTGCATAAACTGATGATCATGTGTTGTCATTAACAAGTTACTATTGTATGCCACCATATTATCATTGAAGGAAATAATACTCTCTAAATCTAAATGGTTGGTTGGCTCATCTAATATTAATACATTGGGGTTTTGCAACATCATTTTACTTAACATGCAACGTACTTTTTCACCACCACTAAGCACATTGGTTTTCTTCATAATTTCATCACCAGTAAACAACATCTTGCCTAAAAAACCACGTAAAAAATCTTCATCTACATCTTTTGTTGTTGGCGGCACATATTGGCGCAGCCAATCCATTAAATTATACTGACTACCTTCAAAATATTCAGTATTATCGTTTGGTAAATAAGCGGTAGTAACCGTTGTGCCCCACTCATATGTTCCACTAGTTGCTTTTAGTTTGCCATTAATTATTTCAAAAAAACTAGTTAAGGCTAACGGATCTTTACTTAAAAATGCAATTTTATCACCTTTTTGAATATCAAAGCGTACTCTATCAAATAGTTTTTTCCCTTCTACCGAATAACAAAGATTGTCTACTTTTAAAATTTCGTTTCCTACTTCTCTTTCTTGCTTAAAAATAATACCAGGGTATTTTCTGCTACTCGGAACAATATCTTCAAACACCAATTTATCCAATGCTTTTTTACGACTTGTTGCTTGCTTACTTTTACTAGCGTTAGCACTAAATCGGGCAATAAATTCCAGTAAATCCTTCTTTTTATCCTCGGCTTTTTTGTTTTTATCACTAGCTTGTCTTGCAGCTAATTGAGAGCTTTCGTACCAAAAAGTGTAGTTACCAGTATAGGTTTTAATTTTGTTTTTATCTACATCACTTACATGCGTACAAACGGCATCTAAAAAGTGACGATCATGACTTACCACTAATACAATATTTTCGTAATCTGCTAAAAAGTTCTCTAACCAACTAATAGTTTCTACATCTAAGTTATTGGTAGGCTCATCTAATAACAAAATATCTGGGTTGCCAAATAAAGCTTGTGCCAACAACACCCTTACTTTTATATTTGCCGCAACATCTTTCATTAAGGTATAATGAAGTTCATCTTTTACGCCTAATTCGCTTAATAAAGTTGCCGCATCGCTTTCGGCCGTGTAGCCGCCCATTTCGCCAAACTTTTCTTCCAACTCTCCAGCTTTTATACCATCTGCTTCGTTAAAATCTTCCTTTAAATACAGCGCATCTTTTTCATGCATAATAGTCCACATTTCTTTATTCCCCATCATTACAGTATGTAGCACACTATACTCATCAAATGCAAACTGATTTTGATTTAAAACTGACATACGTTCGCCAGGCGTAATATTTACTGTGCCTTTATTGGGCTCAATATCTCCACTAATTATTTTCATAAAAGTAGATTTACCAGCACCATTTGCACCAATAATACCGTAGCAATTACCTTTGATAAAGTTGATGTTTACCTCATCGAATAAAACCCGTTTGCCGTAGGCAAGGGTTACGTTATTTACACTAATCATAATTTTTAAAAAGTGTGCAAATATAGGCTTCAAAAGCCAATTATGAGTCATGAATTATGGATTATGAGTTGAAGCCTTGTTTGAATTCTCTACTTTCAATTTTTAACTTTCAACTATATTTGCAACATGTCGATCGTAAAACAAATACAACAAGCTGCAATACAGAGTTTAAATGAGCTTTTTAATCAATCTTTTACCGATAAAGATTTTCAATTAAACCAAACTAAGCCTGAGTTTGAAGGTGATTATACCATAGTGTTATTTAGCTTAGTAAAATCGTTAAAACTTTCACCAGATGATATTGGTAACCAATTAGGGCAACATCTTACTCAAAAAGAGGGCTCCATTTTTACAAAATTTAATATAATAAAGGGGTTTTTAAACTTGACTATAGCTGATGAATATTGGCTAACTATTTTAACCCGCAATTATAAAGATGTATGTTTTGGAAAAAAGGAAATGAACGGCAAAAAAGTAATGGTAGAATACTCTTCTCCCAATACCAATAAGCCATTACACCTTGGGCATTTGCGTAATATTTTTTTAGGCTGGAGTACAGCAGAAATTTTAAAGGCGAATGGAAATGAAGTAATAAAAACCTGTATTGTAAACGATAGAGGCATTCATATTTGTAAAAGTATGATTGCTTGGCAATTGTTTGCAAAGGGTGCTACCCCAAAAAGTACGAATACAAAAGGTGATCATTTTGTGGGTGAATATTATGTAAAATTTAATGATGAGTTAAAGAAGCAAATTAATGAATTAAAGAATGAAGGAATGAATGAAAAAGAGGCTGAGAAAGAAACACCAATAATGAAGCAAGCCCAACAAATGCTCTTAGATTGGGAAGCTGGAAAACCAGACGTAATAAGCCTTTGGAAGGAAATGAATAGCTGGGTATACGAAGGTTTTGATATTTCGTATAAAAAAGTTGGTGCCGATTTTGATAAAGCCTATTACGAAAGCAATACCTATTTATTAGGCAAAAAAATTGTAGAAGAAGGTTTAGCAAAAGGTGTATTTGTACAAGATGATGATACAAGTGTTTGGATAGATTTAACTACGGATGGATTAGACAGAAAAATTGTACAGCGTAGCGATGGCACAAGCGTATACATAACACAAGATATTGGCTTGGCACAACAAAAATATGAGGAGTATGGTATAGACCAAAGCATTTATGTAATTGGTGATGAGCAAAATTACCACATGAAAGTGCTTAAATTAATTGCCGAAAAATTACACTTACCAAATGCACAAAATATTTATCATTTAAGTTATGGAATGGTAGAGTTGCCCAGTGGCAAAATGAAAAGCCGAGAAGGTACGGTGGTTGATGCTGATGATATTGTATGTGAAATGGAAAATGTAGCCAAAGCAAAAACAGAAGAGTTAGGAAAAGTAAAGGATTTTACGGCAGAAGAACTAACAACACTTTACACCACCATAGGGCTTGGTGCTTTAAAATTCTTTTTACTAAGAGTAGAGCCAAAAAAGAAAATGATTTTTAACCCAGAGGAAAGTATAGATTTTCATGGGTTTACTGGGCCATTTGTACAGTACACACATGCAAGGATAAAAAGCATTTTGAGGAAAGAAGCAGTTGGCAATTGGCAGTTGGCAGCCTGCCTACCGGACAGGCAGGTTGGCAGTTTGTTGCCTTTAGAGAAAAAATTAATTGTAACACTTGAGCAGTTTGGTAGCGTAATAGATAAAGCGGCAAACGAACACAACCCTAGCGAAATTGCCATTTATGTTTTTGAGGTAGCCAAAATTTTTAACTCGTTTTATGCAGAGCATAGTATTACTAATGCCGAAAGTGAAGAGAAAAAGCAACTACGTTTGCAATTAGCCAATATGAGTGCTACCGTTATTAAAAGTGGTATGCAGTTATTGGGGATTGATGTACCAGAGAGAATGTAATGCAGCGTTTTAATTAGGCATGATGTCTAATTAAAAAATATCTTATATGAAATTTTTAGTTGCATTTGCCCTTATTTTATTTACAATTATTGGTTGTAAAAAAGACAATCAGAATCAGTCTATAAGTTTATCCGATTGTATGAAAAGTGAAATAAGCATTGTTTTGTCTCAACCAAAAGGTGGTTCATTTTATAAAATTGATGCATTTGAATATAACGATAAAGTAGTTTTTTTATACTATGAAGGTTGTTGTGATAAATACAATAACCTTAAGGATGAAAAATGTATTTATCTTTTCTCTCCTAGTGGTGGAATAACTGGTTGTGGAGATTGTAAAAATCCTAACTTTAAAACTGCAGCTAAATTTTTGAAAACACTTTGGGTTGATCCTAGACCTTAATTCTTACTCAACGTCCTCCTCAACCCTTCTTCAAAACTAATGGGTATAAAACCCAAATCGTTTTTTGCTTTGCTTATATTAAAACCAGTTTTAGCCGGGCGTAATGCAGGCTGGCTAAAGGTTTGGGCAGTTACTTCTTTTAATAAAGATTTATTTAGGCTTAAATACTCGGCAGTAGCAATAGCCATTTGGTAAGGCGTTATGATGGTTTCGCCACTTATATGGTAAATGCCTTTTGCATTTTTTTCTAGTATTACTACAATAGCATTTGCTAAATCTTCTACATAAGTTGGTGTGCGTACTTGATCGCAAAAAACGTTGTACTCCTCCCCTTTTTTTAATTTTTCTTTTACTAATGTTAGTATGTTATTACGGCCACTTAACGTTTTGCCGTAAACTAAAACAGTACGAACAATACTCCAATCAAAAGGATAATTCATTACTAAATTTTCTGCTTCAATTTTTGTTTGCCCGTAATAATTTACTGCTTTTCGTTCATCCTCTTCCTTATACATTCCTTTTTGGCCATCAAAAACAAAATCGGTGCTTACCAATAAAAAATTGCATTTATGTTGTTCTGCTGCAGTTAATAAAATTTTTGTGCCCTCCACATTTATTTTATGCGCTAGTGGTTTATTGTTTTCACAATCATCTGGCTTACTTATTGCGCCAGCATGTAGTATATGTGTGGGTGAATATTTTGTACATACATCATTTACTTCATCGGTATTTGTAAAATCCATCTTTGCAAAATGCAAAAAATCATTTTTTATTTCGCCTTTGTATTCATCTCTTACAGTAGCAATTAACGTTATTTTGTTAGCCACTAGTTGTTCAATTAAATAGTGAGCTAAAAAACCATTAGCACCAGTAAGTAATACTTTCATACATCAAAATTACTTAATTACTGTTGGAGTTTTACTAATCATCCATGTAGCAAATGTTTCGGATATTTTCCATGTATTACCTGCGTATTTTGTTGGCCTAGCAATTACATAATCCATAAATTGCTTTACTTCAACGGCTGTGCAGGTTTTCATGCCCGTAAATAATTTTATGCCGTTAAATATTCCACCTTCTATTCGTTTATTTTGCTCAGGAATTTGTTCTTCCATTACTTTGCCGGTATAGCGTATATCGGCCACTAAGGAATCTATCAATGCATCTTCTTCACTTTTTGTTAGTACCAAAGCTGTTTCAAAATCATAAAATCGTTCATCCGTTACTTTAGTAAAATAAATGGCGTTTTTTATCATTGCATAAAATTGGCCTTTAAATGTTGCAGGATAATCTACTTTTACATAAATCAAATCATTTTCAACAGGTTTTATATTTTTATTATAAAGCTTTAAACCAAAATAATAATAATTGCCTTTTATCAAATTACATCTACCGTAACCAATACTGTTGGTGTCTATTTTATTGTTCGTAAAATTATGTTTTACTAAGCCCAATTGTTTTTCATTTATCTTAACAAATGAATTGGGCAAGCTTACTTGTACCACCGAAACACTATCATTGCTGTTTACAATATAATTTGTAATGGTAAAAGCAAACACCTCTTTATCTTCATTTTTTTGTGCCAATGCAAGTAAAGTAGGTACACTTAAAATAACTAAAAAAAATATTTTTTTCATGCCTATAAATTTATTTAAAAGTATTCTTTTATTTAATTTAGCCCATACCCAATCTTGGGTATTTTTAAACCAAAAAGCTACTTTATGTTTTAGTTAACAAACCTACAGAATCCTATGGTTAAAAATATATTGTGTATATTTGACACAATAAAATTGTTTAAAAGATATAGTTTATCTTTATTGATATGGAAAAGAAAGTAACAAAAATTGGGGTTTTAACATCAGGTGGCGATAGCCCTGGTATGAATGCTTGTGTAAGAGCAGTTGTTCGTACAGCACTTTATCATGGATTAGAGGTTTATGGTATTATGAGGGGATATAGTGGTATGGTGGAAGATGAAATTATTAAAATGGAAAGTAGAAGTGTTGCCAATATTATTCAACGTGGTGGTACTATTTTAAAAACTAGTCGCTGTAAAGAATTTTTTGAATATGAGGGAAGGAAAAAGGCCTATGAAAATTTAAAAAAACATGGCATTGATGGATTGGTAATTATTGGAGGCGATGGTAGTTTTAAGGGAGCCCAATTGTTTAGTAATGAATTTGATATTCCTTGTATTGGTTTGGCTGGTACAATTGATAAAGATATTGCTGGTACCGACTTTACGATTGGTTTTGATACTGCTGTAAATACTGCCGTAGAAGCTATAGATAAAATTAGAGATACTGCTGATGCACATGACCGCTTGTTTGTAATAGAAGTAATGGGTAGAGATGCTGGTTATATTGCATTGCATAGTGGCATAAGCACTGGTGCCGAAAACATTCTAATTCCAGAACGTAAAACGGTAATGGAAGAAATTATTACTCAACTAGCCGAAAAAGAGCGTAGAAAAAAATTAGTAAACTTAATTGTTGTTGCTGAGGGTGATGAGTTTGGAGGTGCAAATGAAGTGGCAAAATATATAAAGGAAAAATTACCTCATCAAGAGGTAAGAGTTTGCATTTTAGGGCATATTCAACGAGGCGGAAGCCCAAGCTGTTTAGATAGAGTAATTGCGAGCAGAATGGGCTATCACGCTGTTGAGTGTCTAATGGAAGGGAAGCACAATGTTTTTGTAGGTATTGTAAATAACAAAATGAGTTACATACCCTTAGATGAGGCTGTAAAAAAGAAACAACGTATTAGTGAAGAATGGATGAAGATTGTGAAGATACTAGCAAGCTAAAACAGTGAACAGTGAATGTTGAGAAGTGAATAACTAAACAAACTTTTCAGTGTTTCTGTGGCAATAAAAAACAACAGTAAACCACAAATACCAAAGAGCTTATATGAGCAAACACATTAGTAAGTACCTGCATAGTAATATGGATAAACAGGCAGGTATTACACACTCACAAAAACGTACAAAAATTGTTGCAACCGTTGGCCCAGCTTGCGATAGCTACGAACAACTACTATCCTTAATTAAAGCTGGTGTAAATGTATTTAGGCTTAATTTTTCTCATGGCACACACGAAGACAAATTAAAAATAATTACTTACGTAAGAGAAATTAATAAAACTGAGCCCTACAATATTGCTATACTTGGCGATTTGCAAGGTCCAAAATTACGTGTTGGCGAAATTGAGGGAGGTTCTATTGAATTACAAAATGGCGATGATATTATTTTTAGTACCGAAAAACAAATAGGTACAAAACATAAAGTATATGTTAGTTACCCAAACCTTACTACAGATGTAAAAGTTGGTGAACGTATTTTTTTAGATGATGGGAAATTAGAGGTTCAAGTAAAAGAAATTGTAAACAATAAAGAAATAAAAGTAACCGTTTTATTAGGTGGTTTATTATTGCCCAAAAAAGGAGTAAACCTACCCGACTCTGCATTAACAATGCCATCGCTTACCGAAAAAGATATAGCCGATTTAGATTTTATTATTACAAACAATTTAGATTGGGTAGCCCTATCCTTTGTTAGAACGCCACAAGATATTATTGAATTAAAAAAGATTATAAAAAGCAGAAAAAGTAAAATAAAAGTTATTGGTAAAATAGAAATGCCAGAAGCCATAAAAAATTTAAGGGATATAATTATTGAAAGCGATGGTATAATGGTAGCTAGGGGCGACTTGGGTGTAGAGGTTCCTGTAGAACAAGTACCTACTATTCAAAAAGATATCATACGTAAATGTATGCACCGTGCTAAGCCAGTAATTGTGGCAACGCAAATGATGGAGAGCATGATAGATAGAACTAAGCCTAACCGTAGCGAAGTTACCGATGTAGCTAATGCTGTTTTAGAAGGTGCAGATGCAGTGATGCTGAGTGGAGAAACGGCTACAGGCAAATATCCTATACTTGTTGTAGAAACTATGTGTAAAATAATTTTAGAAGTAGAAAATAATACATACGATTATAACCGAGATGATATTTTAGCTCCTCAACCCCATTCTCCATCTTTTATAAGCGATGCCATTTGTTATAGTGCCTGTAAATTAGCAAACGATACTAAAGCAGCTGCCTTAATTGGAATGACACAAAGCGGTTATACTGGTTTTATGTTAAGCAGCTACAGACCTCAATCGCCTTTATACATTTTTAGTAAAGAAAAAACCTTAATTAATCAGCTAAGTTTAAGCTGGGGTGTACGTGCTTTTTATTATGGAGAGGAAGAAAGTTTAGACGATATTATTTTTGACCAAATAGATATTTTAAAAGAAAGAGGGTTTTTAAAAAAAGGGGATACAGTTGTTAACACAGGTAGTACACCAATACATTTACACTTGCCAACCAATGTAGTTAAAGTAGCCACTGTAGAATAACAGTAGCTACTTTATTTTTTTATTGCCAAATACAAATAATAATACCTGAAATTATACAACCCAATATTTGATAAACGGCATTAATTAAGAATAGGCTTATTGGCTTTTTTTCGTACAAATAATTAATACCAGTTCCGGCAGCATTAAAACATACGCCCAATAAAGCGCCTAATTTAGCACCACTCATCCAACCACTAATATCTAATCGGTTGGCTAAAATAGCAATAGCTAAACTACTTATAAACATCATTAAAAAAGAACCTCCAAAAGTTGCTGGTATGCCACTTTTCATTTTTGGGTCGTTTACATCTAATTTTAAATCGCTAATCCATCGTTTAGAAAATAGTAAAGGCGAATACCATAAAGCACCTAAAACAAAATAGCCAAGCGCTCCAACTAACACTGCTACCCAATTAATATCATCAAATAAATTTGTCATATAAATAAGTTTTAGTTAAAAAAGAAAAATACAACTAGTTTTTGTTTTTTGCAAGAAGAAGGAACGCTGACTTGCCGGCAGGCAGGTCAGTGTTCCATAAATCTTAATAAATTCTTCCTTGCCCCATTCTGTATTTTTCGTTGAAATAATTTGTTCCAACCCAATAGCCATCCACTAAAGCCTAAGGCTTGTGCACTCCATTTATGTAAACTAAAGGCATCGCTATGCTCAATAATTTTACCATCAGCAAATTTCATATTGGCACGTATTTTATTTACAACTTGCCTGCCAGTTTTACTAAACGTATAGGTAGCTACCCAATCGCAAGTGCTATACTCTTCATCTAAGTGAATTATATTACCATACGTAAGTGAAAAATTTTTAGCATTAGTACAAAGCATTTGCCACATACTACGTACTTCATTTGCTTTGAGTAGACCAAAAGCTGCATCACTAAAAACAATATCGTTACTGTAACAGCTATTCATGGTAGCATAATCTAATTTACCAAATGCTGTATAAAAGGTGTTTATTAAATCTTCGTTAGTTGGCATAAAAAAGTTTTCGTTAAATTTAGCATTCAAATCATAATAAAATGAAAAAATATTTAATTCTCTATCTAATTGCTGGGTTTACTTTTTTAACAAGCTATGCACAAAATGCTGACTCCGCATGGTTTAGAGCCAATTATTACAAAATAGAACGAGAAATTCCAATGAGAGATGGTAAAAAACTATTTACTGCGTTGTATATTCCTAAAGATACTTCTGTAACACATCCCATTTTATTTAACCGTACGCCCTATAGTTGTTATCCTTACGGAGAAAATAACATTAACGCCCGTTTATATGATTCGTACTGGATAAATTATTTAAAACAAGGTTACATTATTGCCATACAAGATGTACGGGGCCGTTGGATGAGTGAAGGTGATTTTGTAGATGTACGCCCCTTTAACCCTACCAAAAAAGGAAAAGAAATAGATGAAGCTAGTGATTCGTATGATGCTATTGAATGGATGATTAACAACATTCCAAAAAATAATAAACGTGTAGGTGTATTTGGTATTTCGTATCCTGGTTTTTACAGTACCATGGCTGCGTTAAGCAACCATCCAGCATTAAAAGCAGTAAGTCCACAAGCTCCAGTAACGGAGTGGTTTTTAGGCGATGATTTTCATCATAACGGAGCATTTGCTTTAATGGATGGCTTTAATTTTTATAGTGGGTTTGGTAAGCCCAGACCAAAGCCTACCACCATTTGGACCGATGGTTACGATTTTAAAAGTAATGACAATTACGATGCTTTTTTAAAAGTTGGAGCATTAAAAAATTTCACTAAACTAATGGGTGATAGTATTGCTTTTTGGAAAGATATGATGGCACACCCTAATTACGACAGTTGGTGGAAAGCAAGAAATGCTAGAAATTTTGTAACCAATGTAAAGCCAGCCATGCTAACCGTTGGGGGCACTTTTGATGCTGAAGATTGCTTTGGTGCATGGAATTTGTATAAAGCCATTGAACAAAAAAACTCAAACATCGACAACAAATTAGTAATGGGTCCTTGGTTTCATGGCGGTTGGGCAAGGGGCAATGGTAGCTATTTAGGAAATGTACGTTTTGGTAGTAATACAAGTGAGTACTATCAACAAAATATTGAAATCCCTTTCTTTAATTTTTATTTAAAACTACAAGGCACTACCAGAGAAATTGCCGAAGCAACAATTTTTTTTAGTGGGGAAAATGAGTGGAGAAAGTTTGAGCAATGGCCACCAAAGAACACAACTTCAAAAAATTTACTATTAAAAGAAAAAGGTAAACTTATTATACTAAGTGGAATGGAAGATTTGCAATCAAAAATAAAACAAGTTGAAAAAAATATTAATGATGCTATAAATAAGGTTAAGGGAAAAGATGTTACTACAAACAATGAATCTAAAGAAAGCTTCTCTGAATACATCAGCGACCCTTCAAAACCTGTTCCCTACACAGAAGATGTACATTTTGATAGAACAAGGGAATACATGTCAGACGATCAACGCTTTGCTAGTCGTAGACCAGATGTGCTAACGTTTAGCTCCGATGCTTTAATGGAAGACTTAACACTCTCTGGCCCATTAGTAGCAGATTTAATGGTTAGTATTAGTACAACTGATGCCGATTTTGTGGTTAAATTAATTGATGTTTTTCCTGATGAGTTTAAATACAATGAAAAAGAAGTTGGAAAAGGAAATGGAACAGCATATCCTATGGGTGGTTATCAAATGTTGGTACGTGGCGAAATTATGAGGGGTAAATTTAGAAACAGCTTTGAAAAGCCAGAGGCTTTTGTACCTAACAAAATAACAAATGTAAAATATACGTTGCCCGACGTTGCACATACATTTAAAAAAGGACATAAGTTAATGATACAAATACAAAGCAGTTGGTTTCCATTGTTTGATAGAAACCCACAAACCTTTACCAATATATATAATTGTACAGATGCAGATTTTCAAAAAAGTACCATTCGTATTTATCATGATGCTGCTAATCAATCAAAAATTATTTTACCTGTTTTAAATAAATAAAATGAAGAAATTAATTGCCATTGCTTTCTTATTTAATTACTTACTAGCTGCTGGGCAAAATACGTTGAATTTAGTACCCATGCCTGCGGAGATTAAAATGGGTAAAGGGAATTTCGTAATTACTACTAATACAAAAATAATTACCTCCAAAAAAACGGAGAAATTTGTTGAGATAGTAAATGATTTCATTTTAAAAAACTATGGTTTCAAACTAGAGGCTGTTTTATACAGTAAAAAAAATGCTAATAATGCAATCACTTTTGTACCTAGTGGTTTAAAGTACGGTAATGGTATTGGTGTTTACGCTTTAGAGATAACAAATAAAGGTATTCTAATTGGCGGAGGAACTGACGAAGGTATTTTTTATGGAATTCAATCATTGCTGCAACTCTTCCCCCAAAAGCAAAATTCTATTCAAGAAAAAAAATATCAATTATCCATCCCCCAATTATCTATTTATGACCAACCCCGTTTCCAATACCGTGGTATGCATCTCGATGTTGCCCGTCACTTCTACCCTATTTCATTTATAAAAAAATATATTGATTATTTAGCGGCATATAAATTTAATACGTTTCATTGGCACTTAACCGACGACCAAGGATGGAGAATTGAAATTAAAAAATATCCAAAACTTACACAAGTGGGAGGTTTTAGAAACGGAACAATAATTGGGAGGTACCCAGGAAAAGGCAATGATAATTTACGTTATGGTGGCTTTTATACACAAGCACAAATAAAAGAAATTGTGCAATATGCTGCCGGTAAATATATTACAGTAATTCCCGAAATTGAAATGCCAGGCCATGCAAGTGCTGCTATTGCAGCTTATCCGCAATTAAGTTGCTTTCCTACGGAAGATACACAAGTGCCAAAAGGCAGTGCCTGGAGTGGCACAACAAAAGGTAAGCAAGTGCAACAAACTTGGGGTGTGTTTGAAGATGTATTTGCACCAACCGACTATACCTTTAATTTTTTGCAAGATGTGTTGGATGAAGTCATCACCTTATTCCCTAGTAAATACATTCATATTGGTGGCGATGAATGCCCAAAAGAAGCATGGAAAAAATCGGAAGTTTGTCAGCAATTAATAAAAGAAAATAACTTAAAAGATGAACATGGTTTGCAAAGCTATTTTATTAATAGAATTGAAAAATATTTAAACACTAAAGGGAAAAACATTATTGGGTGGGACGAAATTTTAGAAGGCGGACTTGCACCAAATGCCACCGTAATGAGTTGGCGTGGCGAAGCTGGTGGCATAGAAGCCGCAAAGCAAGGCCATACGGTAATAATGACGCCGGGCAAACCTGTTTATTTTGACCATAGTCAAAGTAAAAATGAAGACAGTGTAACCATTGGCGGCTATAATAGTATAGAAGACGTGTATGCTTACGAACCAATACCAGCAGCCCTAAATGCCCAACAAGCAAAATATGTATTGGGTGCACAAGCTAATATGTGGACGGAATACATGAAAAACGAACGTAAAGTAGAATATATGCTTTTCCCTAGGATAGCAGCACTAAGTGAAGTATTATGGTCGCCAAAGGAAAAACGTAATTGGAATGATTTTGAAAGAAGATTACCAACTATTTTTGAACGATTAGAGAAAGAGAAAATTAATTATAGTAAGGCGTATTATGATTTGAAGGCTACGGTGTTACCCACGGAGAATAATGATGGTGTCATATGGAAAGTTGAAAGTAAATTAGAGTGTGAGTATAAATTATTAAAGTTTGAAGAAGAATACCCAATTGAGATTGAAAAGAAATATTATGTCCCAATCTATACCAAAAAAGGTGAATTGACCAAAGATTCCATATTAAAAATTGATAAGGGAAAAAACTTTCTAACTTTTTGGAATCCTTTAGTAAAGGAAAATTGCAAGATTGAAGCAACTCTAAAATGTCATCATGATTTAATGAGTTCAGCAATCCAACAATTCCACTTCAACAAAGCCACAGGTAAAAAAATCACCCTTGCCACACAAGCCAGCAAAAGCTATCCTGGCGATGGTGCTTTTACACTAGTTAATGGTGTACAAAACGAAAAGGGCTTAGCAAAAAGTAGTGAGTTTTTAGGCTTTAGTGGAACCGATTTAGATGCTACTATAGATTTTGGAAAAGATGTAGAAATTTCAAAAATTAGTTTACACACACTCAATCAAAATAGTAGTTGGATTTATTTGCCTGCAGCAATTGAAGTGAGTTTTATTCTATTCATCGATACAACCATTATCACTCGTCATCCTCCAATAGAAACTATTACACAAAAAATTACAGACGAAAATAATGTGCAAACTATAAAATTAACAGAGCCAAAAACTTGTAGATACATAAGATTAGTTGCAAAAAACTACGGCATCATTCCAAGCGGTAAACCCGGTGCTGGTAATCCTGCTTGGTTGTTTGTTGATGAAATTGAGGTAGAATAGTCAATTAAGAATTAATAATTAATAATTAGGAATTAACTTTACCACATATCAAATTAGTGTAATTAGTTAAAATTAGTGTAATACGATGACTAAAATAGACCTTACAGATTCTTTAGAAAAAATACCGGTAAAAATATTTGCTTCATCTTCAGATGGTTCTTTATATGTTGCTCAACAAATAGCCAATCTTATCAAACAAAAACAACAAGAAGGCAGTAACTGTGTTATAGGTTTAGCCACAGGCTCATCTCCCAAAACGTTATATGCACATTTGGTAAAAATGCACAAAGAAGATGGGTTAAGTTTTAAAAATGTAATCACATTTAATTTAGATCAATACTATCCCATGGATAAAGATGCTTTACAAAGCTATCATTATTTTATGCGAAAGAATTTATTTGAGCATACCGATATTAATCCACAAAATTATCATTTGCCAGATGGAATGATAACCAAAGAAAATGTAAAAGAACATTGCCTCTCTTACGAACAACAAATTGAAGAAGCTGGCGGATTAGATTTACAAATTTTAGGTATTGGAACAAATGGACATATTGGTTTTAACGAACCTGGTAGTGGCATTTACACCAAAACAAGATTAACAACTTTAGATAATAGTACAAGGCTTGCCAACAGCTACGAATTTGGCAATATGACTGAAGTGCCACGTATGGCAATAACTATGGGCATTAGCACCATTTTAAAAAGTAAAAAAATAATATTAATGGCTTGGGGGCAAGCCAAGGCATCGGTAATAAAAAAAGCAGTTGAAGATGATGATACCGAAGATGTGCCAGCCTCTCTATTACAAAATCATGATGATTGCACTTTTATTATTGACGAAACCGCAGCATCAGCATTAACTCGTTTTAAAAGTCCGTGGCTTACCGGTGAGTGTGAGTGGACAGATAAGATGATAAAAAAAGCTGTTGTTAACTTGGCTATGCAATTAAAAAAACCTGTGTTAAGCCTTACCAATAATGATTACAATGATAATGGGTTAAGCGATTTACTGGTAGAAAAAGGAGATGCTTACGAAATAAACTTACAAGTATTTTATTTATTAAGAGATAGTATTACCGGATGGCCTGGTGGCAAACCAACCGATCAGCGTACAACCCATCCCGAGAGGCACGAACCTTTTCCAAAAAAAGTAATCCTCTTCTCTCCTCACCCCGATGATGATATTATAAGCATGGGTGGTACGTTTATGCGTTTACATGATCAAGGGCATGAGGTACATGTAGCGTATCAAACAAGCGGTAACATTGCAGTTACCGATGAATTTGTAACTCGATTTATAGACTTTGCCGTAGGTTTTGAAAATATGTTTGATATAGACGAAACCAAAAGCAAAAAAATATTAGATGAAGCCATTGCTTTTTTAAAAACAAAAAAAAGCACCGAAAAAGATACTGCCGAAATACGAGCTATAAAAGGATTGATACGTAGATGTGAAGCAAAAGCTACTTGCAAATATGTGGGCTTAACAAATGAGCAAATTCATTTTCAAAATTTACCTTTTTACGAAACAGGTACTATCGAAAAAAATCCGATGGGAGAAGAAGATGTTTTAATAACGATGGAGTTACTACAAAAAATACAACCTCACCAAATATATTGTGCTGGCGACTTTGCCGATCCACATGGTACACACAAAGTTTGTTTTGATGTAGTTATAGAAGCATTAAAAAGGTTGAAAGTAGAAAGTGGAAAATTGAAAGTTGAACAAAGTTGGATAAACGATTGCTGGCTTTGGTTGTACAAAGGTGCATGGCAAGAGTGGGATATTACCGAAATTGAAATGGCCATACCCATGAGCCCCGATCAAGTGGTGAAAAAACGTAACGGAATTTTTATTCATCAATCACAAAAAGATAGTGTCCCTTTTCAAGGAAGTGATAGTAGAGAGTTTTGGCAACGGGCAGAGGAACGAAATGCCAATACAGCCCAACTTTATGCTCAATTAGGACTTACTCAATACGCTGCTATGGAGGCATTTATACGCTGGGAGTTTTAGCTTTTTTGTAAATTTCATTTTCTAAATTTTCAAAAAAATAATTATATCTGTCTTTACTAATCAACTTGCATTGGAAACACGCCACAAAAAACGATGCCACTGCACAGTATAAAAAAGTAAGAAAAACTACCGATGAACTTTTTGTTAACGTAGTTTAGTAAGAAATAAGGGAACTTTTAGTATAAAACCACTCTTTTTAAGGGTGGTTTTGCTTTTTTGCTTCTTTTTAAAAAATCGTTATCTTTAGCTACTTATAAAAACTATATCAGCAATGAGAAGAATTTTACTTGCTATAACTATTTTGTTTTTTACAATTACTGTAAATGCACAAAACGTGATTTCCTTTTTCTGTAACAGAGATTCTCTTGTTCCTTGTGCAACTACAACAATGACGTTGAAAGCAAGAACAGCTGATATTAAAAACTTTACAGCTGGTTCTACCTATGCTATAAACCCAATGACAACTGGTACTTCAGGAGGTTGTTATGCGCCTTATGTTCCACCTGAATTACCAGGCAATCCAATTAATGTAGATGTAGATGATATATATTCTAATGTTATTCCACTAGGGTTTAATTTCCCTTTTTTTGGTACAATTTATAATTCTGTAGTATTAAGTACTAACGGTTATATCTCTTTTGATGTTTCATTAGCAAATGGTGGTAGCCACTGGCAAATGTTTGGTAATTTACCAAATGGTGGATATGATGGGGCAATAATTATGGGTCCATATCACGATTTAGACCCGGGAGTTGCTCCTCTTCCTATACCCCCAAATTTTAGATGTAAATATGATATTGTAGGAAATGCCCCACATAGAAGATTTGTATTCTCTTTTTTAAATGTGCCACTCTTTTCTGGTCCATGTAATAGTTTAAATCAAAATACACATCAAATAGTTTTGTACGAATCAACAGGAATTATTGAAGTATTTATTAAGGATAAACAAATTTGTAATGGATGGAACACAGGTAAAGCAATGATAGGGCTACAAGATATTACAACAACTCAAGGTTTTACAGTTGCAGGAAGAGGAGCAAATGACCCTCCTTGGGGAAGCGTTGGTATGAATGAAAGCTGGCGTTTTGTGCCTACTGGTGGTACTGGTGTAAGTTTATTAAAAAGAGTAGAATTAATAAATTTTGCAGGCGCTATTATACAAACAGGAACACTTGGTACAGCTGCCAATGGGTATATAGATGTTGATTTTCCTGGAATTACTCCTGGCGGTGCCACAACTAATTATATAGTACGTTCGGTTTTTGAAAAATTTGATGACCCTACTGTTGAAATTATTGCACATGATACAGTAAACGTTGTAAGAGAACCAGCAACATTTGTTGTAACTACTACAACTACTAATGTTTTATGTAATGGTGGAAATACAGGTTCAATAACGTTTACAAATCCACTAGGCCCAACATATGAGTATAGTATTGATGCTGGTGTTACTTGGCAAGCATCCCCTTTATTTCCAAATTTACCAGCTGCACTTTACGATGTTAGAGCTAGAGAAGGTGGAAGTTTTTGTGCAGCTTTTAGTACAGCTACTATTACCGAACCACCAGTGCTTACGTTAGCAGCATTAGGTACACAAACCAACTGCTCCAACAAAACTGGAGAAATTACATTAACCGCAGGCGGTGGCACACCAGCATACCTATACTCTATAGATGGTGGTGCTACCTATGTTGCCAGCAATGTATTTAGTAATTTACCAGTAGGCACTTACAGCGGCTTGCAAATAATAGATGCTAATAATTGTATACGTACAAACCCTCCAATAAATATTACTTTATTGGATACGATGCGTTTAGAACTTGGGCCAGATAGTAGCATTTGCATAGGCCAATCGGTACTTATGCTTACACAAACAAATGCCGAAACCGATACCTTTAAATGGAATCGAATTCGCCCCTTATTAGATTTCGATACCGCAAAAACACCCATCCTCTCCCCTATTGATACCTTAAATTATAGTGTAGTAGCTAAATGGGGCTTATGCAATCGTACCGATAATATTACGATTAATGTAAAACGCAAACCAGTGCCAGATGCTGGAACAGATACAACAGTTTGCTACAAAACAATTGCTTACTTAAAAGGTAGTGCAAGTAATTTAAGTGGCTCAGTAAATTATGCTTGGGCCCCAGCTACTTTAGCTGTGCCAAATAATACCGCCAATGCAATTGCTTATCCAGACACATCAAGATATTTTTACCTAACGGTTACGGATAACTATGGTTGTAATTTTACTGTAGTAGATAGTGTAAAAATTACCATGAGAGACCAAGTAAATGCATTTGCTGGTAACGATACCATTGCTATGTTTAATAAACTTCATCAGCTAGAAGCTACTGGTGGTGTGGGTTTTGTATGGACGCCAGCTTTCCCTTTAAACAATCCGTTTATACGTATGCCTTTGGCTAAGTTAACCAATGATCAATATTTTGAAGTAAAAGTTACAGATGATATAGGTTGCTACGCAATTGATGGAATTTTTGTAAGAGCCTTAGTTGGGCCAACCTATCATTTACCAAATGCATTTTCTCCTAATGGCGATGGAATAAATGAAGTATTTACACCAATACCCTCGGGCATTCGCACAACAGATTATTTTAGAATTTTTGATAGATATGGTACACTAATGTTTCAAACACAAGAATGGCTAAAAGGATGGAATGGCAAATTTAACAATCAACCAGCCTTGGCAGGTACGTATGTATGGATAATAAAAGGTATTGATGTAAATGGATCTGTTGTGGAACAAAAAGGAACAGTTATTTTAATACGATAACTATTTATCAACACTATATGTATAAAAAGCATCCACAAAAAAGGGCTATTTTTTTATTAAATTGTAAGTTTGTTAAATGAGCGATAATAGTCCTAAATCTATACGAATAGCTATACTGGATTTGTACGATGGTTTTCCAAATCAAGGTATGCGTTGTATTAGAGAATTGGTAAATGATTTTGCTGAACATGCACCTATTGATGTTGAATGGGATGAATTTGAAATTAGAAAAGAGGAAAATTTACCCGATTTAAGTTATGATGTTTATATAAGCAGCGGTGGCCCCGGAAGCCCATTGGATAGTAAAGATAGTAGTTGGGAAAATAAATTTTTTAACTGGATAAAGAGCGTTGAGAAATATAACAACAAAGTAGAAAATAGAATTAAGAAAAAAGTATTTTTTATTTGCCACTCCTTTCAATTGGCTTGTAGGTATTTTGAAATTGCACAAGTTTGCCAACGAAAAAGCACCGCATTTGGCATTTTTCCCATGCATTTAATGCAAGCGGCTGATGAAGAGTTGGTTTTTGAAGGACTAAACAACCCCTTTTATTCAGTAGATAGTAGAGACTATCAAGTTATAGAACCTAACCATAATCGTTTAGAGCAACTTGGTGCAACCATTTTAGCTATAGAAAAAGAAAGACCACATGTTCCCTACGAAAGAGCCATAATGGCTGTACGTTTCAACGAAAATATGATTGGTACTCAGTTTCATCCAGAGGCTGATGCTGTTGGTATGAGTTTACACCTACAAACAGCCGAAAAGAAAGAGACCGTTATTAAAAATTATGGTTTAGACAAATGGCAATCTATGATTGACCATTTGAACGATCCAGAAAAAATTATGTGGACCTATAGCCACATTATTCCAAACTTCTTACAAAATGTAGTGAATGAATTTTCGTTAGTAGAAGTTTAAGTTTAGTTTTTTACCTAAAATCATTTTATGCTTATAATTAGAACACACTTTCTATTTAAGTGCTATTGAAGAAGGAAACCTCTTTTTTTGTAACTTTCCAAAAGATAACACCATTTAAAAAATGATAAAAGAATTAAGAGAAAAGTTTAATGCAGCCTTTACTCCAGAAAAGTATGCGGCTTATATGCAAAAGGTAGAAAATTTAAGTCCAACTAACTTAGATTTTAGAAATGCAGAAACACCAATTTTTGTTCCGAAGGATTTTAAGAATAAAATGTTAGCCGCTTGTGAATGCATTATTGATGTAATTGTTGATGAAAAATTTATTGCTTTAACAGATAGAAGTATACCACAAAATATAAAAGTACCTAACGAAAGTAAGCAAGCAGAGTTTATTGTTTTTGATTTTGGTATATGTAAAAATGCGGATGGAGAGCTAGAGCCACAATTGATAGAAATGCAGGGCTTCCCTACCCTATATGCTTTTCAAGCTTTTCATAGCGAATTAACTGCGGAGTATGCCAATATGCCAAGTAATTTTTCTCCTTATTTAAATGGCTACACCAAAGAAACATATTTAAACGATTTAAAAGAAATTATTTTAGGAAAACATAAACCCGAAAATGTTATTTTATTAGAAATTTTTCCTGATCAACAAAAAACAAGAATAGATTTTAAATGTACCGAGCATGTAGTAGGAATTAATACGGTTTGCTTAACTAAATTAATTGCAGAAGGCAATAAATTATTTTACGAAAAAGAAGGTGTTAAAACCCCAGTTAATAGAATATACAACCGCCTCATTTTTGATGACTTACAAAAGCAAGAAGGTTTAGGTGAGCTAATAGATTTAACCAAAGAATACGATGTAGAATGGGTTCCACACCCTAATTGGTTTTACCGCATTAGTAAATTCACTTTGCCCTTTATTCATCACCCTTATGTACCTAAAACCTATTTTTTAAATGAACTAAAACAAGTGCCAACTGATTTAGAAAATTATGTTTTAAAACCTCTATTTTCATTTGCCGGCATGGGTGTACTTATTGATGTTACTAAAGCAGATATTGATGCAGTAACAGACCCAGAGAATTGGATACTGCAAACAAAAGTAAATTATGCTGATGTAATTGAAACCATGGATATACCTGCAAAAGGAGAAATTAGATTATTTTATTTTTGGAAAGAGGGTTGGGAAAGACCAAAAGCAGTACATAATTTATCAAGGTTAAGCAAAGGTAAAATGATTGGTACAAGGTATAATAAAGATAAAGAATGGGTAGGCGGAACAGTATCATTTTTTGAACAATAAAAAAAATAGTATGAACAACGGTTTAAATAGATTTACCTCCCATTTACAACAAGTAGAAATACTAGTTAATAAAGCTAAAAAGCAAAAGAACCCTGCATTATGGCTATTCAATAATAATGCCCGTACTCCATTTTTTATGTTGGAGGGGTTAGCAAAGTTGTATGCTGGTTTGCACAATAAAAAAAAGTTTACCAAACTTAAAGAGCATTTTAAATTAATAGAAGACGGATTAGGGCAAATAGATTATTACGATTTTCTGGCAAAAGCATTTGCTAGTAATAAACAAGTTTCATTAGCCTGTAAGCAATATGTAAAAAAACAGCTAGCTAATAAAGTACACGTATTAAATGAGTTATTAACAGAAAATGATTGGCTGAGTAACAATAATAAGAGAATAAAGAAAATAAATGAAAAGCTTAACGAGGCTAGTTGGTTAAAGCCAAAACAAGAGGTTGATGCAATAGCAGCTTTTTATGGAGAAGCTATTTACAGTATAAATGAGTTTGCTACCAAAACTAAGTTTCATTTTGATAATGTTGAGGAAGATGTGCATGAACTTAGGCGCAAACTTCGCTGGCTTAGCATTTACCCACAAGCTTTGCAAGGTGTTGCTCAATATGCAAAAGATAAAAAAACTGAAACTCATTTAAAAAAATACTTAACTAAAGAAATTATAAATTCTCCGTTTAATAAATTACCCGCTGCTGGAGAAACATCTGCTTTTTTACTTTTAAATAAAAATTATTTTTTAAGTCTAAGTTGGGTAATTTATACATTAGGTAATTTAAAAGATGAGGGTTTACTTATTGATGGTTTAAAAGAAGCCATTCAACAAACATCCGCATGTAATGATGAGGAAGCCTTTAAAAATACCTACTTAATTTTAGGGAAAAAGCAACGCAAAATGCAAGCTATTCTAGATGAGGCTGAAGCTATAACTAAACCATTTTTTAAAGAGAATAATTTAGAGCATTTGGTATCAGGTGTTACACTTATTTCTAAATAATCTTTCAAATCACTTCATTCTAATTAATATAAGTACATTTGCTAATATTTAGACAAGACTAAAATATAATTTAGGATGAACAAAATAATTAAGCTAACCTTTCTCTTTACGTTACTAGTAAAAATTAACTTTGCCCAAGAAGGTAAAATTGAAACAGACAGACCCGACCAAACCGAAACCCCTTTTTTAACTCCAAAAAACTGGATACAGTTAGAAGCAGGGTTTAATATTCAACAAAATATAAAAAATAGTTTTGAATATCTTTCGCCTACCCTATTAAGTAAAATTGGTCTTAATAAAAAAATTGAGCTTCGCTTAATTACAACTGTAGTTACTAATAAAGTAAAAGGTGCTTTTTCAACCTTTACCCAAAAAGGGTTAGCACCTGTTGAAATTGGAGCAAAAGTTTTTATTAGCGAAGAGAAAAAAGCGATGCCTAAAACCTCTTTAATTTTTCATTTTGCTTTACCCAAATTTGCCTCCAAAAGCTTTCAGAGCAATAAGGTAGCTCCCAATTTTAGGTTTGTAATGCAAAACACGTTAAGTAAAACAGTTGGGCTAGGTTATAATATTGGAGCAGAGTGGGATGGTTTTACAAATACCCCTACTTGGATTTATACTTTTGCTCCTGGCTTTACCATTAGTGAAAAATGGTACGGTTACATAGAAGCATTTGGTTTTATTAACAAAAGGGAAAGCCCCCAACATAGTATAGATGGGGGCTTAGGTTATTTTTTAAATGATAATATTAAGTTAGATGTTTCATCTGGATTTGGAATAAGTGAGGCTGCCCCTAATTGGTATTTTTCTTTAGGTGGGTCTGTACGATTCAAAACAACATCAAAGTAATGCTTTTATGGCTTCGTCTAACGCTGCACCCTCTAAATCAATAGCCACAATTTTGCCTGTTTTATCTATTAAAAAGTTTGTAGGTATTGCTTCTATACCATAGTTTATAGCAACATTTGAGTCCCATACATTCATATCAATTACTTGAGTATAAGTTAGTTTATCTCTTTTTATGGCATTTATCCATTTCTTTTTACTTTCATCTAATGATACTGCATATACCTCAAAACCTTGATCTTTATATTTTTTATACAACTTAACTATACCTGGATTGGCTGCTCTACATGGGCCACACCAACTTGCCCAAAAATCAAGTAACACTATTTTGCCTTTTAATGAAGATAAGGCTACTGTATTACCAGCTACATTTGGCAAGCTTATTTCAGGAGCTTCTTGCCCAATAGTAACCTGAGCAAAAAGTGATGCAGAAAACAGGGTTAAAACAAAAGCTACAATTATTTTTTTCATACGTTTTGTAATTTATTTGCAATTACTTTAAAGTAAATTTAATTGAATTTTGGTAAATACATCATACGTTCGTTTTTACCCTCCCAAATTTGGTAATGATTTAACAGCTAGCTGCTAATTTACAAAGCCCCATAAAATACCCAACCTAAACATAAACCCTTGTGTTGGATAATGCGGAGCAGCAAAGTTGTTATTGATAAAACCAAAACCATTTCTAAAACTTAAGGTATTTAAATTTTCGGTACGTATAAAGGCTGTAAATGATTTTATTCTAAAATGCATAAAAGCAGATACATCGGGTAAATTTTTTATGGTAACCGTATCTTGTGGTACAAAACTGCCCATTACTGGGGAGTAATTATTAGATTTAAAGGGAGTGTAATACCTAACTTCTAACCCCGTGCTTAAATTTAAATTTTTATAATAAACACCTTCGTAAGCAACTCTGTTTTTTGTAAAAAGTAACGGTACTCTTATTGGAGAAGATTTATCGGTTTGTTGTGCAGTAATATCAACATACCAATTCCATTTTTTAGTTAGTTTAATCATTTTTGATGCAGACAATTGTAACAAATTAATGATTTTACTGCTTTGTGTAGCTTGATAATAATTGTTAAAATAAGTATAGTTTGTTAGCAAATGATTTTTAAACGCCAAGGTTACAAATTGGTTTGTTGCAGTTGCACCAAAAGAAATAATATTTTCTTTTTTGGTATACGATTTATTATCTAAATTAAACGAAGATGAGTTATTAAAAATAAAAGATGGAGTGCGACTTGTATTAATAAAAAACAACTTTACATTACCTAATTTTTTATTCAAATATCGGCCAATGTAGGCTTCGGCTGAGTAGTCGCCTGCATTCAATCCATTTACATAAAACTCACCTTTTAATAAAACATCCCATAAACGATTACGTGTTTTGTTTCTATACTCTCCATGTACTAAAATGTTATAAAAATTCTTTGTGCCCGAGGTAAATACGCCTTTAATATTATCTAATCGTACCCCTGCCAATATAAATTGTGCTACATTTTTTGTATCTGGAAATTGTATTAATGAAAAATCATTGCTAATTGTTGTCCATTTGTCTTGTAATAAAACAGTATCGGTTAATGCTGCTAAGGTTTTATTATACCAATTTTTATATACAATAGAATCGCCTGCAAAATCATTAAATAAATAACTATCTGTTTTGTACGTAAACGAATGTTGCAACCTAAGCTTTGGATAAAATAAATAATCTGTTGTACTATCGTTTACTGCAATTGAATCTTTTTTGCCAATATCATAACTATGTCTGTAAAAAAAAGTAAAATCTTTATAAATATTACCCGTTGTTACAGATGTATTAAAAGGGTTAGGGCTATAATTGGCTGCATTACCCAGGTTTACAGGTATACTAAATCGTTCTTTGTTATTTGGATTATTTAATAAAGAATCGTTTTGAATACCGCCATTTTCAGAATTTTTTATTTTATTGCCTTGCAATACTACATAAGCAGCATAGCGTTTTCGTAAGCCTTGATAATTACTAAATAAACGATAGCTTTTATGATTTGAGTTTTGTGTAATAAAAAACCCTGGCGCACTTATTAATTTATAATCAAACCCAAAATTCCAATTGGGCCGTGGGTTTTGCGTATGAAATGCTTTTATCATTTGCTCTTGACCACTTGCTAATTGATAGCTAAGTTGAGAGTAAGGTCTATTAGTTTTATAAAACCTCGTGTCGGCAATTTTAAATTTATACAAATCAAAGGCGTGAAAACCGGCGTCCCATCCGGCTTTGGTATTGGGTGTAAAAATTAGCGAATTAGCAGCAGCTCCATTATTACCCAAATAAATATAAGAGGATGGGACAGAAAAATAACGATCAAAATCATTGATAATAGAATCTAATCGTCCGTTACGGATACTATCTAAAACTCTAAAGGTAAGATTGAGGGAATCTTTTCTATCATCTCTATGTTCAAAACCTAAAGCTGCACTATCTTTTCGTCCGCTATTATTGCCTCCTTTAAAACCATCTGTTGTCGATTTAATTCTGCCCATTACCCCTTCAATTTGAGCAAATGACAATTTGCAAACAAATAAAAAGAGTAACAGGTTTATAAAAATCTTCATTTGGTTTGTAATATTATATTAGATGTTTCGTTCCTCAGCATCACAAAAGCAACGTGTAATTGTAAATATAAGTTGCCCATTTAACATTACAATTGTGCAATTAACGCTGCAAAAATATAGGTAAGTTTTGGCTCTGCGTCTTTAGCAGCTTGTAAAACTTCATCATGGGTAATAGTATTCTCTTCATCTCTTATTCCAATATCGGTAATTACACTCATTGCAAAAACGGGCAATCCCATATGCACTGCTGCAATAACCTCCTGTACGGTACTCATGCCAACAGCATCGCCACCAAGTAGCTCAATCATTTTATACTCTGCTCTAGTTTCAAACGTAGGACCAGTTACCCCAAAATAAACGCCTTCTCTTAAAAAAATATTTTTGGTTGCTGCAATTAGTTTAACCTTATCTATCAACACTTTTTTATAGGGCTCACTCATATCTGGAAAACGAGGACCGAATTCTGTTAAATTTTTACCTACTAATGGGTTGGGTGTAAACTGACTAATATGATCTTTAATAATCATTAAATCCCCTACCTTCCAATGTTTATTAGTACCACCAGCAGCATTACTAACTAACAACGTTTCTATGCCCAAAAATTTCATTACACGAATAGGAAAAACAACCTCATCAGTTCCGTAACCTTCGTAAAAATGAAAACGACCAGCCATGGCCACTACTTTTTTTCCGCCCAACTCACCAAAAATAAGTTTGCCACTATGGCCTTCAACCGTACTAATCGGAAAATGAGGAATATCGCTATAAGGTATTTCTTTTTCTACTACTATTTCGCTAGTAAAACTGCCTAAACCGCTACCCAAAACTATACCCACTTGTGGTTTGGTAGCATATAAATGTTGAATGAAAGATACAGCCGTATTTATTTTTGAGAGCATATTTATATAAATATTTTTGGTGGCAAAGATAAGGATTTAGGCGTGGGGGTGTATAGTTTGGAGTTGTTGATTATGATTAAAGAATGTTAAATAAATATATAGCTAATATGCTACGGTGAAAGTTACCCAATGGTATGCCGTTGAACGGTTCCGAATGTTCGGAAGTGACACAACCTGCCTACCGGCAGGCAGGCGATAATACCATGAAAGTATTGGCTGGTATTCAAATAAAAAACACTTTAATTTATCTAACTGCCAACTGTAAACTGCAAACTGTTTCCTATCTTCGCCAAAATATTTTACTATGAATTTGCATGAATATCAAGCTAAAGAATTATTAAAAAAATACAATGTTCCTGTACAAGAAGGAATTGCTTGTAACACCCCCGGCGAAGCTGAGGAAGCCTACAAACAAATACACACACAATACGGTAGTAAGTTTGCGGTTGTAAAAGCTCAAATACATGCTGGTGGACGTGGCAAAGGAAAAATTGTGGGCACAGAGCAACGAGGTGTTGCGGTTGGTAAAAATGCAGAGGATGTAAAACAAATTGCACAAAATATTTTGGGTGGCACATTAGTTACCATTCAAACTGGTGAGGCTGGTAAAGTAGTGAATAAAGTATTGGTAGCACAAGATGTGTATTATGATGGTGCTAGCCCTGTTAAAGAATTTTATTTAAGTATTTTATTGGATAGAGCAAAAGGTGTAAATGTAATTATGTACAGTACCGAAGGTGGTATGAATATCGAAGATGTTGCACATGATACGCCAGAAAAAATATTTAAAGAGTGGATACACCCAGGTGGAGCATTACAAGGTTTTCAGGCACGTAAAATTGCTTTTAACTTAGGGTTGAGTGGTGAGGCGTTTAAAAGCTGCGTAAAATTTGTTACTAATTTATACAATGCATATGTAGGACTAGATTGCGGTATGTTAGAAATTAATCCGTTGTTTAAAACAAGTGATGATAAAATAATTGCAGTGGATTGTAAAATGAATATTGATGATAATGCCATCATGCGCCATGCTGATATTGCTTCACTAAGAGATGTAAGTGAGGAAGACCCTACCGAGGTTGAAGCTGGACAATTTAATTTAAATTTTGTAAAATTAGATGGTAATGTGGGTTGTATGGTAAATGGTGCAGGGTTGGCTATGGCTACAATGGATATGATTAAATTAAGTGGTGGAGAGCCAGCTAACTTTTTAGATGTTGGCGGTACTGCTAATGCACAAACAGTAGAAGCAGGTTTTAGAATTATTTTAAAAGACCCTAAAGTAAAAGCAATATTGATTAATATTTTTGGTGGTATTGTTCGTTGCGATAGAGTGGCACAAGGCGTTATTGATGCTTACCAAAGCATTGGTAATATTGAAATACCTATTATAGTAAGGTTACAAGGTACAAATGCCGATGTTGCTAAAAAATTAATTGACGAAAGCGGATTAAAAGTACAAAGTGCAATTTTATTGAGTGAAGCTGCTAGTTTAGTTAATAAAGCGGTGGCATAACAGAAGAATTTATAGTTTTAATAAAATAAAAATCCCATTCAGTAAATTGAATGGGATTTTTTTTAGTTACGCTATAATTTTTATTCAGCTGTTTTTTCTTCAGTTGTAGTTTCTGTGGTAGTGGGAGCTTCTTCCTTTTTTACATCTGTACTTCTCTCTAATAACTTACCCAACTCCGATCCAGATTTTTTCTTAATTACTTTTGGAGCAAACATTACTAACATTCTTTTTCCTTCCATTTTTGGCATACTTTCTAGTGCACCTACATCTTTTAAACTATCTGCAAATTTTAAAAGTAAAATCTCCCCTCTTTCTTTAAACATAATAGCCCTGCCTTTAAATTGCACATGAGCTTTTACCTTATCGCCATCTTTTAAAAATTTTTCGGCATGTTTTACCTTAAACTCAAAGTCATGATCATCTGTATTGGGTGTAAAGCGTATTTCCTTAACCTCACTGGTTTTGGCTTTGGCTTTCATTTCTTTTTTCTTCTTCTTTTCTTCGTACAAAAACTTGTTGTAATCAATAATTTTACAAACAGGTGGTTTTGCACCTGGAGAAATTTCTACTAAATCTAACGATTGTTCGTTTGCAATTTTTTGTGCATCTTCGGTACTATAAATACCCGGAGTTAAATTTTCGCCAACCAACCGAACCTCTTGGGCTCTTATCATATGATTGGTTTTGTGTTCTTGTTGTTGTTCTTTTTTAAACCGAGGATTGAACGTTCCCCGTGGTCTTGGTGGAAATGCCATTAATTTGTTTTGGTGATAAATTTATTTTATTAATTATTATGAAAAAGTTTTAATACTGTTATTGTACAAATTTAATACTTCTTATCCTATCCTATTCAAAATTTCTTCTTTAATAGTTGCAATAAAGTCGTCTACACTTTTTACCCCTAAATCGCCTTGTCCTTGTCTACGAACAGCCGCTGTGCCTTCATTCATTTCTTTTTCTCCAACTATCAACATGTAAGGTACTCTTGCTAATTCGGTATCTCTAATTTTTTTTCCTATTTTCTCTTGTCGGTCATCAATATCTACACGAATATCTGCATTTTTTAGCTTTTGTAAAATACTATTTGCATAATCCATGTATTTATCGCTAATTGGTAAAATTTTAACTTGTACAGGGCTTAGCCAAGTTGGAAATTTACCAGCATAATGTTCTAACAAAAACCCAATTAAACGTTCATGCGTACTTAATGGCGCTCTATGAATTATTAGTGGTATTTCTGGGGCATTATCTTTATTGGTATAACTTAAATTAAAGCTTTTGCCTTGGGCAAAATCTACTTGGTTGGTGGCCAATGTAAACTCTCTACCAATTGCACTCCAAATTTGTACATCAATTTTAGGTCCATAAAAAGCACCCTCGCCTTTTACCTCAACATAAGGGAAATTATTTTCTATTAAAACTTGTCTTACTAAATCTTCTGTTTCAAGCCATAGTGCTGGTTCGTTTACATATTTTTGTCCAAGTTTTTCAGGGTCGTGTAACGATAAACGAATGACATACTTTTCTATTCCAAATATTTTAAAATATTTAAAATACATATCAATTACTGCCTTAAACTCCTCTGCAAATTGCTCTCTGGTACAATAAATATGAGCATCGTTCATATGCAAACAACGTACCCTCATCAATCCAAATAACTCACCACTTTGTTCGTATCGGTAGCAGGTTCCATACTCTGCAATACGGTAAGGTAAATCTTTATAGCTTTTTGGCTCCGCATCAAATATTTTATGATGATGGGGACAGTTCATTGGTTTTAAATAATATTTTTCGCCATCCATTTCCATTGGCGGAAACATACTATCAGCATAATAAGGTAAATGCCCACTCGTTAAATACATCGCTTCTTTAGCTAAATGTGGCGTTACTACTCGTTTGTAGCCAGCCTCATTTTCTGTTTTTTTGGCTAAGTTTTCTAGCTCTTCAATAATAATAGTACCATTTGGTAACCACAAGGGTAACCCTGGTCCCACATTATCATCAAAAGTAAAAATACCTAACTCCTTTCCTAATTTACGGTGGTCTCTCTTTTTAGCTTCTTCAATTAAAAATAAATATTCTTCCAACTCCTTATTGCTCGGGAAGGTAATACCATAAATACGGGTCAATTGTTTTTTGCTTTGATCGCCCTTCCAATAAGCACCAGCAATGCTAGTAAGTTTTATAGCTTTTATTGCACCTGTTGCAGGTATGTGTGGGCCACGGCATAAATCGGTAAAATTTCCTTGTGTATAAAAAGTAATGTTACCATCTGTTAACGTATGAAGTAAGTCTAATTTATACTCATCATCTTTATCGTAAAAATAATTTACGGCATCTTTTTTACTTATTTCTTTTCTAATAAATGGATTGTTTTGTTTAGCCAACTCCACCATTTTCTTTTCTAAGCTTATTAAATCTTCCTCTGTAATTTTATTTTCGCCTAAATCAACATCATAATAAAAGCCATGTTCTACGGCAGGGCCAACCCAAAATTTTGCACCAGCAAAAGTAGCTTCAATGGCCTCGGCCATTAAGTGGGCAGATGAATGCCAGTAGGTAGATTTTGCATCTGCGTCATCCCAGGTTAATAATTTTAACGAGCTATCGGTTTGTATTGGTCTGGTGGCATCCCACACTTCGTTGTTAATACTAGCTGCCAGTACTTTACGGGCCAAACCTTCGCTTATAGATTTGGCAACATCTAATGCAGTAACACCTTGTTCGTATTCCTTTACTGCTCCATCGGGTAGTGTAATTTTTATCATATCTTTATTGTACAACTGCACTTGGCAAGTTTTTGCAAATTTAACGAAGTATTAGCTAAGGAAAAAGTAAAGTAAAATATCTTTGTATTGATGAAAAAAAAATTACTATTTACACTCATTTTATTTTGTTCAATTACGCTTAATGCCCAAAATTTTACTGGCCAGTGGAAGGGTACATTCATAGACCAAAGTACTATTGGCTGGGGGGGAGAAAAATGTGATTATGTATTAGAACTAGAAGCAAAAGGAGCAAAGATTACAGGATTTTCGTATACTTATTTTAACGAAGGGGGAAAAAGATATTACACTATTTGCAGATTAGAAGGATTTATAAAAAATACTAGCAAATATATAGAAGTACGTGAGGTAGAGCGTACAAAAACTAATGTACCAGCAGATATTAGAAACTGCTTTCAAATTCATAAACTATCATATTTTAAAAAAGGAAACGAAGAGACTCTTGAAGGGAATTGGATTCCGGCTCCTAATCAGGGGGGAGATTGCGGAAAGGGTATTACTAATTTAGGTAAAAGAATATTACAAGTTAATAAACCACTTTTTAATAACGCTATTTCAAGAACAGATAAGCCAAAAACACCCGTAACAAAAATTAGCCCTAAACCAAAACCTACTACCCCACCAATAGTAAAAACCACTACACCTTCAAAACCTAGGCCGGTAATAAGTACACCAAAAGAGTTACCCACCATTGCTAAAAAAGAGGTGGTTAGTAGTAAACCTATAGTGCCCAAGACTGATATACCATTTAAAAATTTTGAAAAAAGAGATAATAGTGTTGTACAAACTATTGAAGTAGAAAATGAAACGTTTAAAGTTGATTTTTACGATAATGGAGATATTGATGGAGATACCATATCCGTTTTTTATAATGGCAAGTTAATAGAGGCTCATAAAAGACTTACCGATAAAGCTTTAAGTTTAACTTTACTTATAGACCCTAATGTTAGTATAAACGAACTTATTATGTATGCCGAAAATTTAGGGTCGATACCTCCAAATACCGCTGTAATGATTGTTACAGATGGCGGTAAACGCTATGAAGTACGCATTGCCAGCGATCTTAAAAAAAGTGGAGTAATTCGATTTGTTCACAACCCTAAATAAATACAATATTTCCTATAAAATGGCGTTATTAGGTATATCTAATATCAACAAAAATGAAAAATTGTACTCGGCTAATAGTATTTTGTGCTATTTTATTGTGTTTTAATACGTTATGCTCTTGTAAAAAAGACGAGGTTATCTCCAAATCTAAAGAGGAACTAATTGTAGGAAATTGGGAAATAAACCGAATTCAGTTAAGAGTATATTATGGTGGTGTGTTTGCAAAAGATACTATTTTAAGACAAAGTCCACGCCCAAAAAATTATGTAACCTTTGGGGCAAATGGTTCATATAATTACAAATGGAATTCAGAAACTGAAGATGTGGGCACCTATCAACTAAAAGGTGTAGACTCTGTTATAACAAATGCAAAGCCAGATGAACATAGATATAAACTTTTAACCCTTACAAACGACTTATTAACGTTAAAAAATACCTCAACCAATAATCCAATTTTTCCTGGAGCAACAGTTGAAACGTATCATACCTTAATTAAATAGTTTTAATCCTTACTTTTTTTAACAAGGCATCTTTTTAACGAAGGTGCTTTTTTTATTTAAAACTTAAAATTCCAGGTAACAGCTGGTATTATTGGAAATAGGGAGACTTGTTTGGCTTGGATATTTAACGTGTTATTTAGTGGACTACCCGTTTGATCAAAGTATATGAAATAAGGATTTTGGCGGCTATAAGCATTGTAAATACTAAATACCCATTCGCTATTCCATTTTCTGTTTTCATTTTTCTTTGGTGTTAAAATAGCCGCAAAATCAACTCTATGGTAGCTGGGTAATCTATATTCGTTTATACGACTATACTCTTGTGTTAGTACACCCCCAACAATATAAAACCGTTGTGGTAAGGTTGCAGCATTGCCTGTACCATAAACAAATGTAGCAGACAGCTTCCATTTTTTATTTAACTCATACATAGCCACAATACTCATATCATTTCTTCTATCATACTTTGCTGGGTATTTTTCTCCAAAATTTAAATTAGCAAACCTTCTCCAAGTCCAACTTAAGGTATAGCCTACCCAACCTGTTAATCTACCTCTTGTTTTATTTACAAAAAACTCTGCGCCATAACTCCACCCTTTTCCAAACGTAAAAAAGTTTTCGGTATCCTCTAATGTATTGGGGGTATACCCTTCTTTATACTCAATTTGGTTTTCCATGTTTTTATAATACAACTCTACCGAAGTTTCGTACATATTATCTTTAAAATTTTTGAATAAACCAGCTGCATACAACCAACTAATTTGTGGCTTAACAGCGTAGGTACTTGGCACCCAAATATCGGTTGGTAAAGTTGTGCCTGAGTTACTTACTAAGTGTATATATTGTAGGTTTCTTGTAACCGATGTTTTTATGGAAGTTTCATCATTAAATGCATAACGTAAAGTAAGCCTAGGCTCTAAACCTCCATAATTTTTTACTGCTTGTCCTTTTTTATATACCGTACTATCTAATCGATTACCATTGGCATCAGTTTTATAAATTTTAAATGCGCCTATTTGCTGAAATGCACTATAACGTAATCCTGCATTTATTTTTAGTTTATCACTAATTTCCCAATCATCTTGTATATAAACAGCTCCTTCATGTGCAAACTTTATTTGTGCATTATTGGGCTTAAACTCAATACTATCTTGCCGCCCACTTGCAACAGATGGGGTAAATTTATGGTAGGTGTAAATTGCTCCGAATTTTACTTTATGCCCACTAGCTGGGTACAAATCAAAATCTTGCTTAAGGCTTATGTCCCTAATACCAGAGGCAAGTTTTACCGAAAAATTATTTTGTGCAGCATTAAATGTAAAATTATAATCGTTGTACACTGCTGTTGTATTTCCAAATAAGCGTTTGTTAAATACGTGGTTCCAACGTAAGGTACCCGTAGCATTTCCCCATGGAATATTTACATTTAAACTTTGTCTATTATTTTTAAAATCAAATACATCTCTACCAAAATAACCACTTAAATACACTCTATCTTTTTCAGAAATTTTGTAGTTTACTTTTGCATTTAAATCATAAAAATAATAGCCTGAGCCATTAAACTGACTAGTTTTTTTAATAAAGGGTTTGGTTAGGGCATCTATATACGTTCTTCTTGCACTAATAATAAAACTTGCTTTGTCTTTTTTAATAGGGCCTTGTAACGAAATTCTGCTAGCTATTAAACCAATACCACCCTCTACCTGAAAATTTTGATTATTTCCTTCCTTCATCGAAATATCTAACACACTACTTAATCTACCGCCATACTGTGCTGGCATTCCCCCTTTTATTATAGATACATTTTTTATAGCATCGCTATTAAAAATGGAAAAGAATCCAAATAAATGTCCTGTGTTATAAACTGGGGCATCATCTAACAAAATTAAATTTTGATCTGGTCCTCCACCACGTACATAAATACCTGCACTACCCTCCCCTGCATTACGCACCCCTGGCAACAACTGTATAGTTTTCAAAATATCTACTTCGCCTAAAAAAGCTGGTATCGATTTTATTTGTTCTATAGGTAAAGTAAACTTGCCCATTTGAGCATTTTTAACATTATTATCTCGTTTTTTTGCAGTCACTATCACTGCTTCGGATACTTTTGTTTTGGGTAATAAATCAAAATTAAATACCTTATCTGCCGTAAGGTTTAGTTGTATAATATTGGGCTGATAGCCAATGTAGGAGCATATAAAAGTATAGGTACCCTCATCAACAGTTATACTATAAAAACCATATTGATTACTGTTTATACCCTTTGTTTTTCCTTGTAGGGAGATGGTTGCATTTATTAATGTTTCGCCACTTAACGAATCTTTTATATAACCACTTAAGGTAACTTTTTTTTGTGCAAATGATGTAAAGCCTACTAACAACATTAACCACAAAACCGCCATTTTTTTCATAGATATAATATGCTTTCTTAGTTTACAACGAATCTTTTACTTCGCCACAATGTAGCATAGACCCTTTATATTCTGGGTGATTTTTCCCCATGTAAGGATTAATAATTTCTTTGGTACTACTTATCCAATTAGCGCCTTTATCTTCTCCAAATGCCATTGGGCAATTTTGGTAGTACATTGTTGGCCCATTATAATTTATAGATTTAAAGGCCGGATATAAAATATCGCTAACCATATTAAAGTCTTTACGCATTTCTGTAATATCGGTTTGTGTTAATAAAGAAACTGCGTTTGCCTTAGCATCTGTAAAAAACAATTTTGCATTTTGGATAACTGCGGCAGAATCGTCTTTTAATTCATTAAAATCAACACTATCTATTAAGGCTATAAATTTTTTGCAACTTTCTTTTGCTTTAGAAGTATCTGCAAGTACAAAAGCATTTTGCATATCAAAATAGGCACTCATCATATTAACAATACTTGTATTAAATTTATCGGAGTGTTTTTTAATGGCAATTGCAGCCTGCTTTTCGCCACTAAAGCCATTTTCGGTTTTTCGGATTAAAAACCAATAGGCTGCAAATGCAATGGCAGCTAATAAAACAACTAAAATTCCTTTTTTCATTTGTAAAAATTTTCACAAAAGTACAAATAACAGTAATTCCTTTTTAAAGTTTAACGATTACGTTACTTTTGCGGCAAAATTGGTCAATGGTCAATGGTCAATGGTCAAAATAAAATAACACACAATAAATATAAACTACCACAATGTTACTTGGTTTACAAAACGCAACGTTTGAATTTGGGGCTCGTACAATTTTTGAAAACGCTACTTGGCATATTCATCCTAATGAACGTATTGGTCTAATTGGCTATAACGGTACCGGAAAATCTACTTTATTAAAAATTTTAGTAGGCCAGTACAGGCTTAGTGCTGGTACTGTAGAAAAAGGCAGAGAAACAACGATTGGTTTTTTACATCAAGATTTATTGAGTTTTGATACCGAAGACAGTATTTTACAAGTAGCCATGAGTGCTTTTGAACGAGTGTTAGAGGTTGAAAAAGAATTGGAAGATTTAGCAAAAGAGTTGGAAACAAACCCTAGCGATGAATTGGGCATTAAATACGCCGATTTGTTAAACGAAATGGATGTGCTTGATGGCTATAGCGTTCACCATAAAACAGAAGAAATTTTACAAGGGTTAGGCTTTAGTAATGCAGATGTTAGCCGCCCCTACAAAGAGTTTAGTGGAGGTTGGCGTATGAGGGTTTTATTAGCTAAGATGATTTTAATGGCTCCTGATGTTTTATTGCTGGATGAGCCTACCAACCACTTGGATTTACCTAGTATTGAGTGGTTAGAAAGATACCTCATACATTACAAAGGATCGGTAGTAATTGTAAGCCATGATCGATTTTTTTTAGATAGAATGGTTAATAAAATTGTTGAAATTTACCAAGGGGAATTACATATTTATAGTGGCAATTACACCTACTATCAAACCGAAAAGGCGGTACGTATAGAAATGCAAAAACGTGCCTTCGAAAATCAACAGGATTATATACGCCAACAAGAACGAGTAGTAGAACGCTTTAAAGCCAAAGCCAGCAAAGCTGCCATGGCACAAAGTATCATTAAAAAGCTAGATAAAATTGAACGAATAGAAGATACCAATTTAGAGCGACCAAACATAAAAATTAACTTTAGTATTGATAAGCAACCTGGTAAAGTTTTATGTACCGTAAAAGATATTAGTAAAAGTTTTGCCACTACAAAAATTGTTGAAAATACGGGTGCCGAAATTAGCCGTGGCGATAAAATTGCATTAATTGGTGCAAACGGAAAAGGCAAAAGTACGTTGTTAAGAATTGTAGCTGGTGTAGAACCTTTTGAAGGCGGCGAACGTACTTGGGGACATAACGTAGTTGATGCATTTTATGCACAGCACCAATTAGAAGCGTTGAATATTGAAAACCCTATTTTAGAAGAAATGGAAAGAGCTGGTAGTGGTAAAACTACGCTAGAGCTTAGAACATTAATGGGTTGTTTTTTATTTGGTGGAGATGATATTGATAAAAAAATTAAAGTACTAAGTGGTGGCGAAAAAGCCAGAGTAGCATTAGCTAAAACCATCGTAAGTAAAGCAAACTTTTTATTGTTAGATGAGCCTACCAATCACTTAGATATGCACTCGGTAGAGTTGTTGGTTGAGGCGTTAAATAAATACGAAGGCAGTTTTATTTTAGTTAGCCATGATCGTTATTTTGTAAGTAAAACAGCTAACAAAATTTGGGAAATTGACAACTACGAAATAAAAGAATTTAATGGAGGCTACGATGAATGGATGGAGTGGAAAGAAAGACAAGCGGCGAATGGAGCTGTGGGTGATAAGAAAGTTGAAAAAGTTGAAAAGGTTGAAAGAGTTGAAAAAAACATAGAAGCTATTGCTTCAGTAAATCCCAAACAGCAAAGTGTACAACCCATAGATAAAGAGCTTAAAAAAGAACTACAAAAACATAAAAACCGTTTTACCCAGTTAGAAGAAATAATTGCCTCTGTTACCAAAACAAAAGCCGATTTAGAAACCAAGCTTGGGCAACCCGATATTTTAGCCGACAGAACAAAATTTGTAGTTGCCGAAAAAGCTTATAACGATGCTGTTTTAGAGCTAACCATTTTAAATGGCGAATACGAAACAGTTTTTGAAAAAGTAATGGAGTTGGAAGAGAAGATGGGGTAAAGCATTCAAAAAAGAGTATTTTTATATTTACCATTAATGAAAAGAAACACTGGATTAGCTATTTTATTTTCACTACTTAGTTATGGTGCTATAAAAGAAACAATTAGAATTTTTACTTCTATGGATGCGGATATAACCCAAGGCAGATATGGACTTGGCATTATGGCTTCAGTACTAACTGGAGTATTTATTTATTTTGCTATTAAATTTTGGACTAAACAATCAAAATAGTTTAACCTTTACAAAAAATGGTTCAAGTGCAAAAAATACTACTATCATCTTTGTTAGTCTTAATTGCTTGCAATCAACCTAATACTAACTCCTCTACCCTACCCTCCAAAAAAAGTAATACAATTAGCAAAGACACTTTAATCGTTAACACTAAAGCTGCCATTTTCTTTATTCAAGATTCTACTCAAATTGAACTACGTAAAAAAAGTACTAACGAAGATGATTTTTATGTTGTTGCAGATGATGCTATGTATTATTTAAGTTTAGCAAGAGAGTTTGTGCATAGTATTAAACTAAATAAAATTGAGTTAAGCAACGAAAAATTTATACAATTTATTGAGGGCAATAAAAATCGAACACTTATAAAAATTGACACATTAAAAGCTTTATGTGGGGTTTATTTTTTTGAATCTTCGCAAAAACCATATTTAATTGACTTAACAAACCCTAAAGAAGAGTATAGAAATTATTTTAAGCAATAAAAAAAGCTCCATTTTTTTGGAGTTTTTTTTATTTAATTTTTATTTTTCTATACATTCTCAATAACCATTGCACTTGCACCACCACCGCCATTACAAATACCAGCAGCGCCGTATTTAGCGTTATTTTGTTTTAGTACATTTATAAGTGTTACAATAATTCTAGCACCACTACAACCCAATGGATGGCCTAATGAAACAGCACCTCCATTTACATTTACTTTGCTAGGGTCTAGTTTCATACGGCGACTATTTTCAATGCCTACTACACTAAAGGCTTCGTTTAATTCCCAATAGCTAATATCTTCCATGGTTAATCCAGCTTTTGCAACCGCTTTTGGTACAGCCAATGCAGGTGTTGTTGTAAACCATTCAGGAGCTTGCTCTGCATCGGCATAACCAATAACTTTTGCAATTGGTTTTAATCCTAATTCATCTGCTTTTTCTTTGCTCATTAAAACAAGTGCTGCAGCTCCATCATTCATTGTACTAGCATTGGCAGCAGTTACGGTACCCTCTTTTACAAAAGCACCTTTAAGCTCAGGTATTTTATCAAATTTTACATTAAAAGGTTCTTCATCTTTTGAAAATAAAATTGGGTCGCCTTTGCGTTGTGGAATTTCTACAGGTACAATTTCATTCTCAAACTTACCCTCGTTTATTGCTGCTTGGCTACGTTTGTAACTCTCTATTGCAAATGCATCTTGTTCTTCTCTTGTTACATTACAAGTAGTTGCACAAAGCTCTGCAGCATTACCCATTGCCTTTCCATCATACACATCAGTTAAACCATCTTTTGCCAAACCATCTATTAAAGTAGTATTACCATATTTATTTCCCCAACGCATAGCATCTGCATAAAAAGGAACATTACTCATACTTTCCATTCCACCAGCAACAACAATATCAGCATCTCCAAGCAGTATACTTTGAGCAGCTTGTGCAATAGCCTTCATACCACTAGCACAAACTTTGTTAATGGTGGTACAATTTACTTCGTTGGGTAAGCCGGCAAATTTTGCTGCTTGCCTTGCAGGTGCTTGGCCAAGATTAGCCTGTAATACACTACCCATCAACACATCATTTACAAGCTCTGGTGCAACACCGGCTTTTGCAATGGCGCCTTTTATTGCAACTGCACCTAATTGTGTAGCAGTAAATTGTTTTAACGTTCCTCCAAAACTACCTAATGGTGTACGTACCGCAGATATAATATAAACTTCTTTCATGTTGTTTTTTTAATAGTGTGCAAGGTACGAATATTAGAATTTAACCAACCATATCTAGGCTAATACCTTTTTTTTCACAAGCTGTGTATAACTCCAAAAGCCTAACATATATGTAGTAATTTTACTACGTAAATTTATATCATGAATAAACACTTATTTAAACAACTTATTTTTTGTTTTACGTTATTATTTTCTGCATCTCTTATATATGCTCAAAATAGTCTACCAAAAAAATATGCCCCAACATCTAGATATGCAGGTATTGAGGTTGGCTCAAAAGGTGTAAAGCTTAGTATTTTAGAGTTGGGAACTAATGCAAAAAAAACAGGCAGTTTTGCTATCCTAAAAGACTCCTCTGTAAATACTGATTTTATTAGTTTTTCTTCTTCTACTTTTTCAGCAACGTTAAAAGGTTTATTTGGGTTATACACTACTGCAGCTAAAGAGTATAGTATTTTGCCCCAAAATATTTTTACCGTAATAAGTAGCGGTGTAAAAATTATGGCAGATAAAGAAAATAAAAAAGATTGGCTAATAAAATTAACAGATTCGTTTAAAGTTAAAGTAAACGACCCTTCTAGAATTGTTGAGGTTGTAGATGTTGTAGATGAAGCCAAACTTTCGCACTTAGGCATTGTTCCCGAAGAAAGAAGATACACCACGTTTTTAATAGATATTGGAAGTGGAAATACAAAAGGTGGATACTTCCCTAATGGAAATACTAAAACGCTAAAATTATTTCAACTAACCTGGGGTACAAAAAGTGTTGCAAACGAAACTGAAAAAAGATGTTTAGATGATAAGAGTTTGGATAATTATCATACGCAATTAAATAGAGTAATTGCTGGGCCAACCAACTCAGAAATTACCTATGCTGTAAACGAAAGTGGAGCGTACAATATGAGTGATTATGTAGCCTTCAGTGGAGGTATTGCTTGGTCGGTTGCCACTCTTCTATTTCCAGAATTAAACGACAATTCGGTGGTGCCTGTTACGTATGATGATGTGTTTCAGTTTAATGAATTAATTTATCGTAATCCTGAATTATTTAGTTCAGAAATGCAGCTAAAACTAATATCGGATAATAATCTAGATAAAGCAGCTATTGTAAAAGATGTGGCAAGAGTAAATAAAGTATTCGATCAAAAAAGTTTAATGGCAGGCACAAGTTTATTATTAAAAATTATGCGACAGTTTGCTGGAGTTTACGAAAAAAAGCAATTTTATTTAGTAAAAAATGGTCAAGTTGGTTGGATATCTGCTTATGTGGATCAACACTCAAAAAAGAATTAATTAATTGTTTTATGCAAGATAACCGGTCCTCAATATTAGTAGTATTAACATCTATTTTATTAGTGTTATTGCTTGTGCTTTCCGGCATTTGGGGATATAATTATTACGCCAACAGAAACAGTGTAGTTACGAATAATAATGCTAGTATTTCTGCAACTACTAAATCAACTAAAATAGAAACTACACAAGATTCATTACAAAGAATGTATAGCGAAACGATTTCAACCTTAGATAATACATTAGATTCTACTTGGAGTGATGCCGATTCGTTAAAAGGAAATTTAGATATTAGTTTGGGTGAATTTTACAAGTTGCGGAGCGAAATAAGTAGCATTTTAAAAAATAATCCTACTTCAGTTGATTTAGGTGTTGCCCGCCAAAAAATAGGCGAGCTACAACAAAAAGTAGAAGACTTACGCAACAGAAATAAAGATGTAGAGGCTGAAAATAAGCGACTATATAGTTTACTACAAAAAATTAATTCCATAAAAGAAAATGAGTCAACTGTAAAAAATTTAGACAATAGTATTAGTAGTAATCAACTCGGCACTACCCCATCTCTTTTTACTGCTACACAATTAAAATTAGCCGCATTAGTTGGTGATGGAGAAACTACTAATGCTGAAGATGCTGAAGTACTAGTAGGTTCCTTTGTTGTAAAAAATGCAGGACAATTAACAGGAGCAGAAATAATTATTGTAGTTACCCAACCAAATGGAAAAGTATTAAAAAATTCGGCTTGGGAAACAGGTATTTTTGTAACTAAGGCAGAGGGTAGAAAAATGTACTCCCAAAAACTAAAATTTGATTATAATCAAGGTGAAAGTAAACGTTTCAACTTTTCGTTAAATGCTGATAAATATCAAAAAGGAAATTATACCCTCCAAATTTACCACAACGGCTTTATGATTGCAAATACAGTCAAAACACTCGTTTAGGGTTCGTTAAAAATTTAAAAAAATAGTACTACTATTTCCTTTTTACGAATAGCTTCGTATATTTACAAAAACTATCAAAATGAGACAAATAACATTGACCCTTTTAGGACTTTGTACTACGGTTGTATTTGCACAGCAAAAAACAATAACTCAAGCTTCTATTACAACAAAAACAACTATTGTATCTCCAGAGGGAGATGATAATGGTGCAGTTCCCCCTCCACCACCTACTGCAGAGGGTGCAGAAGTAAGAATAATGCGGTTTGGAGGCGATGGCGAAACAAAATCGGTTACCCTTATAAAAAATAATTTGGTTAAAACTGTTATTAATAATGAGATAAATGTTACAACAACCATTAGAGATAACGATAAAAAAATAACTACTACGCTTATGCAAATGAATGGTAGCACAACAGGTTTTTATGCTACAGATGAAGATCAAGAAAAAATGCGTAAACAAATGGATAGCCTAATGCAAAGCAGAAGAGAAAATGGACAAGTTGCAGAGAATATTGTCACTCCCACTACAGAGGTTGTTTATATAGACGAATCTAAAAAGATTGCAGGAATGCAATGTAAAAAAGCGCTACTTGTTACAACAAGAAGAAATAAAACAGATAGTAATATGGTTTGGTATTGTCCTGATTTTAAAGTACAAGGTGTTACCTCAACAGGTGGCATAGCTGGCTTTGGTGGAAGAGCTACACAGGTAGCAGGATTAGAAAAATTAAATGGATTTCCAATGCAGTACGAAACAACGATGAGCCGTGGCAGAAAAATGATAGTTGAAGTAACTAAAATTGATATTGAAAAAGAAGTAAAAGATAAAGAATTTGAAGTACCTAAGGATGTTGAAATAAAAGCCATGAAAGATATGCAGCAAATGGGCGGCGGTAGAGGTACTTTTCAAATAAGAGTAGGCGGATAAGTCATTAAAAAACCTCCTGAAAAATTCAGGAGGGTTTTTATTTATATTTTTATAATTATAGAGCTTCGCTTTTATTTTTTGCTTCAGTAGATTTTGCTACATTTCCTTTCAAGCTATACATACTCTCTTGTAAATTGTAACAACTTTTTAAATTTCCTTTTTCCGAAGCTTTTAATTTAGGGATTTTAAGAAATTCTGCAATAGCTACGTCGGAGTATAAAATGCATTCGTCTGCCATTTTAATCATAATTGCTTTTTTATCTGCCCTCAACTTTATATCAGCTGGCTTTGCTCCTTTTACTTTATTATATTCTTCTTGTGCATCATAGGTATCATTGTAAATACTTTTTGCCATTAATAAATTAGCCTCTGGGGTATTTTTAAGTTCAATGGCACTTTTTATAGCAACAATTAATTTACTTTTTGCTGTGCCAAAATCGCTAGGCTTTGGATCGCTAACGTATACATAATTAAACAATTCAACACAGTAATTATAGGATAACAGATAATTTGATTTGTTTACTGCAAGTAATTCTTCGTATTTAGCAAATAATGCAATTTTATCTTTTTTATCAACTTGTTCAAGCTCTACCTCTGTCCAATATTCATTTTTCGGATAAAAGTTTTTAGCCTTGGCAATAACAGCATCAAATGCAGGTTTGTTTTTTGTTTTAATATAGTGTTCAATTAAAAACTGATACATTTCTAGATCATTTTCGCTTCGCATATTAATAGCTACTAATTTTTCGTAGTATACTGCAGCCAAATCATCCTTATTTGCTAATCTTGCTGCCAGGGCTGTATTTTGTGTAAGTGAGGTATCTAAAGCCGGAAACTTAAAACCGTTGTAATCAAAACCTTTACTAGTAATATAATCTGAAACTAGTGCAGAATTCTTAAAATATTCATATGCACCTTCATAGTCTTTGGCATTGTATTTTTTTGCCCCATTATCAAAAAAACCGTTATAAATATCAAATAACCGTACATTCTGCTCTAGAATCATCAATACATTCTTAGGATCTAAAGTTTGGTATTTTTTAAAGGCTTCAAAGGCTTCTAATCGGCAAGTAGGACAAAGTCTTGTGATTGTATCGGCTTTTGCAGTTTCATTGTAAATAACGCCTTTATAATACCAACCATCTGCCTTAGCTGCATTTTTTGGATCCGCTAAAAATACATCAATACCCTTTTTAGCTTCTGCAAATTTGTTTTTTTCTAAAAGCTTTCGTACATCATCTAAAGTTTGCCCAATTACTATATTGCTTAAAAAAGCTACGGCAATAAAACATAAAATTTTTTTCATTCTTATAAATTTTTATTGTTAAAGATATTCCTTAATTAAATATACAGATGAATTTTTACCTACTTTTTCATAAATCATGCCATTTTTTTTAAAACAAGGGCTAGTATACACTTTAACAGTAATTTATTTACTTTAAAAAAGAAGCCTTAATTTACAGCCTCAATTTTTTACGATTGATTATTGCACAAAATACCATACAACAAATTTTAAGCCGTGTAGATATTATTGATATTGTGGGCACGTTTGTAAAACTTAAAAAAAGAGGTGCAAACTATTTAGGGTTATGCCCTTTTCATAACGAAAAAAGCCCCTCTTTTACTGTTTCGCCAGCTAAAGAAATTTATAAATGCTTTGGTTGTGGAAGAAGCGGCAACAGTATTAGCTTTTTAATGGAAGCTGAAAAATATAGTTATGTTGAAGCTCTACGCTGGTTAGCCAATAAATATGGCGTAGAAATTGAAGAAACCGAAACCAGCCCAGAATACAAACAACAACAACAAACTGCCGATAGCCTTTACATCATTAATAATTTTGCACAACAATTTTTTAGTACTCAACTTCTCGAAACTGATGAAGGGCAAGACATTGCTCTTAGTTATTTAAAACAAAGAGGCTTTAGAGAAGATACTATCAAAAAATTTCAATTGGGGTATAACCCCGAAGCTAAAGATAACTTTTCAAAAGCTGCCTTAGCTGCACAATACAATCAAGAGTATTTATTAAAATCGGGTTTAGTAAATAACAGAGAAGATATTTTGTACGACAATTACCGTGGCCGTATCATTTTTCCTATACATAACCAAAGCGGTAAAGTGTTAGGTTTTGGAGCAAGAATTATTAAAAAAAATGATAAAGCTCCCAAATACATCAATACGCCCGAAAACGAAATTTATGTAAAAAGTAAAGTATTGTATGGCAGTTACTTTGCAAGGCAGCCTATTGACAAGGCTGATGAATGCTTGCTGGTAGAAGGTTATACCGATGTGGTTAGTTTACACCAAGCTGGTATAGAAAATGTGGTAGCTAGTGGTGGTACAGCTTTAACCCCCGATCAACTTAGATTAATAAAGAAATACACCAACAACCTTACTATTATTTACGATGGCGATAATGCTGGAGTTAAAGCGGCTTTACGTGGTTTAGATTTAGCATTGGAAGAAGGATTAAATGTGCACTTGGTTTTAATACCCGATGGCGAAGATCCAGATAGTTATGTAAACAAGTTAGGTTCTTCTGCCTTTGCTACTTTTATTGCTACCCATAAAAAAGATGTTATTCTTTTTCAATTAAATATAGCTTTAGCTGAAGCTGGTAATGATAACAACAAAAAATCGTTGGTCATTAATCAAATTGCCGAAACCATTGCAAAAATAAATAAGCTAGAAGATTTTAGTAAACAACAAGCCTATATAAAGCAAAGCGCCGAAATTTTAAAAATTGAAGAAAGTGGCTTAATTGCACTTGTAAATAAGCATATAAAAGAAAAGGTTTATAAAGATGAGACAAAAGCTTCCCGAAATCAAGAATTTTTAAACGAACCTGTTGACCATACGTTACAAATTGATAACGATGCCGCTCTATTACTAAGTAAAGATGAGCAACATGAAAGGGCTATGGTTAGAAGCTTATTGGAGTTTGGGAATAAACCCTGGAACGATGACGAAACAGTTGCCAAGTATATGTTTGCAGAAATTGCAGAAAATCAATTAGTTGATTTAATTGATAATAAAAATTTAGTTAGAATTATAGATACCTACAAAATTTGGTATGATAACGGCATAGAACCTACTACTAAAAATTTTTTATACCACGATGATGTTGAACTAAGTACTTTAGCGGTAAGCATTATGGACTTTAATTATGAAATTAGTCCAAATTGGTCGGCACATTTTGAGGGCCACATACCCACAAGAGAAGATTTATTTAAAGAAGAAGTGTTTAGTACGCTCAACTATTTAAAATTGCGTAAAATAAAACGCCTAATTGATGAAAACCAACGGGAGCTTGAAAAAGCTATTGGTAATGATGAGCAAATGATTTGTTTGCAAACCCATCAACATTTAAAACAAGTAGAAATGGAATTAACAAAGCAGTTAGGTACAGTTATTTTCAGGTAACCTACAGTTGGCCATATGTTTTCTTTCCTTCTGCTAATTTCTCTACCGTAGTATGCAAACGTTTAGTTTTTGTTTCTTCTTTTTTGGCACTTAAAATCCATTCTACATATTCTTTTTTATGTGAAAAGGACAAGGCATTGAACGTATTAAGGGCTGTCTTATTTTTATTAAGTAAAACTTGTAGTTCGCTGGGCGTTTCTACAGTTCGCTTTTCAAAATCAATACCAGAAGCAGGATTTGATGAAGAAAAATTTTCTTTTTTTTGTTGGTTTGTATCTGGTTTTTTAAATCGTAATGCGGTCCATATGGTATCTAAGGCAATGGCACGTACAGTTTCAAACCCCATTTTGGTAATACAATCCCAATCGGCATCTCTGCTTAAATCACTAACAATTTTACTGGTTACTTTAGGGTAAGCAATCCACATTTTTGCATCTGTTTGTAAGGCTGGCAAAACATCTGCTAAAATATCTTTTAATTGCTTTTGATTTATAGCAAAAACTAAGGCAAAATCAATTTTTTTACTTTTTAATAAAGGAGTAACGTTTTTTGCAAAAGATAATTTCACAAACTGCTTTTCTATAGAAGATGGTAATCCTTGAATTAGCACATTTTTCTCTTCTTTTAATTGCAGTTTTTCCAATACAGTTAAAAGCGCCATAAGTATTTAGTTAGGTTAAAAACGAATCATTAGCTAACGTATATTTTATATTAGATTAGCTAGGTTTTAACGTTGGAAAAGGATAATAAATATGTATTTAGTACATATTTCAATAAAATTACAAATTTTATTGAAATATCCCTATAAAAGGTCATTTTTCTTAAACAAAAAACCAGTACAGTTTTAAACTGTACTGGTTTACTATTAAGTTATAATATGATTATTTAGATCCAATTGGTTTGTAATAACTTAATGCTTCTTGCATAAATCGTTGTAATTCTGCAATTCTTCTATCATCGCTTGGGTGAGTAGCTAAAAATTCTGGAGGTTTTTGTCCACCAGCTTGGCTCATTCTTGTCCAAAAGGGAATGGCTTCATTTGGATTGTAACCAGACATAGCGGCAAAATTTAATCCATAGCGATCTGCCTCCAATTCTTGTTTTCTAGAGTTTGGTAATAAAACACCCACTTGTGCTGCTGGGGCAAAAATATTATTAAAAAGTCCGTTTGCCTTTTGATTACCACTAGTAAAAATATTACCTGCAACCTCAAAACCTTGTGCTATAGCTACTTGACTTATTCTTTCATTTCCATGGTGTGCAATAGCATGTGTAATTTCGTGCCCCATTACAACAGCTAAAGCAGCTTCGTTTTGTGTAACTGCTAATAAGCCTGTGTAAACAACCACTTTTCCGCCGGGCATACACCAAGCATTAACTTCCTTATTATCTACTAGGTTAAACTCCCATTTATAATTTTCTAATTCTTTACCTAAGCCTTTAGCGGTGTAATAATCTGTAATAGACTTAGATATTCTAAGCCCTACCCTACGAACCATTTCAGCATCTTTATTTACATTTTCGCTTAATACTTTATTGGTACTTAAAAAACTACGGTACTCAGTTAAAGCCTGTTCTTGTAAAACACTCTCGGGAAATAATTTAAGCTGCTTGCGACCTGTAACTGCGTTTTGACTACATGCAAAAAAAAGAGTTGCAACAGATAAAACTGTAATTACTTTTTTCATTTTATTTATTTTAATGATACTAATACAATTAATAGACCAAACTATTAACGTAAAATACAAATTGCATTTGATAGTTAAGACGTAAATTTTTGAAAAAGGTTGTAGAAGGAAATGTTAATCATTTCCACGTCGAGATTTTCGACGATCTCTGTACTTTAAAATAGGCACTCTAGTTTCCACGCCACGTAAAATTCTGCCTATATTTTTTTGATGAGTAAGTACCACCATCACAGCTATTATTAAGGCAAACAATCTATATAAAAATTCTTCTTCGTTCCAAATCCATAAAACACTAATGGGTAACATTATAGCACCTAATATAGAACTGAGCGAAACATATCTTGTTAAAAACAAAGCCAATAAAAAAACACCTACACAACAAATGGCAACTATGGGTTGCACGGCTAATATCATTCCAAATAGTGTAGCCACTCCTTTACCACCTTTAAAACCAGCAAAAATTGGGAACACATGACCAATTACTGCAGCCAACCCTAAACCAATCATAAAATTAGTTCGTGCTAACTCATTATTTAAATAAAAAGGAAGAAAATAAAATAAGGATACAGCAGCCATTCCTTTTAAAATATCGCATATCATTACTATTGTTCCGTAACGTTTACCCAATACTCTAAACGTATTGGTAGCACCCATATTACCGCTTCCATAGTCACGTATATCAATTCCAAAATATTTTTTACTAATAATTAGTGCTGTTGGTATTGAGCCAATTAGGTATGCCACTATGATAAGCCCAAGTTCTCTCATTGGATTTCCTTAGTTGAGTTGAACCACAAAGATAAGACATTATTAAAAACATAACGTTAATTTAATACCGCAAATATATACATATTATGCGTTATATATGCACTGTATACAAAGCCAATTATTTTTTTCTATGGATTTAATGTTGATGAATTTATGCTGAGTTAATAACTTTTCCATTTGTGCATAATCGGTTGGTAAAAACCCACTAAATAGTACTTGTGCTTGTGGCTTGCAAATACCTGCAATTTGGGTAATAGCAGCAGAAATTACATTCAAATTTATATTGGCTAACACAATATCAACTTTATGAATAGGTTCAATAGTATCTGCTTTTTTTAAATTGATGTTGGTACAGTTATTAGCTAAAATATTTTCGTTCGTGTTTTCAATGCTCCAATCATCATTATCAATTGCAAAAATTTGCGATGCCCCCATTTTTTCAGCCAAAATTGCTAAAACCCCTGTACCCGTTCCAAAATCGAAAACTAATTTATTCGTAAAATTAAGTTTACTCATTTGTTGCATCATTAAAAAAGTAGTGGCGTGGTGCCCAGTGCCAAAGCTCATTTTTGGGGTGATAATAATTTCATATTTTACGTTAGTTATTGGCTTATGAAAAGATGCTCTAACTGCCGCAAAATTATCTACTACCACAGGCTCAAAACTACTCTCCCATTGTGCATTCCAGTTTTGTTGTTCAATATTTTTTTGTGAAAAGGTAAGATGATGTGCCGTACTAATTTCTGCAACCTCTTTCTCTATAAAATCTTCTTTTCTAATAAAAGCTTGTAACGTATTTTCTTTTTCTTCAAAACCTTCAAAGCCAATATTAGCAAGCAAAGCTATTAGTATTTCAGCTTGTTCTTGGTTGGTTATTTGTATTTCTATTTGTGTGTAGGTCATTGTTATTATTTGTAGCAAAGTTATTTGATTTAAGTTAAACTGATTTCCCAACAAAGGCACTAAGTAGTATTGTTTTAGACTATTTTCTTTGTTTGGCTTTGTGCTATAGTGTGATATTTTTATTCCATAAATTTGTACCATGCAAATAGATTTACGTTCCGATACATTTACAAAGCCATCCACAGCTATGTTAAATGCTATGTTTACCGCCAAAGTTGGCGATGATGTTTTTGGTGAAGACCCCTCCGTTAATAAACTTGAAGCTATGGCTGCAGAAATGTTTGGTATGCAGGCAGCCCTGTTTTGCCCAAGCGGCACCATGACTAACCAGATTGCCATAAAATGCCATACCCAACCCGGTGATGAGATTATATGTGAAAAAATGAGTCATGTTTATATTTATGAAGGTGGCGGAATAGCCTTTAACAGTGGATGCCAGGCAAAACCATTAGAAGGCGACCGCGGAAGAATTACTGCTGCCCAGGTTTTAGAATCTATTAATCCGGATGATGTACATAAAACAAGAACAAGATTGGTAAGCCTTGAAAATACTGCCAACCGCGGGGGAGGAAGTTGTTATGATTTTACTGAATTTCAAAATATTAAAGAAGTTTGTTTAAATAATAAACTCATTCTTCATTTAGATGGCGCCAGGCTTTGGAATGCGCTTGTGGCCAATAATGAAACCC
>JANMEU010000027.1:0-19348 GCA_031377245.1 Bacteroidota bacterium
TTGTTAATGGTTGTTCGGCTTACGCCATACTTCTTTGCCAATTGCCGGTAACCCACACCTTGGGTTAAATACTCCGTTATGGCTTGTTGTTTAATGTCCATTTTAGTTGTTTTTTAGACAACCTATTTCAGGACGAGACAGTTACTGCCGCTTGGGAAGGACAACGTCCTGCCAGCCTTGCACCAAACCTTATGTAAGCGGCAGGGCATAAACAGGAAGCTGCCTGAATTAATTGCTGATACAGGAAAAGCTTTTTAAAGTTTTGAGATGGCTTACGGGTTAACCGGTTGAGAAAATTAAACTGACTTTAAATGCCAGACACCAAAAAAGCTCAACAAAGATTTAATGTTCACTTGCCGGAATGTCCAGCCCAACAAAGCGATGAAGCCAGCCTTGCCGTCTTACGTTCAGGGCTTGCCGAAGTGGGGGCAATAGAATTCCGTCCGCCCGGCTAACTGAAGCTAAATTTATAAATAAAAGTTGATGATTTGCACATAGCTAAATTTATAACGTCCTGCTGGATATGAAGCCAAATTGAAAAACAAAAGTTGAAACACGGCTTCTGTCCGCCCCCATTTTGGCAAACCCCATGTAAGCTGCATACCCTTTTTCGTGAGCTGTCGTACTGTGTCCATTTGTTAAACTACTTGCCTCTATTTAGTCGTCTGGAAGATAGTTTTTTCCAAATGCTATGGGCTAACTTAATTTCTTTCTGTGTCAAACCGAAATGCTCTTTTAAAATTATTTGGTTAGTGATTTTTAAAACCTCTTCAATGTTTGTTTTGTCTCGAATTAGTTTGTCAATTTCAGGTAGTAGTAAAGCGTTATCCTTGTGATAAGGGAGTAAAACCCTTTCTGCTTCGTTTGGCATTAATTCTAAAACTCCGCCTCCGTGGCTTCGTCCTGAAACTTCTGTAAATGCAAGTGAAAGTGAGTTGTAATAGCTTGCCGTCAAGGCTTTGATGTCAGTGTCAGGCTTTACGAAAACACGGTGCATGGTGTCTGTTGTGTATGCCTCTGCTTCATTAATTATTAGTCTCGGATAAAGATTGTTTCGTCTAATAAACAAAGCGTCGGAAATTTTGAGAGAGGGAACTACAAACCAATCATTGCGAATTCCTGTCTTGTAACCTTTGTGAATTCCTAAACTTTTTCCGTGTGCAATGTATTTTATTGCACCGTTTTTCTTGTTCAAGTTTTTGCTTTCAGGAAAAACTAAAAGATGTGCTTTTGCTTTTGATAATTTATTATTCTCCCAATCTTTTTCTGTGAAAATTACGCTGTTTACTTGAACGCTTCTACCAACCATAGGTCTTGCATAATCTTGTAAATCGTACTCTTCAATTGTTGTCAATGGAACCGTGAAAAAATCATTTGAGCCTGTTGTTATTCCTACTTCAACATTTGCAAATTTCCCAAGTGTAGGTATGTTACGCTTCTTAGCAATGTTTTCTAAAAAGTCAATTTCTTCTTGTTCTAAAAAATAGAAAGTCCATTTGTTAGATTTGAAATCAATTTTCTTTTTTGGACTTTTTAATATGGCAACATCTAATTTTTGCAAGTCGCTTGCATCTCTTAGTTCAATATGTTCAATGTTGTGATTTTTAGTTTCGTTCTTTTCGCAAAGTAGTAAAACAACCTCTTGTTGAATGTCAGGAAACACTAATTTCTCAAATGAGATAATATTGATTTTATTATAGAAATGTGCAAGGAATTTTCGTAATTGCAAAGCATACGAAACTTGTAGAACCTCTGCTGGCAAAACAAAACCAATTCTGCCGCCTTTGTCTTTTAATAACAATGAAGAACCAACTACAAACGAAACCCAAGCATTTGTAAGTTTTGAGTAAGTTAGACCTGCTTTTATAAAAATGTCTCCTGCTTCTGCTTGTTGTTGTCTGTCAAAAAATTGGTAGCGTATGTAAGGAGGGTTGCCTACAATTAAGTCAAAGCGTTGCAAAGTATTGTTGCAATAGGTGTGAAAATCAGTATTGATAATTTGCTTGTTCTTCAAATTTATTTTCTCTGCTTTCGCTGCTTCTTCTTCATCAAGTTCAACTGCTGTAATTGATTTGTATTTTAGCTTTTGCTTTTCAAGTTGCTCTAAAAAAACTCCGTCCCCACAACTTGGTTCGAGTATATCAAAATCTTTGCTACCATTAATTCCCCAACGCAAAACAAATTCTGCAATTGGTTCTGGAGTGTAAAATCCACCTCTTAGTTTTTCGGCCGATGCCTCTGTAATTAGGTTCATTTGTCAAGAGGTTTTTTAGTTTTCAAATACTCTACTTTTTCCTCTGCAACTTTGAATACTTCGCTGGAAAAATCTTCTTCCTCCATTACTTGATAAGCAACAGCATCGCTAAGAAATGCAATCGTTAAATCTTTACCGCTAACATTAAAGAATGCCGCAAATTTTTCAATTATTTGCTTTGTAGGTTTACGACTATTTTTTTCAATTTTACCTAACATTGAAGTGTCAATATTCAATGCTTCTGCAACTTCACGCAAGGGAAGGTTTTTCTCTTCACGAAGTTTTTTAACTGTGTCGCCGAAAGTTTTTTCTAATTTCATTTTGGACTACTTCAGTCCAAAGATAAGGGAGTGATTTGAATTACAAAAATAAAATGCTAATTATTTTAGGATAATTCTGCTAAACAATCTCAATTGCAAAACTTTGACCCGTTTGATAGAGATTTAATGTGCGTCCAGTAACATTAGTTTGTTGAAGTAGGGTCATAAGAGTATTCCCCCAATGTAGCCATGATGGAGTATTTGCTTGGTTAGAAATTCTAATCGGGTCATAACTCAATTTTATTGGTTGAATGCCGCAAGGAGTACCCATAATTGTAATGTCAAAATTGCAAATTGTTTCTTCGTATGTAGTACTCGTAGGCTTTGTTTTTGCCCAGCTTAAATTTTGGAATACTTGATTCCTAAAGTATGTGTTATGATTTATTAATAAACTGTTCAACCTAAACCCTGCTTGAGATAGTTTCAAATTTCCTGTACCATTTGTCCCTGCAGGAACAAATTGAGCATCACTTCGGCTTAATGAAAGTTTTTGCCACACTAAAAGCCTTGGTTGTGGAGGAGTCGGAATAGGTTGTATAACAACTGCTGGCTGAACAGGTGGAGGTGTTGCAATTGTGCTGGGTTGTTGAATTCCAGCACCTGCTATTGCTACCCTTTGTTTTACCGGAAAATTAGCTGGTATCCTTGCAGTTGTTCTCCTGGGAATTGTAACTGTATTTGTGTTAGGAGTTGTAGTTGTTGGTGAAGCCGATGCCTTTTTAGCACTATAAATTCTTTTTCTTTCACTTTCATCGGGTACTATTCCTCTTGCATTAAAATCATCGATAACAGCCTGACTTATTTTAAAAAGATTGTTATCTGAAAAGTCAAAAAGAGTTTTATAATACGTTTTAAAATTAGTCAATAAGGCGTTACCTTCTGTATCATCAATATCAAATTCAATTAGTAATGAGCTTTCTACATTTGTGAATAATCCTCTTCCCGTGAGATTTGAAGAGCCAACAATTAGTTTAATTTCTTTATCTCCTTCAAAAAGATATATTTTAGGATGAAAGATTGGGGCTTCATTTTGATAAAATATATAGCTGTCAATATTTAAATTTAGGATTTCTTCCAAAGCTTCCTTTGAAGTTCCTTCTTGGTCAATCCCTACAATAAGAGATATATTCTTGAAAACAGCTTTTGCGGTTTGGATATGACCTGACAACCCAAATATTCCAGCTTCACTTGCAAACGCAGAAATACCAGTAAAAGAATGAAAATCTTGACGATTTAAATATTGTATTAAATAATTCCCTATTGCGTCAACTGAGCTACTTTCAAACCCTTGTCCTAAAAATGTTGTCTTCATCTTCGCTTATATGTTTCGGTAAAAATAGCTAAAAGGTTTCGTGTCTGTATCAAATGGGGCTTTGTCCAGCTAATTACCCTTTAAAAACGTGAAGTGTCAATAGGGTTGCAGCTTACGGACAGGTATTGCTGCAGGTGTGGAATTCATTGCTTGTCCTGCCCGGAACTGCTGCCCATTAAAGATTTAAAAGTACAAGATAAGAACTAAAAGCCCAACAGAATTACGTCCGCCGAAACCGCTGCTGATAGCGAACTGCAGCTGAAGATTACAACGTCCTGCCACACTTGCAGCAATACCCATGTTGGCTGCTGGGCTATCGTCAATCTATTAAGTTGTATCATGTTTCTCACAGTCTTATTTCAAAATCATTTTCCATTTTAAGGTTTGGATAATATCTTTTGGGTCTAAAACCATAAATCGAACCCAATGGGATATTTCTCACAAGATTATAAGTTGTTATAAGGGTTTCGTTATTGTCGTTCTTTAATTCCCACTTTAAACCCAAGTCAGAGATAGAATTAAAAAAAAGAATTATTTGCTCGTGATTTGATAGTTGAGCTCTCAATATTCTTATGTACTCTTTCTTCTGGATTGTTGTCAAAAAAGAGTTTCTATGAACGAAGGTTACTGTTCTTCGTAAATGTCTAAAATAATGACCAAGCCTAGATTGATGACCGTTGAAATAGTATTTGTCTGAGTTATAAGGATTTATCTTGTTGCGAAGGGCTTGAATAAATGCCTTAATCGGTTCTTCAATGGAAGAGTACTTTTCATAAAATCTATTTTCTAAAACATCTTCTACTGTTTCATCTGTCCCAAAGAAAAGAATTGTGTATGAAATATTTGCAAGGTCTTGCTCGTCTAAACGGTTTTCACGAATTATATTAGTGTCAATCAGAGCCTGCATAATTTCAAATAGCTCATTCACAATTTTGATTATGACATTACGACCTTTGTTATGTCGATAATCCAACTCACTTACATTCTCTCTCTGAAGTTTAAGTAACTCAAAAAAATTACTTTCAAACTGTTGAAGTAAAATTTGTTTTTCTTGTTGTTGTGCTGATTTTTTTTGTTCTTCAAGAGCTTTGATTTGGACTTGGTTAGCCTGAAATTGAATGTAAAAAGCTAAGAACGTTAATATCACTCCTATAAAACCTACAAGTGGACCAACTATTCCTCCAATTGTATCACCAATAACGCCTGTGTCTTGTCCATATGACCAACCCCAAGATTTATTTGTCACAAGATATGGCACTAATAAAAACACAAATGCTATCACTATTAATGTAAGTCCTGTAAAAAGAAATATTTTTAATTTTGTAGTCATATTAAATCGTAAAGATGAAGTTTACTATGTCCACCAAGCCTTGCAGCCAACACAATATTACACGAAACCCACAATTATTCCAAATATATAACGAATACATTTGCAATTAATTAGTGACTGTAATTTTGTATTGTTTTTAAAAATAAAAAAATTGTTTTGCTTTTAACGACAATTTTTTTTGACAGCTATTATTTTATTGTTTATCAATGTATTAATGACTGTCATTTTGTATTGTCGCTTCCTTTGTCTTTTTTACTATATGTTCATTTAACCAACCTTTCTTCTACATTTTTTATAAGGGTACCTGGCGGTTTACTTAATGGTGTCGGTAGCAAGTACTAACCCATCTTCTGGTATATTTAGTAAAATACTTTTCTCATTAATCAAGGGTTTTATTTCGTTTAAATCTAATGAGTCTAACAATTCGTTTTTTAAATAAAACGACTTTGTTTTAGCGCCCTCCCTCCGCCAACGTATTACTTTACATTTACAACTGGCGTTTTCAATTTCATTTATTACCTCCTCTAAAACGCCACCCTTTCCTAATTTTATATACACTTCTCGTATGCCTATTATTTTATTTTTATCTCCCATATCAAAATTCCAAGAAGCAGAAATTGCAGTTAAATAATTTTTACCCGTGTTTAGGTTTAATAAGGAGTGCCTTGGCGATTCGGTGTTGGCGGAGTTATTTTTTATTCGAGAATAAATAGATACAATGCCCGGAGATTCAAACTGCATATAACCAATATGATTAAAGCTTGCCCCAAAACGGTTAAAGGTAAAGTAACCATCTTTATAGCTTACCTCTATTAAGTTTGATACTACTTTATGATACCTTGATGGATCAGATATTCTTGCTTGTGGAGAGCCCGTATAACATATCCAAACTCCCTCCAAACTATCTATTTCTTGTTGTGTTGGCTGGTAAGGAAGAATATTCATATTTTTCTTTAACGTTTGCCAATCTTGGGTTGAATTTTTATGCATAAAAAATAATACACCCAACGCTATGCATAACGATACAAAACCTGTAGCCATTATTTTTATAACCCTTCCTTTTACTTTATTTTTTTTCTTTAAAAGGTTTACTTCTTCTATAAGCCCAACATTCTTTTTTTGCGAAACATCGCTTTCTTCTTTTTTATCTTCGGCGGACAGCTCCAATAAATTATCATCAACTGGGTTTTGCTTAAACGCTTTTCTGCCTATTCCATATAAATAAATATAACAAGCATCTACCAAAAAAGGGCGTGGGTTAGCAACAATACCTATTAAGGCATCTTTTATTTGTCCTCCAGTAATATCATATTTTCTATGGGGGTACTCTTGGCTTTGTTGATTTGGTACTGCACTATAACTTTCTGCCCCAAACTCTTCAAACCTTGTAGGAAGCTGATTACTAATATCACTTAACAAAATTGCTAGCGACTCGTAATTTTTTCTGTTGGTATTTTGTATAATGGCCTGACCGGTTTCTGCTTTAAACTTTTCAATTGCCTTTGTAAGCAAGTAAATAATTTCTTCTTTACCAGTTTTAATGTTCAACATAAATTTTTGATAATAAGTATATTACGCAATTTCGGAACTTATTTATACCATTTCCGTAACTAAGGTAATGATTTTGTACTAATTCCGAATACCACTACACAAGGCTTACTCATTATTTTCTTTAAATTGCTATAGATTTTTTTTATTAAAATGATTGCCAAAATTTATGTGTATGAAAAAATTAGTATGCCCCTTCTTTAGTAAACGCTCTCAAAAAGTCAGTTTTTTTGCTGTACTTATCCTCTTTGTAGGATTTATTATGTTACCAAACTCTTCATTACTAGCTCAAACTAGCGGAGTGGTTACAGATAAAGCAACCGGTAAGCCCCTAGAAGGCGTAAGCGTTATGGTAAAAACAGCCCAAAAAGGCACCAATACAAACAGTGTTGGTAGGTATTTAATAACAGCCGATAACCCCCAAAACGCAACCTTAGTGTTTAGCTTAGTAGGGTATAAAACAATAGAGGAGCCTATAAAAGGAAAAACGACTATTAACGTGGAGTTGGAAGAAGGCTCGTCTGTAAACATGCAATCTGTAGTGGTTACAGCGTTAGGTTTCGAAACGCAAAGAGATAAATTAGGCTATTCTTCCTCAAAAATTAATGGCGATCAAATAGCTAACTCTGGCGAGGTAAACCTTGTTGATGGAATGGGTGGAAAAGCATCTGGTGTTCGTATTTCTAGGTCATCAGGCTCCGACCCTGGGGCTGCCTCACAAATTTTAATTAGAGGGCAAAGTACCATTACTAGAGGCACCGATCCGCTTATTGTTGTAGATGGTATACCTATAAGCAGCGATAGCAGGGGCGAAACAAGCCAAGGCGTAACACAACAAAGTAGGTTAAACGATATTAATCCTGATGATATAGCCTCAATGCAGGTTTTAAAAGGAGCATCTGCTGCGGCACTTTGGGGCACTAGGGCCGCTAATGGTGTAATTATTATTACTACCAAAAAAGGTGCAAACAATAATAAAGTAAACATAAGTTTTAAAAGCACCTACTCTATTGACGAAGTAAATTTTAATTATCCATTGCAATCATCCTACGGGCAAGGCACCGGGGGCCTATGGGCAGCTAATAATGCAAGAAGCTGGGGCGATAAAATTGCAAACCGTGCTGGTGGGGCCGATGCTGTAAATACCGGTGCCGATTATTTTGTAGGCTATCCAACAGGCACAATTTATTATCCGATAACTGCAAAAAATAGTAAAGAAACATTTTTAGATAAAAATTACAATAGCGTTTTCCGTAACGGGCAGTTTCTTAACAACTCCTTATCTATAAGCGGTGGCGATAGTAAGTCTAATTATTTTATGAGCATTGGCGATATGAATCAACAAGGCGTTATTCGTAACAATAGCAATTACCGCAGAACAACATTCCGTGTTAATGTATCTAGGCAAATGAATAATTGGTTAAAAATATCAAACAAAGCTTCTTATGTTTTAACCAATTCTGATAGGGTTAGAAGAGGTGCAAGCAGCGGTGGCGCAATGCTTGGTTTACTTCGTACGCCTTCCGATTTTGATAATACAGATTATGCAGGTAGTTATTATTCTTCGCCTACTGCTGCTTTTGTTCCCAACAAACAAAGAGCTTACCGAAGTTATTTAGGTACTACAACACCAGGGTTTAGCAATCCGTTGTGGACCATTTACAAGCAAGATAATAGCAATAGCGTAAACCGTTTTATTAACAGCTCCGAGTTGTTTATTACACCCAATAAATGGCTTGATGTAACTTTAAGGGCTGGGCTTGATTATTTTACCGAAAAAGAACTTACCTATTTACCTTATTACACCATTAATGCGGCGTCTGGTTTATATAACAGAGATGAGTTTAACCAAACACAATTTAATATTGATTTTATAGCAAGGGCTAAAAAAGATTTTGGACCTAATGTAAAAACAAATGTATTGGTTGGTTTTAATTACAACAGTGCAAACGAAGGCCTGCTAAGTGCTACGGGTACAAGTTTTATTATTCCTGATGGGCCACGAGATATTGATAATACACTTATTGCAAACAGAAACATTACCGACCGTGTAGAAAACACAAGAACTAATGCTGCTTATGCAACCCTTGGTACAGAATTATATAATCAACTATTCGTAAACGTTACAGGTAGGTTAGAGGCTGCCTCAACTTTTGGCGAACTTTCTAATAATCGCTTTTTTTATCCATCGGCAGATATGGCTTGGCAATTCTCGGAACTGCCTATGTTTTCTAACTCAAAAATATTTTCATTCGGAAAATTAAGAGGTTCCTATGGTGTTGTAGGTATTCAGCCAACCGCTTACAGAACAACCACTAATTTCTTTGTACCTAATTGGACAGAATTACTTGACCCTAATTTTGATGGTAGTCTTTTTGGTACAGGTACGTATGTTCAAAGCCGTACAAAAGGCAATCCTTTTTTAAGACCAGAAAAGAAAAGAGAATTTGAAATAGGTGCAGATTTAAGATTTTTAAATAACAAGCTATCGCTAAGTGGTACTTGGTATACAAACAAAACTACCGATGCTTTATTAGATATACCACAAGCACCATCATCTGGGTTTAATACATTGTATGCTAACGCAGGTTCTATTCAAAACAAAGGAATAGAGTTAGACTTTTCGTATGAAGTATTTAAAAAGAAAAATTGGCTGGTAAGTGTAGACTGGAACTGGACAAGAAACCGCAATTTAGTAACCGATTTAAATGGCTCAGCTTCTATTTTATTGGGTGGGCTAAACGGTGTTTCGTCTAGGGCGGTTGAAGGCTATCCGCTTGGTGCACTTTGGGGTATTGGTTTTCAAAAAGATGTTAAAGGAGCTTATGTGTTAAATGCAAACGGGTTTCCAACATCGGAGGTAGAGCAAAAAGTTTTAGGCGATCCTAATCCGGATTGGAGAAGTGGCTTGGGATTAAATGTAGAGTATAAAAACTTTAAATTATATGCTTTGTTCGAACACTCTCAAGGTGGAGATATTGTTGATGCAACCGAAGCGGTATTACTTGATTATGGCGTTAGCCAAACAACGGGTAACGAAAGCGTTTCCACAACAAATCTTAAAACGGCTAGCGGTGCTACCATTTTAGCTGGCACACCATTTAGGGGTAATATAGGAAATTTTGGCGCAGGCGATGTTGCCTTAGATCAAAGCTGGTATAATGGCCTTGGTGGTTTTTTTGGAAATGTGTTAGAGCCATTTATTACAGATGCTACTTGGACAAGGCTTCGTGAAGTAACCTTATCTTATCGCATAGGTAGAAAGCATCTTCCAAAATTTACCAGACTAAGCTCTGTAAACTTTGAAGTTAGTGGCCGTAATCTTTGGGTAAACAGTAATTTAAAAACAATTGATCCGGATAGTAATCTAGAAGGCTCTGGCTCGGGCAGAGGTATTGTTTATTTTAATAACCCTGGCACAAGATCATATCTGTTTACTATGAAACTTAATTTTTAATTTTTTTAAACTGCTTTTGTATGAAGAATAAAATTGCATTTTTAATTGTACTTATATCCCTTTCTTTTTTATCGTGTAAAAAAATTGTGGATGGTATTAATATAGACCCTAACAACCCCCAAGACGCTACTGCAGCTACAATGCTTACTGGCGTACAGCTTTCTAATGTAATAGTACAAGAGGGTGAATTGGCTAGAAGAGCTGGTATGTGGAGCGGCTATTTTTCGGGCCAACTTTTTCAATATAATAGTTATCAATTGTATAACGTTATTGCTAACGATTATAACGATACATGGAGCCAAGTATTTGCGGCAACCATAAAAAACTGTCGTTTAATGAGGCAAAAATCAATAAATGTTAACAACCGCAGGTTAGCTGGCGTAGCACAAGTTATAGAGGCACATGCTGCTGGTACAGCGTTGGCGTTGTGGGGCGATATTCCTTACAGTCAAGTATATGATGACCGTTTTGCTAACCCAGCTTTTGAGCCACAATTAAAATTATACGACTCTTTGCAGGTATTGTTAGACAGTGCAATTAACAACCTAAACTCAACATCTTTTATAAGCTTTGCCGCACAAGATATTATTTACCAAGGCGATAATGTAAAGTGGAGGCAGGCAGCCTATACGTTAAAAGCTAGGTATTATTTGCAAACCAAGCAATATCCTTTAGCCATTGCCGCAGCCCAAAATGGTATTAGCACAAATGCAAATAGTATGGTAATGACGCATATTGACAATGCAAATGGCTCAAACCTATACTCTCAATTTATGATTGATGAAAGACCAGGATTTATGAGTGCAGCAGGTACGTATGCGGTTTCTATTATAAACCCAGCAGGTGCAAAATACAGAGGTAATAGCAAAACAAACGAAACTGCCCGGTACAGATATCTATACAGAAGCGGTACCGATATTAATTATAATAATGTTGGTGGTGCTTTTCATAAAACAACCCCTTTTCCTTTAATTACGTTTGGCGAAAATTTATTGATATTGGCAGAAGCAGATTATAGGTTGAATGGATTTACAGCAGGACTTAACCGATTAAATACCTACAGAGCTTGGCTTAATACAGGCGCACATTTAAGTAGCACTTATGCAGTTGCTGGTACGTTTAGATACGACCCCTATACGGCTACAGATTTTGCCACCGGTGGCATAGAAAACTCAAACAATCCTTTTGTTACCTATGCACTTACTGCCAATGCAGCTGGTGTAGTAGTGGGGCCAGGCGCAGCATCTATCACTCCTGCTGCTGTAACAACAACAGGGTTTTCGGTACCTGTTTATAGAAGCAATGGTATGAAGTTAACAGGTAATGCCAATGGCGATAGCACAACTACAAACCCTAACTGGGCTGCAGAAGGAACAACCACAACAGTTAATTCAACTTTTTCGGGTATTACTTTTAATAATACCACTCGTTATGTACAGTACGATATAACAACTGCCGCAGGCTCAACTTTTGCCATGCAAAATATTTCGGTACCCGTAACCCTTACCGGGGCAGGTTCTTTAAGTGCAGCAGTTGCTTACTCAACTGATAATTGGGCTACGTTTACTTACCTTACCCCTAGCGGTAGTGCAGGAGAAGTATTAAGCGGTGCTTTACCCCTTTCGGTAGGTTTAAGCGCAGCGGTGCCAATGACGACGAATCGCTTTTCTGTTCGATTAATTATTTGGAGAAAATTTGCATCTGTAGGAAATTTTGCTACAGTTAATGTTGGTAGTACTGTTTTCACTTTATCAACATTACCTCCTGTAGCTTCTATAACCGCAGACCAAGCGTTGTTAAGAGAAATTTTAGAAGAACGTTATGTAAATTTTGTTGGACAAATTGAAGGCTTTAATGATATGCGAAGGACACAAAACGAAACCCTTGTTAGAGTGCCAATAGCACCTAATAATGGTACTCAATTACCACAACGGTTTTTGTATCCACAAAGCGAAATTGATAGAAACACATCGGTGCCAAGTCCAATACCTGGCCTATATGCTCGTACCCCTGCTAATCAATAACAGGGTTATTAATAATAGGGAATGATTTGTTATTTTTTATGCTAAAACGTATAGCACAAATATTTTTTATGCGAATGAAAAAAGTAGTAATTTTTTTAATTGTTGTTACCAACCTGTCTTGTAAAGCACAGCAGGTACTTACCTTATACACAGGCACAGCGCCTTATTCTTTAGATGTAGAGGATAAAGAAATTGCCTCAAACTTTAAAGGAGGTAATGAACGCTTTTATGTAACCAATGTAACAAAGCCAACACTAACGGTATTTCTACCTAAAAAAAATAACGCAACAGGGACAGCAGTAATCATTTGCCCAGGCGGAGGTTATAACAGGCTATCGATAGAAGATGGCGGTTACGAAGCGGCTAAAATATTTGCCAAGGCAGGTATTGCAGCATTTGTTTTAAAATATAGAACCAAAAGAGACTCTGCCTACACCGACTTTAGTAAAGCGCCTTTGCTTGATTTAAAACAAGCAACAGATATGGTTTATGACAACGCTGCAAAATGGAATATTGATACAACTCTTATAGGTATACTTGGCTTTTCGGCAGGGGGCCATCTTACCACAATGGCTGCAACAACTTTTGAAACACGTAAACCAGCGTTTACCTTACTAGCTTATCCTATTATTAGTTTTTTAGATTCACTCACTTCAAAAACATCTGGCTCTCGTGGTAATTTATTAGGCAAAAACAGTTCTTTAGAAGATAAAATAAAGTATTCGCCAGAGCTACATATTACTGCAACCACACCACCAGCTTTTATTATTCATGCAGAGGATGATAAAACTTCTTTGGTGGGTAACAGTATTGTTTATTACAATGGGCTTATAGCAAATAACGTTGCAGCAAAACTTATACTTTATAAAAAAGGTGGACATGGCTTTGCCATGTATAATAAAGTAGAAGATAAATACTGGTTACCAGAAGCTTTAGTTTGGCTAACCCTAAACGGTTTTTATAAAAAATAACCCACCCAATTAACGCGTAATTTTTAATGGATGTTTAACTTATGTAGCCCATGAAATATTTAAAGGTTTTATATGTACAAGTAATTATTGCCATAGTTATTGGTATTGTAGTTGGCCATTTTTTTCCATCTATTGGCGTTCAGTTAAAACCATTGGGAGATGGTTTTATAAAGCTGATAAAAATGATGATTGCTCCAATCATTTTTTGCACTATTGTTACCGGTATTGCTGGTATGCAAAACACAAAAAAAGTTGGTAGAGTAGGTTTAAAAGCTATACTTTATTTTGAAGTGGTAACTACACTGGCATTGATTATTGGATTGATTGTAATTAATATACTTAAGCCTGGTGTAGGTATGAATGTTGATGTTGCCTCTCTAGATACAAAAGATATTCAAAATTATATTACCGAAAGTAAGAGCCAAAGTGTAGGCGATTTCTTTATGCATATTATTCCGGAAAATATTGTGAATGCCTTATCTACTAGCAATATTCTTCAAGTATTGTTTTTTTCTGTACTGCTTGGTTTTGCCTTATCAAAAATTGGCGAAAAAGCAACACCGCTTTTAAAAGGAATTCAATCGTTAGAAACTGGGCTATTTGCCATCATTAAAATAATTATGAAAGTAGCCCCATTGGGTGCATTAGGTGCTATGGCGTTTACCATTGGTAAATATGGCGTTGGCTCTTTAGCACAATTAGGGCAATTAATGGGCTCGTTTTATATTACCTGTATTTTATTTATTGTGGTGGTGTTAGGCGGCATTTTAAAATATACTGGGTTTAATATTTTTAAACTTATTGCATTTATTAAAGAAGAGTTATTGATTGTGTTAGGCACCTCCTCTTCAGAGGCCGCTTTGCCTAGCCTTATTAATAAGTTAGAAAAAGTTGGCTGCTCCGAGCCTGTGGTAGGCCTTGTAGTACCTACGGGTTATTCTTTTAATCTTGATGGTACCTCTATTTATTTAACCATGGCTGCAGTTTTTTTAGCACAAGCAACTAATACCCCACTTGATATTGGCCAACAGGTTACCTTGCTTTTGGTTTTATTGCTTACCTCAAAAGGTGCAGCTGGTGTTACCGGTAGTGGCTTTATTGTTTTAGCAGCAACCTTACCAACTGTTGGGCATATACCCGTTGCAGCCATTGCATTAATTTTTGGTATAGATCGTTTTATGAGCGAAGGAAGAGCGCTAACAAATATCATTGGTAACACCGTTGCAACGATTGTTGTTGCTAAGTGGGAGAAGGAAATTGATATGGATACCGCTAAAAAATTAATAGGGTAAAAAAATAGCTATAATTAGTTTACTGTAAAACCAAACTGGCACAAAACACAATTATGGCTAATGTTGCTTAGTAATGCTAAGCAATTTTCAGAAGCGAATCAACCGAAAGGTCTTCATCTATTAAAGGCCAATGTATTCCATAGCCCGATGGCGAAATTGTAAATAATTTTCTTTCAATGTCAGTTGCTAACACTAATTTCTTAGATACCTTGGATATAGGTAATTTTATTAACTCCCCATCAATCTTAAGAATAATTAGATGTTGATCAAAAATAACTGACTCAATATTATGCGCTACTACCATGTAATTTATTTTTTAAAGTAATTATTCCACGATTCTACAATTAAGTCAAAATGTTGGTATATAATCTTTTTAATTTCTTTTTTTGCAGATGGAGTTAAATTAAATGAAAACGCTTCTCTAATCTCTACTTCATCAAGAATTAACCAAAATTTACATTCAATGTCACCTTTTTCTGCATGAATATGTATTGGTTCAGCGCCTTCATTTGAATAAAAAAATAATCTCCATCCGTAAATAAATAATATTGTCGGCATATGTTGATTTAACTTACTAAAGGTAACAATTATTTTTTTCTTATATCAACTGCTTATTTAAATACTCCCATCTAAACGTATTAAAAATCTAGGACCTTCTTTTCAGCAAATTACTCCTCGTTAAAAAGCTCCTCTGTGGTTTTTGTCTACTACCGAGGGTGATGCATTTGTTTGTAAAATTAGTTTACGCATCTTCCCGTGTCGAAGAAGTGGCTGTAAAGCAAAACAACTGAAACATAACTATTCTGTGAATTATATAATTTATATCCGCAATTCTGTAACAACAATACCTATTAGTTTAACCAACTTTACCATAAGCAATTAGGCCAATAAATAAACTGATAAATACGCTAAGTCAAGTACTAAGTTTTGAAGAAATATTTATTGACTCGCTATTATTTAAATAACTAAAATGTTTAATTATGAAAATCAAATTAATTATGCGGCTCTTCTTAGCTACCGTTTTTTTTGTAGCAACGTTTTCTGCATCAGCACAAATTTATGTAAAGGTTCGTCCTACGTTTCCAACGATAGTAAGACCACCACAACCAACCCCTGTTTATGTATGGGTTAATGAAGAGTGGAAGTCAAATGGAAATTCGTACATATATACCGGAGGATATTGGGAAGCTCCGTCTCAACCTGGTTATTACAGAACTCGTGGGCATTGGCAAACAAACAAACATGGACAGAGATGGGTACCCGGTGCTTGGCAGAGCAGAAACAATAGAGGGAAAAAACCCAAGCACATAAAGAAGTCCAAGCACTAAAAGCCTTTTTAAAAAAGGGAATAACAAAAATCATTTCATACAATGTTTCGCTAAATAGCGAAACATTTTTTTAGTTAAATTTTCTAAGCAACCTCTCTTCATCATTTTTTACATGTTATAATAATTAGTTTATGTAATGTCTAGTTACAGAGATGTTGCTATAAAGCACATGCACAGCCCGAGCTTTTACAAAATTATCATCGCCCTAACGTAAAGCAATGCTTGCACAATACCTGATCTATTCTAAACAATTCCTTACTTTGTGTCAACAGTTGTTAATCTATTAATGATACATTTTTAATAAATTAATTCTTGTTTTCTATTAACATAAAAGTTTCTCTTTTCTTTTGTTCAACTAAAAGTTCATTTATAAAAGGAGTTACTTCTTTTTCTATTTCATCTTTTGTAATATCCATAGCATCAGGATTGGAAATTAATTGAAGCCAAGGCTTGGGCCCATTAAAATTATAGCTTCCAAAAACAATCACTGGAGTTCCTTTAACAACAATACTATCCTTATTCGTTAACACCCATTCATCTGCCCAATTATAAAGATATTGAGCATCCTTTTCTTGAAGCCTTAGGCAAGAATGCGAAGCAGGATAACCGGGTAAACTATATTGGTGCCAACCAATGCCCTCTTTATTTGCTATATTAAAATTCCAACGCAATTTCCATTCATCATTAAACGTGCTGATTGTTTCTTCAGCTTTCCAATTGGTATAAAAAAGCCCAGTTGGAGTCAAATCTTTTTTTCTACCCATATTAGTTGGGCCAGTATAAATTAATAGGCCCTTTTCGTACGTTGCAAATGTTTGTGTACGATATGAAAAAATGATCACTTTATTAATACGCTGTAAATAAGGAACTGCTAATGGGAAAGGAAGATAATCTACAATATCACCAGTTAAATCCGTTGGCATAAGTATAGAATCCATTTTTGTAAAATTAGAACTGTCTGTTCTGTTTACTGCAAAAGCAATTCGTTGTTGATTACTATCCGTTCTATTTTTTAGTAACCATTGCTTAGCATTTTCAAATCGATAAGAAATTATTTTTGGTTGTTGCCGCTTTGGCTCCACAATGCTTTTAATGCTTGGACTTTTTTGCTGCTGGCACGAAAATAAAAAAGCTAAAACGAGAGTTAAGAAAATGACTGATTTTTTCATAGGTGGTTTCTTGCTACAAATTTCAGCATCTAAATTTTGAGAACTATTACATAATTATTTATAATTTTTATATGATTACCACAATAATAAAACGATGATTCCACTTTATCTGCTTTGTTTCGTCACACAAAAAACAACTAAACTTCAACACTTAGGCACACCAGACTCAAATGCTACCATCATTACCATCTCTACAAAGCTGCCACACCCAAGACGACCTTCCAAAAATGACTTATCTTCAACCCTATGAAAAAACTCTTGTTGCCCTTTTTTTTGTTTTCTTTTTTATTAGCAGGTGCACAGCAAAAAAAGCCCTATAAAATTATTGCTTACTATACTGGCGATGGGGCAGTTATTGCACAATGGCCTATAAAAAAGCTTACCCATATTATTTATAGTTTTTTAAAAATACAAAACGATACCCTTACTTTTTTTAACGCAAAGCAGGATAGCAGCTTGCAGCAATTGGTACAATTAAAAAAAGAAAATCCACAGTTAAAAATAATGGTATCTGTGGGCGGCTGGGGTGGCTGCTCTTTTTGTAGCCTTCTTTTTGAAGATGAGCAACACCGTAAAAATTTTGCTAAAACAACGGTAGCACTTTTTAAAAAATATAATATTGATGGGCTGGACCTAGATTGGGAGTACCCAACCATTGAGGGTTATCCTGGCCACAGGTTTACCGCTGCCGATAAAAATAATTTTACCGAATTAATTAAAGCATTGAGGCAAGAAATGGGAAACGATTACCTGCTTACTTTTGCTGCAGGCGGTTTTACTCAATACTTGGAGCAATCGGTTGACTGGGCCGCTATAATGCCCTTGGTAGATTTTGTAAACCTAATGACCTACGATTTGGTGGGTGGGTATGCTACAGAAACTGGCCACCACACTCCGCTAAAGGGTTATAGACAGGGCCAACAGTCTACTGAAAAATGCGTAAACTGGCTACTCAATAAAAAAATACCTGCCAACAAACTTATTATAGGCGCAGCCATTTACGCCCGAGTTTGGGAAAACGTACCCGATACCAATCATGGATTGTATCAGCCCGGTAAGTTTAAACGTGGAGTGTCTTACTTTGATTTCAAAAATTATTTTAGTGACACCTCTGGCTATAAATACTATTGGGATAAAAAAGCAAAAGCACCTTATCAATACAATGCAGCAAAAAAATTATTTGCCACTTTTGATGATGAGCGTTCCATTAAAGCAAAAACAACATTCCTTCGTAAAAAAAACTTAGGCGGCATTATGTTTTGGCAACTAATAGACGACCGTAAAGAAAACGGATTAGTAGATGAAATGTACCGCCGGTTACAGCAATAGTAAACAAAATAATAACAATAGTTACTAACCCTAAATTAAACAATACTAACGGGCAGGGCTAGAAGCAGGGTTGGAGCCGCTGCTTAGTAATTGGCTGATGTTTGTTTGTAAAGCCACACTTCCACAAAATCCAATGTTAGCAGTAGTTGTTTTATAGAAAAGGATGTTTAAACTGTGGATATTTTTTCTTTCTTTCATTTAGTGCAGTTATTACTTGTTCATCTTCGGCCGAATCATATACCTTATCCTTTCCAAAAAACATTTGGTTTTCATGAAAGTAGACCAAGCACCAGTTTGACGTATTGTCAAAGACTACTACATCATCGCCAAAAAAATGTGCTCAACATATTTCACCATCATTTTCCAAGTCATTAACATCGCTGGCTCATTGGCAGCCATCAAAACAAATACCCAGGTCGGAAATGCGATGCCCCTATTGAATAGCCATTTTTTAAGATCATGCTTGGAAACCTGAATACCATAAAATTTATCAAATTCTTCAACAGTTTTAAAGTTGCCCTTGGCAAAAGGATCCCAAAAACCTCCTGTAATAAGATGGGCAGATGATGCAAATTCAAATATATATTTTTGGGCGGCCTGTTCTAAAAATAAAATTTGTTCTTTATGAGTTTCGGGGAGGTCATCAAAATCTTTTGCGGTGCCAATGAAGTTCTGGTCGGGCCGTGAGATAATGAAATTTCTTATGTTATTGAGGTCTATCATACAATTACTGCTAACGGGCAGGGCTTTGTGTCAGGTGTGGAATTAGTATTCCGTCCGCCCACAGCCGCTGCTGATTGAAAAACTGATGTTGAAGTTAAGAACTAAAGCCCAAAGTTGATTGTCCAGCCCGAACCACAGCCTGGATTTGCAATGACTCGTCCTGAAAAAAGTTGTCTTGTTAATAATAATAATCCTGCATTTAGTTTACTAAGATAAATCATCCTGAATAAGGTTGATTAAAAAAGTTTTTGCTGTGCGGTGGCAAAAAATAGTTGAGTAGCCACCACAGCT
>JANMEU010000028.1:0-21445 GCA_031377245.1 Bacteroidota bacterium
AAAACTAATGACCATACATGCTGAAAAAGTTTTAGTGTTTCCTGTCGTTTTTGTTATTGCTACATAAAATAAACGACGCTCTTCTTCCAATTCCTCTCGTGTATTTATGCTCATCGCATTGGGAAAAAGTGTTTCTTCCAATCCTCCAACAAACACTACGGGAAATTCCAAACCTTTTGCAGCATGTATCGTCATTAATTTTACCACATCGGTTTCGCCTTTGTTATCATCCGCATCTGTTAATAAAACAATTTGTTGCAAGTATGCCCCTAAACTTGCGGAGCTTGCTGTGGCAGAAGTTAGTTGTGCCGGGCTATTTACTACTTCGTTTATTTTACGTTCGTCCTCTATTCCAATGCTATCAATAATTACCCCATCTTCATTTATTACACCTTGTATAATTGGGTCATCAACAAATTCTTTTATAGAGTTTAATAACTCTTGTACGTTTTCGTATCTAGCTAAACCTTCGGTTGTTTTATCGTTAAATAATTCTTTTACCAAGCTGGTGCTTTTGCCTACAAGTATGGCAATATCATAGGCATTCTTTTTGGATAATTCACTTTGAAACATTTTTATCATGGTTACAAAGTTGTCTATACTTTCTAGTGTGCCACTTTTAAAACCATACATAGCTGCGTTACAAAAAATTTGCCATAGGTTCAACTTATTTTCATTTGCTAACAACACAGCCTTGTCTAATGTTGTTTTTCCTATGCCCCGTGCTGGGTAGTTTATTATTCTTTTTAATGCTTCTTCATCTTGCGGATTAACCACTACACGTAAATACGCAATCATATCCTTCACCTCTTTACGTTGGTAAAAGCTCATACCGCCATAAATACGGTAAGCAATACCCATTCGTCGTAAGGCTTCTTCAAAACTTCTACTTTGTGCATTGGTACGATAAAGTATGGCAAAATCTTTATTAAAATAATGGTTACGTAATTTTTGTTCTTGTATAGTGTCGGCAACATTTTTTCCTTCGTCGTTGTCCGTCATGGTGCGTACCAATTTTATTTTTTCTCCTTGTTCATTATCTGTAAAAAGATTTTTTTCTATTTGGTTTTTGTTGTTGCTAATAATTTCGTTAGCTACATTTAAGATACTTTTTGTACTGCGGTAATTTTGCTCTAGCTTAACCACTTTTACATCGTCGTAATCTTTTTGAAACTGTAATATATTTTCAATGGTTGCTCCTCTAAAACTATAAATGCTTTGTGCATCATCTCCCACCACACAAACATTTTCATGCATGGCGCCTAATAATTTTACAATTTCGTATTGGGCTTTATTCGTATCCTGGTACTCATCAATCATTACATACTTAAACTTACGCTGGTACTTGCTTAAACTATCTGGATTGTTTTTTAATAGCAAGTACATTTTAAACAATAAGTCATCAAAATCCATTGCTCCGTTTTTAAAACAACGTTTTGCATAAGCATCGTAAATAGCGCCAAGTTGTGGCCTATTAGCTCTTGCATCCTCTTGCTGTATTGCCCAGTCGTTTATATACTCTGCACTGCTTATTAAATCGTTTTTGGCAGATGAAATACGGTTGTACACTACGTTTGGCTTATAGTGCTTATCATCTAAATCTAATTCTTTAATAACGGTTTTTACTACACTCTTTGCATCATCGGTATCATAAATAGTAAAGTTGCTTGGGTAACCAATTTTATTTGCTTCGGCCCTTAATATTCGGGCAAATACACTGTGGAATGTGCCTATATATAAATTTCTTGCTTCTGTATTGCCTAAAATTTTTTCTACCCTTTCCTTCATTTCGGCAGCAGCCTTATTGGTAAAGGTTAGTGCTAAAATATTAAAACTATCTACCCCGTTTGCCATTAAATGTGCAATACGAGTAGTTAATACTTTTGTTTTTCCGCTGCCTGCTCCGGCCACAATCATTAACGGCCCATTAAGGTGACTTACCGCTTCTTTTTGTGGCTCGTTTAATTCATCTAAATAAGTATGCATTGGGCAAAGTTACGAATAGCCTTGCGGCAATATTTTTATGTGAGAAAGTTTTTTATACCTTTAGTATATGTTTAAAGAAAGTAAAAAAGTACTGTCGTATTTATTAAACCCGTTGGAGTTGTTGCGTACTAAAAAGGTATTGCAAGTTAACCCTACCGTTGAGGGTAATAGGGTAGAGCCGGCTGCTAGCGGTTTTTTTGTTTATGATTATAACGAAAAAGAGATCATTGTAAAAAAGTTAGAAAGTGTTAAGGAGTGTTATGCATTTATAGATTCGCCAAATGTAAGCTGGATAAATATTGATGGATTACGAAAAGATACGGTAGAAAGTATTTGTACACATTATGGTATTCACTTTTTAATTGCAGAGGATATTTTAAGCCTAGGGCAACGGCCTAAAATGGATGAAATAAATGGGCTTATTTTTTGTTTGTTAAACATGCTTTATTTTAATGAAAAAGAAAGTGCTGTTGAAACGGAGCAAATAAGCCTTGTGCTGGGAAAAGATTTTGTATTAAGTTTTCAGGAAGATGATAAAAGAGATGTATTTAATCCATTAAGAGAACGGCTAAAAGTGGATGGCACAAAAATTAGACAACAAAAAAGCGATTTTTTGTTTTATAGTTTAATAGATATGATTGTAGATAATTATTTTGTAGTAATGGAAAAGTTGGGAGAAAAAATTGAAAACTTAGAAGAAGATATTGTGCGTAGCCCCAACACCCGTAGCCTTGCAAAAATAAATTTATTGCGTAAAGAAATGATTGTATTAAAACGTAGCATTGCGCCGGTACGAGAGTTAGTAAATGGAATTTTGCGTAGCGATAGTAATTTGTTGGATGCTAGAACAGAGAAATATTTTAAGGATGTGTACGATCATATTATACAAGCTAATGACCTAGCCGAAAACTATAGAGATATGATGATGAACTTACACGACCTTTATTTAAGCAATGTAAATTTAAAAATGAATGAGGTAATGAAGGTTATGGCGGTAGTAACCTGTTTACTTGCACCTGCTACCGTTATTGGTGGTATTTTTGGAATGAACTTTGATCGTATTCCATGGGCACATAATCAAACGGGGTTTTATTTAGCTATGTCGTTGATGTTAATAATTCCTATTGTAATGGTTATTATTTTTAAGAAGAGGGGTTGGTTTTAGTTTAACCGCAGAGACACAAAGGCACAAAGAAAAATCAGTTTTATAAACTCTTTCTTATGCTTTTGGCTTTTTATAAATAGGCACTGTACTGCAAGGCTCCCCATACATTATACTTTTTACTACGGGGCGTAAACGTTTAGTAATTTCTACATAAGCAGCTTCGGTAATGGGTAACTCGCCGCACCCTTTTATTACTACTCGTTTATCTATATAATCGGCTACATTAATAGTATGTAGGTTTTTTAAAAAGATGGTTTTGTGTAAAAAATCTTCGTTACCAAAAACAACTTCTTTAGCTATAGGTTGTAAATAAGTGGTCACTAACATGTATGCCCATAAAGGAATAATAGCATCGGTAGTGCACGTAATTGCAACATTTTTATTTTGATAAATTGAAAGGTCTAAATTTTTAAGCGCTTCTCTAAACTCTTTTTCTTTTATGATTAAGCCCATAAATAAATGTTCTTTCATATCAAAAACAACAGTTGGCTCTTTTGGATAATACTCTTCTAAATCAATGGTTATTAAACCGCTTTCGGCTACTTTATTTACAAATTCATCACTCATACTGCAAAGGTATAGTGCTTTAAAATAAGTGTGGTTAATTTTTACCTTTTGCGTAAACGGTAAAGTTTTGTATAGCCGATAAGGCGGCAAGGCGATAATTATACTCTTATAAAATCATAACTAGTATAAAAAATAAGCGTTTAGTCTATACGCTTTAGGTGTCTCCTTTTTGTAACTAGGCAAGCGACATTACACATAAAAAAAACCACCGCTAAAAAGCAGTGGTCTTCAAAAAATATATAGAATCCTTTTATTAATTAATAAAAAGTACTGCGGTTATCTTTAATGGTTGCTTGTTTTAATAAACCGTCGTACCAGTTACCAGCAGCCTGGTTGCGTATAACAGACAATCTCTCTAAACGTACCGCTGTTGCAGCTTCTGGTGTTGCTGGGGCTTTTTCGCCAATGCTATTTACTTTTAGTACAAATACACCAGATTTACCAATAATAGGTGCTGTTACTTTAGTTTTATTTGCAGGGTTAAAAGCAGCTCCAAATATTTTTGGTTCGTTTCCTATGCCGTTAATTACTTGCCCGTTAAAGGTTATTGAACTATCAGCTCCTGCAATTTGTACCTGTTGTTGGTATGCTGCAGCTGCACTTTCTAACGTAGGGCTAGCGCCTAATTTTTTAGTTATTTCTGCTGCTTTCTTCTCGTTTTTAATATCACGTTCCGCCATTGGTCTTGCTGTTGCGGCATCTTGTGTTCCTTTAGCATAAATTTTATCTAAAGCAGCTACTACAAACTGGTCGCCTATGCTAAAAGGCTCACTTACATCGCCTTTTTTGGCTTCAAAAGCCCATCTTACCAATCCTCTTGCATCTTGTAATTGCCCTACATTAAAATCGTTTTCTTTTAATGCGTTGGGTGTGGTTATTTTAGTTAACCCTTTTGTTTTTATGTATGTATCTAATTTAGCAGCATCTTTTTGTAGGGATGCTGTGGTTGCTTCGTTATTAGCGTTATCTATTGTTTGTTGACTAGCAATAATTTCTTTGGCAACAAAGGCAATTTGGTATTTAGTGCTACTTCCCTTTGTACCCATCGCTTCCATTACATGATAACCAAATTGTGTTTTTACAACAGCTCTTGAGCCAGATGTTTTGGTAAAACTAAACTCATTAAACTCGGGTACCATTTGCCCATAAGCAAACGATTCGTAAACACCGCCTTTCTCTTTACTGCCTTGGTCGGTACTATATTGTTGTACCATAGCAGCAAAATCTGCTCCGCCATTAATTGCTGTTAAAATACTATCGGCTAATTTTTTTGCAGCACTATCACTCATTAACATATTACCTGTTTGTGGATCAACGGTGCCTATTAAAATATGTCTTGCTTTTGCGCTATCTGCAGTTACTTTACTACCTAATACTTTTGCTAAAACATAACTACCATAATCTAAATAAGGGCCATAAACGGTGCCTTGGGGTACTCTTAAAATAGAATCTAACTGTGTAGTTTGTACGCTTGTTCTAGATTTATAACTACTATCGTAAGCCATTGCAGAATTTCTTGCTACAAAGTTTTTAACGTTATTATCTGTTTGAAAACTTTCTTTTAACGATTGTACCAACTCATACATTTTAATACTATCTGCGTTGTTTGGTAATTGGCTAAAGGTTACATAACTAATTTTTCTACCGGCTTCTTGCTTAAACAGGTCTTTGTGTGCAGCTACATATTTATCAACTTCTGCATCGGTTACTTTAATGGTACTATCGCTAATTACATTATAAGGTACCGCTACGTATGATAGGGTTGCAAAACTATTACTGTTCTTATTATCTTGCTCCTCCATCCAACTTGGATAATAAGCAGATGCGTTTAACATACCCATGTATTTTTGAGAAACACTTCCAATTTTTTGTGGGTCTATTACTTGTGCTTCTATTTGATCTCTTTGTTCGCCTTTAGATTTTTTTATTGAAGTAAGTGCTTCTTTAATTTTTGCTTGATCTAACATGCCTGTAGCAGGGTCAATCATATTTTTATCTTGTAGCAATGGGTTGTCTGGTGTATTGCTAGATAATAAATTAGATAATTCCTTAGCGGTAAAATTAATACCCAGCTTTTCTGCTTCTGCAAAAAATACTTTTTCGGCAACCATTTGGTTCCAAACATTATCTCTTACTTGTGCACTTTCTGCAGCACCAAGTTTACGTTGTTGTTGTTGCTCTTGTTGTGCCTCAGCAGCTTTTACTTTTTTAGTAAACTCATCTTTATCAATCTTACTTCCGTTTACACTTCCAAAATCGGTGTTTGATGAGCTAAACAATTTATTACTACCTTGTTTAGCATCCATTAATAAAAATCCAATTAAACTAAGAGAAATAACAGCAATTACAACCGCTGCCCCTTTATCACGTATGTTCTGAATAATTTGCATAAAACTAAAATATTAATTTTTGTCCCTGAATTTTAGGGAGGCAAAAATAGGGAAAAAAGTATAGAATTAGCTTAATTTTAGGTGTAAAAAGCCTTTATATATAAGGGTTTTATGGTTTTAGGCTATTTTATTGTTTAAACCTATAAAAATATATAGTAAAATTTTATTATTAATAGGGTAAATAAAATTTAGATGAATGTACTTATGTTGTGTTAAATAAAGGTTTTTATATTGGTTATTACCTAATTAACATCATCTTGTTAATAACCTTAAATTAGGGTTAATAACTATAGTTTTATTATTATTTTATAGTGGTTAATTGGCGTATAAATTTTAGGTTTGGATATTTAGGTTTAGGTGGGTGTTTATAATATACTTTTTATCCTACCGTTATTAACAGGGTATACTTATTTTTTTATAAAATTATTTTACACAGCCAATTTTATACACCAATGTTTATAAATAGTAAAAGTAATTTCTATAACCAATACACCAGTAGGAAATATAAAAACTATACATGTTAATTAAAAGTGAGTTACTGTTAATAAACTAAAACTTTTACATTTACATTACTTTTAAAAACTCATCTTTCCACTTATTAACAGCCCTAATAGTAATAGATGATTATATAAATAAATAGTATTAATACATATTATGGTAGATATTAACAACGCAAAACTAAATTTAACTACTGCTGGCTTTTTAGATATAACAATAGATCCTTCTTTAGATTTATTTGCAGAAATTGAAAAATTAAAAAAAGAAAAAAATGCAATTATACTAGCGCATTATTATCAGGAGCCAGATATACAAGATGTAGCTGATTTTATTGGCGATAGCCTAGGGCTTGCACAAAAAGCTGAAAAAACCACTGCTGATATTATTTTATTTGCCGGCGTTCATTTTATGGCCGAAACAGCTAAAATACTTAATCCATCAAAAAAAGTATTATTACCCGATTTAAATGCTGGGTGTAGTTTAAGCGATAGTGCACCACCACCTTTATTTAAATTATTTAGAGATAAACATCCTGATCATATAGTAATTACTTATATAAATTGTAGTGCAGGTATTAAAGCATTAAGCGATATTATTTGCACGAGTAGTAACGCACAAAAAATTGTAGAAAGCTTACCAAAAGATCAAAAAATTATTTTTGCACCAGATAAAAACTTGGGTGCTTATATAAATAAAGTTACCGGTAGAGACATGTTACTATGGAATGGTAGCTGTATGGTACATGAAATTTTTAGTGTAGAAAAATTAACTAAACTTAAAATACGCCACCCACAAGCAAAAGTAATTGCCCACCCCGAGTGCGAAGAACCTGTATTACGCCTTGCCGATTATATTGGTAGTACAACCGGATTATTAAACTACAGTAAAAATAACGAGGCTACCGAGTTTATTGTAGTAACCGAAACAGGTATATTACACCAAATGCAAAAGAATAGCCTAGGTAAAACATTTATACCTGCTCCGCCAACAAACACCTGTGCATGCAACGATTGCCCCCACATGAAATTAAATACGCTAGAAAAGCTTTATTTATGCCTTAAATACGAACTACCCGAAATTACAATGGAAGAAAGTTTGCGCCTAGCTGCAAAAAAGCCCATTGATAAAATGATGGAGCTAAGTGAGCGTTTTGGGTTGTAGATATAGAATACTATATTTTACCAGTACTTACACTTGTACTATACTTATTAGTAAGTTTAAATAAGTAACGAGTAGTATATCGTTAATTAACACCAATAACAGATTAATTACTTTTAACTTCCTCTAGTTTTTTTATATTATTTTGTATTTCGGTATTTAATGGATCAAGTGCCAATATTTTTTTAAGATATATAAGGGAGTTTGTTCTGTCTTTTACAATATTAGCATAATAAGTTGCTAGGTAAGCCGAAGTACTTATAATTTCTTTTTTGTTTTTTTCTTTATCTTTTTCAAGTACTTCAAGATATTTTAGCGCAAACGGAATGGTTGTTCCTTTCTGCATAGTGCTATCATTAATCCTAGCGATTGTATATCTTCTTTCCCAGCCATATTTTTCAATTGGAAATAAAGCTGTAATTTTTTCAAACAAGCTATCTGCCCTTTCTAAATTATTTCCTTTATAATAAGCGCTTCCTGCATCATAGTAATCATTTAAGCTGGGCTTTGGTTTTAATTTTAGTATAAAAAGCCTGATATCTCCTTCTCTTAGCCGGCTTGTGATATCCCCTTTTTCTTTTAATGCAGTAGCCCCTAGTTTTAAAAAGTCAATTTTGGAATAAAGAACAGTATCTAATAAAGCACCTTGAATATAAGTATTATACAACTCATCTGTTGTTCCGTTGCTTTTTGCTAGGATATCTACTTTTAATTTATAATCCGCAGAAACCAGATCTTCTTTTTTTCTTTTATAAAATAATCGTTCAAGTTTTTAAGCGCATTAATATAATCACCTTTACCAAAATAAGCATATGCAAGCAACTTATAAACTTTCAGTTTTGTTTTTAAACCTATTTCATTCAACACTTTGTTTCCTTTTAAAATAGCACAATCATACTCTGTTTTTGCATAACATAATTGTGCACCAAGGTATTCGTCATCTATATCTGTAAAAGGTAATTTACTCTCAATATATTTTTTTAGCTGGTTTTCTGCTCCAGTAAAATCTCGGCGGGTAAAGTAATACCAAAACAATTCATAATATGCAGCACTAAACGTTGGGTCTCTTTTTATAGCATCATTTAAATTTTTAAGGAAAATCTCCCAGTTTTTTTGTGTTTCAAAAAGTTTAGCCAACCTTAAACTTGCAGGGGCAAAAACCGGATTTACTTCCAACGCTTTAGTGTAATAAACGTATGCATCGCTTCCCCCTTTGCCTGGATCTGCTTTGCGGTAAGCATTACCTAGCTGTAAAAGTGTTTCTGTATTTTTCGGGTCTTTTGCAGTAGCTGCCAACAAAATATCAATAGCATATTTAAAGTCCCCTGTTTTTGAATCTACAATAGCACGGCCTATTGCAGTTTGTGCCAAGGGGTCATCGCCTGTATTGGTTCTGCTTTTTTTAAGGGCTTCATCAAAATACTTTTTAGCATCTATATCTTTATTATCAAGTAGTTTAACATGGCCCATACCTGCCAATAAAAGGGGAGAGTTGCTATTTTCCACCAACGCTTTTTCATACAATTGGCGGGCTGCAGCATTATCACCCATATCAAAATAGGTTTGACCTAACCAATAGATTGCCTCACTATTTTTTTATTTTTATCAATCAGTTTTTGAAAAACTTCTATTGCGGCTTTATCTCTTTTTGCATACAGGTTATTCATCCCTTCCTCAATAGTTTGTGCTTTTAGGGTGGTCATAAATAGTAATCCAACAAAAAATACAGGTATATATTTTTTAAACATCATGCTTTATTATTTGTGCACTAAAGATATTAAAAATTTGAATAGTTGCTATCTGTAACAAGTAATCTATAGTTTTTATAAAGCAACAATTTTTTAGAGAGATTGTATAAAATTGCGTCCACACGTTGTTGTCATAAGCAATGTCTTTTGCAAATTTTGCATTATTAAAAGCGAGTAATTTTTTTGTAAGAAGTCTATGAGGAGAATGAGATTAAGGTTGAGGCATACCATACATTCATAGGCTCTTCCCTTACAAACGTGTGAATGTTGTAATATATTAAACTAATCATGTAACAATCCAGAAGTATTTGTCGTTGACCTTTGCTTGGTCTTAGCTAAGTTAAATCTAACTACTAACAGCTATCACTTAAAAATACTGATTATGAAAAAAAGTAATTTCGAAAAAAAGAGTTCAAATTTATCGATAAGTAATGTTGTTTCCAACATACTTAAAGGAAAATGGCTCATCCTTTCATTAGTCATCTTTTTTGCATTTGGTTGCAAAAAGATTACAGAGGAGCCAGGAATAAATGGCCTTTGCCCTGTGGTTGTTTCCACAGATCCTCAAGATTTAGCAGTTGATGTTGCATTAAATAAATTAATTACAGCAACCTTTAATACTGACATGAATCCGGCAACTATAACCAATACTTCATTTAGTTTAAAACAAGGGTCAACTTTTATTGCTGCAACTGTTGCAGCAACAAATAGCGGAATGACTTTTAGTTTAAAACCAGATGTGGCTCTATTGCCCTTTACAAAGTATACCGGCACTATCACCACAGAAGCACGGGATAAATTCAATACGGCAATGGTAACAAATTACGTATGGAGTTTTACAACCATTCCTAAATTATCCTTATCATCAAATCCTGTAGCAGGTGGTACAACAACCGGCGCCGGATTATTTGCACAGGGCTCTACTGTTACAGTAAGCGCCACACCAGCATCTGGTTATACTTTTACTAATTGGACGGATAGCGTTACCAATGTTGTAGTTTCTAGTAGTCCAAGTTATCAGTTTATAATGGCAGGTAATAAATCATTAGTGGCTAATTTCACCCTTATTCCACCTGCACAATATGCAGTAGTCATTTCCTCTAATCCATTAGCAGGAGGAGCAACGTTTGGATCAGGTTCTTATGTTACCGGAACTAATGTTACCATTATTGAATCGCCAAACCCTGGTTATACATTTGTAAACTGGACGGAGAACGGAAATGTTATTTCCACCAACTCAAGTTACCAGTTCAACATAAATTCTAACAGAACATTTGTTGCCAATTTTACTACAATACCTGCATTACAGTTTGCGGTAATATTATCATCCAACCCAGCAGCAGGTGGCACTACAAGTGGATCGGGCACCTATACCAACGGAAATTCAGTTAACATTACAGCAACCCCAAATGCAGGGTATACCTTTGTAAACTGGACGGAGGGAGCAACGGTTGTATCTAATAGTGCTGCCTACACTTTTGTTATAACTACTAACAGAATATTGGTGGCAAATTTTGTTAACAATACGTATACGCTAACACTTTCAGCAAATCCGGTTGCAGGCGGAACGGTTGTTAAAAGCCCTAATCAGCCTACCTATAACAGTGGAACATTAGTAACTGCTATAGCAACGCCAAATGTGGGGTACACTTTTGTAAACTGGACCGAAGGCGCATTAATTGTATCAACAAATGCAGCCTATACTTTCCTTTTAAATTCAAACAGGGTTTTAGTGGCCAATTTTTTAATTAATGGTTATACCCTCACAACAAGTACTTTCCCCGCAGCTGGCGGAACCGTAACAAAAAATCCTAATCAGGCTACATATAACAGTGGTTCTTCAGTAATACTTACTGCAACGGCTAATCCTGGATATACGTTTACCTCATGGAGTGGAGATGTTACTGGTAGTACTAACCCCGTAACGATTGTTATGAATTCTAATAAAACCGTAACAGCCAATTTTACTTTTGGACCCACAGTTATATTAGGTACTGCTGCTAATTTTGGAGCATTTGGTGGAAACGCAGGCATTACCAACCAGGGATTAAATACCATAATCAACAATGGTGGTATTGGAACTACTGCAGCATCAACCTTAGTTACTGGTTTTCATGATGGCGTAACAGGAGATGTTTATACCGAAACTGGGTTAAATGTAGGTAACTCAACAGGCGGAATATTTACAGCTCCTCCTTTCCCTGGTACTGCAGCTTCTTTCTTAATTGCCCAACAGGCTTTAGCAGCTGCTAATGCTGCATATATCAGTATTTCACCAGCGTCTAGGCCAGGTGGTATTGATCCAAATGCAGGTGAATTAGGTGGACTTACCTTAACACCGGGTGTTTATAAATCTGCTAGCGGAACCTTTAATATCACTAATGGAAATCTTACGCTTGACGGGCAAGGCAACCCTAATGCAGAATGGATATTTCAAACCGCTGCAGGGCTTACCGTAGGTATTGCCGGACCGGCCGGAGCTAGAAGTGTTATTATGACCAATGGTGGTTTAGCTAAAAATGTATTTTGGTACGTAGGTAGCGCAGCAACCATTAACGGAGCCGGTGGCGGTATTATGTCAGGAACAATTATTTCATCAGCAGGTGTAACTTTTTCTACCGCAGGTAATGCAGTACAAACTGTATTGAATGGCCGAGCAATTTCATTAGTGGCATCTGTTACTATGGTAAATACAACTATTAACAATCAATAAAACTTTTTATCTCTTATCCGTATTAACGGATAAGAGATTTTAAAAGAAACAAAACAACTCATTTATAAAAAAGATTTTTATGTTACATAATAATAAAACAAAAAGCAAATTTGCACTCCTGTTTAGCTTGTTAATTGCTACAGGTTTTAGCTCTGGTGCACAGGTAGTTACCCAACCAAAACCGGTATGGTGGTTTGGAGAGTCTGGTGCGGCCAATATAAATACCTATCGTGGTACAACTCAACAGCTCTCTAATGATCTGATGATACCAACTCCTTTTCACAAGGGCAAGGGTGTAAAACCCTACATTTCTTTATTGGCAGAGTATCGTCCCGGAAAGGTTTTAGGCGGCATGTTAAATGTATCTTATGATAACCGAGGTGGAAAATTTGATGGTGTAATTGCACCCTGCAACTGTCCCGCTACGTTACGTACCAATATCAGTTATGTTAGTATTGAACCCAGTTTACGTTTAGCACCTTTTGGCAATGCATTTTATGTTTTTGCAGGACCAACCATTAGCTTCAATGTAGCAAAATCATTTACCTACACACAAGATAAGCAGGTAGATAAAACTGCCGACTGGAGTGAAGTACGCAAAACTGTATTTTCTGCACAGGCAGGTGCAGGTATAGATATTCCATTATCATCAAAAACTGCAACTACACAGGTAACGCTTTCTCCGTTTGCATCTTTTATAACCGATTTGGGTCAACAACCCCGTACCATCGAAACGTGGTCTATTTATACTATACGTGCAGGTATAGCATTAAAATTTGGTACAATAAAAAAAGCGGCTCCTGCTGCTGTTAGTACACCAGACCCAGTTGTTGTTATTGTTCCTGCAGATAAGGATGTTCAGTTTAGTGTAAGAGCACCAAAAGTTGTTCCTCAAAACCGCTTTATAAAAGAAACCTTCCCATTAAGAAATTCAGTATTTTTTGATATGGAGTCAACCACTATCCCTAGCCGTTATGTATTATTAAGCAAGAGCCAAGCTGCTTCTTTTAAAGAAGATCAGTTGCAACAAAGCCAGCCCGATAATCTAAACGCTGGCAGAGCTGCTAGGCAAATGGCAGTATACCATAATATCCTTAATATTAAAGGAGACCGCTTAAGGTCTAATCCGCAAAGTAGCATCGTGTTAACTGGGTCTTCAGATAAAAATCCTGTAGAGGGTAAAGAAATGGCCGATAATGTTAAACAATATTTAGTAGATGTTTTTGGTATTGATGCTGGAAGAATTACTACAGTTGGAAGAGACAAACCTGTTATCCCATCTGAACAACCAGGTAGTACCAAGGACCTTGATTTATTGCGTATGGGCGATCGTAGGGTAGATATTGAAAGCTCTTCACCAGAATTATTATTACAGGTGGGCGGAAAATCTTCTCCTTATTTAAGACCTGTGCAAATAAATGCAACACAAGCTGATCCATTAGACAGTCATGTACTATTTAATATAGATGATGCAGATAAAACACTTCAATCATGGAATATAGCAATTACCGATGAGCAGGGAAATGTACAACGTTATGGTCCTTACAAAAAAAATCAGGCATCTGTTTCCGGCAAAACAATTTTAGGAAACAATGCACAGGGTAATTATAAAATAGTAATGACTGGTACAACTAAAAAGGGGCTTACCATAATTAAGGAAAGCTCTGTAAGCTTAATGAAATCAGCAGTTGTACAGCAAGAGGGTTTACGTTACACCATTCTGTTTGATTTTGATAGATCAAAATCAATTGACTCGTATGAAAAATTTCTGGCAGAAGTGGTAGCACCACTTATTCCTGAAAACGGAACAGTTATTATACATGGGCATACCGATATTATTGGTGAAGAAAAGTATAACCGTACCTTATCTGAACAACGAGCAAAAAGTGCAAAGCAGGTAATAGAACAAGCTTTGGCAAATTTAGGAAAGAAGGGTGTAAAGATTGAAATGTATGGCTTTGGCGAGGATGAAGATATGTCTCCTTTTGAAAATAATCTTGTAGAAGAAAGATTTTACAACAGAACAGTAATTATTGACATTATCAATAATAACCAATAACCAATTAAGCAAAAAGTGCGGTTAAAGGGGATAGAAGGCGTAATGCTTTCTATCCCTTTTTTATAAAACGAATAAAGGTTATTTTGTTGATTATTGCCATTAACGGGCAAGGCCTTTACGATGTTGGGGAATTTGAAAATCGTCTGCCTGAACAAAAGCCACTTAGAATTACAAATGTTCATTGTTATTCCGCCACAATATTGCACAGTTCGTGTTAGCGGTAGTTTTTCTTCTCGTTAATCTCATCTTTAATTCTTTTGTTGATGTCAATTTTTGAACCAATAAAAGCAAATATAGAAGTTCCAAATTCTCTTGAATATTTGTTTGTAATAGAACCTGCAATTGATGAAGTTTCAAAAAAAGGTGAGGTTTCTTTAAGTTCAACATCTGTTTCATTTGATTCTTTAATTCTGATTAAGTTCTCATAGTTTTTAGTAAGGTCAAACCAATCTATATAGTCAGCATTGAACGAAACTGCCTTTACGTTTTGTCGTGTATAATAATTTATTGCTCCTGCTTGTCCGTAGTTGTCGCAAAGAATTAGTGTCTTTTCTTTATTCGGTATTTTTGAATAAATGCTATCAACTTTTAACGCCAACTCTTTCCAACCTAACATATCAGCAAAATCTTGCGGCAATAAATGGTCTTTGCCATCTTCCCAACGAAGTAAACCAAAGTCTTTGTAGGGCTTTGAATTTTGAATAATGTATTCGGGTGATTTATTTGGAAACGCAACTTTATAAATTGGAATAAATAATAATAAAGGAATTGCAATCATTACTGGTTGTAAATACTTTTTCCAACCATCTTTGAAAATGTCTGCAAGAAAAACCGAACCAAATGAAATGTATATTGGATAAATGCCAATAGCATAATAATCTTTTGCTTTGAAGTAGATAAAAGCTGTTAGTGTAAATATGATTGTCAAAAAGAAGAAGTTATACTTCTTGAATGGCTTGTAAAATAATAACGCATATAATGCTGAAAGAATAACAAAGCAAGAGCCTAAGTAGAAAAGAAGCTGTGATTTTAAAAATGCTATTCTGTCCACATTTACTAATTGTGTATCTGCTAATTCTTTTAAATGATGAATAATAGGGAAATTATTATTGTATTGCCAAAATAGATTGGGCAAAATAATTAGTAACCCTAAAATAATTGCCTTATACAATTTGATTTGAGCAAATATCAAACGATGTTTTGATAATATAAGAGCAGGAAAAAGCCCTATAAGTAAAAAGACGATATTATATTTATTGAGAAAACCAATAGCAAAAAATATAGCACCTATAAAAAGCCATTTTGAATTTTCTGTTTTAATAAACTTTAGAAGAATAAAATAGAAAGCAGTCCAACTTAAAACGTCAAAAGAATTAGGCTGATATAAAGTATTCAATCTTAAAAGTGCAGAAAATAATACACAGGTAGCCCCTAAAATTAGAGCAAATAAGTTTCCATTTAATTCTTCAATTGCTTTCCAAACTATAAAAATTGTTAAAGCACCAAATAGAGCAGGGAAAAACTTAATCCAAAAAACAGAGTTCCCAAGTAAATGGATTAAATACGAAACCCACGAAGTGAATGGTGGTACAGATTGAAAACCCCAAGCCAAATGATGTGCTTGGTCAAGGTGCAAATATTCGTCTCTTTGTAAGTCGTAGTCTGAACTTAACAAAAAGTATTGCAGAATGAATTTTAGTAGAATAAATCCGATTAAAATTAAAGTCTTCTTTGTCATAATGTGAGGTCTGCTAAAATTACCGCTAACGGGCAGGTATTGCTGCAGGTGAGATATTTTATAACGTCCAGCCCGGAACCGCTGCCCAACCTGCCTGCCGGCCGGCAGGTTAAAAATATAAAGTTGAAGTTAACAACAAAAAGCCAAATAGAATTCGGTCAAGCCCGATATTAGCTGATAGTAGCGGTTTGTTGCTTTAGACTTCAATTCTTTTCTGCCAGTTCCTTTAATGATTTCAATACTGGATTTTCTTCTCCTTGTGGTTCTTCCTGGACTGCATTTGGTCTGTTATCTTCCTGAATAATTTCGAGTTTAGTCTTACCATTTTCATTTGTTAGAATATAACTCATGATAAAATAGTTTTCGGGTTTATCTTCAAGTTCGGGTCTGGGTGCAAATAAACTATACTTTAATAATTGAGTAGGTTTGATTTCTAGTATTTTGCCCCATTGTTCAAATACTTTATCGTCCCATTCGGTTCGAAAATTTATATTGCTACCGACTTCCCATGTTGTTATTAAATCACTTCCGAATTGCCAGAGTTTTACGAGTTCAGGTTTCGTCACTGTGTCCCAAACCCTTTCTATTGATGCGTCGATTGTAATTACCGAAATATTTTTTGCCATAGTTTTATTTGTCTGACTGTTTCTTTTAACGAACTGTTGCTTTACAATAACGGGCAGGGCTTGCTGCAGGGCTGGAATTCATTAAACGTCCAGCCCGGAACCGCTGCTGATTGAAAATATGAAGATGAAGTTAACAACTAAAAGCCAAATAGAATTACGCGGCTGGAACTGATGCTGATAGCGAACAAAAAGTAGAGAATATATTCGTCAGCCAGCATAGCAGCAAACCCCCTGTTGTACGCATACCCTTTCTCCTCGGTCATCTATAATGTGAGTCTGTGTCGCACCGAATGATGGTTGCCGTGTATAGGGCAAGGCAGGCTCTTTTGCAAGGTTGGCTTTTGTGCGTCGGCTTTGTGTGCCTTGCAAATGTGCCTGACTTGCAGCGTTGGCTTGTTAGAGTGTGTCAAGTCCAATCGCTTTATTTTATGTACCGCCAAACAAATGTAGCAAGTGTCGCACCTAAAACTGGTGCAGTTAAATAAATCCAAAGTGTCGCCACGTTCCCTGATACAATTGCTGGTGATAAACTTCTAACTGGGTTCATAGATGCTCCGCAAATTGGTCCTGCAAACATGGCTTCTAAAAGTACAACGCCTCCGATTGCAAGCCCTGCCATTGTTCCTGTTTCTTTTGAACCTTGTGAAGTAAATAAAATGGTGAGCATTAAAATAAATGTCAACACAATTTCTAAAACGAAGGATTGCAAATTTGAACCTGTTGGAATTGTTGCACCTAAATTTATGTTTGTCGGGAACAACAGTTTTAGAATGGCTGATGCAATTAAGGCACCAACGATTTGTGAAATGATATAGGGCAATATTTGGTTTTTAGGGAAAAGATTTGCCAATGAAAATGCAATGGTAACTGCTGGATTAAAATGAGCTCCCGACTTATCTCCAAAAGCATAAATCATTGCAGTAACAGTAAGCCCGAAAGTAATGGCAACACCAATATGCCCAACTTGTCCGTTGGTTTGCTGGTCAATGATGATGGCACCGGTACCGCAAAAAATCAAAGCAAAAGTCCCGGTGAGTTCAGCAAGATATTTTTTCATTTGTTTACTTTTCTAAAATCTACATGACTAATCCATGATAACTGCAGGTAATAGAAATTGCTATAATCTTTTTCCCTGTTGTTTGCCCACCGGATAAAAAGCGGGCCTGCCTCTATTGAATTTGATTTATTGAGCTTTACACCAACCGCTGCATATGCCCAGTTTTCAGCATAAGTGGGTGTGCTGATATTTTCAGTGTTAAAGAAAAATTCGTTATATCCCGTAAGATAAAATTTATCACTTGTCTTCCGCAGTGGCACCTGCAATCCTGCAAGGTAACGGATACGGGAAGTGAACGGCGTTTTTCCGGAAACCCTGTTTTGTATAAATCTGCCATCAAAACGAAGGCGGTGCTTTATGGAAACCCGGCTGACATTATGTTTGAAAGTGCTTTGAAGATAAAAACGGTTTTCGTTTCTGTAGTTGCTTTTGGCAGGATTTTGCTTTTCAAAAACATAGCTTGCCGTGAAAGACAACTCGGGATTTGCTTTAAAGGTTATCGCCTGCTCCGCATAAAACGCAAAGAAGCCGGGATTTTGTTCCTTATTGTTAACCTTGCTGTTAATCATGTTAAGTGCGGCAAAATAGTACAGGCTATAGTCAAATTTTTTTGAAAGGGTGCCGCTATGGTCAATGGTTGGAAACAGCCCTGTATTGTAAGTGCTTTGAGCATTTGCTGCATCAGGGGAAAAATATACAATACAGATAAAAGCAAGTAAATGATTTTTCATTCTTTAAATACCGGTTAGTTGTTGGTAAGATTTGGCATTAAGAAGATTTATTATTTCTTCCGGGTTGGTAATTTCAATTTTCATCATCCAACCTTCGCCATAAGGGTCGTCATTTACAAACGTAGGCGTTTGCAATAACTTTTTATTTGTCTCAATTACTTTGCCTGAAACTGGCATAAATAAATCGCTTACAGTTTTGATTGCTTCAACAGAGCCGAATACTTTGTCTTGCTCAAAACTGTAACCGTCATTTGGCAAGTCTGCATAAACGATTTCTCCTAATTCACTTTGGGCAAACTCTGTAATGCCTATTGTGCCTATGTTATCGCTGATGCGTAACCATGTATGTTCTTTGGAATATTTTAAATCTTCGGGAAAAATCATGATTGTTAGTTTTTGATTTTGTTGTTTTATTAGTCTATTCCAATTTTATTGCTTCGTCTTTCAAGGGAAATATTATCTCTCCAAATGTTGCCCATTTTTCCAATCCTTTCCCGATAGCCAATAATTCTAAAACCATTTTTTTCGTGCATGGAAATGCTTGCCTTGTTTTCGGGAAAGATGCCTGATTGTAAAGTCCAAATTCCGTTTTGTTCGCTTTCATTAATTAATGCTTGCAGCAATAACGAACCAATATTTTTTCCTCTTGCATTTGCAGCTACATACACACTTACTTCTGCGACACCTGCATACACACACCTGCTTGAAACTGCTGTGAGTGCAGCCCAACCCAACACTTCATTATTTTCTGTTGCAATAAGTCTGCAGGTTTTTACATGAGCATTGTCCCACTCTTGCCAACTTGGGGCAGCATTTTGAAAAGTAGCGTTGCCTGTGGCAATCCCTTCTTCGTAAATTGTTTTTACTGCTTCCCAATGTTGTGGAAGCATGGTTGTAATAGTTATCATGTTAAGCACCGTTTCGTAACATATCTGCAAATTCATTTGGCAAAGGACTTTCTTCAACTGCTTTTGCAGCAGCTTCCACATCGTAATTGAAGCGAATAAATTCTACTTGAATACTGTCTTTGTCAAGTGTAGAACTGTTGTCGTTAATCGTAAGCATTACATATCCTCCTTGTGGGTTACTGTCTTTGGGTTTGCCAATCGAACCAATATTTATAGCATGGCGAAAATGATTTTGCCCGTCAACGCCTGAATTTAAAATACGGTGATAGGGTTTGTGTGTATGCCCAAAACACATAATGTCAGCGTCTGCTGTTTCCATAATACGAAGCATACTTTTTTCTTCACGGTCTTCAAAAAGATATTCATTTATTTTTCGTGGGCTGCCATGCACTAAAAGTAAATTCAATTTGTCTTCGTTGATTTGAAACTCTACTTTGATGTGTGCAGGAAGTGTACGCAAATATTTTCTTTCTTCGTCCTTCATTATAGAGTTGGTGAAAGCTATAGAAATTTTGCCGTTGTCTTTTTCATGGTCGGTTTTGTAAGCACAACCACATTCGTTACTCATACGCCCAATGCCGAAATCATAGTTACCTGCAATGGTTGGAATTTTTCGGGATTTAATTTCGTTTACTACTTCGTTTGCCCAAATGTTGTAACCTACCAAATCGCCTAAGCAATAGATAGCATCAGGGTTTCGGCTGTCCACATCTTTAAAGAAAGCCTGTAAAGCTGGAAGGTTTGCATGGATGTCGCTGAATAATGCAATATTCATTTTGAGATTATTTGATTGAATGTTTTGTTTTAAAAAATTAGCAACAACCACCGCCTGGTGTGCATGAACTTTGACCTGCTGTTTGTAATTCCTGCATTTGTACTTTTTGTTTTGCTGGTGGAATACCGCAAGCATCGCTTGCCAAACAAGCTGTTTGTTTTGGAACAAGTACAAAATCTTTTCCGTTGAAATGCAAACCGTATTTGCCGATTGTGTCTGATTGGTATTCAACTTCAATTTCTAAATCGCCGATGCCTAATTTGGTTTCAGATAATGCAATGATGTTTGAAAGTTTTTGTGGCTTTAAACGATGTTCAAAATCGTTGGCATCCCAAAGTTGAAAGTTTACTACTTTTTCTAAACGCTCCACACCGCCACAATCAATAAAATGTTTTGTAACTAATCCAACTTCTGTAACGTGGAAATGTTCTGGCACATAAGCACCTGTTGGCAGTTTAAAATTTACAGCTTCGGCTGTTGCAAGATGTTTTTTGATTTCTGATAATTTCATTTTGATTTGTTTTAGATTATTAACAACAATTACTTTTTTTCTTTTCTAATTTGGTTGTGATGTTTCCGAAATAGGCTTGCAGTTTGTTCAATGCTTTTTCGTCAATGCAGTAGCAAATTGTGTTTCCTTCAATGTCGCCTTTTATAAGCCCTGCGTTTTTTAATTCTTTGAGGTGTTGAGAAACGGTAGGCTGTGCTAAAGGCAATTCGTTTACGATGTCGCCACAAATGCAAGTGTCCACCTTTAGTAAATATTCCATGATGGCAATACGGGCAGGATGCCCCAATGCTTTTGCAAGTGTTGCAATTTCATTTTGCTTGTCGGTGAAATGTTCTGTCTTAGTTGCTCCCATGTTCGTAGTTTAATATTGCAATATTACGATGAAGATTTGAAATTACAAAGCCGTGTCAAAAAATAAATAATGGCCGAACTGAAGGATGGTTGCCGTGTGTTGGCTATTGCAGCTCTTTTGCAAGGTTGGCTTTTGTGCGGTGGGTTTTGTGTTCCTTGCAAATGTGCTGCAATGTGCGGTGGGCAGTTAGGGTTTTCGCCTTGAATGTCTTGTCGCTTGTAGGTGAACGGAATTTCGTTTTAGGGTTGCGTACAACGGGCAGGGCTTGCTGCAGGGCTGGAATAGTTGCTGTGTCCGCCCGGAACCGCTGCTGAATTGAAAATTGACTCGTCCTGAAAAAAGTTGTCTTGTTAATAATAATAATCCTGCATTTAGTTTACTAAGATAAATCATCCTGAATAAGGTTGATTAAAAAAGTTTTTGCTGTGCGGTGGCAAAAAATAGTTGAGTAGCCACCACAGCT
>JANMEU010000004.1:0-141843 GCA_031377245.1 Bacteroidota bacterium
CATCGATTCATTTCCCAAACACCATCCGCTAAAAAGATACCGCGGGGATGTTTATTATGAGATCAATAACCTGAGAAATTTATTTTCTTCCATGAAAAGAGAAGGGTGGAGCCCATCTTATATAAACGGGAAAATTGATGAATACATTCAAAGCCTGCCGATCAGGGATGAATATATAGCCAAACGTGCAGTGGGAAATTTTAAAAAGGGTGATGTGCGTACAGATAAGGTTGAAGAGGAAAAGGAAAAAACAGAGAAGTTACGGTCAGCAGTAAACGTATTTGATAATTACCAAAATCTGATGCGGAAAAAAAACCGTTATGATTTTGATGATATGATAAACTGGGTAATTAAAGCCTTTGAAGAAAATGCCAACATACTAGCCAACTATCAAGAGAGGTTTCAATATATTTTGGTAGATGAATACCAAGATACTAGCGGTACACAAAACAAACTTGTACAACTTTTAATAAACTATTGGGATAAACCAAATGTATTTGTAGTGGGAGATGATGACCAAAGTATTTATCGCTTTCAAGGTGCCAATGTAGAGAACATGTTGGAGTTTGCAAACAACTATGCAAAAAATTTAATTACTGTTGTACTAACCAATAATTACAGGAGTACACAACCCATTTTAACTATTTCAAAATCATTAATTGATAATAATAAGGAACGTTTAGTAAATCAAATTGATGGATTAACTAAAGAATTAATTTCCTCAAAAAGCAGTTTATCATCCCTAACTATTGAGCCTACTTTGGTTGCCTATAACAATGCTAAAGAAGAAATGGCCGATATTACTAATAAAATTTATACCCTACTTAACAATAAAGTACCTGCTGGTAATATTGCTGTTATTTATAAAGAGAATAAATATGGGCAAGAGTTAGCTAATTATTTACGACTAAAAAATATACCCTTTTACAGCAAACGCAGTTTAAATATTTTAGAAAATCCCTTTATAAAAAAAATAGTACAACTACTTAGGTACTTAAATGCCGAAATGGATACCCCCTATGGTGGTGATGAAATGTTGTTTGAAATTTTACATTACGATTTTTACAACATACCGGCTATAGAAATTGCAAAAATCACAGTGGAGGTAAATAAAAATAAATATGGCGATACCCCAACCTCTATTCGAAAATTAATTATAGATAAAGCTAATAAACCTGCAAAAGATTTATTTGATAACGGCTTACCGCAAAACTTAAAAAACATTAGCCAGCAGTTAGAAGAGCTCATTAGCGATGTGCCAAACCTTACCTTACAAAAACTATTTAGCACTATAATTGAAAAAGCAAGTGTGCTTAGTTATATTATGAATAGCAGCGAAAAAATTTCGCTACTACAGTTGTTAACTGCCTTATTTGATTTTATTAAAGAAGAAACTAGCCGCAATCCATTGCTAACGCTACCACAGTTAATTAGTATTATAGATTTAATGGAAAAAGAAAAATTGCCCATATCTATGAACGAAACAAATGGTACAGATAAAGGAGTAAACTTGCTAACAGCACACGGCAGTAAAGGTTTAGAGTTTGAGCATGTTTTCTTTTGTGGACTTAATGCTAGTAGTTGGGAAAAGAAAAAAAAGCCAGCAGGTGGTTATAAATTACCAGACACCATGTTTACAGCTTCACCCACTTTTGCAGGTAGCCAAGGAGGAGAGGCTGAAGAACTAAGGCGATTATTTTATGTAGCACTTACCAGGGCAGAAAAACATTTACATTTATCTTATCAAAAATTTAATGCCACTGGTAAAGAGTTAGAGCCATCTATGTTTATTGCAGAAATTTTACAGGAGCATAGTTTACTAATAGAGCAGCCAATACTTTCGGCAGAGGAAATAGTTGAATTTGAAATTTTACAATTCACACCTCAAGCCCCAGAAATTGAACATGCCGAAGATGATTTTGTTGATGGTTTACTTAGCAAATTTGTAATGAATGTAACTGCATTAAGTAATTATTTAAAATGTCCGCTGCAGTTTTATTATCAAAATTTAATTCGAATACCTAGTGGCAAAAGCGAAGCAACAGAGTTTGGCAGTGCCATTCACCATGCGCTAGAAAAGTTGTTTAGAAAAATGCAAGAGAACGATATATTTCCATTAATACCAGAAATGCTAACAGATTTTAATTGGTATATGTATAGGCATAGAGAAAATTTTACTAAAGAAGCTTTTGAGAGAAGAATGGAATATGGCCACGAAGTACTTACAAATTATTATACTACCTATTGCACCAACTGGAATAAAATTGTATCAATTGAAAAAAATATACGTGGTGTAGTAGTAAATAATATTCCACTAAAAGGTAAATTAGATAAGTTAGAATTTAATGGTAAAGATGTAAATGTGGTTGACTATAAAAGTGGCGATATTGATAAAGCACTACCCAAATTAAAAGGGCCAAGCGAAAAAGAGCCTAATGGAGGCGATTATTGGCGCCAAGCTGTTTTTTATAAAATACTAATTGATAACTACGAGCAAAAAAGTTGGAATGTTGTTAGTACCGAATTTGATTTTGTAGAGCCTAATAAAAAAAAGGAATACCTTAAAGAAAAGATTGTACTAACCCCAGCTGATACGGAAACGGTAAAACAACAAATTACCGAGGTTTGGCAAAAAGTTCAAAACAAAGAATTTTACAAAGGCTGTGGCAAAGAAACGTGCCATTGGTGCAATTTTGTAAAAGACAATAAACTTACCGTAAAACTCTATGATATTGAGGAAGATGAATAAAGATTTATGATTTTATTACAACTTATAAAGCTTTTACAAAGTATGTTTGCACAATAATATTTTATACTGAATGAAATTTTCATTTATTAATTACCTAATTGGTTTAGTCATTTTTTTAGTAGTTATAACTTTTTTAGGTACAGGCTGTGCCCAAATTGGTATGCCAACCGGTGGCCAAAAAGATACGATTGCACCCATTTTAATAAGTGCCTCTCCTCAATTAAAAACGGTAAATTTTTCAGGTAATAAAATAACGTTAACGTTTAACGAATACATAGAAGTTAAAGAGGCGCAAACCAATATTTTAGTTTCGCCATTTCCAAAAAAAAATCCAGAAATTAATTACAAATTAAAAACGGTAACCGTAAAATTAAAAGATACGTTACAAGCTAATACAACCTATAGCATTAATTTTGGTAAAGCCATTGTAGATGTTAATGAAGGTAACCCTTTAGGTAACTTTACCTATATTTTTTCTACTGGCGCCGCAATAGATTCTTTACAACTTACAGGTACAGTACAAATTGCCGAAACAGGTAAAGTAGATAGTACGCTTTTAATACTACTTTATCGTAATGCTACGGACTCTACAGTACAAAAAACAAAGCCTAATTATATTGCAAAGCTTAACGGCCAGGGCAATTTTACATTTACTAATTTACCAAACGATAAATTTAAAATGTATGCTTTAAAAGATGCCGATGGTAGTAAAACGTACAGTTCAAAAGCAGAAGCCTTTGCCTTTTTAAACGATGACGTTACCCCTTCAACCAACCCCGATTCCGTTTTATTAAATGCCTTTGTACAAGAAAAAGAGAAAGAAAAAATAACAGTCATAAAAAATATAGAAAAACGTTTGCGTTATACACTTACACAGGGTCCGGTACAAGATTTACTAACTCCACTTACTATTGAATTTAATAAACCCTTAAAAAAAGCTATCCTCAATAAAATACAATTAGTTGATACCAGCTATAATTCAATAAAAGAGATAAGTGTTTCATTAGACAGTACTTCAAAAAAAATTACTATTTCAAACCAATGGAAAGAAAATCAATTATTTAACCTAATTATTGATAAGGATGCTTTTGCCGATAGTGCCGATTTAGTTTTAGCTAAAAGCGATACATTAAAAATTACTACAAAAAGTATAAGCGATTATGGCAATATAATACTTCGATTTAAAAATGTAGACCTCACCAAAAATACTGTAGTACAATTTGTACAAAACGATGAAGTAAAAAAATCCTTTAAAATAACCAGTGCAGAATGGAGCGATAAGTTATTTATACCAGGGGAGTATGAGTTGCGTATTTTATTTGATTCAAACAATAATGGAAAATGGGATACCGGCAATTACGCCAAAAAAATACAACCAGAAAAAGTTACAACGCTCCCTCAAAAATTATCCATAAAAGCCAATTGGGATAATGAGAGAGATATTGAACTATAGCTTTTCCGCTTCTGCTTAGAACTACTTAAGTACTTTATTAAATTCTCAAATTAGCACATTAACTTTGCCTATGCAATTTTCCTCTCACTTATTAGAAGCTGCTGTAAACGAGTTTTCAAAACTACCGGGCATTGGCAAAAAAACAGCTTTACGTTTAGTGTTACATTTATTAAAACAACCCACAGCGGATAGTACAAATTTTAGTAATGCTATTACACAAATGCGAAGCCAAATTAAATTTTGCCTTAATTGTCATAATATTTCTGATACTGATTTATGCAGTATTTGTACAAACCCTATGCGTAAAAAAGAATTGCTTTGTGTTGTAGAAAATATAAGAGATGTTATTGCCATAGAAAGTACACAACAGTTTAATGGCCAATATCATGTATTGGGTGGTATTATTTCGCCATTAGATGGAATAGGGCCAGATCAATTATCCATTGATTCCCTTGTAAAAAGAGTAGAGGAAGGAGATATTGTAGAAATTATTTTTGCTTTAAATCCAAACATTCAAGGCGATACTACTGTTTATTATATTGCAAAAAAGATAAAGCATACCAATATAAAAATAACCACCATTGCTAGGGGAATTGCATTTGGCGGAGAGTTGGAATATGCAGATGAAATGACATTAGCAAAAAGTATAACAAATAGAATTCCTGTAGCACAATATGTGCAGTAATTAGTATGAAGAAGAAAATAATATTCATTGGCATCTTACTTTTAATAGTATCCTTAGTTGGTTTTTTAGTATTAAAAGTAATGTACAAAAAAGCTGAACGAAATGTTGCTACTGAAAATGCTATACGTATTGACCCTAGTAGCTTTGCAGCCCTATTCAAAAATTTTGAAGATAGTGCCAATAAAATCTATATAAATAAAACTATTGAACTTACTGGCATAGCCACTTCTGTTACAAATGATCAAACTAGCCAAACAGATATTACCATAAAAATAAACGATAGCTTACCCTTAATAAATTGTACGATTGATGGTTTATATAAAAGTATAAACCAACTTGATACTGTTACCATAAAAGGCATTTGTACAGGCCTATTAACAACTATTAATTTAAAAAATTGCATAGTGGTTAATTCAAAAAAATATTCGGGTACACTATACCCTCTTGAAACAGAAAAGAAAGCTATTCAACCAAGTGATACTACTAAAAACAAAAAAACACTAAGCCCGGTGGTTGAACCTACAGAATATTTTAAAACACAAAAAGCACAAATAACGTTTGATGCAGGAAGTGGTCTTGAAGATATAAAAGCTATAAATAATGCAGTAGAGGCAACTATTGATATAATGGGGAACGTACGTTTTAAATTAGCTATGTTACAATTTAAGTTTGCAGATGCGTTAATGGAAGAGCATTTTAATGAAGAGTATGTAGAAAGCAGTAAATATCCTACCTCAAATTTTGTAGGCAAAATTATAAATACTAATGAGGTAACCTTGGGTAAAGATGGCACCTACAAGGCAACTATTAAAGGCCTGCTAACCATTCATGGTAAAACCAAAGAAACACAAACAACTGCATTACTTATAGTAAAGAACCAAACCATAAAAGCTACTGCAACTATAAAAATTATTTTAGCCGATTTTAATGTAAAATCCGCTGCTGCGGACGAAGCTGAGCTAAAAATTACAGCTACTTTTTAATACTAATGTTGTAACTTTGTAGCACAAAAGGCAGATTTGTTTATTGTTCAGCCTACAACAGAACTAATAAACGTCCACAAAACTCCACAAAGGTTTTTCCAACGTTTATTAATTTTTTTGTTCGTAAAAGCAAGTACTGTTTTTAACCATATGGTATTAGATTATGTTATTCTTTTACTAAAAAGCAATAGCCTTTCTTAACCAATTTTAAAAAGTATTGCCTTAAAAACTACATTTATATGCAAACAGTACAGCAAGCATTAAAAGAAAGAATTTTAATTATTGATGGTGCAATGGGCACTATGATACAACGCCATAAATTAGAAGAAGCCGATTACCGTGGAACTCGTTTTAAAGATTGGCACTCTGATGTAAAAGGTAATAACGATTTGTTAAGTATTACCCAGCCCGAAATAATTATTGCTATCCATCTTCAATACTTAAATGCCGGTGCCGATATTATTGAAACCAATACATTTAGCAGTACTTCTATTGCACAAGCCGATTACGATATGCAATCACTTGCTTACGAATTAAATGTTGCTAGTGCAAAATGTGCAAAAGAGGCAGTAAAGCAAAGTGGTAAAACTGCTTGGATAGCTGGCGCAATTGGGCCACTAAATAAAACACTAAGCTTATCGCCAGATGTTAATAATCCTGGTTTTAGAGCAGTAACTTTTGATGAAGTAGCAGCTTCCTATACCGAGCAAATAAAAGGCCTTGTGGATGGTGGCGTAGATATTATTTTAATAGAAACTATTTTTGATACCTTAAATGCAAAAGCTGCCATTTATGCTACAAAAAATTATTTTAGAAATAATAATTTACCTGAGTTACCTATAATGATTAGTGGAACCATTACAGATGCCTCTGGCAGAACGTTAAGCGGCCAAACCTTAGAAGCATTTTATACGTCTATAGCTCATGCAAATCCATTAAGCGTAGGCTTAAACTGTGCGTTGGGTGCTCAAGAAATGCGACCACATATAGAAGAGCTTGCACAAATTGCAAGTTGCTTTACATCTGCATATCCAAATGCAGGCTTACCTAATGCATTTGGGGAGTACGATGAGCAACCACATGAAACTGCCCATATTATACAAGAGTGGGCCGCTAATGGTTGGCTAAATATTGTTGGGGGTTGTTGTGGCACCACACCCGACCACATAAAGCATATAGCAGATGAAGTAAAGAAATTTAAAGCAAGAGAGTTGCCTGTGTTGGAAGAAAGCCTTTAACCACAAAGTACACAAAGCTTTTTCACAAAGAAAACAAAGAAATGACTGAAAATGAATTATCAAAAATTGTATTTGAAAGTGGACTTAAAGTGCATAGAGCTTTAGGACCTGGCTTATTAGAGAGTGCTTATGAAGAATGTTTATTTTATGAAATAAATAAAGTTGGAGTTAATATAGAAAAACAAAAAGGATTGCCTTTAATTTATAATGACGTAAAATTAGATATTGGTTATAGGGTTGATTTTATACTTGAAAACAAGTTGATTGTAGAAATTAAAGCAGTAGAGTCATTGGCTGATATACATATTGCACAACTCCTTACATATCTAAAGTTAGCTAATTGTAAACTTGGACTTTTAATAAATTTTAATACAACACTTTTTAAAGACGGAGTAAAAAGAATCATAAACGGCACTTTGTGAACTTTGTGTAAATCTTAGTGCTCTTAGTGGTAAAAAATAATAATAATGAATACTATAAAACCATACTTACGTTTATCTGGCCTAGAGCCCTTAATTATTCGTCCCGAAACAAATTTTATAAATGTAGGTGAGCGTACAAACGTTACAGGTAGTAAAAAATTTGCCCGATTAATTAAAGAAGAAAAGTATGAAGAAGCTTTAAGCGTAGCAAGAGACCAAGTAGAGGGCGGTGCCCAAGTTATTGATATTAATATGGATGATGCTATGCTTGAAGGTATAGAAGCCATGACTACTTTTTTAAACCTAGTACAAGCAGAGCCTGATATTGCTAAGATTCCAATAATGATTGACTCTAGCAAATTTGAAATTATTGAAGCTGGCTTAAAATGTGTACAAGGAAAATGTATTGTAAATTCTATTTCAATGAAAGAAGGCGAAGCCAAATTTATTGAACAAGCACATATTTGTAAAAGCTATGGTGCTGCAATTATTGTAATGGCGTTTGATGAAAAAGGACAGGCAGATACTAAAGATCGTAAAGTAGAAATTTGCCACCGTGCCTACAAAATATTAACCGAACAAGTTGGCTATGCACCGCAAGAAATTATTTTTGATCCTAACATATTTGCAGTAGCAACGGGTATTGAAGAGCATAGTAATTATGCAGTAGATTTTATTGAAGCTACTAAAGAAATAAAAAAATTAATGCCTTTAGCAAAAGTTAGCGGAGGCGTTAGTAATGTATCGTTTTCTTTTCGTGGAAACGATCATGTACGTGAAGCTATACATAGTGTGTTTTTATATTATGCTATAAAAGCTGGTATGGATATGGGTATTGTAAATGCAGGCCAGTTGGTGGTTTATGATGAAATTGAGCCTACCTTAAAAAAATTATGTGAAGATGTTATTTTAAATAAGAATAACGAAAACAACGAAGCTACCGAAGCCCTTATAAACTTTGCCGAAACAGTAAAGGCAAAAGGTAAAGAAGTAATTAAAGATGAAAAATGGAGATTAGAAGTTGTAGAAAAAAGGTTAGCACACTCCTTAGTAAATGGCATAACCGATTATATTGAAGTAGATACCGAAGAAGCTCGGCAAAAATATGCAAGACCCCTAGATGTTATTGAAGGGCCTTTAATGGATGGAATGAATATTGTGGGAGATTTATTTGGTAGCGGAAAAATGTTTTTGCCACAGGTTGTAAAAAGTGCAAGGGTAATGAAGAAAAGTGTTGCGGTACTTACACCATTTATTGAACAAGAAAAAGAAGATAGAAAAAATGCTCATCTTGCCGCAGGCACAATAAATGAAGAAACGGCAGGTGCCGCTACTATTTTATTAGCCACCGTAAAAGGTGATGTACATGATATTGGTAAAAATATTGTAGGAGTAGTATTAGGTTGTAATGGTTACAATATTATTGATTTAGGTGTAATGGTTAGTACCGATAAAATTTTAGACACCGCACAAAAAGAAAAAGTGGATATTATTGGCCTTAGTGGCTTAATTACACCAAGCCTTGACGAAATGGTACATGTAGCAAACGAAATGAAAAGAAGAAACATGACTCAACCTTTATTAATTGGAGGTGCAACTACAAGCCGTATGCATACCGCTGTAAAAATTGCACAACAATACAATAATGGTGTAATACATGTTTTAGATGCTAGTAGAAGTGTAACAGTTGCCGGAAGCTTACTTAGCAATGAACAAAAGCCAGATTTTTTAAGCAATTTAAAAACCGAATATGATAAACTACGTTTTGATTTTGCAAACAAAAAAGTAATAAAACAATATTTGCCATTTATAGATGCTCAAAAAAATGGGGCTGCTATTAACTGGGAAAACTTTACTCCAATTGCTCCTACATTTACTGGTACAAAAATTTTAGAAAATTACTCCCTTAAAGAAATTGCAGAATATATTGACTGGCAACCCTTTTTTATTGCTTGGGAAATGCATGGAAAATTTCCTGCATTACTTAACGATACTATAATTGGTGTGGAAGCAACAAAACTATATAACGATGCAAGAAAATTATTACAACAAATTATTGATGAACAATGGCTAACTTCAAAGGGGGTTGTTGGCTTTTGGATTACCAATAAAACAGAAGCAGATACAGTTATAGTGAGTAATAACTCTACAAAAATACCTTTAGAGTTTTTACGCCAACAAATTAAAAAAGCAGAGGGTCAACCCAATTTGTCGTTGGCAGATTTTGTTTCTCCAAACCAAGATTATATTGGTGCTTTTTCTGTAACTATTCAAGGAATTGAAAAACATATAAAAAAGTTTGAAGCTAATTTAGATGATTACAATAAGATTATTTTACAAGCATTAGCCGATAGATTAGCAGAAGCATTTGCAGAATTGCTGCACAAAAAAACCAGAACCGATTATTGGGGTTACGAGAAAGAAGAACAATTAACCAACGAGCAATTAATTAATGAAGAATATAGTGGTATTCGTCCTGCGCCAGGTTACCCAGCATGCCCCGATCATACAGAAAAATATAAATTATTTGAATTACTTGGTGGAGAGAAAGTCACAGGTATTCATCTTACAGAATCATTGGCAATGTATCCTGCATCATCGGTTTGTGGTTGGTATTTTGCTCATCCACAAAGTAAATATTTTGGAGTAGGCAAAATTGAGCCCGACCAATTTGAAAATTATGCCAAGCGTAAGGGAATGAGTATTGATGATGCAACAAGATGGTTAAGGCCAATAATAGATTAAGTTTATTTCTCTACTTGCACTTTCATTTGTTGTGCTTCTTTAGCATCCCCTAAACCTTTAATAAGTGTAACGCAAATAGCAATTTTAAAAATTATTCCGCCAAAAATGCTTGCTGGGTTTATTATTGCGTTTACAAGTATAAATAATGCAAATACACACAATGCAATAATAATAGCTGTGTATGGTTTTGTTTTTGTAAAAAATCCACAAAAAACAAAGCCGCCAATATATATAATCCAAAGTAAATAATCTAACCAAAAAATAGTAATATCAAAAGGGTATTTCGAAAATAAAATGATAGCATTTACGAATAACAAACCAGCAGAAATAAAGCAAGCGTTTCTTGCGTGGCGTATATGTTTATCATATCCGCTCATATCAAAATCAGCTTCTGTAAAAATAGTTTCTGTATTATTTTCTGGTTTACTTTCTTCCAATTTGTTTTCTTCCATAATGTATTGTTAATTTACAATATTAATAAAATAAATGCAATGCGTATAATTTCGTATAATGTTAATGGTATAAGAGCCGCCATTAAAAAAGGCTTTTTTGATTGGTTAAAAACAAACCCAGCAGATATTGTTTGTTTGCAAGAAACTAAAGCTACACAAGGCGATGTAGATGTAAAACAATTAGAGGCCTTAGGCTATCACCATCATTGGTTTAGTGCCCAAAAAAAAGGATATAGTGGTGTTGCTATTTTTAGTAAGGTTAAGCCCGATAAAGTTGAGCTTGGTTGTGGTATAAAAAATAGTGATAATGAGGGAAGAGTTATACAAGCAGATTTTGGAGATATTCGATTAATTAATGCCTACTTCCCTAGCGGTACAAGTGGAGATGAACGACAACTTTTTAAATACAGTTGGTTAAATGAGTTTGAAACCTATTTAACCAACTTAAAAAAGAAAATACCTAAGCTTATTTTAGTAGGCGATTACAATATTGCCCACCACCCCATAGATATACACGACCCAAAAGGAAATAAAAAAAGCAGTGGTTTTTTACCTGAAGAGAGAGAGTGGATGACAACATTTTTAAGTACTGGCTGGGTTGATACGTTTAGAGAATTTAATACCGATCCACACCACTATAGTTGGTGGAGCCAACGCTTTCCGAGTGTACGACTAAACAATAAAGGCTGGAGAATTGATTACATAACAGTAACCGAACCATTAAAAAAGCAATTAAAAGGGGCGGAAATTTTACCAACTATAATACACAGTGATCATTGCCCTGTTTATGTTGAAATAGACTTTTAACCTAACGTAATTTTTAAAATGACTAAAACTATGCATACACAACCATCAATTTTTAATAGCGAAGATATAGGAGGCATCCTCTACAATGTTACCGTAAAAGTAACTCCCGATATTGCGGCAGATTGGTTGCAATGGATTAAAGAAGAGCATATTAATGATGTAGTACAAACCGGCTGTTTTACAAAAGCTACTGTTTTACGTTTGTTAGAAGTGGATAATACCGAAGGACCAACGTTTGCCATTCAATACTTTGCAGAAAGTAAAAGCCTCTATAATGCATACATTGAAAAATATGCCGAAAGTATGAGGCAAAAAGGATTTAGTAAATGGGGTAACAAATTTATTGCCTTTAGAAGTGTAATGGAAGTTATTCACTAAATGTGCAAAACAAAAAAAATATATTTGGCTATATAAAAAAGGATTGCTATTACCACCAAAGCCGCTACCCAAGCGGTTTTAATACAAATCGATAAAACCCTTTGCAGCAGAGAGTTACAGCGAATTGAGCAAAAAATAGGTTTAATTATAAATACAATAAAAGCAGTCTCCTTGCGGTTTTCGTAGATTTTTTACTTTTTTATTTTTTATAAAAAAATTTTGTTGCAATTAAAAAGCATATATATTTGTTCTAGTTAATAAAATTCAAAAAAAAATAGTATGAACAAAGCAGAACTAATCGCAAAAATTGCAGATGACGCAGGTATTACCAAAACTCAAGCAAATGCAACCTTAGATGCATTTATTGATGCAGTAACTAAAACTTTAAAAAAAGGTGACAAAGTAACTCTTGTTGGTTTTGGAACTTTCTCAGTTTCTAAAAGAGCTGCACGTAATGGCCGCAACCCACAAACTGGTGCTGTTATTAAAATTAAAGCTAAAAAAGTTGCTAAGTTTAAAGCTGGTAAAGAATTAGCTAGTAAAATGTAATCTTTGTAAAAGCGAATTAAAAGCCTCGATTAATCGAGGCTTTTTTATACCTTTGTATTTCTAAAAAATATAAAAAATAAATTTATTATGGGACGTGGTGATATCAAAACAAAAAAAGGAAAAATATTTGCAGGCTCTTTTGGAAAAGTTAGAGTAGCTAAGCCAGCTAAAAAAGCAGCTGTTGCTAAAAAGAAAGCATAAATAAATGTACCATGTGGTGATGTACGATTTACGACAACTCCATCTTTTAAAAGACAGTCGTATATTGTACAACATCAACATACCTCAAGCAACTATTAAGGAGCTAAACGTTCTATCTTCCAGCTTTTATCTGTTTGTAAAGAATATAAAATTCTATCGTGTAGGCGGCTTGGCCTGCCTTGCCAAAATTCTATTTGGGTAGGTTTTACTATATACCCTCCCCAATGTGGCGGACGTGGAATTATAGCTGTATCACTAAATTCTTGGGTGTATTTTTTTTCATTTTCCTCAATTACCTCTCTATTAAAAATTGGTAAACTTTGTGGAGATGCCCAAGCACCAATTTTACTACCTGCTGGTCGAGAGTTAAAATAAGTATCACTTTCTTCTTCGCTAACTTTTGAGACAGATCCTGTTATACGTATTTGTCTTTCTAAAGGTGCCCAAAAAAATAAAAGCGCTACTTTACCACTCTTATCAATTTGTTTAGCTTTATTGCTGTTGTAATTAGTATAAAAAACAAAACCATTTGGGCTGTAGCCCTTAAGTAAAACAATTCTAGCTGCTGGTGTTCCATCTTCATTTACTGTTGCTAGTGTCATTGCATTTACTTCGTCTAATCCACTTTTTAAAGCCTCATCCCACCACTTTTCAAATTGTGCATAAGCATTTGGCTGTATATCTTTTTCGTTTAGCGTTTCTTGTTTGTACTCTTTACGTATATCGGCTATGGGCTGCATTTGTACTAAATATTTTTACAAAGTTAAAGAATGTACAGGCCTTTCTAAAAATAAAAATGCACCCTTCTCCATAGAAAAGGGTGCATACAAATTATAAAAAACAATTAATATCCTCTTAATCCACCAAGTCCACCAAAACCTAAACTTGCATAAAGTACAGCTCCTAAAATAGCCACAAGCACAAAATAAATGGCTATCATAATTACATAAGTAACAAGCATGTAAACTATTTTTTTATCTTCTGGCGTTTTTTTCAATGGCCCAATTCCCAAATACATTAAATAAATACCATAAGCCCAACCTGCTATAGAAATTAAAAACCCTATTACCGGTATAAATGAAAGTAAAGATGCTACATTGGATGGTGTGCCAGAATAAGCAACTAGTTGTGCAGACTTATTTAAATCTTTTTCTGATCCAAAACTAGGAGCCAGCATATCCATAACAATAACCGTAATATAGTATGAAAGTACAGTTGCTATAAATGCTATAATAGCCCCAATAACAAAGTATTTAATACCAAACGAAAATGTACCAGCAAATAACAACCCTTTTAAAAGTGTACCTAATGCAGCTACCACTGCAAGCGGTAAAACATAACTCATAAGCAAACTCATTGGAGTTGCACTTTCGCCATTTACTACATCCCATTCTGTTTTAGGAGTTACTAAAATGTTTTTAGCTCGTTCAATTAAATTCATATATAATAATTTTTAGAACTGTAAAATATACAATACATTACAATTTTACAACTATTAACGAGGTTTATTTTGCAGTTTTAATTAACACTAGCTTTTGGGTAACAACCGTATTAATTCATCATTGCGTTTATTCATAAAGGCCAAACGCTCTTCTACATCTTTATTTTGTATTAATAAGTGGGTATATTTTTGTTGCAAAGCTGCATATTCCTTTAATAAGTTAGATGCGTCAACTAATTCATCTTCCAAGTCTTTTTCTCTATTGGCAGCGCCTTGGGCTTGTTGTTGCTTTTGGGTAATACTATCTTGTAAGGATTTTTTTTCAACGTCTTGCAGCTCTAATTGGCTACGTAGTTGTGTGGTATCGTTTGCACTCGAAGTTAAAATTTCGATTTCTTCTTCACGTAAAGCCAACATTTCGTTTAGCTCTTTTAGTTGTACATGTAAAAATTCGTTTTCCGAAATTAGTTTATTTATTTGTTCTTGAGAAAGCATAACAACTAGTTTAACTTACTAATGTACCTACTTCTTCGCCTTGCATTATTTTTAATAAATTACCAGCTACATTCATATCAAAAACGATAATAGGCAATTTATTTTCCATGCAAAGTGTAAAAGCAGTCATATCCATAACCTTCAGGTTTTTTTGAATGCAGTCAGTAAACGATATAGTGTTGTATTTTGTTGCGGTTGGGTCTTTTTCTGGATCGGCGGTGTAAATACCATCTACCCTAGTACCTTTTAAAATTACATCGGCTTGTATTTCTATTGCTCGTAAACTACCTGCTGTATCTGTTGTAAAATAAGGGTTGCCTGTGCCAGCACCAAAAATTACCACCCTCCCTTTTTCCAAATGACGTATAGCTCTTCTACGAATATAGGGTTCGGCAATTTGTTCCATTTTAATAGCACTTTGTAAACGGGTATATACACCGGCTTTTTCTAACCCACTTTGTACCGCAATGCCGTTTATTACGGTGGCTAACATGCCCATATAATCACCTTGTGCTCTTTCAATTCCGCTATCTGCCTCATTCATTCCTCTATAAATATTACCGCCACCAATTACTATAGCTACCTGTACTCCGGCTTCGGTTATTTGCTTAATTTCCTTTGCATATTGTGCAATAATGGAAGAGTCAATAGGGTCAAAACTATTTTTATTACCCATTAAACTTTCGCCAGATAATTTTAAAAGAATGCGTTTATATTTTGTTGCCATAAAAAATTTATAGTAGTTAAAAACAAGCTATAGTACGAAGATACACAAAAAGGTTTCGATAAAGAACTTAAAAAAGTACCTACATTTACACTTAAATGTATAACTATGTTTCTACTTATATTAGGTATCCTTATTTTTTGCATCAGCTTAGTATTTAATAAAAACGAAGCTTTATATAAATTTAGTAAGCCTACAAAATATGCTGGTGTAGTTATTTTTTTTATAGGGCTAATTAGCAATTGTTTTGTACAGGTAGATGCTGGAAAAGTTGGCGTTAAAAAAATGTTTGGAAAAATTCAAAACGATGTATTAGAGAGTGGGTTACATTTTATTAACCCCTTATATGAGGTTGAAAAAATAGATGTAAAAACACTAAACTATACCATGAGTGGTGTACATAACGAAGGTGATCAAACAGGCGATGATGCGATTAGGGTATTAACCTCTGATGGGCTTGAGGTAACCATTGACTTAACCGTATTGTTTAGAGTAAATAAAACGGAAGCCCCAAAATTATTAAAAGAAACGGGTGTTGATTTTCAAGAAAAAATTGTACGCCCAATTTCACGTACTAAAATAAGAGATAATGCAGTATACTACGATGCTATTTCATTATACTCAACAAAAAGAGATGAGTTTCAAGCAAGAATTTATAAAAGCATAGAGGATGAGTTTACTAAAAGAGGTTTACAATTAGAAAATCTTTTGGTACGGAATATCACTTTACCTGCATCTGTAAAGGCGGTAATAGAACAAAAAATTAATGCCGAACAAGATGCTCAAAAAATGCAATTTGTTCTACTTAAAGAAAAGCAAGAAGCTGAACGAAAAAGAGTAGAGGCCCAAGGTATTTCTGATTATCAGCGTATAATAAATGTAGGCCTAACCGATAATCAATTACAGTACGAACAAATAAAAGCCATGAAAGAACTAGCCTTATCTACCAATGCAAAAGTAATTGTAATGGGTAAAGGCAATACTCCCATAATATTGGATAGTAAAAATTAAATCTTTACTGCCTTTATGCTATATAGCATTGGAAATTTATTTTCTCGGCCTTTAAATCGCCACATGCCATCTGCCCCTTGCTCCACATTGTTAAAGCAGTTATATGGTGAGTAAGAAAACTCATGTAAAAATTCTATTTGTAAGCCTTCGCTAATTAAGCTTTCGAGTATTTCCGAAAAAGGATGGTTCCATCCATATTCTTTGTATTCAATAGCTGCATCTCTATCCGCATAGGTACCCGTTTGTGTGGTCTCTATTACTTCATCGTTAAAATAGCTGTATTCAATTTTTTCCATCGCATCATCGTACATCCAAAGTGTTGGGTGAAAATCGGCAATATAAAAAACACCCCCAGGTTTTAAATTTTCGGCAATAACTTTTGCCCAAGGTTTTAAATGGGGTAGCCAACCAATAGTACCGTAAGAGGTAAATATAATATCAAATTTTTCGGTTACAAAGGTTGATGTATCATACACATTACAACAAGTAAAAGTTGCTGGTATACTTAGCTCCATAGCTAAATCCTTAGCAAGGTTTATGGCTTCATCACTTATATCAATTCCTGTTACGGTAGCCCCTTCTCTTGCCCAGCTTAAGGTATCCATCCCAAAATGGCACTGCAAGTGCAACAGTTTTTTTCCGTTTACATTTCCCAACTCTTCTAACTCAATTTTATTTAAAGAGGTTTCCCCTTTTTTAAATTTTTCTAGGTCGTAAAAAGAGGATGTTTTATGTATGGCTGTTTTTTTATTCCAACCCTCTTTGTTTGCGGTAAAGTATTTTTCGTACATATTCATTAAATAAAAATACTAAAAGTTGATTTAACATTTTTATCTTTAAATCCAATCAATTTAATACAATGAAAAAAATATTTCTACTTCTATTTCTCCTTCCAATAAAATTTTCTTTTTGCCAACAAACACAAAAGCCAGTTCTCCATGGAAAAAATTGGATGGCCATTACTGGTAAGCCATTGGCTGCTACAGCAGGTTCAATAATTTTTCAACAAGGAGGTAACGCTGTAGATGCTTCATGCGCTATGTTAGCGGCAACTTGTACCATGTTTGATGTGTTAAGCTGGGGAGGAGAAACGCAAGCGTTAATTTATAACCCCAAAACAAAAAAAGTAATTGCTATAAATGCATTGGGTGTTGCACCTACTGGCGCAACAGTTGAATTTTTTAAAAATAAAGGCTACGATTTTCCTCCAGAGAATGGGCCGTTAGCAGCGGTTACGCCCGGTACCCCCGGAGGCCTTTGTTATATGTTAGCAAATTATGGCACAATGAGTTTAGAGCAAGTGTTAAAACCTGCAATGGAATTAGCAGCTGGTTACCCCATTGAGGCACAAACCGCTAATAGTTTTGAGCGTAGTAAAAAAGTATTGAAAGAGTGGCCGTATAGTAAGGCAGTTTTTCTTCCGCATTTAAACGAAAAAAGAGAAGCCCCAGAAGCTGGAGAAATTTTTGTGCAACAAGATTTATTGAACACACTTAACAAAATGATTACGGCTGAAAAAAATGCATTAAAGAAAAAGAAAAATAGAAAAGAGGCTATTATGGCGGCGTATAAAGAATTTTATACAGGCAGCATTGCTAAAGAATTTGTACGGGGTAGTAAGGAACAAGGCGGACTAATTACGATGGAAGATTTAGCCAATTGGAAAGTGATAGAAGAAGAGCCCTTAAGTACCAATTACAAAGGAATTGATGTATATAAATTACAAGCATGGACACAAGGACCAGCTATGTTACAAGCTTTAAATATTTTAGAAACTATTGATTTAAAAAAAATGAAATACAATAGTGCGGAGTACATCAATACCATTTATCAAACCATGAGTTTAACGTTTGCTGATAGAGATTTTTATTATGGTGACCCCTATTTTTCTTCTCAAATTCCTATGAAGGGTTTGTTAAGTAAAGCATATGCAAAGCAAAGAGCATTGCTTATTAACCCTACTAAAAACGAATTATTTACACCGGGCAATCCATATCTTTTTCAAAACGAAATATTAAATCCGTTTGATAACTATTTACAGTTACATAATTTATTAAGTGATAGCAATACCAAAAATCCGGCTCAATTTTTACCAAAGCATGATGCGGCAGGTGTGGCTTTTAACGAGGCTGATTATATGGATAGACTATGGCGTGGTACAACAAGCGTAGAAGCGGCAGACAAAGAAGGCTGGGTAGTTAGCATTGTGCCAAGTGGTGGTTGGAACCCAGCTTGCATTGCTGGAAAAACGGGTGTGGGTATGAGCCAGCGTATGCAAAGCTTTGTATTAGATAGTGCTACTAGCCCTTTTAATGTAGTAGCGCCAGGCAAACGTCCAAGGGTAACGCTTACGCCTACACTAGCATTAAAAGAGGGTAAACCCTTTGTAAGTTTTGGCGTACAAGGTGGCGATACTCAAGAGCAAAACTCTTTGCAATTTTTTTTAAATATGGTTGAGTTTGGTATGAACGTACAACAAGCATGTGAAGCAGCTAATATTAATACTAATCAGCTTTGGCTTAGCCTTGGGGGTAGTAAATTAAAGGATAGAAAACCTCGTTATGGCAATATTTTAGTACACGATAAAACGCCCGAATCCATCCGCCAACAACTGATACAAATGGGTTACAAACTTAGTTTTGATGATAGAACAAGTGGCCCACTAAATGCTATTTATTTCGATTGGAAGCATGGTAGCTTTTGGGGTGGCAGTAGCAACCATGGAGAAGATTATGGAATTGGATGGTAGAAATAAAAAAGCCCAGCATAAATGCAGGGCTTTGTAATAGTATATAAATAGATTATTAACCTAATGCTACTCTTACAAAAGAAGTAACTTTTAAATCAGCATCTATACTTTTTAAGTAATCGGCTACTGTTTTGCTAGCATCTTTTACAAAAGGCTGATGTATTAACGTATTATCTTTTAAAAATTTATTTACTTTACCTACAGCAATTTTTTCGGCCATTTCTGCTGGCTTACCTTCTGCTTTAATTTGCTCAATAGCAATTTCTCTTTCTCTTGCAATAGTTTCTGGTGCAATGCTACTTTCATCAACTGCTAATGGATTCATTGCAGCAATTTGCATAGCTACATCTTTACCAGCTTCGGCAGCTTCCTTAGTTAAGGCAACCAATACGCCCATACGGTTTGAACCATGTATGTAACTTGCTACAAAAGGAGCATTTACTCTTTCGAAACGAGTAATACCAATTTTTTCACCAATGCTAGCTAATTTGTCGTTAACCATATCGGCAACGGTTTCGCTACCAATAGTTACTTTATTTAATTCTTCTGCAGTTTGTATATTATTTTCGATAGCAGCGTTGGCAATAGTTTTTACAAACGTTACAAACGCGGCATTGTTGCTAACGAAATCGGTTTCGGCACTTATGCAAAGTACAATACCGCTTTTATTATCTGCTGTGGTTTGTGCAATTACTACCCCTTCTTTTGCTTCTCTATCGCTACGTTTTGCAGCTACTTTTTGTCCTTGTTTACGAAGCCAATCTATTGCTCCTTCAAAATCGCCGTTGGCTTCTGTTAATGCTTTACGGCAATCTAACATACCTGCACCAGTACTTTGGCGTAGTTTGTTTATGTCTTGTGCTGTTATAGTAACACTCATGATAATTAAAAATTAAAAATTAAAAATTAAAAATGCTCAAAGCATAAAATTTCATTTGAACTTTTAGCATGCTTGGCATAATAAAGAACTAGATGTACAAGAGTCCCGAAAGTATCAGGATGTTTTATACCACAACAATGAAGTTGATTAAAGATTAAATGTTTGGCTCAAAAAAAGACACCCATAAATCTTTGTTCTCTTCCTCTCCTTAGTTGCTCCGCCGGGGCGGATTAGGAGGGGATTTTACTTCCCTGCTGGTCTTCTACCACCTTGGCCTGGACCTGCAACTCTACGCTTTGGTTGAGAAGCTACACCTTTACCACCACCTCTACGGTTTCTATCATCTTGACCGTCTTGCTTTGCTTCAAAACGAGCTGCTTTTGCTTCTGCACTTTCTTCGCTATCGCTGTTTTCATCATCATCTTTACCAGCTTGACGCTCTTGCAAACCTTCGGCAATTGCAGCAGTAATATAATTAACGATTATAGCAATTGATTTTGTAGCATCGTCATTTGCAGGAATAGCAAAGTCAACTTTATTAGGATCACAATTGGTATCTACCATACCAAATGTGCTAATGTTTAAACGCTTAGCTTCTGCAAGTGCAATATGCTCATGCCCTATATCTACCATAAATAAAGCAGAGGGTACACGGCTAATTTGTGCAATACCACCTAATACTTTTTCCATTTTATCTTTATCACGGGTAAGTGTTAAACGCTCTTTTTTAGTTAAGCTTTCTGCACTTCCATCGGCAAGCATTTTTTCTATGCTTTGCATTTTCTTTACGCTTTTACGTACGGTGTTAAAGTTGGTAAGCATACCACCTAACCAACGCTCTGTAACGTAAGGCATATTTACTCGTTGAGCACATTCGCTTACAATTTCTTTTGCTTGTTTTTTGGTAGCAACAAACATTATTTTTTTTCCGCTACGAGCTACTGCTTTTAAAGCAGCTGCAGTTTCTTGTAAACCTTCTACGGTTTTATTTAAATCAATAATGTGAATACCCTTTTTTTCGGCAAAAATGTATGGTAACATTTTAGGGTTCCATTTCTTTTTTAAGTGACCAAAATGAACACCTGCCTCTAAAAGTTGCTGTTGTAATGAAGTATTTTCCATTTTATTGTTATTCGTTAATTGTTAAATTGTTATTTGTTGAATACGAAAATGACATAAGTTTTTGATATGTTGCCATACCGATAACCAATAACCATTAACGTTTTGAGAACTGGAAGCTTCTTCTTGCTTTTTTACGACCTGGTTTTTTACGTTCAACACTGCGTGGGTCTCTTTTTAATAAACCTGCAGCTTTTAGTGCTGGCCTGTAATCGGCACTTACCTCTAACAAAGCACGGGCAATACCTAATTTAGCAGCTTCTGCTTGGCCTTTTACTCCACCACCAGTTGCATTTATTACCACATCAAATTTATCGGCAACTTCAACTGTTTTAAAAGGGGCTTCTACTTGGTTTTGTAAATAAACTAGCGGAAAGTACGTTTTGTAATCTTTTCCGTTAACAGTAATTTTTCCTTCGCCTTTAGATAAGAAAACACGGGTTACCGCTTCTTTTCTTCGGCCAACTGCATTTTTTTGCTTTTCCATTTATTTTATTTTAACTATTTTTTAAAATTAGAATTTTAATTCGGCTGGTTTTTGTGCAGCATGAGGGTGATTTGAACCTTGGTATACAAATAATTTTTTGTACATCTGACGGCCTAATCTATTTTTAGGTAACATCCCTTTTACAGCTCTTTCAATTAAAACTTCTGGTCTACGTCTAATTAAGTCTTTAGCTAATTCTTCTTTACGGCCACCTGGGTAACCACTAAAGTTATCATACACTTTATCATTCATTTTATTACCAGTAAGTACAATTTTTTCGCAGTTGGTAACAATAATAAAATCTCCACAATCAACGTGTGGTGTGTAATACGCTTTATTCTTACCACGTAAGATTGCAGCAATTTTAGAACACATACGTCCAACGGTTTGATTAGTACCATCCACAACGTACCAGTTGTGTGTTACGGTAGCCGCATTTGCATGTTTAGTAGTGAAATGTAATTTGCTCATTTTATATTTATTTTGAGTGATGCCTTTGCCATCCCAAAGGCTTTAAATATGTTTCCCAAAATTTGGGAGTGCAAAGGTATATGGGTTGCTTCCTTATTTCCAAAGAAAATGAATAGTATTTTACAACAGACCTTTATAATTGATTGATTTTCAATAAATTTTTTGACACAAATATTTAGTCGATGTAAAAAAAGAAAATAAGTCGTGCTTTATTCGTTGATTATCTAAATAATTAAGCAATTATTTTATTGTGCAGAGCAAGGTGGATAAAAAAATTTGATTCGTACTTTTTATTGTGGATAGATATGGTTGTTTTAAAATTTATAGGTTATTCAGCCCCATCAATATGTCCTCTGTTCACTGCGTAAGCACCAATTTTATTTCCAACCTCTAAACCTTTTGTACAATCGCTTTTATAGTGTATTGCACCACATTGGCGACTAGTACTAGCCTCGTTTGCCATTTCATTAAAGCTGGTAGCTTTAGTTGGAATAACATAACTTAAAAAAGTTGATGCCGCTCCGCTAAAAGTGCTATGCCCACTTATATAAGCAGGAAAATTAGGTACACCTGTTACACTTTTTATTCGGCTATCAATTTGTGATGGACGTGGATTAAAATACAAATATTTTGCATCCCAACAAGCTACTGCTCCATCCATCATACTCATATTTAGCAATGCCATATTACGGGCCCAACGAGCCTCACTAAAATTTAAATTTACAAATTCGTTAGCGGCAATATAATTCCAATGACCTGGTGGTGTGTAGGTATTTAAGCCATCGGCCCAAAAATGTGCAATACGTATTTGCTCACGAGTAAGATTTTTTTGTATGCTGAAAATTTCATCTAACTCGGCTTTAAATTGTGGTGAGTTGGTGCTTGGTGGGGCAGATGGTCGAATAGTTGTAACCATTGTTGCACTATCAAACAACCAAGTACGTACTCTTCCAAACAAGGGCAACATTGGGGGTCTTGCTGGAGTTTCTAAACTTAGCCAAGGTGTTTCGCCTCTTGCTCTTGTATCGCTTTCTAACTGTGCCCAAATAGCGGGTGTTCCTACTGCCGCTCCTGCTCTATCGCCTCTTGCCCTTATTATAAATTTTGTTGCTACTAATTTTCCGAGCGCTTCGCCTGCATCTAAATCGCTTCGTACATTCATACCTGCTATAAGCCTTGCTCTTTTGTGTTCTTCGGCTTTTTGATTAATAAAATCTTGATCGCCAGGGAAAAGTAATTTCAACATTTCTACACTTGCCCCTAGCACCACAGCATCTTCGCTAGGATAGCTTGGTAGGGTGCTTTTGGGTAATAATGTTTTTATAGTAGCATCTACAGTAAAGGGTGCTGCCCTGTTGTAAACGCTTTTATAATAATATGCTGCTACACAAGCATCGTACTGTGCGGCACTTAGGTAAGCGTAAGCCCTTGCTGCGTATGGTGGATTGGCAAAGGGAAACAAGGGATAAGCTAAAGGGTTATTGGCACTTGGGAATGGATACGTACCATCGGCATTTTGATACGGCGGTAAATTATGGCTTGCCACTAACTGGCGCATAATTTCGTTCCAACGTAGTACTGCTCCTGCACCCCAATAGTTTACCAATTCTTTTTCTTGGTTGCTTACATTATTTTGAAAACTTTTTATTTCATTTAACTGAATAATATAATCAGGGCTTGTAGTTGCAATAGGTGCTGCACAAGCAAACTCACTAGCTGTGGTTAATAAAATGGGTTTCCATGTACCTGCATTAGCATCGGCTCTTATTGGGTTAATGGCTGGGTAAGTAGTGTTTTTTTCTATAATATCTTTTTTGCAAGCAATTAAAAAAGATATTATTGCTATTAATGAGATAGATATTTTTTTCATTTTTTTAGTTTTTATTTTCTTCCACAGAGGCACAAAGGGCACTGAGTGAAATTCTTTAAATATATTTTTTACACTAGCATTTATTCCTTGATCAAATTTTAGTGGCGACGCTCCGTTCATCTTCAAAAATTCTATTTTGCTTTTACTACCTATTAGATAAGTGTTTTATTTCTTTGCCACTTCTTTTTTCTTTTTACTAAAGTCCATTATATAAAATACACCTGCGTTAAAGCCGCTGCTTTGCCCCATGTTTCTGCCAGCCACTGTTGTCATTACATCGCCTACAAAAGATAACCCATTTAAAAATTCGGTATCGTACTTAAGGTGTAACCCAATGGTAGATGCATTCATTGTATTACTAATAAAGGGCATATTGTTTCTTGTAATATCAAAGCCGCCATTGGTTATCCAACGATTAAACAAGGCTTCTATTATCCAAGTTTCACTTCTAAAGCCTGCTCTTACATTTAAGTTAGTAGCATCGGGCATTGCAACTTCATTGGTATAATGCAATTCAGTTGTGTAATAAGATTCTCTATCTAATTTCACATTACCTCTTACCACATAAGTGGCACTTGCTGTACCAAACCAATTTCCGTTTTGATAATCAATCATTGCTCTTAGGCTAGCCGTTTTACTATACAGACCAATTGATAGTGGCAACAAATCGGGGGTGTAATTACTTAATGGCGTACTAACACCACCAATAAGTATTCCTTTTAGTATTCCTTTTTTTAGTTGCTGCTCAATACCTACCCATTTTACAAAAAGTGATAAATCTTGTATGCCTTGCTGCCCTTGAAGTTGGCCTGCACTAGCCTTGGTTTTAATATAGGGGACTGAAAAAATAGCGTTCAGTTTATTAGTAATGCCGTAGTTTCCATTAATAGCCACATTATTAGTAGTTACTTTTCCAAGATTTAAGTTTTCTCTTTTTAATGTACCCTCCCAATAGTTTTTCCATATGCTAGTACCGTAGGTAATACCAGCACAAAATAAATTTTTATCCATCATTAAGCCATCCATATCTGTTTGTGCTTGGGAGTTGAGGCATATAAAAATCAGGAGTAGTATTAGTTTAATTTTTTTCATGAAAATTAATTTATTGTACTAATTGTTAACTGCTTATGTTTATTAAACTCTTTTATATTTTAAAAATCAATACCACCGCATTTTTTCTTTCTTTTTTCGTACTTATCGTAGTTAAATTTATACAGCTTTCCTGGCCTGTGCGGCACTTCGGTTTCCATTTCTTCGGTATCAATTAAAAAATCCATTGCAAAGAATTTTTTTCTAAAATTTCGCCTATCCATTTTGGTATCTAAAATTGCTTCGTACAAGTTTTGTAATTCTCTTAACGAGAATTTTTTTGGTAAAAGATTAAATCCTAAAGGATGTTCTTGAATTCTTTTTTGCAGCCATTTATAACTTAGCTCAAAAATATGTTGATGATCAAATGCCAAATTAGAAACTTCCTTTACATCATGCCAATGCAATTCGTTATCTAAAATTTTAAGTTTATGGTTTTGAATATTAATTAAAGAGCAATAAGCCACAGTAATTACTCTGCCAGCAGGATGCCGATTTAGTGAACCAAATGTTTGTACCTGCTCTAAATACAAATCATTTAAACCAGTTCTGTTTTTTAAAATTCTATAGGCAGATGTATTTAGGTCTTCTAAAGGATTTACCAAGTCGCCTAAAAGCGACCATTTACCCAAAAACTTTTTTGCATCGCTTCGTATCAGCAATATTTTTAGTTTATTTTCATCAAACCCAAATATTACACAATCTACCGAAATAGCAATTTTATTACTACTCTCAAACTCTGCTTGTAGGGTTGATAATGATTTTATATGTTTTATATCTGGCATGGGTAATATTTCTTCAATCATGTTTAAAGATAGAGGTTTTTGTAAAAGGTGCAAAGAGAGAAATAAGCTACCCCTTACTTTACTTTTTCCCCATTTATATAGGTACTAATTACGTTTGTTTTTAAAATACGCTCAACTGTACACCGCATTAAATCTGTATCTAAAATTATAAAATCGGCTGCTTTGCCTTTTTCTAAACTGCCTTTTTGGTTTTCCTCAAAACTTGCTTTTGCTGCCCAAATGGTCATTCCTTTTATTGTTTGCTCCCGGGTTAAGCTATTTTGTTGTTGATACCCATTTGCAGGAAAGCCACTAGCATCTTGCCTTGCAACTGCTGCTAAAAAGGTTTTAAAGGGGTTAATATCTTCTACCAGAAAATCGGTACCTAAGGGCATCCATCCATTTTGTTTTAACAATTGTTGATAGGCATAAGCTCCTTTTTCTCTTTGCTCTCCCAGTCTTTCTTTTACCCAATACATATCGCTAGTGGCATGTGTAGGCTGTACGCTTGGTACAATACTGTTTATTCCAAATAAATTAAAATCATTTTCATTTATTACTTGTGCATGTTCTATACGCCAACGTCTATCATTTTTCCCTTTTAATAATGTGCCATACAATTGTAATATCATTCTATTTGCACTATCGCCAATGGCATGTGTATTTGCCTGAAATTTTGAGTTGTAGATTAGCGGCAAGACTTTTTCAAAATAACTTCTATCTTTTAACAAAAACCCTTGCCAGTTGGGCTTATCGCTGTATGGGTGTAGCAAGCATGCTCCACGGCTACCCAAAGCACCATCAGCATAAAGTTTAAAACCGTTTACATTTAACCTAGCCGTTTTGTAAGGTCCATTTTTAAGGAAATAAACATAGTTCATACTATCGTCGGATAGCATTATGTTTAACTTCATTTTTAATATGCCTTCTTTTTGCAACGCATCAATAATATCTACATCTTTTTTGTTTAATCCACAATCTACAATTGTTGTTAGGCCCATAGCAAAACAATTTTGTTGCGCTTCTTTTAACGCTTTTGTATAACTCTCTTTACTTGCTGGCGGAGGTAAAATAAATTGTTGTGCATTATCAATTAAAATACCAGTAAGCTTTCCATTAATCGTTTCTACAGTTCCGCCAGTAATCGTTTGATTGGGTTTTACATTGCCCAAATTCAATGCTAATTGATTTACAACTGATGCATGTCCATCCACTCTTTCCAATGATATTGGATTGTTAGGGAAATTAGCATCCAACAATTCTTTTGTAGGAAATTGTTTTATTTCCCAATCGTTTTGGTCCCACCCTCTTCCTAAAATCCAATCGCCATTTTTTATATTTTTTTCTTTTACAAATACTGAAATTCTATCTATACACTCCTGCCAGCTTTTTGTACCATTTAAATTTACTTGCTGTAAACCAAAACCATACCCAACAAAATGTGCATGAGCATCAATAAAACCAGGAAATATTATTTTACCTTCTGCATTTTTTAGTTCGTCGGCTTCATACGCTTTTAAAATTTCATCGTTACTTCCAATGGCTAAAATTTTACCATCTCGTATAGCCATGGCTTGTGCTGTGTCAAACTTTTCATTTACTTTATAAATGGTTGCGTTGTGTACAATTAAGTTAACCTTTTGGCGAAATTTGCAGCCCGAAATAAGAAAGAAGGAAAATAAAATAAAAAATAAGGAAGCTTTGTGCAGTTTGTAGAATGGCATGGTTTATTGTTTTAGTAAAAATACTAAAAACAATGGTTATCCTTTTATCTTTGATTACGAGAAGTCAATTTTTATGTACAACGAAGATCAAACAAAAGTATTACAACAAAAAACGGTAGAGTTTTTAAATGCTACAAATAGCATAACAGAACATAATATAGAGCAATTAAGAGAGGTGTTACGTTTTCATGAGTATAGGTATTACGTACAAAACGATCCTCTTATAAGCGATGTAGAATATGATGTATTGTATAAAGCGTTGGAAAAAATTGAAGCTACTAATCAATCACTCATTACCAAAGATTCTCCTACTCAACGTGTGGGCAGTGGATTAGTAAATAATTTTGCAAAGGCAGAACATTTGGTACCTATGTTAAGTTTAGAAAACAGTTATAATGCCGATGACTTAATTGATTGGGATAGAAAAGCAAAAGAATTAAGTGGTTTAACTGAAGTAGAATATTGTGTTGAGCCAAAATTTGATGGAGCAAGCATATCACTAATTTACGAAAACAATATGTTGGTAAGGGGCACAACCAGAGGCGATGGTGTAGTGGGTGATGATATTACGCCTAACACCATGCAAATAAAATCTATTCCACTTTCAGCAAATTTTTTAGAGTATGGCATAAACCAAATTGAGATACGTGGAGAAGTGATGCTAAATAAAAAAAACTTTAAAGCCTATAACGACAAACAAATTGAAGAGGGAAATCCACCCTTAGCAAATCCACGTAATGCTGCGGCAGGCAGTTTACGCATAAAAGACACAGCAGAAGTTGGAAGAAGAAAGTTAGAAGCCTTTTTGTATCATGTAAGTTTTGTAATAAGCAATGAGCAAAAGGCAATAGGCAATATTGAATTACCAACACATTCAGCAATGCTTGAAATGCTTTGGAGCTTAGGTTTTAAAAGCCCAAAAAAAGAAATGAAAGTGGTAAAAGGCATACAGGCTGTAATTGATTATGTTAATGAATTTGAAAAAAGTAGGGATAATTTAGATTTTGAAATTGATGGCATGGTTATAAAAGTTAATAACCTGCAATTGCAAGATAAGTTGGGTATGACAAGCCATCATCCTCGTTGGGCAATTGCCTATAAATTTAAAGCAAGGCAAGCTACCAGTAAACTAATTGGTATAGAGTTTCAGGTAGGTAGAACAGGGGCTGTAACACCCGTTGCAAAAATAGAGCCTGTTGCTGTTGGCGGTGTAACGGTAAGCAGTATTAGCATACACAACGAAGAGTACATTATTGAAAAAGATTTACAACTAGGGGATAGCATTTTAATTGAACGAAGTGGCGATGTTATTCCACAAATTGTAAAATCGTTTGCAGAATTGCGAAATGGAACTGAGCAAAAAATAATATTTCCTACTCACTGCCCTGTGTGTGAGCATAGTTTAATAAAGCCAGCAGAGGAAGCCGTTTGGCGATGTAGCAATATTAATTGTAAAGCACAAGTAGTAGAGCGTATTATTCATTTTGTAAGTAAAGATGCGTTGGATATTAGAAGCTTTGGCGATGCCAATGTTCGTAAGTTTTACGATATGGGTATTTTACAAACTATTACAGATGTGTATCAACTCCCTTGGGATAAATTGAAGGGATTAGAAGGCTTTGGAGAAAAATCTATTGCCAACTTACAAACAGCAATTGAAAACAGTAAAACCCAACCACTTAATAGAATTATCTATGGCTTGGGTATACGCTATGTTGGAGAAACTACTGCAAAAACGTTAGCCAATGCTGTTAGTCATTTAAAAGATTTTACAACGTATACCGAGGAAGAGCTGAAGCAATTAAATGATGTTGGAATAAAAGTTGCAAAAAGTATTTGTGCATTTTTTAGCTCCTCAGAAAATATTGAGTTGATTGACAAATTGGAGCAGCTTGGATTACAGCTAACAAATGAAAAGAAAACAACAATCACTAACGGCAATTTAACTGGGTTTACATTTTTATTTACAGGTACCCTAAGCCGCTTAAAACGTAGCGATGGCGAGGCAATGGTAGAAGCAAATGGCGGTAAATTATTAAGCGGCGTAAGTAGTAAGTTAAGTTACTTAGTAGTAGGGGAAGATGCAGGAAGTAAATTAGAAAAAGCAAAAAAGCTAGGAACCATTAGGATACTAAATGAAGAAGAATTTTTAAAAATGCTTTCATCTTAACCAAACGTTTTTTATATTTATGTTCTTTCTAGTATACTTTAAATAAAAAAGGGTAATTTGTACAATAAATTTACAAACTATGATTAAGAAAATTGCAGGCGAAGTTTGGAAACAAATTCAGTTTAAAGGAAGTAAAACACTTCGTAAAAAATATGCTTTTTCTTCTTTGGGGAGAGCTTCTAGTTACCATGACGATGTTATTAAAGATGGTAAATTATTAAATGGCTCTTTAACATCTGGCTATCGTACACTTAACTTACATATTGACAATGCAAATGGCACCTTATATTTTCATAGAGAAATAGCAAAATTGTTTTGTAAAAAAACTTCCCCAAAATATAAATATGTAATTCACATCAACCATAAAAAAGTTGATAACATAGCCAAAAATTTAAAATGGGCAACTTTAGAGGAAATGAGTGACCACCAACAAAGTAGCCCTCAAAAAATTGCTTATAAAAAAATACAGGCTAACCGTACCGTTGGTTTAAAATTAAATAGCGCACAAGTAAAGGCCATTAAAGATCAAATTAATAACCCAAAACGTAAACTTACCATTAAACAAATAGCTGCAAAATATAAAGTAAGCGAAATGACGTTGTATCGGATTAAAAGTGGTGAAAATTGGGGTAAAGTAAAGTAAATTCTAAAAATTATTTTATATCGAGTAACTATAAAAAGTTACTCTTTTTTTTAAAAAAAATGCCAGTGATAAAAATCACCGGCCTTGCTTACCTCTGAAACCACAAGAAAAAAATATATACTATTTTATAAATTAATGAATTAAATTAATTTTAACTGATTATAACACAAGAAACACCGGCTAATAAAAGCTTGGGAAATTGTTTTTAAATAAGATTGGAGTTTGTTTAGTAACCTAGCAGAATGCGAAAATACTATTTTTCTATTATTTAAAGAATTTATTTTGATTTATTTTAAACCATTTAGCTCATTTTGGGCAAGATTTAACAGTTTCCTTTTTTTGTAATTATACCAAGCTTTAGGAGCGGTTTTTTTTAGCACCGTATCAATACTCCTCATACCAAAAAGGCGCCAAAGACCTGTTAATTTCCCACTTAGGCTGCTTTGCATTGCTCGTAAACTCATTGCAAATCCACCATCTAAATACTCCATATGGTGCCAAAAGCCTGCTGGCATAAACAGCGTATCGCCATGTTCTAAAATTACTTCGTAGCCATTTGCCAGTTTAGTAGCCGGGAAATTTTCGTAGTCAAATTTTTCGTTATAGTTAGCAAAATTGGCTAAACTAAGTACTTCCCACGGCTTGCGGTAAAGTTTATGTTGCTCTTTAAAAGGAAATAAAAGCACTCTTTTTCTACCCATAAATTGAGTGTGTAATATATGGCTAGTGTCAATATCAAAATGCATATGCGTAATACTTCCTTCTCCGCCTACAAAAAGCATGGGGTATTTTTTTACAAAGCCTTTTATTAAATGATCTGGCCAAGTAAAATCTTTTGTAAGTTGAGGAGCATGCTGAAATATATTGAATAAAAAAATGCGTAAATCTAATGGACCTGACTGTACTTTTTTAAGATAGTCGCCAAATTTCATATAAGCATCTGCTGTATTTATGGGTGTGTAAGCATCGCTTTTTACATTATTATAAACACCAACATCAGTATTTCCAACAACATCAATAAAATAATCCCAATTCCATTTTTTATAGGCTGGCCATTCTTTAGCCAAATTTTTAATAATTACAGGCTTCATAGGCTTGTAATATTTTTCATTAAAATCTTGGGTAGAAATATTTTCTACAATATCTATAGCTTTTAATTGCATCGTTAATATTTAATGGTCAAAAGTAGAAAAAATAAAGTTTACACAGATAAAAATTACCTTTGCAAAAATTAATATGAAAAAAAGATTATTCGTTTTATTGTTATTACTAACTGTAAATAAATTAGCACATTCGCAAATTGATACGGTTTTGATAAAACAACAAATCAAAACACAATCAAACAGTATGTTTGCAGCTTTTAAACAGCAAGATTGGGAAAGCTTTAGTGCTTTTATGCATCCTACAATTATGACGCTTTCTGGTGGTAAAGATAAATTTATAGCGCTTTTAACAACCGAAATGGAGTCCCTTTCTTCGGTAAAATTTACTGAGTTAGTTCAAGTTGGTAACATTCAACTTATAGCTACTAAAAAGAGTATGCAATGTGTGGTACAATATGGGTTAAATATGCTACTAGATTCTACTACGGTAAGCGGAGTAAGCACCAGTATTGGCGAATCTATTGATAAAGGCGTTACATGGAAATTTGTGCGAAATAATTCAACTACTTTTACTCAAATAAAAACCTATTTTCCGTGGGTTGATAATAGACTAAATATACCTAGAGAAGAACAAAAATTTGGTATTACCCTGCAAGATTTTTTAAAAACGTACAAACCAGTTTATATAACTAAGCCTAAAAACACTTTTGCTATAAGAACCACAAACACAAGAAAAAAGAAAAAATAATGTCGCTACATTTTCATGCATTAAAAATTAAGGAAGTAAGTAAAGAAACAAACGATTGTGTTGCCATTACGTTTGATGTGCCGCAGGAGTTAAAAAGCAGTTTTGAATTTACACAAGGGCAAAACCTTACCTTAAAAACTAACCTTAACGGCGAGGAGGTTAGGCGTTCCTACTCTATTTGTACAGCACCTTTCGAAAATAAATTAACGGTGGCTGTAAAAAAAGTTGATGGTGGTGTTTTTTCAACTTACGCCAATACCATTTTACAAAAAGGGGATGTGTTAGAGGTAATGCCACCAAGTGGAAAATTTAATACAACACTTAACCAACTAAATAAAAAAAACTATTTGGCTATTGCTGCAGGTAGTGGCATTACCCCAATTTTATCCATAATAAAAACTACACTATACACTGAGCCACAATCAACGTTTACTTTGGTGTACAGCAATAAAAATAAAAACTCTATTATTTTTTTTGAAGAATTAGAAGGATTAAAAAATAAATACATTAATCGCTTTACACTCATAAATATTTTAAGTAGAGAAAAAACAGATGCTGCTATTAGCTTTGGAAGAATAACCGAAGAGAAATTAAATCATCTTTCTAAATTAATAAACTACAAAACTATTGATGATGTTTTTATTTGCGGACCCGAGGAAATGATTTTTTGTGCAAAGGATTTTTTTGAAAAAGAAGGATTAGATAAAAAGCAAATTCATTTTGAATTGTTTGGAACGGTGAAGAAGAAGACAATAGACAATAGACAAAAGACAATAGAAGACTCTGCTGGTAAAAGCAATATTACTATCAAATTGGATGGCAGAAGTTTTGATTTTGCACTAGGGTTTAATGAAGGAAATATTTTAGATGCCGCTTTAGCCCAAGGTGCCGATTTGCCCTTTGCCTGCAAGGGAGGCGTATGCTGCACTTGCAAAGCAAAATTAGTAGAAGGGCAAGTAGAAATGGATGTAAACTGGGGTTTAGAGCATGAAGAAATTGAACAAGGTTTTATACTCACTTGCCAAAGCCATCCAAAAACAGAGAAGGTGGTAATTGATTTTGATGTGAAATAAAAAAGCCGCTAACAACACTACAAGCCGATAATACCATTTTTAGCTTACTAACTTTAAAGTTACTCTTCACGTTTACCCCGTGGTCATTGTTTTAGAAATTATTTAAGTACCCATGTAAAATACCCTATGCAGGGTATTGCCCTAAATAACTAATTACTATACTTTTAACAAGTAATCAAAAAACATTTTAAATGAAAAAGAACTTAATTCCAGCAATTGCCTTAATGCTTTTAGCATCTTGCACTAACGATCCAAAAACAGATGCGCCAAAACCTGGTGAAAAAGAAACACCCAAAACAGAAACCGCTGTAACAGTTAACCCTAACGTAACCGATTGGATGAGCTGGGAAGGTGGTATTGATGTAGCTGGTGTTACCGATACATCGTACAAAATTCCCAATGTAATTTTTCATGTAGCCAATATGGTAAATACCCCTGCAGGTAAAGCAGCAAGTGGATTAATATTGTACCGCCCAGATACATTACAAGCCCCACTAGTAATGGGTTTTGTAAGTACTAATAAAACTGTAGGCGATTATTTTGGGCCAAAAATATTTGCAGGCACTCCTTTTGAAAAAGCACCAACCTTAATGGCAACATTCGATATTAAGTATGATGCAAATGGAGCTACTGCTAAAGTAGTTGCCGGTGGCCATACCTTTGAATGTACCATGACAGATTTAGGCAAGCCCTATTTAATTAACAGAGCAATGGGTAGCCCAATGCCTTTTTACCAGCAAGGTGTAGAAAGAGCCCCAGGTAAAACGGTGTTAAAGGTAGATGGTAAAGAAGTTACCTTATTTATTCCGCCAGTTGGTATTGGTGGTGGACCAGGAGCTGTAGTAAGTGTAAATGGTGTTTACGCTAGATAGAAGAATCAATAACTATTAAACCTTTAACAGGGCAATCAACATTGGTTGCTCTTTTTTAAAATTTTTACTACATGAAAAAAATATTTTTATTCGCTTTTTTATTAACGGATTTTGTAAGCTTTGCACAAAGCCCAGTTAATAAAAAATCTGCTTGTAACATATGCACAAGCCAAAATTTTACCTCCATATCGCAATTAAGAGATGTAAAGCCTACGGATCTTTTTTTTACTGATTTACAAAGCTGAGTAGAACGTTATGGAATAAACGTAGCAGCATGTAACGCAACTACATTTGGAGGCGAGCAAACACTTACCAACGCCATGGCAGTACAAATGATTAATACTAGCCTAATGCAAATGGAGCAATTAAAAGAAGCAAGTGTTGATGGATTGGAACCAACAAAAAAAGCAAACGTATTGGCTAAATTAAAATATACTTCTTTTGATTTGTTCAAGCATAAATATAAAACGGTAAGTAAAATTAAAGACCTAAAGGCTAGCGATTGTTATTATCAAGATGTACAATCGTTAATAGAAAACTTTAATGTTGATGTAACAAATAAAAAAGGATTACTACAAGCTAACTTACCAGCAAATGGAAAAAATTTAGCCCTACTTTTAAAACAAGTATTGACTTTAAAAACTTGGGACATTACATCTTACAATAAAGAAAAAATCAGCAAAGGTGAATTTTCTACAATACTTAATACTGCTTTGGACCAATACAATGAATTAATTGCAACTACGTTAAACCCATAGAATGAAAAAAATAAGTATAGTTTTAGCTACTTTTCTTTTTTGTATAACTGCATTTGCACAATTAAATGCTGAGCAAAAAAGTATTAAAAAAGTGTTTGAAGATTTTCAAAAATTCTACCTTAAAAACGAAAAGAAATTTAATGCCTTTAAATTGTATAAAGGCCAAGGAAAAGAAAATACCCCGCCTTACCATATTCAATGGAAAGAAGTAGACAAGTATTTTACCTACTTACGAAAAAATGTACCCTATGTAGGCGAAGCCTATATAAAAAATGAACGCACTCGTTTTTTATACAGCGATAGCTGTTTTAAAGCCGATATTAATGAAGAAATTGCCGTAGGCTTTGATTATGATAGATGGGCAGGAGGACAAGAAGGCATAGAGTATATGATAAAATGGTATGTTAATCCAAAAAATAAGTATAAGGTAAGCATCAACCAAAATAAAGCTGTTTTACATATAGGAAGTAAAATAAATGATGCGTTGAGTTGGAGTGAAGTTCCATTTACCAAAGAAAAAGGTAAATGGGTAATGGCAGACAATGTTTACCCGGCTGATTAAGAAGCAGAATTTTTTAAAATATACAACCAAAAGCCTGCATAGTCAGGCTTTTTTTGTTTTCATAAAATTGAACTTAGGGGTAGTAGTTTTGTTATCTTTGTATAGAAAATAATGCCACATGAATATTCAACATTTTGAACTACTTTTTCAATCCAAAATTGATAAAGAAATAAAAATTGAACCGAAAGATTGGATGCCGGAAGCTTACCGCAAAACCAATATCCGTCAAATAAGCCAGCATGCCCATAGCGAAATTGTTGGTATGTTGCCCGAAGGTAATTGGATTAGTAGAGCCCCTAGTTTAAAACGTAAAGCCATTTTAATTGCAAAAGTGCAAGATGAAGCTGGGCATGGTTTATACCTATACAGTGCGGCCGAAACCTTAGGCATGAGTAGAGAGGAGATGATAGCAGATTTAAATAGTGGCAAAGCTAAATATTCCTCTATTTTTAATTACCCTAGTTTAACATGGGCAGATATGGGTGCTATTGGTTGGTTGGTAGATGGTGCCGCCATTTTAAACCAAGTAATGCTTTGCCGTACAAGCTATGGCCCATATGCAAGGGCATTGGTACGTATTTGTAAAGAAGAAAGCTTTCATCAACGCCAAGGTTTTGAAACCTTACTAGTATTAAGTAAAGGAACAGATGAACAAAAAGCAATGTGTCAAGATGCTATTAACCGTTGGTGGTGGCCAAGCCTTATGATGTTTGGACCAAAAGATTCAGAATCTACCAACAACGATCAAAGCATGAAGTGGAAAATAAAGCGAAAAACTAATGATGAACTTCGCCAGCAATTTGTAGATATGGCTGCCGAGCAAGTTAAAGTTTTAGGAATGACGTTGCCAGACGATAAATTAAAATGGAACCCAACTACCAAACATTACGATTGGGGCGAAATAAATTGGGACGAATTTTGGGCTGTAGTAAAAGGCAATGGGCCATGCAATAAGCAACGTTTAGCAGCACGTAATAAAGCACATAACGATGGAGCTTGGGTAAGAGAAGCTGCTAATGCTTATGCAGAAAAAAGGGTAAATCGAAAAATCTTTGAGGCTGCGTAATATTATTGATTAATTATTATTGATTATTACATGGCTACTTATAATCACTTTTATGATTTACCTGTTTATAAAACCTGTAGAGCGTTTAGGAAAAAGATTTCAGTAATCGTTAAAAAACATTTCCCGAAAAATGAAACTTATCATCTGTCAGCTCAGCTTTTAGATTCAAGCAGGTCAGTAACTGCAAATATTTCTGAGGGGTTTGGTAGATTTCATTATCAGGAAAATATCCAGTTTTGCAGACAATCTAGAGGTTCTTTAACAGAAACAATGGAACACATAATTACAGCTTACGATGATAAATATATTGAGAAGGAAATACTAAGTGAAATAAATAAGGATTATAAAGAATGTTTAAAACAAATAAATGGATACGTTAAATATTTAAAAGATTCCAAACTAGGAGGTGATAAATAATTAATAATAATTAATCAATAATTCAAATGAGTGTTCAAATTCGGAAATTTTATTACGGCGATTTTGGGGGAGATGAAAATGCAGCGGGCAATGAAGTAAAGAAAACAAATGATGATGCATCTGCATGGCCACTATGGGAAATTTTTGTACGTAGCAAACAAGGGCTCGATCATAAACATGTAGGAAGCCTGCATGCAACCGATGCACAAATGGCTATTGAAAATGCAAGAGATGTTTATACTCGTAGGCAAGAGGGTGTAAGTATTTGGGTGATAGAAAGTAAACATATTACAGCCAGTAATCCTGATGAAGCAGGTGAGTTATACGAACCAGCAGTTGATAAAATATATCGTCATCCTACATTTTATGTTTTACCAGATGAGGTAGGACATATGTAAACCACCACTCTGCCTGCAGCAAAGAATTATTATGGAGAATAAAATACTTGATTACGTACTTCACTTAGCCGATACAACCTTAATTTTATCGCAACGCAATAGCGAATGGTGTGGGCATGGACCAATATTAGAGCAAGATATTGCCATCACCAATATTAGTTTAGATTTATTGGGGCAAAGCCGAAATTTTTATCAATACGCTGCTCAATTGATGGGCAACAATGCATCGGAAGATTCCCTAGCCTATTTACGTACGGAACGAGAATTTAAAAACCTACTACTAACCGAATTACCAAATGGCGATTGGGGACAAACTATTTTACGCCAATATCTTTTTAGCCAATATCAATATTTATTATTTGAGCAATTACAACATAATGCAGCTGAACAGTTGGCAGCTATTTGTACAAAAGCTTTAAAAGAAATTAAATACCATATTCGTTGGAGTAGTGAGTGGGTATTACGCCTAGGAGATGGAACTGTAGAAAGCAAACAACGAATGTTAGTTGCTGTTAATGAGTTATGGCGATATACTGGCGAAATGTTTATACCAGCTGAGTACGAAAAAGATATGAACATAGATTTTGTTACTATACAAAATAACTGGACCGAAAAAGTAAACGTAATTTTTCAAGAAGCTACCTTATCTATCCCCCAAAATACATTTATGCAAACGGGCGGTAAAACTGGTACACACACCGAAAACTTAGGGTTTATTTTAACCGAACTACAATACATGCAAAGGGCTTATCCAAATAGCCAATGGTAGTTTGCATTATCATGTAAATAAATGTACCTTGTATTTCTAAATTTTAGAATATCAAAAAGGTACATTTTATGAAACCAATTTTTTTTTACTCTTTTTTATTTTTAATAAAATTTTCCTTTGCACAAACGCCTGTTATTGTAAGGCCTACTAATCCAAATGTTAGTAGAATACCTAAAGAAATAAAAGAACCCTCAAGGCAAATAAATAACCCTGTTGCTCCCATTGAAATAGGGGTTTTTAATAAAGAAGTGTTCAGCTATTTTACCAATATGTTTTCCTTGCTACAGTTTTCTAATTACATAGGTGGCGGTAAAGAGTTTCCTACCTATTGGGAGTCTTCAAAAACAAGTATACACGAAATTTATCCAGAGTCTCCCAAAACAAAAAATTGGAAAAAAACATTTACATGGCGCAAAATACCAGCTGGTACTGCATTTGGGCTATGGCAAATTTCTACACAACCCTTTGCGTTAACTAACGACCCAAATTTTGCTGGCGTAATACGCAGCGGAGAAATAAAAACAAACGGAGCCGATTCGGTTTATTTTGAAATAAATTATACCGATGATGAACAAATAACAAGCAGACAAAAATTTTCTGGCATAAAAATTAATAAAAAAAACGTTCCACTACAAGTAATAAATACACCCACTCAAAATAATGCGATAGAATTTAACGAAGCAATAGCAACTGATGAAATAAAAGGGAGCGTACAAACCAAAGCAAACTCAGATAATAAAATAACGGAAACGATTGACTTGCCTATTTCAAAATTTAAAGTGTTTGGCGATGGTACTCGTAAATTGTATATCCGTATTATTCCATTAGATGCTACTAAAAAACCGTTAGAAAAAATATCTAACGAAGTAGTGTTAATTGAAAAGCAAGTAAAACCTTGGGTGCAAGCTGCACCACAAAATTATTTAGCCAACGATTATACTATTACCAATGTTAAGTATGTACCTGTACATTTTCCAGAGCAAGAGTTTTCTAGTTGTACAATAATTACCGATTATAATTTTCCACCAAAACCAAACCCACCAACCCAATCATCGGTGTTTGGGTTAAAGGATAATGAAATCTTTAGTTTAAAAGAAGATTATTTTGAGAATTATTTTAGAGTAGCTTTTCCCATTGGCACTATCCTTTGTCCACAACCGCCAAAGCAAAAAGCTTGGTACGAAAAAGCGCTAGATGGGGTTACAGGCTTTACAACAAAAACAATAAATGGAGCATCAAATTTTTATAATAATGTTATAAACTATGCTCAAGATAAATTTATAGAGCTTAATTGTAATTCAGGCACTTTAGGTAATGTAATTAATCCGGCAACAAAATTACAAGAAGCTGCTGGCCCAGAGGTTTGTGGAGCTATATCCGCAACAGTTTTTAAAGGAGGTTTGGCAATAGTAGGCATACCGCCAAGTATGCCTAATGTAGATGATTTAGTTGCCATGGCCGAGGGGCAAATTGTAGATTTGGCTTGCGATAATTTAGAAGATTACACTGGTGCACCAATACCCGAGTTTGTTAGAGAAGAAATACGAAAAGAGTTTCATGATAAATTAGTGAAACAATCTAACGCCGGGATTGTAAACAGCGGCTTTTTTAAAGTAAAGCCAGATCCCCGTGGGCAATTTCAAACGGCTTATTTAGAAATTGAAGTTACCCGTACTGGAGATTCGTATAAAGAAAGAGGCAATGTAAGTTTTAGTGTAAACGATAAAACGACCAGAACCATTGAAGTTGCAAAAAATATAAATAAAGACTTAGCCATAAATTTATTTGAAAGTACAAGTACACAAGTTCCCTTTTTAGCTAATGTTGGCGATAAAACAAAAGTGTATGTAATTTTAAAACCACAAGAAAGTTATGTGCATTATGATAGTAACACAAAAGCCATTTCATACATTAGCACAAGCCCAGCAATGGGGTGGTATAACCCGCCAACACCCACCTACCAAGGGTATACCAATACAACGGGCTGGAGTATGATGTATGGCAAGAATAGCCTAACAAATTTTTCGTTCGGCTTAAAACGTTCAGAAGGGCTAACAACATCCTATTTTAATAAATAAAGTAGGCTGCTTTTATTTTCGTTTAAATTAAATCAATTTTTAAAAAGGCATATAGGTTATAACATGAATGACGAAAAAAAGATTTGGGAAATTTTACAAACCGTTGCCGACCCAGAAGTACCTGTACTTACCATTTTAGATTTAGGTATTGTAAGAGATGTAAAAATTGATGACGAAGTTGTAGAAGTTATTATAACGCCTACCTACACTGGCTGCCCAGCTATGGATATGATAAGCATGGATATTAAATTAAAGTTGTTAGAAAATGGATTTAAAAAATTTAAAATAACCTCGGTACTTTCCCCTGCCTGGACAACCGATTGGATGAGTGAAGTAGGTAAAAAGAAATTAAAAGAATACGGTATTGCACCTCCACATTCCAGAGCCGACGATACAACTGACCCCATAATTGAATGCCCACAATGTAATAGCACTAATACAAAATTAATTAGCCAATTTGGTAGCACGGCTTGTAAAGCATTATACCAATGCCAAGATTGTAAGGAACCATTTGATTATTTTAAGTGCCATTAAAACACACTTATTTTTTAAGGCTGAAATGATATTTTCCTTTTACTTCTCCGGTACCTTTTTTATCGCAAATCCTGAACTGAACTTCATAATCATTCACACCAGAATCGGCCTGTGTTACAATAGCAGAAAGGGTTATCACATTTTTATCTTTGGCATCAAGCCCGGTTAATTCCAGGTCAATATCATTTTTAATAATGGCACCATTAATCGTAGTGTTATCTTTTAATGTGACGGTCTTCGTTTTTACACCTGCAATTTTATCACCTAAGTAATATCGCAGCTGTTTAATACAATACAACTATTGGTTGCATAAACCAATGTGATTTTTTCATTTATTTTTTATTTTAAGTATAACAGGCTTTAAGGTCAAACACATTATTAATAATTTATTTAAACCCCCAAACCGCTACCCTCGATCTACCTTTTCTGAATCCCTTTGTTTCGTACCAAAATTCAATACGCTTAATATGCCTTAATCCGCCATCAAGATCAATTACCCGGCTTTCGCCGCCCTGCGGAATACGGGTGCGGATAGATACATCCTGTACACTGCCATTATCAAAATAAACTTTCATGTCATACATCTTTAGCGGGCCATCAGTAACTCTTAATTTTAGTTTCCTAAAATCATCATTGGTATTGCCAGTAACAATTACATCATGGTCTGCACCAAATGCAACTCTTTTATCGGCAATAAAACGCCAGCCGTTTTGGGCTTTAGCACTTCCCGAAAAAATGCAGGATAGCGCCAGTAAAAAAACTATTTTTTTCATATTTTTTATTTTTAAATTTTTCAAATGATCATTATCCTGGTAATAAATATCAGAACCAAAATCTTACTGGCCTCCTTGTTTATTTTTTGTCTTTGGGGATTTAATTAACAACATTGAATCTAGGAAATTAGTATTACCCCTTGCAGCTTTAGCATTATTTCTTTGTAAAGAACTGGCATTGTTTGTCTGGCTCGCATATTTTACTTTTTGCTTTTTGTTTTGCCCAATGGCAACCACATTAAAGATAAGAAAAGTTGTTACAAATAAAGTAAGTTTTGCTTTCATTTTAATAAATTTTCAAGTAAAGATGCTGTTTGATTTTCCCATTTTTACCACCCTATCATGTGATTTTTAAATCTTTAATTATAGCTACCTTATTCTAAACCAGTTCGTACCATTGCTTTGCAATGTTATACTTGCATTAGCCGGTAAAGCTGTACTGGTACCACTAAAATCGCTGTAACTGGTTATTGTTTTTATACTGCCATTTCTGTTTACAATGGTATATTCCCTTCTATCGCAGGTAGTGGCAGCAGGCAATGTAACCGTTAATGGAGTAGCGCCTACTGAGGTTGCAATGATAATGGTATGGTCATCACCATCTGTTGTATAGTCTGCAGTAATGCTTCTTATGGCATTACCAAAACTTCCGTTTACATCTAATTTACTTTGTGCTGCGGCACCTTGGTTACCAATAGATACATTACCCAAAGTATCTAGCTTCATTTTTACATTAGTGGCTTTTAAAGAATCGCCATAGGCTAAAACATAGTTGGTTGTATTGTTGAGGCCGCTCATCCATGCACTGTTGGCAGCCACACTGCCCGGGCCATTATTTTTAAAAGCGATAGAAGCTTCACCATTGCTACCGGTATTTGAATTTTCAATTACTATGCCCCTTCCAAAAGGACCATTACCGCCACTTGTATTAATAATATGAAGGCGGTATAATGGATCACTTGTATTCAAGCCAACAAAACCATTGTTCTTAATCATCAGTGCATCTTCTGTAGTGTTTTTCCGCACATAAAAATCGCCGGTGCCATTCAGGTCAAATACCATGCTGCGGCTACCTTGTGTAATGGTAGTGCTGTCTAGTAAAGTGCCTCCCAGTTTTACAATTGCTGTAGAAACATTTAACCCGTTATTAGCGGTTATTAGCGCATTACCCCAGTTTACAGCACCAGAACCATTGGTGTACAATACCTGGTTGGCTGTGCCATCTACCATTGGAAAACTGTATTGACTGTTGATATTTAAAGTGCCGTTGATACGCAATAAGTCTGTCGCAAAATTTCCAAAAATAAGAGGTAAACCTGCTGACTGATTATCAATCATCAAAATATTTGAACCAGTAAATCCATTTCCCACCTCATCTCCTATAAAAACATTACTATTACCAATTGAATTAAAGCCGTTGTTACTTCCTAAATAAACATTATTGTTACCAGCTGAATTATATCCAGCTGCTCTTCCCACATAAACATTATTATTGCCAGAAGATAAACTATTATCAGCTCCAGCCCTATTTCCAATGGCTACATTATCATCGCCCACTCTAAAATTTAACGATTCATTCCCAACACCTGTATTGCCACTGCCAGATCCAAACATGAGAGATGCATAACCATCTGCAACATTTTCGTTACCTGCTATATTACTGGCTAAGGCATTAGCACCATTAGCAACATTAAATCCACCATTTACATTATTATATAACGAACCGATACCAATAGCTGTATTGTTAGTACCAGTTGTATTTGAAAACAAAGCTCTACTGCCTAGTGCAACTATGCCAGATAAATTAGAGTTGTAGGCAGCACTGTCGCCGATAGCAACATTGTAACTGCCGGTTGTGTTGTTGTATAGTGCTCTGGCGCCAATGGCTGTATTAGTTCGGCCGCTGCTGTTGCTGTATAAAGCCTTGGTTCCAACAGCCGTATTGTTACTGGCACCCGTAGTAATGTTAAATAAAACACTATCTCCAACAGCCACGGTATTATTAACTGTATATGGCGTTGTTGGTCTACCCATAGCATCACCACCTATGGCTGTATTGGAATATCCATTTACACTCCACAATGTTCTATGCCCTAAAGAAGTATTATTTTTGTTATTAGTACCTGAACCACTAGAACCACTTTGGGAGGCATAACCAATGGCAACGTTATTTGTACCGGTTAAATTATTTGCTAAAGCTGATTGTCCTATGGCCATATTTTTATCCCCGGTAGTTGTTTCTAAAAGTGCACTGCGCCCAATTGCAATATTCCAGTTGGTTGTATTGGCAGATAAGGCCGAATCGCCAATGGCTATATTGGCAAAACCGGTTACATTTTTTTGCAATGTTGAATAGCCCATTGCAATATTTTGAAAACCTGTTGTGTTTTTTACAAGAGCAGAATTACCTAAAGCGATATTTTTATAGCCTGTAGTATTGCTGAATAATGCCGAGTCGCCCACTGCAGTAAGGTTGGTACCACTTGTATTTGCAAATAAAGCTTTGCTTCCAATTGCCACTAAATGAGAAAGATTTGTACTACTGTGTGCAGCACTATCGCCAATAGCTACATTATAATTACCCGATGCATTACTGAACAGGCTAAAATAACCAATACCAATATTGTTATTGCCATCAAAGTTGTTGTAAAGAGATGCGGTACTTAGTGCAATATTTCTATTACCCGATTCATTCAATAGAAGCGAATTAACCCCTAGTGCAAGATTATGAGTGCCTGAAATGTTAGAACCCAATGCGCTGCCTCCAAAAGCTGAATTTGAATTACCGGTTGTATTTGCAAATAAAGAAGAAGGGCCAACCGCTGTATTACCATAACCGATTGTATTAAGTTGTAACACTTCGCTGCCAATAGCTGTATTTACTGTGCCAGTTGTATTTGAACTAAGTGCATTATAACCAATCGCCGTATTATCGCTTCCTGTGTTTGAATAAAGAGACTGGTATCCAATGGCAGTATTATGCCCTGCAGCGGTATTTCTACGCAATGCCCTATAGCCAACGGCTATGTTTCCAATGCTGCTCGTATTGCTATATAATGAACTATCGCCAATGCCAATATTGTGGCTACCGGTTGTATTACTTCTACCAGCCCATTCACCCAAAAAATAAGTACCGTTATTTATGTTCCATTGCCCTACCATTAAATTATTTTGCTTAAACCTTAGTGGCATATTATTAGTTGTACCCATAAAATTTACTGCCGTATCGGTTCCTGTATTTCCGGTAAGGCTCCAATCGTTGCTTGCACCACCAGATGGGTTTAACCAAATCCATTGGCTGCCATTGTAATAATGAAAGCCCACGCTATCGGGCGCTCCCTGGTAAACCAACAAACCATTTGCCGGTGTGGCAATGGCATTTTTTTGTGCCTTCGTCATACGGGATACCAGCACACCTTTTGTAGTGCTGCTTACATCCAATATAGCGCTGGTATTGGCTGTAGCACCAGTTGTATTGATAGCTAGCGATTGTGCATCAACTGTGTTGCAGATGATAATCAGGATTGCTACATAAAAAAAACACTTCATAACAGTAGGTTTAATACTGTAAATATGAAGTGTTTAACAGGTGATTTTATCACCCCGTTAGGTGGTTTTTAGTATGCCCTATTTTTTGGGAAAACAAATCTGCCTTACCGAATCGGCATAGGTCATAAACGCTGAAACATCTTTATCGGCTTTAAGGTTATTTTCTACCTTAGTATAATCCGACAGAGAATATTTCTTTTCTATTTGCTCTAGCATACACTCGCAGTTCTTACTATATCCTTCCGGAAGTTTACCAGCACAGGCATTTATAAAATTGGTACGTACCTGCTCGGGATATTTTTCGCCGGGTTTATTACTGCTGCCGCAGGAAGTAATGACAACTGCAAAGATCAATACAAATAAAATTTTCATGATGATAAGTTTTGGTAAAATTAATATACAATTATTAAAAACATTATCCCAAATGGAGTGATTTTATTTTGCCATCAGTTCCCTTAACCGCACAATTAATCCGTAACGGGTATTGGCATCTGTTTTTAGGTAGATGCTTTTTAAATGCGTTTTGATGGTATTAAGAGAGATAAAAGTTTGTTCCGCAATCTGGCTGTTGGTAATGCCGTTGTAAGCCAGTTGCGCCACTTCAAACTCCCGGTCGGTTAAAGGCGATAATAAATGCCGGTTTATTTTTTCTATGCTTAGCTTTGGTTGTGCGTTGTTTTTTTCGGTGGCGTAGTTTGATATGGCAATTTCCAGCGAAGCCAGCAACGTTTTTTCATTGAAGGGTTTTACTATATAGCCACTCGGCTTTACCAGTTTGGCTTTGTTCAGTGTGTTTTTATCTGAGTAAGAAGTTAAAAACAAAAATGGTATCTGTATTTCTTTATTAATGTACGTTGCAATGTCAATACCATCTTTATCGCTTTCTAAATTAATATCCAATATGGCAGCATCGGGTGTGTTGCCTTTTAATTGTTGAAAAGCCTCGTCGCTGTCGTAGGCAATGGCGCTTACTTCAAAATCGTTATTGTCTAAATAGATAGAAATATTTTCGGCAATTACCGGCTCATCTTCCACAATTAAAATTTTCAGTTTGCTCATGCTGCTTTAAATTTCGATATCTGCATTTCTACCACAGCACCATTGTTGTTATAAATATCAAGCGTAGCTTTTAGTTTTTGTGCAAAGGCTTTTATCATTTTTAAACCAAATGATTTGGCCGACTTTACATCAACATCAGTAGGAAAACCTACACCATTGTCACTTACTTTTAAATGCAGTTTTTCATCTTTTTCTTGCAGTAAAATATTTAATACGCCGGAATGCTTTTCAGTAAATGCATATTTAAAAGAATTACTCACCAGTTCATTCAATACCAACCCTAGTGGTATCATCGTATCTACATCTAAATTCAAATCATCAATATTGATATTTACTTTTACCTTTTCATTAGAAATATTGTACGAGTCGCTGAGCGATTGTACTAGGTTGCTGATATATTCTTTAACCATAATGCCTTTGATATTTCCTTCGCTGTATAAATTCTGGTGAATGAGCGCCATGCTTTGTACTCGGTTCTTACCTTCCTTTATAGCAGCACTTGCCTGAGAATCGGTAATAGTGTGACTTTGAAGATCTAGTAAACTACTTACCACCTGCAGGTTATTTTTAACCCGGTGGTGTATTTCTTTCATAAGGACTTCCAGGTCGGTGGCCTGCTTTTGTATCAGCATATTTTTCTTCTTTTGCTTTTGGTATAAGGTAAAAATAGAAATACCTGAAAGCAGCAGTAACCCGATACCCCCGGTGAGTAACCACCTGGTTTGCTTTTCTTTTGTAAGCTGGCTGTTTTGTAAATTATTTTCTCTTGACAAAGCATCTTTTAATTGCTGCTCTTTGGCAAGCTGCAATTGTTTTAAAGTGTTTTCGCTCTGCAGCAGGCCATTGTAAGCCTGTTCACTTTCTACAATAGAATCCTTTAAAATATTTTGCCTTGCAAGCAGGCTATTGCTTTTTTGTTGCTGTTGCATGGCGAATTCTTTCAGTAAATTTTCCTTAAACAGTGCTTTTCGCTGCTCTGTTTCCCTTAGTATCTGCAAAGAGTCTTTTTGGGTGCGGAATTGCAATACTTCAATCTGTTTTTGCTTTAATTCATTTGCAGCATTCAGCAATGTAATTTCCTGCTGCTTTTTTGCTGTTTGATAAGTTATTTCCAGTTCCTGTAATTTGGTTTGTTGTTCTTTGTTTCCTATACTGTCTTTCAGCTTAAATAAATAATCAAATAAAGACGTTGCCTCATTATACATAGCAGCCTTTGATAAAAGCCGGTATGTTGCTTTGGAATAAATAAAATGATTAAGTAGTTGGGCCGGCACTTTGGTAAGCTCCATATTTTCTTTCATATAGGGCAGCGATAATTTAGGCTGGTTATTATTCTCATACAATTCGGAAATTGTACTGTTGGTAAAAGCCGCATTGGTAATATCGCCTTGATTGAGCAGGGTGGTTTTTACTTTAGTTAAAAAATTCACTTTTTCTTCCAGGGGCATTTTATCTAAATTGGTGTATAGCACATCATGAATAGATTGCCCCTGTAACGGGTTCTTTCGCTTACTTATAAAATCTATCTGCTCGGCCATTACAAAGGCATACTTTTCAGGTTTTTTGGCATAGCTATAAAAATCAAGCAAGTAACTAATCATTACACCATGATCCATTCGTATCCCTTTTGCCTTTGTTACCTGATAGGCTTTGTCATAATAAGTTTCAGCAAGCATTATGTTATCGGCAGCCTGGTACATTCTTGCCTTTTCAGAATATACATACCAATTTTGGTATGGGTTATATTCATTGTGGAGTTTTTCTGTAAGGTCAAAATATTTTTGAGCGGAATCGTATTGCTTTTGATTTCTGTAACCCTTTGCTATAAAGAATAAACATGTACGCTTTAATTCAAGTTGATTTCCCTTTTCAAAATAGTTGAATGCTTTTTTTGACTCGGCAACTAATTCAGCGTCTCTTTTTTTAATATCATAATACACGCCGCTATAAACATAATACCGGATAGCGGTATTGGCATCATTTAATTGAATTACTATTGGTTTGGCAGCATTAAGATAAGTGAGCATTACATCATATTTGCCCAGTGCTTTATTTTTATTGGCGATGGAAAGCAGGGTATCGGCTTTTTGTTGATTGGTTTGCAAACCCGATAGTATAGATTCTACAGATTGTGCATTTACCAACACAGTTGCTGTACATACAAAACAAAGTATTGCAATAAACAACTTCATATAAATTTATTATAAATTAAATTTAATCATTTTTACCGGCAAACAAAAGTATCATTACTCAAAACGGATAAACTCACCCAACAAGGTGATTTATCAGCACATTATTATTACCCTAGTTTTTAAGTTATTCAGCGTATGGAATTATTATCTTTACCAAACAATTTATAACCATGGCTTCAATACTATTTGAACTAAAAGATGCGGTTGCCTACATAACCTTAAACCGCCCCGATAAATTTAATTCCTTTAACAGAGAAATGGCGTTGCTATTGCAAAACACGTTAGATGAGTGTGCAACAAATGAAAACGTACGAGCCATTTATTTAACTGGTGCAGGTAAAGCTTTTTGTGCTGGGCAAGATATTGGCGAATTAGTTGGCGATGGTAAAATGGAATTAGCCCAAATTTTAAGTGAGCATTATAACCCCATTGTAAAACGAATTAGAGCGTTACAAAAACCTGTTGTGTGTGCTGTAAATGGCGTTGCTGCAGGTGCTGGTGCAAATATTGCCTTGTGTGCAGATGTTGTGGTAGCAACAGAATCTGCATCCTTTATACAAGCGTTTAGTAAAATTGGGTTAATACCCGATAGTGGTGGCACATACACGTTGCCCCGATTAATTGGTTGGCAAAAAGCAAGTGCATTAATGATGACGGGAGATAAAGTAACCGCAACAGAAGCAGAAAAAATGGGTATGCTGTATAAAGTTTTTAGCGATGAACTTTTTGTAGAAGAAAGCAAAAAAATTGCCGTTACACTTTCGCAAATGCCCACACAAGGTTTGGCGTTAACTAAATTGGCACTAAACAAATCGTTTACAAATAATTGGGATCAGCAATTGCAGGTTGAAGATGAACTACAACAACAAGCTGCTTTAACTACCGATTATGCCGAAGGCATAAACTCGTTTTTAGAAAAGCGAAAACCCATATTTAATGGAAAATAACAATAACCTACCTACACCCACACAAGTAGTTGCACACATGATGCAACATGATTTGTTTAGCCAATGGCTAGGCATATCAATCATTGAGATAAGCGAAGGATACAGCAAAATAAAAATGACCGTAAGGCCCGAAATGATGAATGGCTTAGGCATTGTACATGGCGGTATTGCTTTTAGCCTTGCCGATAGTGCATTTGCTTTTGCTTGTAATAATAGAAATGTGTTGTCTGTGGCGTTAGATACTTCAATAAATTTTATAAAACCTGTACATGTAGGCGATGAATTAATTGCAGAAGCCAAAGAAATACATAATGGCAAAAGCACAGGTCTTTATCAAATAGAAATTACGAATCAAAAAAATCATTTAGTAGCACAGTTTAAAGGTTTGTGTTATAGAACGGATAAAGCTTTAGTAGATTGAAGATTTAAGAAATAAGTAAATAGAGTAAGTAAAGTAGTTGAAGCTAGTATAATCAAAAACAAATAAATTTATGAGTGTTGAAAACTTTGGATTTGAGGAATTGGAGTTATGGAAAAAAGCAAGAGTTTTTAAAAATGAAATTAGGATAATAAGTAAAACATTTCCTACAGAAGAAAAATTTAGATTAATTGATCAGATTACAAGAAGCTCTCGTTCTATAAACGCACTAATAACTGAGGGACATAGAAGATTTACTTACCCAGACCAAATTCATTATTGCATTCAAGCAAGAGGTTCACTAACAGAAACTGTAAATCATTTGTTTGATGCATTAGATGAAGAGTATATCAATAAAGAACAATTTAACAACCTAAAACAAAAAGCAAAAGAGATAGAACGTATGATAAATGGTTACTTAATTTTTTTACGTAAAAAAAGAGATGAAGCAAAAAATACTTAGCCCTCTTTATTTACTTTTTATACTTTATTTACTTTTTTACTCTATCCATCATGATTTACGAATTTCAAGGAATAAAACCAGTTATACATCCATCTGCCTTCGTACATCCACAAGCGGTAGTTACGGGAAATGTGGTAATTGGTGCCGATGTGTACATTGGCCCAGGCGCTGCTATACGAGGCGATTGGGGGCAAATTAGTATTGAGGCTGGTTGTAATGTGCAAGAAAATTGTACGCTACATATGTTTCCTGGGGTAACCGTTTTATTAAAAGAAGGAGCCCATATTGGCCATGGGGCTGTAGTACATGGTGCAACTATTGGCAAAAATTGTTTAGTAGGCATGAATGCCGTACTTATGGATAATGTTATTTTGGGCGATGAGTGTATTGTAGGTGCATTAAGTTTTATAAAAGCAGATGAAGTATTTGAGGCAAGAAGTTTAATTGTAGGCAACCCTGCAAAAAAAATAAAAGAAGTAAGCGATGAAATGATTAATTGGAAAACCGAGGGCACAAAATTATATCAACAATTACCCAGCCAATTAAAAAATACCTTAAAAGAATGTGAGCCGCTTACCGAAGTACCCAGTACCCAACAACTACAAAACGGTACCTATAAACCTTGGAACCAAAGCCAATAAAAGTTACTTACGCTTATCTGTCCAAATTAATTTTTCGTTTTTCTTTTCGGTATTAAAATCAAGCATATTCATATCGCCCTTACCCGTAATACCGCCATCTGGGTGGCCAATTAAGGTACAATTTTCATCATACACATCGGTAAAAAAATCGCAACAGGGTGCAGTTACATAATATACCGTTTTGCCTTTGTAGGTATAACTATAAATACTTCTACGGGGTTCTTGTTTTTCTTCTTTACTAAATTTTGCTATTAGTGTTTGTACACAAGTAGGTTGTGCTTTATTCGCTTTTCTACTTTTCTTTTTTTGTGCTGTTACGCTTAACGCAACAAAACATACCAACAAAACAACAAGTATTTTTTTCATCTTTTAATGGTTTGTTTATAAAAATAATGTATTTACATCTAAGATGCTTGAAAGCAATTTAGGGTTGTTAAAATTTTTAAAAATAAAAAGGGTGTAGTAGTTTAGCAATAGGCAAGTTCCTTTAAATTAGCGTTATAACGTAAAATAACAGACCTTTGCCGCTTAATATGGAACGTTCAAACTTTGTAGATCAAATAAAAATATTTTGCCATAGCGGACACGGTGGCGCTGGTAGTAAACACTTTATGCGTAATAAACTTACGGCTATGGGTGGCCCCGATGGGGGCGATGGTGGCCGTGGGGCACATGTTATTTTAAAAGGCAACACTCAATTATGGACGCTTTTACACCTTAGGTATTTTAAAAACGTAATTGCCGAGGATGGCGAAAATGGAAGTAAAAATAACAGTACGGGTAAAAACGGAAAAGATATTATTATAGAAGTACCCCTTGGCACTATTGCTTTAGATGAAGAAACAGGCGAACAAGTAGCAGAAATTTTAGAAGATGGGCAAGAAATAATTTTGCAAAAAGGGGGCCGTGGTGGCTTAGGTAATAGCAATTTTAAAACCTCTACCAACCAAACACCCGAGTATGCACAGCCTGGCGAAGAAGGTGTAGAAGGTTGGAAAATTTTAGAATTAAAAGTACTGGCCGATGTTGGTTTAGTAGGGTTTCCTAATGCAGGCAAATCAACCTTACTATCGGTAATAACAGCAGCAAAACCAAAAATTGCCGACTATGCCTTTACCACCCTTGTGCCACAGTTAGGCATGGTAGATTATAGAGATGGAAAAAGTTTTTGCATAGCCGATTTACCCGGTATTATAGAAGGTGCCGCCGAAGGAAAAGGCTTAGGGCACCGCTTTTTACGCCATATAGAGCGTAACTCCATTTTACTTTTTTTAATACCTGCCGATAGTAAAGATCATAAAAAAGAATTTGAAATTTTACATAAAGAGTTAGAAGATTATAACGATGAAATGTTACAAAAAGATTTTGTAATTGCCATTAGCAAAAGCGATATGTTAGATGATGAATTAAAAGCAGCCATAGCCAAAGAGCTGCCCAAAAATATTCCACATTTATTTATTTCCTCCATACAAAGCCAAGGCTTGGCCGAGCTTAAAGATTTACTTTGGAAAACCTTAAATAATACTGCCAAGTTATAATACCCGTAACCATTTTTATTAAGCATCCCTTTTTTAAGTAAATAGGCTTGGCAAAAGCTATAATATACCTTGCACAGGGTATTGTTTACCTTGTATTTTTATTGTTATTTTAAAAAAAATATAAAAAATGAAAAGAATAACCTTAATGCTTTTAAGCCTATGCATGCTAACCATAGCAAATGCACAAGTAAAAAAAACACCGGGGCTTGCAAAACGTACGTTAAAACAAGTAATGGAAGTTGCAATGCCTGGCGAAAACGGAGTAGATGGTAGTAATGGAGGAAGCGTAGCCTACAACCCTATTGCAAAAAAATATTACATACCCATGTTGGGTAATGCAGTTTACCCAATGGTAATTTTCGACCTTAAGGGAAAACAGCTTAGCAAAGCCATAGCAGGTAACGATATGAGAGGGCTTTGGTATAACCCAAAAACAAAAAGTGTAGAGGGTAACTGTTACGATAGTGGAGGATGGGTTAGATATAAGTTAAACCCAAAGGGAGATATGGTTTTTGATATGACGGAGGTGGATGACACGTACGAGTCGGACTATATTTTTCAAAACGACATGCGCCAGCCAGAAAATCAAAGTGTAGGTTTTTATAGCAGCCAAGATAATATGCTGTATTTTTTAACAGAAGATGGAGTATCTATTTATTCTATGAAAGGTGAGGAAAAGAAAACGATTACCTTAAGAAAAACAAAGGACGATGAAGCGCTGTTTTTTTTAGATGCAGGTAGTCCGCATAATAATTCGTTAATTTATACAGGTTTGCCAAAAGCCGAAATTGGCTTATTAAATATAGATGAGAAAAAAATAGAATTGTATAACAAAGCAACAGGCGTATTATCTGCTGAATGGCAATTGCCTGATGATGTTGGCGTGTATCCAATGTTTAATTTTAGTTATGCCAATGGTATGGTATGGTTGTTTAATAAAGAGCTAAGAAAGTGGGTAGTGTTTAAATAAATTTTTTGTTTTAATTTTTAAAATATAAACCCTGCTGTTTTACAGTGGGGTTTTTTTATTTGTCATTTCGAACGAAGTGAGAAATCTATATCTACACCAATAAAAACCCAACCGCCATTATAATTCCATTAAATACCATAATTACTATAAATTAGTGTACTTAATTTTTAAAGCGCCAATGCAACCCATTTTTAAATACATAAAAGAGTTTTACCACAAAGAGTTTAATGTGTATTATTTTTTATTAATTGTGTTATTACTAAGCACCATAATTTATTTAAACTATTGGCATTTTTTAGAGCGTAAATATGCAGGTGGCTCAACAACTACACTAGGCAATTTTGTAGGCTATTACCTCTTGTATTTTATACCCTTTGCCGCAGCATTTTTTTTGCAATTGTTTTTTTTTAAAGATTGTACCTATTTTAAAAACGCCTGGTTTTGGGTTATTTTACTAGCAGCACCAGCCATATTTTCGTTTCGTATAAATTTCGATTTTCATCAACCCCTAGTTACAAAAATTTGGAGTGGAGATGAGCAACAATTTTGGCTACACTGTATTAATTGGATTGTTAGGGTTTTTGTAGTGCTGATACCCATTTTTATTATTTGGTATTTAAAAGATAAAAGCAACCAACCCTTTTACGGCACAAAAGCATTAGATAGCATAAAGCCTTATTTAATTATGCTACTAATAATGCTACCCTTACTAGCCTTAGCCAGCACCCAAGCCGATTTTTTAGCCATGTACCCCAAAGCAAAATTTATTAACTACACCAACCTTGCCACACAAAAATGGCGGTATATAGTGTACGAGCTTTGTTATGGGTTTGATTTTGTTAGCATAGAGTTTTTCTTTAGGGGTTTTTTAATTTTAGCCCTACTAAATATTTGCGGTACCCATTGCATAATACCGGTAGCCGTATTTTACTGCTGCATACATTTAGGTAAACCCATGGCCGAGGCTATTAGCAGTTTTTGGGGCGGCATTTTATTGGGCATTGTAAGTTATAATAGCGGCAGTATTTGGGGCGGCTTATTGGTACACTTAGGCATTGCCTGGTTTATGGAAATTGGTGGTTGGTTAGGTGCATTGGTAAGGGTTAGGAGGGGGTAAGTGCATTTTGGGAGTAGCAAAAGAGTATAAGATTAATTAAAATTACAGCGATTAATTAATTGTAAATGTGTAAATGATAAATTTTGGTATACATGTGGGTTTTGAGTAATTTGTGTTACAAGGTACCCTAAAAAAAATTACTTCGATATTAAAAATTCAAAATGAAAGAAAGCGAAGAAATAATACAAGCACTTTTGAAATTCAGAAATGAAAGAGATTGGGAGCAATTTCATAATCCAAAAGATTTGGCTTTGGCAATTAGTATGGAATCTGCTGAACTCTTAGAATTATTTCTTTGGAAGAAAGCTGATGAAGCTAATACAGAAAAAATAAAAGAAGAACTTGCCGACATTTTCTCTTTTGCCTTTTTACTTGCTGAAAAATATAGTTTTGATGTAAAGGAAATTGTTTTGGATAAAATAAAAACAAATAGTGAAAAATATCCTATCGAAAAATCAAAAGGAATTTCAAAAAAGTATAATGAATTATAACCAAGATTTTGAAATAAGTAAAATTGAGTTTAACAATAAAGGGTTAAACTCGATTCAATCACAATATTTTGTTACTGAAAACTGGCCTATAGTTTATATTTTAAACAACAATGGAGTAAGCCAAGCATATGTTGGAGAAACCATTGATACTAGTTCTCGAATTTTTGCTCATCTTCAATCACCTAGCAAAAGCCATTTACATGAAGCCCATTTAATTTCAAGCAAAAAATTTAATAAATCTGCAACATTGGATATTGAGTCCAATTTAATCAAGTACCTACATGCCGATGGCAAATACAAATTATTAAATGGAAATTTAGGATTAGTAAATCACTCTTATTATCAAAGAGAAGAAATTTACTCTGACTTATTTAAAAACATATGGAATGGCCTTATCAGTAATGGCATTGCACAACATAGCATAGAACACATCTCAAATAGTGACTTATTCAAATATTCTCCATATAAGACATTGTCTATTGATCAACGAAAAAATTTAATGCTTATAATAGATGCATTGTTATCTGAAAATAAAAAATCTGTATTAGTGGAAGGGGGTGCTGGAACTGGCAAAACCATCTTAGCTATTTTTTTATTTAAATTAATGCTAACGTCAGATGAGGATTTTAATTATAGAGAATTTGGTGAGGATGAAAAAGAATTTATCGATAAAGTAAAAAACTTGAAGAGAAAATTCCCTAATCCTAAAATGGGATTGGTAATAGCAATGAGTTCATTTAGAAAGACTATTAAAAAGATTTTTCAGAACATTCAAGGACTAAGACAAGATATGGTAATAGGCCCTTCAGACCTTGCAAACTCATCTTACGATTTATTATTTATTGATGAGTCTCACAGGTTAAGAAAAAGAGTGAACTTAACAAATTATGCTTCTTTTGATAATACAGCAAGAGCATTGGGTCTTGACCCCATAAAAACAAATGAACTTGAATGGACTTTATTGAAATCTAAAAAAGCAATTTATTTTTATGACCATAATCAAAGTATTAAACCATCTGATGTAAATCCACAAGAATTTAATGATTTAAAAAACAGGAAAGACACTACAACAATTGGATTGCTTTCACAATTTAGATCCAAAGGAGGGAATGGATACGTTCAATTTATCAATGATTTATTGGGCAAGAAAATTGAAGCTGATAATTTTAAATATTTCGACAAAAATTATGATGTTTTATTGTTTGATAGTTTCAAAGAGTTCGTTTCTAGTTTAAGATTAAAAAATGAACAATATCAATTATGCAGATTTGTTGCAGGATATGGGTGGAAATGGATTTCTAAAAATGATAATACAAAATTTGATATAGTAATTGATGATTTAAAATTTCAATGGAACCTTGATAATATTGAGTTTATTTTGAAAGATAATAATGCAGAACAAATTGGTTGTATTCACACTACACAGGGTTATGATTTGAACTATGTAGGAATAATTTTTGGACCAGAAATTATTTTAAACCCCATTAGTAAAGAAATTGAAATTTTAAGAAATAATTATTTTGACACTAACGGACAAAATACAATAACTGATATAAATGTTCTTAAGAACTACATAATAAATATATATAAAACTATAATGCTAAGAGGTATATTAGGTTGCTATATTTATGTATGCGATGAAAATTTAAGAAACTATTTTAAAAAGCACATTTATTTATTTAAAGAAAATACTAAAGTTGAGCCTATTAAAGTAAAAGAAATAAAATTAATCCCTTTTGTAAATTGTGTACCGCTGTTTTCATTAAAGGTGGCTGCAGGCGAGTTATTTCTAAATGAAACTTCACCTGAGCAAAATTTTATTACTGTACCCGAAGGTGTAAGAATTACAACCGATTATTTTGCATGCAAAATAATCGGTAATTCTATGAATAAAATTATCCAAGATGGGCAAATTGCTTTGTTTAAAAAATATCATGGTGGTAACAGAAATGGATTAATGGTACTTGTTCAATGTAACAATCTTCAAGATCCTGATTACAGTTCATGTTATACATTCAAAGAATATTATAGTGAGAAAGTAATAACCGAAGAAGGATGGCACCATGAGAAAATTATTCTTAAGCCAAAATCGTATGATTCATCATACCAAGAGATTGTGGTTGATCCTGAATCTATTAATGAAAGAGAGTTTATAGTAAAAGGGATATTTGATCGTGTTATTTAATGAAATAAATTAATAGTCTATCAAACAGTCAAACACATTTATAAACCACTTTCCTCCCAATCTCCCCACCACCCAACATTACATAATCTAATTTTATAGCCATGCAACAAAATAACCTAAAGCATACCAAACAGCTAAACATAAAGCCTGTTATTGCAGGTATGCTAGTTGTGTTTATAATTGTACACATTGGGTTTCATGCTTCGTATATTAAATATTTTCCTGGGTTTACGCAATTTTCGTGGATACATCATACGCATGGAGCATTAATGGGTTGTTGGGTTTTATTATTAGTAGTACAACCTATATTAATTTACAAAAAACGTTTTAGGGTGCATCGCTTTTTGGGCAAACTTACCTACGCCATTGCGCCTTTAATAGTGGTATCTATGTTTTTTGTTGCAAAAGAAAATTACCAAACTGGTATTCTTAAAAAAACATGGGTTGATGTTATGGCCATTCAATCCATAACATGGATGCAGCTAGTTATGTTTGTATTATTTTATGCTTTAGCTATATACAACAAAAAGTTTGCGTATACCCACATGCGTTTTATAATTGGTACTGCCATAGTTATGCTTGGGCCACCCTTAAACAGAATTTTAATAAGTTATTTTCCAGAAATAGGCGCTGCTACTATACTTCCACTGGTTTTATATATAAAAACCGCACTGGTTGCTGTGCTGTTTTTAACCGACGTTGCAAAAAAGCAAAATTGGAAACCCTACTTAATTGTGCTACTAGCTTTTTTATTTGCAGATGTAGTGTACCATGCCCGATACTCGGATGCTTGGCAAGCTTTCGGAAATTTTGTTGTACATAAGTTGTATAACTAGTACAGATTAATTTGTTTAAAAAATATACGTTGGGGTAGGCATTACTTTTTTTTCAACAACATCTCCATCACGGCACGTTGCATAAACTACTTTTAAAAACAATTTAATACAGCCCGATGGATTTGTATGGCACTACTTGCCCCGATTTTTATTGGGAAATGATGCCCTAATTATTCTAGTAAATGATAGTGATTTTAGGAAGGGTACACATGGCGACAATGAGCTATTTTTTAACAGCTTACAAAGTAATTCCTAAAGCAGTTTTTACTTGAGCAGTAGCATCAATTGCACCATAAAGTATAAATTTTTTGTCCAATATACAGCTGTATCCATTTTCTTTCGCTACTTTTTTTAAAGCCGCATCTAGTTCTTCGTACAAAGGTTTTGTCAATTCAGCTTCTTTGTCCGCTAACTTTTTATCCGCACTAGCAGCATCCTTTTGTAGGTTTGATTGCATTTCTTCTAATTGTTGTTGAGCTTTTTTTTCTAGTTGTGGAGTCAATTCACCTTTTTGAGCTTTATCCATTGTAGATTGATAAAAAGTTTGCATTTGTGTTTCTTTAGCTTCCAACATTTTTTGCATTTGTTTGCTGTAGGCGTCACTTGCTAATTTAATGCGATTGTATGCAGGCATTTTAAAAAGGATATCATCAGCAGAGATATAGGCGACTTTTTGAGCGTTAGCACTAGTTCCAAAAAACATTAAGGCAACCACAACTAAAACAGGTATTAAGTTTAAGATATTTTTCATATTGATTTAAAATTTAATGCAATTTAGTGAAAAAGATTAACCCTCAGCCTTGCTTAGTGTCCCCTTTAAACAACGTAAATGATTACTTACTCCGCAGTGGTTCTTGTCTCACGAACCACCACTTCTTCCCAACAACATCTCCTGCAAGGGACGTTGAGTAAACTAATTTTATAACCATGCAACAAAATAACCTAAAGCATACCAAAAACTAAAATAGTTAGTAAATAAAACAAATAAGCCTATCTTTATTTTGCAACACTTAAAGCATAAATAATGGGCAACATAAAATTATTTGAAAGCAAGCAAGTACGTAGCCAATGGGATGCGGAAAAGGAAATGTGGTATTTTTCGGTAATAGACATCATCGAGATTTTAACAGGCAGTACTATTCCAAAGCGTTATTGGAGTGATTTAAAAAAGAAGCTAACTAAAGAGGGAAGTCAGTTGTACGATTTTATCGTACAACTGAAATTTGAAGCCGCTGATGGTAAAAATTATGGAACAGATTGTTTGGATACACCCAATTTATTACGCTTAATTCAATCTATTCCATCGCCAAAGGCAGAACCTTTTAAATTATGGTTAGCAAAAGTAGCCTCCGAAAGATTAGATGAAATGCAAGACCCAGAATTGAGCATTGACAGGGCATTGGAAAACTATATGAACTTGGGATACAGTGAAAATTGCTTGCCTGCCGCAGCATAACAGGCAGGGATAAATCAACGCCTTAAAAGTATTGAGATACGAAAAGAACTAACTAATGAATGGAAGAAACGAGGATTAAAAGAAGGGCAACAATTTGCAACACTTACCGATATTATTACAGAGGCATGGGCAGGCAAAACCACCAAAGAATATAAAATACTTAAAGGTTTAAAAAAGGAAAACCTAAGAGACAACATGTCCAATACCGAGCTCATTTTAAATATGTTGGCAGAGGCATCAACAAAAGATATTTCTGCTGCTGTAAACCCAAAAGATTTTGAGGCTAGTAAAAAAGTGGCTAAGCAAGGTGGCAATGTAGCAAACGTAGCTATGAAAGAATTGGAAGCTAAAACGGGGAAAAAAGTGGTAACACCCATTAATGCAAAATCTTTATTGAAAGAAATAAGTGAAGTAAAAAAACTAAGGGCTAAAAAAAAGTAAGAAAAATTAAAGCCTTTGCTCTCAGCAACATTTATAGTTGTACAACTACAAATAAGTAGGTTATAAAAAGTGAGTACATAAAAGTATAAAAGGCGTAAGTTTACAAGGTTAATTAAGTTGTAAAAAAGAAAGATGCCAGAAATTAAAACTCCCCAAACTCCGGCTGTTAACTGAAATAACTACACTTCAATGGCACGTAAACTAATGCTTGCGGCACTCGTTATTCATTTGCTTTCGCTATGGCTGCCTTACCGAGATTCGCAAAGGGAAGGAGGCACTTACTATGCTGAAAAATGGCATGTTGTTGGCATTCAGGGTGTAAGTAAGGAGCTAACAGGTTTTGAGGAAAAGCCTAAAGCAGTGTATGTTATTATTGGCCTGCTCGTTTTGTTTGGCACTACTCTTTATGAAGAGCCCCTGTGGAAGCGCTTTGTGTATTGGGGTTCATTTGTACTACTTTTTATTTTTGCATTTGGTGGTGCTCCGTTAAGAACCTCAGGTGGTAAACTTGCTATGCTTTGCCTTGCAATGGTTCTTATAGCCACATACCTTAATGAAAAGGGTCTAAAAAAAGGGAAGGCATCTGTATAGGGTGGTTAAGTCCTCTTTAGCCCAGCAGCATCTTCTGCACATAATGTTGCGTAAACTACTTTTTAAACACCATTGAAATACCCAAAATACCTACACAAAAACCATTATTGGTAAAAAAAGAAAATGTTTAATGTACCATAAACCAAGGCAACGTTTTATTACCAACTTTTCTACTTAATAATTTTACAGTATAAAAAAATTGGCTGGTTATTTGTATATAGTTTAAATAATTTATCTTTTCATTTTTAATCATACGTATGAACAAGATTTTTTTACTTAGAATGCCCTTTAGAATAACGATTTTTTTATTATTCTTGCAGCTGGCCACTTACGCTCAACTAAAACCACTTGCAAAAGTATATTGCTATTATACTGTACGTTTTCCGGGTAATGTACCCGTTGATTTAAATGGTAATATTAGAAAAGTGCAACCCGATACTACCCTTTTTATTTATGCAGTAACTACAACTAAACGTATTAATTGGAAAAACTTTTGGTACAATGGCAAGTTCTATGCAGTATCTTCTCAACGTATTATTTCTGTTCCTTTTGCTGTTGGAACAACTAAAGCAGAGAGAAAAGAAGTCTCTATCAATACGGTAAAAGGGAATTATTTGTGGCAATTAAGTTTGGCGCTTTCTCCATTGCAGAAACCAACTCCAAAAGCTTATAAAAAAAGTAAACTACTATTGTGTGGAAATAATAAAGGAAAAAACTTTTTTATAACCACCGATAAGTCTATTGAACTTTATACTGTTCCTTCGCAGTAAATTTCTGCTCAGCAACTTTCCTGCAAAAACCTTGCATAAACTTCTTTTTAAAAACAAATGCAACGTCCATAGCCATTAAACTAAAACCATGGGGTAACTTTGCTAAAAAAATAAAGAAAAATGTACAAGTATTTAATGGCAATTTTATTTTTTATTCCAAGTATTGTACAAGGGCAAAACGCTGATTTAGGCACTTGGAATATTTTAAATTTAAAATACAACGTGGATACTAAATGGAGTGTTTTTGGCGAAGCTCAATTACGATCCTTAAAATTTTACAACAACTTTCATTATTACGAATATAAAGGTGGCGTTAACTACAAGGTTAGTAAAAACCTTAAGTTATCGTTGGGTGCTGGTAGTTACCAAACCTATAAAGAAGGCGGAGATTTTGTTTTACCTAAAAACAATAATGAATTTAGAATTTGGCCTCAAGTTATTCTTTTTCAATCCATAGGAAAAGTAAAAATAGAACAGCGTTATCGTGCCGAATTAAGGTTTACAAGCAGTGGCTACCGCAATCGTTTTAGGTACAGACTTGGCGCTTCGTACCCTTTTGGAAAAGAAAGAAAGGAGTACAAACCTTTTCAACTTAGTGCTAGTAATGAATTATTTTTTACAGACAGGGAGCCTTATTTTGAACGAAACAGACTATTACTTGCCTTTACCTACAAACCATCAAAAGCAACCAGTTTGCAAGTAGGTTATTTACATCAGTTCGACTATAAAATTAATGATGAAACGGGTCGTGACTTTTTTCAACTAGGTTATTTTATAGAACTGTTTAGAAAGACAGCTCCAAACACCATTATGGATACCGACATCAAAGACAATTAAATAAAACACAAAAAATAATAATTTACTTGGGCTTACAAAAACGCCAGTAAATAATTGGGTTTTCTTGTCAGTAGTATTTCTTATACATAGCCTAAACTGCTTTTAATAACAACCAAACTGTACAACTATAAAAAAAAGTTTTCTTTCTTGTAATAAATCATTTACTCGTGCCACTTATATATAAAATACACGATTATGAAACAGGAATTATCAACTGAAACTACTCCAAAATTTACCCCGTTTAACCGATACGCTTATGTAGGTTTTTTGGTACTTGTTATTTACCTTTTTATAAAAGGCGATTACGAGTGGGCATTTGCCAACCTTGGTATTGCATTGGTGTTTGATCCGTTTGACCCATCGGTTAAATGGCAGCAACGACCTATGTATCAAAAAGTATGGCTGCTGGTGCATTTAGCCCTCACATTTGCAGGTTTATTTTATACCATCTTTCTAAAAAACTAAACATCCCTTTTAAAAATTTAAAGAAATGAAAAGAAATTTTATACTGGCAGTGCTATGCCTATCATGGTCATTACTTGTAGTAGCGCAACAAAACAACACCGCCAATGCATTACTTTGGAAAGTTAGCGGCAACGGATTAAAAAAACCATCTTACCTTTTTGGTACCTATCACTTTTTTTCCAGCGGATTTGTAGATACCATGCAAGCGGTAACAAAAGCATATGCAGCAAGCGATGCTGTTGTGGGAGAATTGGTTATTGATAGCAACATACAAACCTCCATGATGGAAGCCTCCATGCTAAAGGGAACAACACTGCAAAAAGAATTACCCGATACCCTTTACACAAAAGTAAGCAAATGGTTTAAAGAAGAGGCTGCATTTGATATTGCACAACTAAACCAGGTTAGTCCATTTGCTGTGATGTCTTTTGCAATGGGTATTACACAGCAAAAGTATTTTCCTACTAAAAAAGGAGAAGTACAATTGGATACGTATTTTCAGCAAGCAGCAAAAAAGGATGGGAAAAAAGTATTGGGTTTAGAAACTATACAAATGGAAATAAACGCCATTTTTGGACAGATGACCCTACAAAGGCAGGTAGAGCTTTTAAGCGAATTGTTGAATGAAAAGGATGGATTGAAACGAATGATTGGCATTATGAATACTGCCTACACTACACAAAACCTGAGTGAGCTACAACAATTAATGTATGGTAATAGTTATAAGCCCAATGAGCTAAAAGCATTGTTGGATGACCGTAATAATTATTGGATGCAGCAACTACCAAATTTGATGAAAGAACAAGCTTTGTTTGTTGCTGTAGGAGCTTTACATTTGGTAGGTAAAACTGGGTTGATTAATCAATTAAAAGAGATGGGTTACACCATAACACCAGTAAATACAAAAAATTAGTGAGCGAAAAAGAATTTTTGTCACAGCTTAAAGAGCACCAGAATATCATTTATAAGCTGGTGCATCTTTATGCAAATTCAGAAGAGGACAAAAAGGATTTATACCAAGAGATTGTATTGCAAGCATGGAAAACGTACTCAGCTTTTAGAGGCGAAGCAAAGTTTAGCACCTGGTTATATCGCCTTTGTTTAAACACCATTTTTACTTTTCAACGAAAAACAAACCGGATTGAATATACCGATACCTTAAAGTATGAGCAGCAATATTCATCCACATCAACCTCCGACGAAGCAGAGCGATTGTACAAAGCCATCCGTACACTTCCCGAAACGGAAAGAGCTGTAATATCGCTGCATTTAGATGGGTACGACAATAAAGAAGTAAGCGAGCTAATAGGCATAACATCAAATTTGGTGGGCGTAAAACTTCACCGGATTAAACAACATTTGGCAACACTTTTAAAAGATATATAATGAACATCAAAAATATATGGGACCAACCCAGCGGAAGTGATACCGAATTGAATAAACTATTTGAGCAAAAAGATTTTAGAAACCTTCAATCCAAATTACCTTTAGAAAAATTAAAGAAAAATCTTTTCATGAGTTTACTATTGGCTATTCTTATTACTGCCGTTTATCTGCCCTTATTTTACTTCATCCATATTTGGCAGGTTCAAGTAGCTTTGTGTATTGGCATACTCTTCAATATTTTTGTAGGGGTTGATACCTGGAAATTGTATAAGAACATCAATGTAAACGTTTCCACAACAAACTCATTAAAAGACGAGCTGCAAAAAAACTATTCAAGCTTTCAAAAGTGGTGGCGTATACAAGAAAGGTTGGGTTTATTTGTTTATCCCATAGCAGCAACCGGTGGTTTTATATTAGGTGGTGTTGAGGGTTCGGGCAAATCGGTAGAAGCATTTTTATACAATCCAAAAATGTTGCTTGTACTCTTAGTTACGCTGTTAGTTTTAGTTCCATTATGCTATTTTGGAGCAAAATGGATGTTCAACTTTGCTTATGGCAAACACTTGAAAAAACTAAAGGCAACCATTGATGAATTGAACGATTAATTTTAAACAGGTTAACTTTAAACTGTACAATATTTAACTATGATACAAAAATTAAATCTTGCATCACCTTTAAAAAGCCCACCGTTTAATAACAAAAGAAGCAGCATGCTACCCATTAAATTTGCCCTACTTTTTATTTTTTTTGTGGGCACTAGTTTTGCACAATCAAAAAATACTAAACTTAACATCTCACCTTTAAAAGGCGACTTTTATATTTATACAACGTACAATACTTACGAAGGAAGTAAAGTGCCTGCTAATGGAATGTATGTAGTAACTAACAAAGGCGTTATACTTTTTGATACCCCTTGGGATACCACACAATTTCAACCGTTGCTGGATAGTATTAAATTAAGACATAACAAAAGTGTTGTATTATGCATTGCCACACATTGGCATAGCGATAGAACAGAAGGACTTGAATACTATAGGAAACAAGGAATTAAAACCTACACCACTTTTTTAACAGATGAATTAAGTAAAAAGAATGGTAAAAAAAGAGCTGAATTTTTAATTGCAAAAGATACCGTGTTTAATGTTGAGCCATACATTTTTGAAACCTATTACCCAGGCCAAGGGCATACGGCAGACAATATTGTTGTTTGGTTTAATAAAAAAAAAATACTTTACGGTGGTTGTTTAATAAAAGGTGCAGAGGCTGAAGATTTGGGTTACTTAGGAGATGGTAATGTGTTGGAGTACGAAACCACCCTTAAAAATGTGCAAAAAAAATATCCTAATCCAACATTTATAATTGTATCCCATCACAACTGGACTAATAAAAATTCATTGAAGCATTCAATAAAGATGGCAAAGAAATTGAAAAAGGAAAATAACCGTTAAATTGGATAAGTAATAGGAACTAATGAAATAGCTAGTTTAGTTAGGCAACTTGTGCTGCTTTGTTTCGTATAGCTCCGTACATGTCGTACATAATTTGCATATGCGGTGCAGTAAGTACTGCCAAGCCTAAAAATATATACCCTGCAACCGAATTTTTATTTATAAACATAAACCCAGTTAAGCCAAATAAGCCAATACCTACAATGGCTAAAAGGCTATAGATTACTATTTGCTTTATAATTGTTTTATGTGAAAATGTATTTTGTTTGGTTAAAAAAGTTACAATATTATTTAAGGATAATACAGAGTGCCATACCACAAAATAAAAAGTAAAGCCCAATAACATAGGTAAATTAAATAGTATGAAAATTATACAGGCAAAAAGAACTAAAAATTCACCCTTATCGTTTTTGTCAAAATGCTTATTCCTTAAAAAATAAATAAACGTTGAGGTAAAAAACAAAATTCCTATAATAGAAATAATATAATATCTGTTTAAACTTATCCAATTAATAATGGCCACATTTTTTTTACCTGATTCAAACAATTGATAAATGGGCATTACGTCATCAAAATGATGGAGTAGTATTACACTTAAAATGACTAACCCATAAGATAGTACAAAGAGTTTTCCTAAGAGTGTATCGGTTTTAAATTGATGTAAATCTGTTTCGCCAAAATGATAGGCAGCAAAAAAAATAAAAAGTAAGTTACCAGCAACAGGAAATAAAAATAAGGTAATAGCAAATATGGCTAGCTTGCCTATATATACTATAAAGAAATATTTTTTTGAAAACGTTTTTGCAGTTTCGTCTGCATTTCTTTCGGCTACAAGTAAATCTGCAGCGCCATGGGGTACGCCAAGTAGTAGAATTCCAATAATAAAAATTATGAATTGTGTATTAGTTTCTATGGGTACAATATAATGTTGTACAAGAAGTAAAAGAACACCAAGAATTAATAATACAATTTTCATACTACTTAAATATATATTAGTAATAAAAAAAAGGTGTGATAAAATTTATCACACCTTTTAAATAAATATTAAGCATTTTGTGTGCTACTCTTGTCTGATACTGCTAAAGCATATATCACTAAACCAAAACCAATTTTATTGATGGCATCACCAATGTTATATACAACATCCATTGATAAACCTTGGAATACTTTCATTCCAAATAATCCACCTTCTGTACCAGCAATGTATCCAATTGGATAAATAGCCCAACCAACTAGTACAAACCATCCAAGCGTTTTTACTGCTTTTTGTACAGCAGGACCAGCGTTACGAGCAAGATTTGCTACTTCGCCGAACCATACTAAGTACACTATGTAGAAATAAGCGATACCGCTAAGTAAACCCCAAATCCAACTTTGAGTTTCTTTACCATAAACAGCCTCACCAATGTAACCTGTTACAAGCATAACTACAGAAGCAAAAATTAATTGCCAAAGTAATGCAATTTTTGCACCTGCTTTTTTAGTGATTAAATAAAACTCAACACACATTAACGGAACGGTTAAAATCCAGTCAACGTAACGGAAGAATATTGGTGATTCTCCAGTTTCTAAATTGTAGCCTCTCATGTAATAGTAGTGAACAGCAGCAATAAACGTAATTAAGCCAGAAACAAGTATTGATGTTCTCCATTTTTTGTCCACATTAGACATTTCAAAGAAGAAAAAAACACAAGCGGCCATCATTGCCATAGTGCCTACAAAGAATGTAAAGGCAACGTAGTTGTTGTTTGCAATTGCATGTACTTGCAATAAATTTTTAAACATAGTCAGTTTTTTTTAAATTAAACAATATAACAGTTGAATAACAAATGTATGGAGGGATGGTTTAAATTAATGGAACTATTTTATGAAATAATTAAATGTTATTGTTTTTTGTGTAATGTTGAAAAAAAATATTTGATTTTATTTAAACAAAAAGATAAACTTTTATCATTTAACGGGTTCGTAATTTGTTAAATTCGTTTGTTTGAAAGGGATTCAAGTAATCGGTTAATAGCTTTCTTCTTTTTTATAAATTTTTTTTTCGTTAGTTTTATAAAAGTTGTTGAAAAAATATGATTAGGTATTGCTTTTCTTTAAACAAAAAAATAAAATGAATAGTTTACCGAGTAACTGTATTGTTACTTTGTGTAGTTAGCGTTTGTTATGCCTTAAATATATACTTTAGTAAAGATAAATTTTTTAATACGCCCTTCCAATTGTATCGCATACCGCTTTTAATAATGAATTGCTAGAGTGGTTATCTTGCCCTTTTTCCCACATCATTACTCCATTACAACGCTGTAAAGCTAGTTTGGCTTTTAGTTTTGTAGTATACGTACCGTTATAGTAAACCGTATAATTTGCAATACCTCCAGCGGTAACTAGTGCACTATCTTTTAGCGGATCGCCTCCTTGTGTTAAAATACCATTATAGGTTAATACGGTACCCGTTTGGGTAATACCACTTGGCCTGCCATACGCTGGTATACCTAGCACACATTTATTTATTGGAGCAGCCCTTGTTGTTAACCAATAGTTTAAACAGGTGTTAGATAACGCTATATCACTATGATGCTTATACGCAACTGTTGTGCTAAAATCATCATAAGCCATTACATTAAAAAAATCTACATAACCAAATACTTCATCTTTAATAGCATCTCTTACACTGCCTGCATATTTTCCTGCTGTAAGCGCTGCGGTTAAATAATATTTAGCATCTCTGTGGCAACTATCACTAAACTCTTTCATTAAAGCTGTGTACGTAACATCTGTACCATTTGTTGTACGAGGAAACTCCCAATCAACATCTACCCCATTTAAATTATATTGACGAACAATATCCATTACACTTTTTATAAATCCATTTCTTCCTGTTACAGTACTAGCCATATTTAACCAATCGGTTTCGCTACCATTTAAACTTATAAAAACTTTTGCTCCGTTAGCTTTTGCTTTTGTAGTAACTGCTGCTAAAATTGATGGGGCTGCTAGGGTTACTGTACCACTAGTATTTACGGTTGCAAATGCATAATTAACCACATTACACATTCTAAATTTTACATCGGGTACGGTATTAGGATCTCTATAACTAGGGAAATAACCAACAATATAAGGACCAAAAGCTGGTGGAGGTGTTATAACTATGGTGCCCCCACCCGAGCCTCCTCCACTACCGCCACCATTTCCGTTGGACGGAGCAGCTTCTTTTTTACAACTTGTAAAATAAAGGATTAACAATGAGGCAACTAAAAAAAATATTTTTGAAATACTATTTTGCATATAACAGTTTTAAAAGGAAAGTTACAATCCTTTTAGTACATTTTTATTGCATGTGTTAAAATAGATGTGTAAATTTACCCTGTGTGAAAACAGCACTTACCATACTTACTTTTTTTAGTGTATCCATTTTACTTTGCGGCTGCCCTTACAGCTCTCCTTATGGGTTAGACGAGGCTTCAACTATTTATGTACAAGATAATTTATTAGGCAAGTGGGCCACCTTTGTAAAAAAACCTGGTTTTGAAAAAGAAGAGCCTGTAAAAGTTATTTTGGGGAGAAAAACAGATACCGAATATACTATTGCGTTTACCGGCTATTTAAATGAGCTAAAAAGATTTGGTGTAGTTCAATCAGATTCAATAACGGGTACTGCTTTTATGAGTATTATAGGTAACTATCAATTTTTAAACATTACCATAAAAGATAAAATTTACATTGCACAATTGGTTGTAAAAGATGAAACCATATCTATACTTCCTTTAGTAGAACATTTTACTGCAAAAATGGTGCACAGCACACAAGGCTTACGTATAGCTGTTGATTATCATTACAAAATGAGGGTACACCCTATGATAGATGAAGAATTTTGTTTAAAAGATATGGTTAGGGTGAATTAATTTATAATCTTGACCTTGAAAATTTCGAATTGAAAATTAACCAATTGAAAATTCGAAATTTAATATTAGTTGCATTTGTAACAGTTGCAATTCCACTACATTTTTGTAATTTGCTTACTCAAAAATTAACGATTGTATGCCAGCTAGCAAAATTGCAGGGGTAGGTATGTACGTGCCTTCCAACGTTTTTACCAATGAAGATTTAAAAAAATACATGGATACCAGCGATGAATGGATACAAGAACGTACAGGTATCAAAGAACGTAGATATGCCCATAGAACAGAAGAAACAACCACAACTATGGCAGTGGAAGCCGCAAAAATTGCTATAGAACGAGCCGGAACAACTGCACAGGATATTGATTTTATAATTTTTGCAACCCTATCGCCCGACTATTATTTCCCCGGCTGTGGGGTTTTAGTACAACGGGCTATGAAGATGAAAGAAATTGGCGCCTTAGATATTCGCAACCAATGTAGCGGTTTTGTATATGCTTTATCGGTAGCCGATCAATTTATTAAAACAGGCATGTATAAAAATATATTGGTTATTGGGTCAGAAAAGCATTCGTTTGGGTTAGACTTTACTACAAGAGGTAGAAATATTTCGGTAATATTTGGAGATGGGGCTGGGGCTGTAGTACTACAACCTACAACAGAGGTAGGAAAAGGGATTTTAAGTACTCATTTACATAGCGATGGTGAGAGTGCAGAAATATTGGCCATGTACAACCCCGGTACACATGCTAACTATTGGATGAAAGATAAGGTAGCTAATTTTGATGACGCCGAAATGGGGCAAATGTTTATGAGCCATGCTATGATTGATGATGCACAAAATTTTCCAAACATGGATGGCCCCTCTGTATTTAAAAAAGCGGTTGTAAAATTTCCGGAGGTAATTATAGAATCTTTAACAGCAAATGGATTAGCTGCAAAAGATATCAACTTACTAATACCACACCAAGCCAACTTACGCATTGCACAATTTGTACAACAAAAATTACAATTAACCGATGAGCAAGTGTATAATAACATACAACATTACGGCAACACAACAGCAGCAAGTGTACCTATTGCCTTATGTGAAGCTTGGGAAAAAGGTAAAATAAAAGAGGGTGATTTAGTTTGCCTTGCAGCATTTGGTAGTGGCTTTACATGGGCAAGTGCGTTAATACGTTGGTAAACTTATCGAATAAAAAGTATCTTTGTAAATAAAAGAAATTATGAAAAAGAAAGTAGTATTATTTTTTACATTTTGTGCAATTATTTTATCAATTAATGCACAAATTAAGGTGAATGTTTTTATTAATGGTATAAAGGCTGGTGCCTATGCTGTTAAGATCGACGATGTTGATGATGAAGGAATTTCGTACAAGAAAAAAGTATTTAAAAATGCTGATAAACTAACTGTTGAGTTAAGTGGTAAATCCTTACTTAAAAGACATACAAGAAAAGTACAAGTAGTTGGTGATGGCGATAAAGATAAAGTGCTTGAAACCTTTAACGAAACAGTAGGCGCAGAAGGACAATTTATTTTAACGAACAATACTATTTTTAATCGCTTAAGTAAAGGCAATGCTATTAAGCTTTATTTGCTAATGACACCGGTAAATACAAAAAGCAAAATGCCAAGTAAAAAAATATTTATTGGTACAATTTCTAGAGAAAAATAAGTTTAATTGTTAAGAGGGTGCTTGTTACCCAATGAAATTTAATCCTTACCTAACTTTATTTTTTCGAAAGTTAGGTAAGGATTTGTGTAATTTTATGGTCCTTGTTTAAATACAATTGGTTTCCCTCAAATTTGCAGTATGCAACGTCGTTTTATTTATTTTATAAACCCAATATCTGGCACTAAAGGCAAAGAAGCTTTAACGAGTTTAATTAAAGAAAAAACGACTGCTCAACATATTCCGTTCGAAATTTTACCTACCAATGCTACTGGTAATTATGATTATTTAATTGAAAAAATAAAGGCTGAAAATATAACGGATATAATTGTGTGTGGTGGTGATGGTACCGTTAATCAAATTGGGAACGCTTTATTAACTGTTACTGTAAACATTGGCATTATTCCAATGGGTAGTGGTAATGGTTTAGCCTTAGCAGCAAAAATTAGTAAAAATGCTGCTGAGGCGTTAAACACTATTTTTGCAGGAAACACAGCATTAATAGATTGCTTTTATATTAATGAAAAATTTAGCTGCATGCTTTGTGGGTTGGGTTTTGATGCACAAGTAGCACATGATTTTGCTAAACAAAAAAAAAGAGGGTTATCCACTTATGTTAAACAATCCATAAAAAATTTTATTGTAGCTAAGCCATACGAATTTACATTAATGGTAGATGGTAGCCATATTAAAACAGAAGCTTTTTTTATAAGCATAGCCAATAGCAATCAGTTTGGCAATAATTTTACCATTGCCCCTAAAGCTAGTTTACAAGATGGTTTGTTAGATATTATTATTGTAAATAAAATGAGTAAAGCAAGAATGTTATGGACAGTTTTAAAACAACTTAAGGTTGGGGAAGTACGCCCCTATGAAGATAAAAAATATCATCGTACCGATATTGGTTATTTTCAAACTGCAAGGCTATCTATACAAAATCCTGGCTTAGCACCTTTGCATATTGATGGTGACCCTGTAGAAACAACAACTAATTTTAATATTGAAATTATACCCAAAGCATTGCGGCTGTTGGTGAACTAAACTTACTTAACACCAAGCCCCACTTTAATTTTTTGTAAACACTGTTGATTGTAGGTATTGTAAAACGAAGACTTAATATCTCTTTTTTCTCGAGCAGTTAAATGAAAATTTAATGCTGCACTTTTATCTTCTTTTTCGGGTATATACATTAGGGTTAGTTGTTGTAAAGAAGAGTCTAATTGCTTATGTAAATAACTATACTGTTGTGTAATACTATAATCTTGTAGCTTAAACCAATTATGTTGTAACATTGTTCCGGGCTTAATTAATACATCGGAAATATCTGTATTTTCAAAAGGATGATACCAATTATCTTTTGGTCTATCTCGTAATTGTATTATTAATACGCCACTTGTATTCTCTTTAATCCAATCGCTAAAATTTTCAATAAAACGAAGGGTAGTTTCTTCCCCAAAATTATCTCGTAAGCCTGCATCCATAACATCAATTACAGGCTGGGTTGGTAGCCATACATTTGGCAGAACGTAGGGGAAAGTTGCATTCATACGCAATAAGGTTAGTAAGCGTATGTTTTGTGGGTTTTGTTTACTTAACAATGCTGCAAAGTCAATAGCATCAGGACTTATAGTGGTATCATTAGCAAATAATAAAGGCTTCATCATAAAGCTTATTGGCTGGCTACTAACCATCATTTTTCTTCCATCTCTACTTATGGTACTATTAAAAATAAGCAAGGGTACAGTCGCTTTTTTTTCATCATCGGCAAAGTCTTTAAGCTGTTTGTTTAAAATTCCGTTTGTATTTTCACTAAGCTGATTTTCAAAAGCATATCCTCTATCTTTTACATATTGATAATTATCTACAGAAAATTTTTGTGCCGGGGCAAAAATATCTCTTGCAATCATTGATGAAAAAACGGGATTTAATAAATCTTTTGTAATATCTTCTGTATAAATAGGGTCTGCTATATTTTTAATTTCCTTGTTTCTATACAACTCTCTATAATAAGTTGCAGCTAACATTCCACCACTAGCACCACTAATTAAAAAGGTATGTTTCATTAGTTCGCCATTGGTCATACTATCCATTTTTTGTAACGTATTCATTACAAAAGTGGCACTACGTAGGCCGCCACCACTTACATTTATAAAAATCATTTTGGGTTTATCTTCTTTTTGTTTCGCTTTCCAATTATTTAAAATTGTAAGCATATTAGCCTTGTCTGTTGTTATTTTTTGTGGAGTAGTTAATTGTAGTAAGGTAGTTTTATTATAGTTGGGTCGCTCATTTTTATTGGTATAATTTAATCCGTATGCTTTGTTACGAGGGTCAATAATTTCTGTTTTATACAATACATTTAATACTACAATTAAGCCAAGCACAAAAAGTAAACTCCAACTTTGTAAAAAATAAGTAAGTGCACCAATAAGCGCCATTAACACTGCAAAAAAAACTAAAATACTTGCAGCAGCTGGTGGCCTAAAAAAAGAATAGTCTAAAAAAAAGCCAACCGTAGTTAAAAATAAAAATGCTAATACTATGCTTCCTATAGCTGCAAGATGGTGTCGCTTAAAAATTAAGTCTAAAAAATTTTGGTTGTAATGCGCTACTTTACGTACTTGTTTAATTTGCAACCCAGTACTTAAATAGGTAGTTACTTTTAAACCGAACGCATCAAATGGCAAACCACCTATTGGGGCAAATTTTGTTTTAAACGTTTGTTTATCTGCTACAATAGGTGCAATACTCCGTATTATAGTTTTTTCTGCCCCAAAAAAATATCCAAAGGAAATTATAAATAATAAAAATAAGCCACATAAAATGCCTACTAAAATAACGACTATTAAATTTACTTCCATCAACTCTTTATATTGATTAAACATAAAAAGCTTAACACAATAAAAAATTAAAAAAAATAAGGGGAATAGCGAATTGTTAATACAGTATTTTAAAAATGGTTTAGATGTACTTGCTAAAAACTTACATCGTTTACTATGTAAAATAAAAGTGGTAATATGCCAACTCATAAAAAAAACACCTAAGGCTACGCCAACAATAAGTGCAGCAAAAAAATTTACATCCCCTAAATATTCTGGTACAAAAAATAAGGCATCGGCTCCAAAATTTTTCATAAAGCCACTATTAATTACACTAAAAAGTAAAAACCAAAAAATTAGTAAAATTTGGTATTTTCTAAAATGTAGAATTAAAAGTTGTACAGGAAAAGAGTGTAAAACCCCATTAAAAAATTGCCGCATAACTCATTTTGTATAAAACTACAAAAATGTATGCCAAAACAAGCCTGCTTAGGCTGATTTAAACAAACTTGTATTTAGCCAACTATAAAAAGCCGATACAAAAAGTACCGAGCTAAATAATAAATGGAGCGGTTGTGCAATTGCAGGTATATCAAAATAGGCCATTACAATACCCAACATAATTTCGGCAAAAAGGCAAACAACAATTAAGGTATTGCTAAATAGTTTTACCCCAATTTTTTTAAACCCATACACCACATATAAAAAAATAGCGGTTACTAGCAACGAAAATGAACGGTGAATTAAAAAAATGTAATCTAATTTATCAATCCACCTATCTCTCCCCCCATAAGCTAATGATTTACTAATTTCATCAATTTGCTCTCGTACTTGTGTACCCAAAATAATTTGCAGGGTTAGTAATAGCAAGCCTACTAAAGTTAACCAATACAGTTTTTTAGTTTGTACTTTTTTAGTTTGTTGTACTACATAAATAACAGTTAAAGCAATTGCTGCAATTAGCAAGGCTACAAGCAAATGAGTCGTAATTTTTACACCAGCCAAATTTGTATCTACAACGGTTTTACCCAACCATGCCTGAAAACCAGTAAGCAATACATTTGCAAAACAAAGTGCACTAATTTTTTTATTGGTGCTCCAAAATTTTAAACTCCATAGTAATTGTATTAATAAAAAAACACCTAGCAATGCACCTAACAATCTATTTATATATTCAATCCAGGTTTGGTAAATAACTATTTTAGTATACCCATGTTTGTTGTAATGTTGCCAATTTGTTCTATCAAAATTTTCTTTACTTTTAAAATTAAAAGCGGCAAACCATAAGCTATCGTTATGGCGTATAAACTGACCTTTAGGGTAGTTTTTATTTGCGCTAAAAAACACTTGTTCCATTTTAGTTGGTGGAATGTATTGCCCAAAACATTTTGGCCAATCGGGACAGCCCATACCACTTTGTGTACTACGTACAACTGCACCTGCAGCTATTACTAAAAACACCAGCACTAAAACCCATTTGCTAAAGCGTAAAAAAGAAGAAGAAGTTTGCATATTTTGCAAAGGTATTGCACAAATGGTTTGTAATTAATTTTGTTGAAAGATGTTATTATCGTATTATAAAAAAAATAAAGTTGAAGCTGGTATAGATGAAGCTGGAAGGGGTTGCTATGCCGGCTCTGTTTTTGCAGCAGCCGTTATTTTACCAACCGATTTTTTTCATCCCTTATTAAACGATAGCAAACAACTAAAGGAAAAAGAAAGAGATATTTTACGCCCCATTATAGAAAAAGAAAGTATTTGTTACTCCGTACAAGCTGTAAATCATATTGAAATAGATAAGATAAATATTTTACAGGCTACCTACAAAGCCATGCACTTATGTGTAGCAGCCTTAAAAATTAAACCTAATTTATTGCTGATTGATGGTAACCGATTTAAACCCTATGCTAAAATTGCACATCAGTGTATTATTAAAGGCGATGGTAAATATGCCAGCATTGCTGCCGCCAGTATTTTAGCCAAAACCTATAGAGATGAAGAAATGAAAAAACTACATCAGCAATTTCCGCAGTACGACTGGTTACATAATAAAGGCTACGGAACCTTAAAGCACCGCTTAGCCATTGAAGAGTTTGGCTTGTGCAAATACCACCGCAAAAGTTTTAATATTTTGCCTAATCAATTAAGTATTTTCACATAAATAGTAATTCTAATAAACACTTTATCAATAATAGTTGTGTAATTAGCGTTATCGGCTAAATAATTTTTTTATCGGCTTTTAAACCTTTACCATCTTTAACCATCTATGTAGGTATAAAACAAAATTTAAAACTTTATAAAAACAAAAATTATGACTTTAAAATTATTATCAGCAGCTATTGTGGCCTTAGCATTAAGTATTAATACCGCCGATGCTCAAACCGTAACAGGTAAAGCCCAAAACCAACGCCAACGTATTAAGCAAGGCGTAAAAAGTGGCGAATTAACTAAAGCCGAAACTCGTAATGTAGTAAGCGATCAAAGAGAAATTCGTCAAGATGTAAAAGCAGCAAAATCCGACGGTACGGTAACTAAAGAAGAAAGAAAAGATATTAAGCAAGACCAAAGACAAGCTAGCCGTAAAATTTACCGCAAAAAACATAATAACAGAGATAGAAACTAAGAATCAAAAAATCCTCAACAACTCTGTTGAGGATTTTTTATTCCAAAACTATTTCGCCCAGGCCCTGCCTTGTTATATGCCAATCTGCAGTTACACAATCCACAATTGTACTGGGTATAATTCCGCCTATACCTCCATCAATTACAAAATCTACCAAGTGCCCAAGTTTTTCGTAAATAATTTCAGGGTCGGTATACTCCTCCACCATATCTCCTGGTAAGGATGCACTTAAAATAGGCACATCTAATTCGTTTAATATTTGCTGGCAAATTTCGTTATCGGGCACCCTTAAACCAATAGTACTTTTTTTACTTTGCAAAATTTTAGGTACTTGCTTACTAGCCGGTAAAATAAACGTAAACGGACCTGGCAAATAACTTTTTAATAAGCGATATAAGGGAGTGTCAATACTTTTTGTATAATCGCTAAGGTGGCTCAAATCTTTACAAATAAAGCTTAGCTGTGCTTTTTCAGGATCCACATTTTTTATTTTACAAATACGCTCTACTGCTTTATGGTGGTTAATACTACAGCCCAAGCCATAAATAGTATCGGTTGGGTAAACAACCACACCCCCATTGTGCAAACAGTCTACTATTTGTTTAATTAGCCGTGGCTGCGGATTTTGTGGATGAATTTGTATAAGCATATGCCTAAACCCCTAAAGGGCTTTAATGATGTTTTGTTGTTAATTACTTTATCAGCATTTTTTTAAAAATCAACATCGTTTCTGACTTATGCTGTCTTTTGACTTAAAGAAAAATAACCTGCCTTGTGCCCCATACCCTTATTCAGCCATAACTCAACTTCTCCAAATTTTAGCATATACGTTGCAAAAGTATAAACAAAGTTCCCCCTTTAGGGGGCGGAGGGGGTAAAATTACACTCAATCATCTTACTTTTGCCCAATTATTAATTATTCATATCAACACAACTAAAAATGAGTTTAATTACAGTAGGCACAATGGCTTTTGATGCTATTGAAACCCCTTTTGGCAAAGTAGATAAAATTGTAGGCGGTAGTGCTACCTACGTGGCTTATGCTGCAAGTAATTTTGTACAGCCCGTGCAACAAATTTCAATTGTTGGTTACGATTTTCCGCAAGAAGAAATGGACGAACTAAAAAAACGTGGTGTACAATTAGATGGAGTTGAAATTGTACCCGATAAAAAATCTTTTTTTTGGAGTGGTAAATATCATAATGATATGAACTCTAGAGACACCTTAATTACCGACTTAAATGTGTTAGAAGATTTTAACCCTATTGTACCCGATAGTTACCAAGGCGCCGAGTTTTTAATGCTAGGTAATTTAATGCCTAAGTTACAATTAAGCGTAATTAATCAATTAAAAACACGACCAAAATTAATAGTAATGGATACTATGAATTTTTGGATGGAAATAGCCCTAGACGATTTAAAAGAAGTACTTAAAAAAGTAGATGTATTAATGGTAAACGATGGTGAAGCTAGGCAACTTAGCGGCGAATACTCCTTAGTAAAAGCTGCTAAAGTAATTATGGAAATGGGGCCTAAGTTTTTAATTATAAAAAAGGGTGAGCATGGTGCCTTATTATTTCATGAAAACCATGTGTTTTTTGCACCAGCCTTACCGCTAGAGGAAGTTTTTGACCCAACAGGTGCTGGTGATACCTTTGCTGGTGGCTTTATTGGGCATATTGCTAAAACAAAAGATATTAGTTTTGAAAATATGAAAACCGCTATAATTGTAGGTAGTGCTATGGCAAGCTTTTGTGTGGAAAAATTTGGACCACAGCGCATGAAAGAAATTACCAAAGAAGATATTGATGCTAGATTAAGTGAGTTTGTACAATTGGTGAACTTTGATATTGATTTGGTGTAAAAGAAAATAACCTATACTTTTAAAATAAAAATATGTTAGAAATTATTGCCTTAGTATTCCTTACAAAAAATATAGGAAGTTTAGCTCAACGCAAAGGCTTAAAGCCTGGAACTTGGAAATTATATACAGTACTCTGTTGGTTTGGTGCAGAAATACTTGGTGCCCTAATTGGCGTTCTTGTTTTTGGTAGCGAAAACATTGTTGGTGCTGTACTTTTAGGCTTAGCCTGTGCTGTAGGTAGCTACTTTGTATTAAAAGCTAATTTAGATAAGCGACCAGATGCAATGGATGATGATATAAACAGAATTGGTGTTAGCGATTTATATCCAGATAAAAATTAAATGATAAAAAAACCGAAGCTCTTTGCTTCGGTTTTTTAGTATCGTTATTTATTATTTTGTTATCCCTTCCAGCGCAAATAAAAATGCATATTCTCTTGCACGGTCTTTTAATGCTTTAAATCTTCCAGAAGCCCCACCATGACCAGCTTCCATATTGGTATACAGCATTAACTTGTTTTTATCAGTTTTCATTTCTCTAAGTTTGGCTACCCATTTAGCCGGTTCAAAATATTGCACTTGGCTATCGTGTAAGCCAGTTGTTATTAGCATATTTGGGTATGCTTGTTTAGTTACATTATCGTAAGGCGAGTACGATTTCATGTACATATAATTTTCTTTATTAGCTGGGTTACCCCATTCATCGTATTCATTTGTTGTTAAGGGTATAGATGGATCACTCATGGTGGTAAGCACATCAACAAATGGAACTCCTGCAATAACACCATGCCACAAATCGGGTCTCATGTTTACTACTGCGCCCATTAATAAGCCGCCAGCACTTCCACCACTGGTGTACAAATGTTCTTTGCTGGTGTATTTACCTGCCAATAAAAATTCGGCACAATCAATAAAATCGGTAAAGGTGTTTATCTTTTTATTCATCTTTCCATCTTCGTACCAACTTCTACCCATCTCTTGTCCGCCACGTATGTGTGCTATTGCAAAGGCAAAGCCACGGTCTAGTAAACTTAGTCGTACACTGCTAAAAGATGCTTCCATACTTGCGCCGTAAGAGCCATATCCGTATAGCATTAGTGGCCCATTACCATTTTTCTTAAATCCTTTTTTATATACTATAGAGATAGGAATTTTTGTTCCGTCTTTTGCTGTTGCCATTACTCTTTCAGTTGCATAATCTGCCGGTTTAAAGCTACCAATCACTTCTTGCTGCTTCATCAGTTTCTTTTCTTTGGTAGCCATGTTGTAATCAAATACAGAGTTAGGTGTGGTAAGCGATGTATAATTGTAACGCATTACATCGGTATTGTAATCGGGTATGTAAGACAGATTAGCTGCATAAGCGGCTTCATCAAAAGGCAGATAATGTGAGCTGTTGTTTGCAGTATTTAAAATATGTACTTGTGTTAAACCATCTTTACGTTCCGATATGGCCATATAGTTTTTAAATAGATCAAAACCCTGTATCAAAATTTCATTATTGTGTGCAACAAGATCCTTCCAGGATGTTGTATCAGTCTTATTTTCGGGGCATGTTACTATTTTAAAATTCTTTGCTTGTAAGTTAGTGCGTATGTAAAATTTATCATTTGCATGATCAACACTATACAATACTTCCTTCATCCTAGGCTGAAAAATAGTGAATGCACCTTCGGGTTTATTGGCATCAATCCATTTTATTTCTGATGATAACGTTGCTTGTGAAGTGATAAGAATAAATTTATCAGACTTCGTTTTACCTACGCCAATATAATTGCTAGGGTCTTTTTCTTCATATACTGTTTTGTCCGTTGATGCATCTGTACCCAGTTTATGCTTTTTAATTTTTTCAGATAAAAGTGTTATCGGATTTTTTGAAGTATAAAACAACGTAAGATTATCATTCGCCCAAACCGGGTCTCCTTGTGAATTTGGTATCTTGTCTTTATAAATTTCGCCTGTCTCTAGGTTTTTAATAAAGATGTTGAACTGGTTTCTGCTCAGCATATCAATTCCATAAGCAAGTAATTTATTATCCATACTTACATCAAAACCCGTTGCCGAAAAATAAGAATGGCCTTCTGCCATCGCATTTACATCTAGCAATACTTCTTCTGCTGCCTGTAGGTTTCCTTTTTTTCTGCAGTACACAAAATAATCTTTGCCTTCTACCACACGGCTGTAATAAAAATATCCGTTTTTAAAGGTGGGTACACTTTCATCTTTTTCTTTTATCCTAGCCTTCATCTCGGTATATAAATTTTCCTGCAACGTTTTTGTACCACTCATCATGGTATCATAATAGGCGTTCTCTGCTTTTAGGTAATCAACCACTTTGGTACTGTCTGGCCCTTTTTTAAAATAATCATTCATCCAGTAATAATTATCAATACGGGTATCGCCATGGGCAATTAATTCTTTTGCTTTTTTCTCTGCAACTGGGGCTGCAATACTATCGGCCCATTTGTACGGCATTGTTGTTGTGTTAGTTTGATTTGTACAAGAAAATAAGGAACATAATGCTACTAAGAGTAGCCATTGATTTTTTTGCATAAGTTAAAATTTGTACTAATATAAAGTATTATTTTAATAACTTTTTTAATTTTCTTTATTTTCTTCTTGCTACTACCAGTGTATTCTTAAACCTTTTTTTCTTACCGTCTAAATTAAATACCTCAGTATAAATTATATAAATACCGGTAGCTATTTGTTGATTTCTTTCACCCAACCCATCCCATCTAAAGTTACCTCTTGTACCACACAACGCATTCCGTTGTAGGTTACGCACCACTCTACCAGCGGCATCAAAAATAGTAATATTGGCTACATAGCCAGGTTGCGGAAAACTATAATTTACTGTAGCAAAATCATCCATACCATCGTTATCTGGACTAACAATTTCTGGTGTTGTTGTTATTTCGCCTTGTAGTTGATCGTTAATTCTGTATTGACTATTCTTATATGTTGGTGTGCCATAACCTACGCTAGTGGCGGCACTATGCCAGTTTTCTTGGCTTTGCGTTGGTGCATTGTAATCTATTCGTTCTAATGCCACTCCCTCTCTATTCGTTATTAAACTAAAATGCCATTTTTCATCGTATTTTAACTCATCCACAACATCGCCTTGTGCATTTAAAATGAGTACACTGCTTTTATCATCATTAAAAGAAGGTATAGTAGGTACAATTATAAAAGCATTTAAATTTTGTACAATGTAGTTTGCTTTTACTAAAGATGAGTCCTCGGTAATAACCACAAAACTTTGTGGAGCTAAAAAGTAACTATTGGTTGTTAATGTTTTTATGCTACTAACTTGTCCTGCGGTATTTCTATTCGCAATTTTTACATTTTTTAAATCAATAGTAAAATTGGTATTATTATAAAGCTCCACATAATCGGTGCTTGTTGGCGTTGGGTTAAATAAAATTTCATTTAGTACAATATCTTTTTGTTGCAGTACAAAATAAGTGAATGAACTAGTTGCATTACTAATTGCATTGGCAGATAAATCTCTTACCCCATTTACGCTTAATTGCAAATTAGTACGTAGCGGAAAACTGTTTGCAAATGTTAAGTGTACTAACTCTAAATTAGTAGCATCTCTTATTACCGTTAGGGGAGAGCCTACACTATTATTTACAACATAGTTTGCTGCCGTTTGGCTAGTAGTTAAATCAACAGCCTCGTTAAACAATACATCTAACGTAGTAGAGGTTAGTGCTGTTGCACTTATAAGAGCTGGAGCAGTTACATCTGGCACAAAAACTTGTACAATAATATCATCAAAATAATGTCGTTGAAAAAAACTTGCTGTGCTTTGCTTTATTAAAATGCCAAAAAAAGCTGATGTGGTATACGTAACATCTGTAATTACCCCTTCGGTAAAATAACTATTACCAGTGCCGGTTAAATCTCTGCTCAGCGTCCATTGGTTAGCGGCATTCCGTACCACTTTTATCTTCATTACATTATTACTTGTATTTAAAACTCCATCAACTCCGTCAATAATTTTTGTAACTACTGCTCCATCTTTTCTATATAAAGCAATTTCATCGGCGGTGTTACCAATACGTACAAAATAACCATTTGTTGCTGTAGCTGTTAAATCGCTGGCACTTGCAGTTAAAAAAACATCCGTATAATTTGCACTTGATGGGTTAAAGGTTATTTGGTGATAAAACTCCCATTGGGCAGTTGTTGCCAATGTACTTGCTGTACTTAAATAATACGTACTATTTATAACTGTATTATTACTTTGTAATTGAAAAACTGGATTAACTGTAAAATCGGCTAAGCCTCCCACCCAAGCAGGGTTTGTTGTAATATCGCCATCGGTAAAGCTTTCGGTAAACTGGGCTTTCGTAAATAAGTTAGCAAAGCAAATGATGTATATAAGAAGTATCCCTTTTTTCATATAATAAATGTGTGTTTTAAAGATACAAATTTTAGATGCTTATTACACTAATTTTTACGAATTACACTAATTAATAAAAATTAGATAATATATAAGAGATAAGCATTTTCTTTGCAAAAAGATAATTTACATGAAAGTAGCGGTAGTAGGTGCCACAGGTTTAGTAGGCACAAAAATGTTGCAAGTTTTGGCAGAGCGTAATTTTCCGGTAACGGAATTAATAGCTGTAGCATCGGAAAAATCAATTGGTAAACAAATAGAATTTAAGGGTAATAGATATAGTATAGTTAGTATGCAAGATGCTATTGATGCAAAACCAGCTATTGCTATTTTTAGTGCTGGTGGTGGCACTAGTTTGGAGTGGGCGCCAAAATTTGCAGCCGCTGGCATTACTGTAATTGATAATAGTAGTGCATGGCGAATGGATGCTACAAAAAAATTAATTGTGCCAGAGGTTAATGCTACTGTACTAACCAGTACCGATAAAATTATTGCCAACCCAAATTGCAGTACCATACAAATGGTAGTGGTTTTAAAACCATTGCATGATAAATATAAAATAAAAAGAGTAGTGGTAAGCACTTACCAAAGCGTTACAGGTACTGGTGTAAAAGCCGTTACACAACTTATGAATGAGCGTAAAGGTATTGAGGGAGAAATGGCGTACAAATACCCTATTGACATGAACGCTATACCACAAATAGATGTTTTTTTAGATAATGGTTACACCAAAGAAGAAATGAAAATGACCAACGAAACTAAAAAAATAATGGGTGATGATAGTATACTAGTAACAGCAACCTGTGTACGCATACCAACTATGGGTGGCCACAGCGAAAGTGTAAATATTGAGTTTGAAAATAATTTTGATTTAGAAGACGTTAAAACCATTTTAAGCAATGCCGATGGTGTAGTAGTAAAAGATGATATGGCTAATTTTATTTACCCAATGCCCCTTACTGCTTACGATAAAGATGAAACGTTTGTAGGGCGACTACGCCGAGATGAAACACAACCAAACACCCTAAACTGCTGGATTGTAAGCGATAATTTACGAAAAGGTGCTGCTACTAATGCGGTGCAGATTGCGGAGTATTTGGTAGAGAAGAGCTTGTTATGATATCTTACACGAATTACACCAATTGATTTAATTCGTGTAATTCGTAAAAATAAGTGAAATGCAACTTTTAGCTAATCGTCCAAGTTTCATTTCCTCTCAACAACTTATCTAAATCGCCTTTGCCTTTTTTAGCAATAATATCTTCTATTTGTAGTTGCATACTATCTTCGTAACAAGCTCTTTCGGTTTCGAAAAAAACGCCAAATGGACGTGGTAAATGCCCAGCAAGTTTTGGATCGTCAAACATTCTTATTAATATCTGTGCTTTGTAAAAATCTTTTTCGTCATGTATCCACAAATCATCGGTACTTGCTCCCTCTTCTAAATTTACAATTACCGGTTTAAAACCATCTAACTTAATGCCTTTATTATTAGTTGCGCCAAAAACTAATGGTTTGCCTTGTTCCAAAAACAACACTTCATCTGCCTTACTGCTTTTTTCGGTAAATACTTCAAAAGCACCATCGTTAAAAATATTACAGTTTTGATAAATTTCTAAAAACGATGCTCCTTTATGTGCTTGGCTGCGAAGCAACATAGCTTGTATATGTTTAGGGTCTCTATCCATAGTACGGGCAATAAAACTAGCATCGGCACCCATAGCTAAGGCTAAAGGGTTAAATGGATGATCGATACTGCCAAACGGTGTTGATTTAGTTATTTTATTTTCTTCACTGGTTGGAGAATATTGGCCTTTTGTTAACCCGTAAATTTGGTTGTTGAATAACAAAATATTGATATCAAAATTTCTACGCAATAAATGAATAGTGTGATTACCACCAATGCTTAAACTATCGCCATCGCCTGTTACTACCCAAACACTAAGCTCGGGCCTTGCGGCTTTTAAACCACTAGCAACTGCGGTTGCTCTTCCATGTATGCTGTGCATTCCGTAGGTATTCATATAATACGGAAAGCGGCTACTACAGCCAATGCCACTTACAATTACAATATTTTCTTTAGGTATGCCAAGCGTTGGCATTACCTTTTGCACTTGTGCTAAAATAGAGTAATCGCCACAGCCGGGGCACCATCGTACCTCTTGATCGGTGGTAAAATCTTTTGCGGTAAGTGGTGGAGTTGTTATTGCTGTATCATTCATAATGTAATAATTAAATGATAAAGTTAGTTAAATAATGTTCAACAATTAAGATAGAGTAGTGAAATTAGCGATGCCCTTTTTTGAAAATCGTCTTCTTTTTTCCTGTTTCTGAAATCTCATAAACTCTATTCGGCTTTAGGTTTTTTAAAATGGTAGTTCCATTTACCGTCCATTTTATAGTAGCCTTTTCCAATTTTTTGATTTGCCCCAATCCAAAATAAATGAATTTACTACCCTGAGATCCATGACCACTTCCCCCATCCATTTCTTTCATTTGTACTAATGAATCAGTTTGAATGGTTACACTACATCCAATACAGCTATTATTGATCTTACGGGTTCCTTTTAATTTAAACCCTATCCAATTATTGGCTATATTATTTTCGTTTCTAAACAATTTTAGCTTTTGATCAATATTTGCAAATTCACTTCTATTAACCTTTATTACCGATGATAGAATATCTACCTTACCATCATGGTCAAAATCAATTAAACCTGCCCCTCTATGTGATAGCATATCATCTACGCCTGCAGATGCGGATATCTCTTTAAAGGTTTTATTACCAAGGTTTAAATATAATTTGTTAGGATCTTTAATTACAGTTTTGGGAATCATTGTTTGTAGATAACCTTTGGTTACATACAAATCAAGGTCTGTATCATTATCAATATCAACAAAAATTCCACTCCATGCCGACCCTCTGATGGAGTCTTTAACAAAAGTATTATCTATACTTAATTGTTTGGCAATTTCTGTAAAAGAATTACCGTTATTTTGGAACATAAAATTTTCGCCAATATTGGTGATAAAATAATCTAGGTCGCCATCATTGTCGTAATCTCCAGGGCCTACGCCCATACCATACATTTCTTTATAAAAAACACTTTCGCTACTTACTTCCGTAAAGTGATTTTCTGGGTAGTCATTTCTATACAACTGGTTTCCTAAATGATTCCACTCACCAAAGTCGTTTAGCAGCATAAGGTCTACGTCGCCATCATTATCGTAATCGGTAAATGCACAAGCAAGTCCGCAACCTTTGTTATTTAAACCCAACGAAGCTGCTGCCTCCCTGAACCCTTTACCTCTCTCGTTTATATAAAATTTGTTTTCATTACACCTAGGATCGTAGGCTATAGGCTTATTCAATGAATCTCTTATTTCATGCATCCTATCAACATAATCGGTTACAAAAAGGTCAACAAAACCATCATTATTATAATCGCCCCAAGTACAAGATGTGTAATTACCGGGTTTAGAAAAAGTTTGTGTAAAAACAGGTTTAAAATATTTACCTTCTACGTTCATTAAAAGCACAGGTCCTTTTTCATCTCCTTGTCTTCGACCTATACCTTGGTTGCATATAAAAAGATCTTCGTACCCATCATTATTAAAATCTGCAGCAGCCCCTCCTTGTATGTAAAATCCCTGCAAGGTATCTAGGCCAAATTCTTTTGTAGCATCAATAAATTTTCCTTTTTTATTTATCCAAAGTTTAGATTGAAATACACCCCCAGCCTGAAAAAAATCATCCCATCCATCATTATTAACATCAAACACTACTATACCAGAACCTACCTCTTGATTATCGTTGCCAGGGTAAATATAATTAAGACCCACTTTACTGCTAACCTCTGCAAATTTTTGTGCATGCAGTTGTAATAAAAAAAATAGGGCGACAAAAAAGGCTATACACTTTTTCATTTTACAAATTGAAGTGATTGGATACTATTATCGCCTATTTTACTTCCGAACTTTAAGCTAACTACAAGGGTATTTTTAAAATGGATACCACCATAAAATCTTGACATGGAAATTTCTTCAGCCATTGTCGAAAAACTAGTGAACCGTCGCATTTTATCTATAAGATCATTACGATCAATATTTGTACTATCTGTAAACGCAAATTCTTCTCCAAAAAAATTAATAAAAACTTTTAAAGCAGCACCTGATTGATAGGAATGACCAGATGGAAATTCTGGAAATGAAGGAGAAGTAAGTACCGTGTTAAAATCAGCTCTTATATACTTTTGAATATAGGTTATGGGTCTGATGAGGTTATACAGGTATTTTATATTCCAACACTCTATCAAAGCGTCGTTTACAGCAATTCCCAATAAAACATATAAATGAAGTGTTTTCTCCAAATTGAAATGCTCACTTTTAGATAGTTGATTTGCAATTGAAAATAGATGGCCAGAGGGTGTGCCAGAATAACCGGGCGAATCATCCCAATACTTTGCAATATGGGTTTGCACTTTTTTTAAGGTATCATATAACAAAACCATTTCTGCTGCACCTTTATAAAATGCAGAAACTGTATCTGTAGAAAAAGGAACAAAGGGAACATCTTTTTTAAAACCAGCATTAGACAATAACATTAACCTATTGTTGCCCCAGTAAGGTTGCAACGCTGGTAAATAGCCTGGCCCAGTTGGCGACCAACAACCAAGGCATTGTGGTGGAAGATAAGCTTTAGGAAAGTTGGTGTTATAACCACCATCTCCATTATCATTTTTTGACCAATTAATAATTTCTGTCGCTATTTTTTGACCATATTCTTCTGATAGTTTTAACCTTGATTTTGAAATTTTTCTTGAATAATACTGTTGTAAAGTTTTAAATCTAATATTAAGCAGCTTAGCATTGGCTGGTGGCATATTTTTATAAAAATATTCTGCCATTTTTAACATGGCAGTATTGGCAACATGTGGCCAATTAAGCTTAACTTCTTTTCCAAGCCAAATAGTTCTATTATAACCCTGCAATTGGCCAGTTAAAGATTGATAATTATCCATCTGCTCTACTTGCGACTCATACATACCAATGCTCATATAACAAAAAGCCCTAGCAGCAACCGGGGCACTGAATCCTACACAGTTTTTTGTAAGGATGTGTATTTCCTGCATCCAACTATTCAATACAACTAAACTTTCTTCTTTTTCTTTTGCAGGCAAAGGCAGTTTTCCTGAAGCTAGCAAAGAAAGCAGCTTGAATGAAAGTATTAATGAGAAAGATTTTATGAAAACCAAATTAGGCTGTTTGATATGTAAGGAAAAAATAATAAAAAAGCAGTGGGTTTTACTCAGCTAAAAAAATGCAATATAATACAATAATTGATTGTTGGAATGCTCCCGAAATCAATACCCCATCCGACTCCTCTAAAAAAAAATACCCGCAATTGAAAATTATCATTTTTATTTTTAGTAATTTGCTATCAGTCTGATTAAACCAGCAGCAACCTCACCACATGTTACGAACGACTATGAAAAAAATTATTGTACAAATCTTTTTTTGTGCCTTTTGCTTACCCGTTTTTGCACAATCAAGCCTATACGTTACCGCAACCGGCACTGGTATAGGTACAAAGGCTAGCCCTGCAAGTTTATCTAACGCTTTACTAATTGCAACCCCTGGTACGGTAATTAAAATGGCAACCGGTACTTATACTATTAATAACCCGCTTAATCTGATAAACGGCGTTACCCTCGAGGGAGGTTTTCAAGCCGGGGCAGCCTGGGTAAAAACCAGTATACCCGGTGCTACAGTCATTAACCGTAGTACATCAAATCCTGAGGGTGTCCCAAACCAGCAAAGACTGGTGTGTGTGTATGGCAATAATGTGTCTAATTTCAGGTTACAGGATATTACCATTACCACTGCAAATGCAAATATACCCGGAGAATCAACCTATGGTATTCACTTAACCAATTGCTCAAATTATAATATTATAAGAACGGATGTACTAGCCGGAAACGCAGCAGCCGGACAGTCAGGTACTGCTGGCACTGCCGGCTTAAATGGTACAAACGGGGGTGCTGGTTTTAATGGAGATGGAGACGATAATAACTTAAATGCACGTGGGGGTAATGGAGGCGCAGGTGCTGGGCCGGGTGGTGCCGGGGGTGCTGGTGGTTCTGTATCGGTTAGTGCCAATAGCGGTAATGGCGCCAATGGCGTTACATCGGCAAGCATAAGGGCTGGCGGTGGCGGTGGTGGTGGGGGTGCAGGTGGTAGAGAGAATTTTGATACACGGGGAGGAACGGGAGGAAATGGTGGAGGAGTAAATGGTGGTGCAGTGCAAACTGGCGGTGGATTAGGAGGAGCATGGGGCGATCCCGGACAAACAGGCCAAAATGGCACTGCTGGAACTGCTGGCGCTGTAGGAGCTGCTGGCGCTGTTGGGGTTGCTGGTATGCATACAGGGGGCTTTTGGGTGCCAGGTGTGCAAGCTGGAACAGGTGCTGACGGCAATGGTGGAAGAGGTGGCGTAGGCGGCGGCGGCGGCGGCGGGCAATGGTGCACTTTTTGCACTGATGGCACCGGAAATGGTGGAGGTGGAGGCGGAGGTGGTGGCCAAGGTGGTACGGGTGGTACTGGCGGACGTGGTGGCGGAAACAGCTATGGACTATATTTAGTTAATAATGGAGCAAACGGTATTGTAGACCAATCAAGAATTAATGCAGGTAATGGCGGAGCCTTCAGTTCCGGGGGTGCTGGCGGTGCTGGCGGTGGTGGCGGTGCTGGTGGTCTTGGTGCTTCAGCTTGGACGGGTGAAGTAGGTCGTGGCGGCAATGGCGGTGCTGGCGGTGTTGGCGGTGCTGGTGGTGCTGGTGGTAGTGGTGTACCGGGGTCACCAGTCAATTTTCGCTTTGAATCAGGTACCGTGTTGGTTACAAATAACGCTGCATTTAACCTTGCAGGGCAGCCTGTAATTACTGTTGAGGATATAGATGCAACTGGTCTATCCATTAATTTTACCAACCCATCAAGCGTAACCTGGGATTTTGGAGCCAGTGCTGCTCCACAAAACCCTGTTGGTGCAAGCGTAAACACCATCTTTTCAACACAAGGAAGAAAAGATATAATAGCTGGGGCAAATACCTACTTAGGTTTTGCCAACATTAACAAAGGCCCGGCCACGGGATTAAATTTTGACGGTGTAAACGACCGCATAGATTGCGGAGCAGGTGCAAGTATAACCAACTTAGGAAGGGATGGCTTTACAATTGAAGCCTGGATTAACCCAACCGCTGTTGCAGCCACACATGCCATTGTGCAAAAAGATGGCGATTATAATTTCTACATTTTAAACAATAAGCTGGTAGTGGAAATATGGAACCTAGGTACAGGCAATACAGCCCGTCAGGTGGTTACCGGTACTAGTAATATAGCTACCAATAATTGGACTCATGTGGCAGCCAAATGGAATGGAACCAATGCTACTTTTTATATTAATGGCGTTATTGATCCATCAGCACTGGTGTCAAACACATCTACCGCAACTGGAAATCTTTTAATCGGAAATTCTGCTTCCTTAAATCGTTCTTTTAATGGAACGATGGATGAATTAAGGATTTGGAACCGTCCTTTATGCGTAGGAGAAATCCAAAATAACATGAATTGTAATCTTAATCCGGCTGGTCAAACAGGGCTGCTGGCACTATATGATTTTGATGAAGGAATTGCTTATTATGACAATGCTACAACAACAACGCTTTCTGATGCAAGCGGCAACAGCAACAACGGTACTTTACAAACTTTCGCTTTGTACAATGGTATATCCAATTGGGTGTATGGTAATGCCAGTGGTACCTGCACGGCTTTTACCTATACTAACCTAGCTGGTACCACAGGCGGCCCTACGGTTACTGCTTCGGAAGTAGTTGATGCAGCAGGCACTGTGTACATTGCAGAAAATTGCGACCTTATCGCAAAAATACTTCCCTCGGGAGCCGCTCCGGTAAATGGCAGTATAACTTGTAAAGTAATAATTGATGCAACTGTGCAAGTATTCAATGCCGACCCCTATGTACAGCGACATTACGATATAGAGCCCGTTAATAATGCGGCAAACGCAACTGCAACAATTACCTTATATTTTACACAAACAGATTTTGATAACTATACAGCAGCGAGTGGTGCCTTTCCAGATTTGCCTACCGGCCCTGGCGATGCTGCTGGTATTGCCAACTTACGTATTACCCAATACCATGGTACTGGTACACAACCCGGAGCTTATACGGGTTCTGCAATTTTAGTTAACCCTGTTGATACAGACATTGTTTGGGATGCAATTTTAAACAGATGGGGTATCACTATTAATGTAGTTGGATTTAGCGGATTTTATGTACACACTAGGTCTTTCGGTGAATATCCACTATCTGCCTACCAAGTTAATTTAAGTGGTAACAATAAGGGAAACAACAATGAATTAAAGTGGAACTGTTCGGTTGATGAGCCCGGAACAAGGTTTGAACTAGAAAGAAGTAAGGATGGTATCAACTTTAACCGAATATATACTGTATCGGCTTCAGCTATTGGCATACCCAATTCAATTTATACCTATTCCGATCCAATAGGCAGTAGTCGTCCAGTATATTTCTATCGCATAAAAATGATTTTACCATCAGGAGCAATAAAGCTTAGTAGTCAATTAAAAATAAATCCGGCAATTAAAGCTTTTAAGGTGAGTGCGTCTCCAAATCCGTTTACCGATAATTTGCAGGTTATTATTAACTCCCCTTTAGCAACACAGGCTCAAATAGGGATTATTAATACGAATGGACAGGTTGTTGCAAACCGGAGAGAGACCTTTAGATCGGGTGTTAATACTATTTCCATTACTAATCTTGTTGATTTACCTACCGGTACTTACTTTATAATGATTACTACCGAAAATCAAAAACAAACTATTAAAGTAGTAAAAAAATAATAGGGCATACCTTAAAAAATCTCCTGTTCAAACTAAAAGAACAGGAGATTTTTTTTCGAGTTTTTAGTAGTTGATGTTTTTGTTAACGGGTAGTTTTATTACCTAAATCATATTTTATACCTACCTGTATTTATTGGTGAAACTGTTTTAAATTGAAACTCTTTACAAAACTGCATGAAAGGACTCTTTACAAAATATAAAAAAGAAACGTGGTTAACTATTGGTGTTTTTTTATTTGTGTTGATGTTTGGCATTAATCCATTTGCATTATCAACCAAAGCCAACTTAGTTTTAAGCATAGGTATATTAATGATTAGCTGGTGGGTTTTAGAGGCTTTACCACTGGCTGTTGTAGCACTGTTACCAATTGTGCTATTTCCACTAACTGGTATAAGCACCATTAAAGAGGTTACCAAATCGTATGCGGATAGTAATATTTTTTTATTTATGGGTGGCTTTTTTATTGGCATTGCTATTGAAAAATGGAATTTACATAAACGCATTGCCTTAGGTATTATAAATATAACAGGCACAAATGGTAACCGAATTATTTTGGGTTTTATTATTTCTACGGGGCTTTTAAGTTTGTTTTTGAGTAATACGGCTACTACTATGATGATGTTTCCGATTGCTATGAGTGTTATAAATGTTATATCATCGCACAACAAAGAAAGTACAGGTGTTAAAAATTTTAGTTTAGTATTAATGTTATGTATTGCTTATGCTAGCAATTTTGCAATTGGTACTATTATAGGCACACCGCCAAATGTAGCGTATGCAGGTTATGTACAAGAAAAATTTAACCATAGTATTGGGTTTATAAATTGGATGTTGGTTTTTACCCCACTTACTGTGTTGTTATTGCTAATGTTATATTGGGTTATGGTAAAATGGTTGTACCCAAATAATATTAAACATAGTGCCGAGGGTAAAAGCTATATAAAAACAGAATTACAAAAATTAGGAAAATTATCTATCGCAGAAAAAAGAGTGTTGGTGGTTTTTGGCACAACTATTTTTTTATGGATATTTAAAGATTTGATTAATTCTTTTCAAAAAGCAATTGTGTTAGATGATACCATTATTGCATTAATTGGTGCCATAACTTTATTTATACTACCCAGCGGTAAAAATGCTGACCGACTTTTAGAATGGCCAGATACTACAAAAATGGCTTGGGGCATTTTATTGCTATTTGGTGGTGGTATTGCCTTAGCAAAATCGTTAGAGGATGTAAAAATTATAGATCAATTGGGTAGTTATATAGCTTCGTTTGCTACCACTAATATTTTTTTAATGATATTAATTGTTACCACTATTTCAGTTTTTTTAAGTGAGGTAATGAGTAATGTGGCTCAAGTAATTGTAATGGCGCCTGTAATTACTTCTGTTGCTATTGCCTTAAAAATAGACCCCTTGTTATTGGGCATACCCATGACGTTGGGTGCAAGTTGTGCTAGTATGTTACCCATGGGTACACCACCTAATGCTATTGTGTTTGCAAGTGGGCATATTAAAATTAAGGATATGATTAAAACGGGTTTTGTACTAAATATTATTTGTATAATTTTTATAACCTTGTTTTGTTGGTTGTTGCAACCATTGGTGATGAGGTTGATGTAACTATGTACCTATATGTTTTATAAAAGTTAAACACATAGGCACTTTAGAAACATAGTTATTTACTCTTTACACTTTTCTAAAAACTCCTTCATCCCTTCCACCACTTTATTTACAAATTGCCATTGAAAATTTTCGTCCATAATTTTCATTTCATCCTCTGGGTTGCTAATAAATAATGTTTCTAATAATGCATTAGGATACTCTGTTGGGCTGTTTAACATAAAGTTAAAACTACCATTGTTACCATATTCTTTTAAGCCTAGTTCTAGTAATTTTTTATAAATAGAATTTCCAAAATTTTTAAAGCCAATATGCCTATAAAAAACACTTGTACCGCTTACAGTTATAGGGTTAGCGGCAGAGTTTAAATGTACGCTAAGCAATAAATTGGGCAGACTATCTCTATAAAATAAAATGCGTTGCTTATTTTCAAAGTCTTTATCAGTAACTCTGCTCATAATAACTTTAGCTCCTTCTTTTTCTAGTGCCTGTTGAAGTTTTAAAGCAATTTGTAGAGTTATTATTTTTTCGGATGAGCCTGTTGGTCCGCCTGCCCCAGTGTTGCTGCCGCCGTGCCCAGCATCTACACCAATAACTAAATTTGATAAACTTAAATTTTTAGGCTGTCTTCTAACTTTAATTACTAATGCATTGCCTCTGTAATAAATAAAATACCCCCAATGTTGTTGATGCTTTAATTCAATTGTAATTCTAAAAATTTCATCTTCCCTTTGTTCGTAATAAACATTTTTTATTTCTTGGCAGCTTTCTAATTGAGTTATCCAATTGGTATTATTAGTTGCCCCAAAAACATCTACTACAATTTTATTGGGATTAATAAGCTGCATACTTTGGTAGGGCAATTTTGTAGTTAGCCCAAGTGTTACATAGTCGTAAGTGCTATCGCCATAAACACTCCAAGCATTGGTTAAACTCTCTGGCGTAAACGTTCCTTTGGGTAAAAATTCTATTACATCATCTGGTACATAAGCTGTTCTATATTTACTTAATTGCACTTTATAATTACTACCTACTTTACCTATAACATTTAATTGTATGGCGCTATCTATATAACCAATTTTTGCTCCACCCAATCTATCCTCTCCTAAGCCAAAAAGCAAATGAGCTAGTCTGCCCTTTGTAATTGCAATATTGGGTGCCAATGAGCTAAACATACTTATCCAATTGGTAGTTTTTGTGTCAAATGACTTTCCTACTTTATCGGTAAGGGTTATAGGCAGTTTTGTAACCAAAAAGCTATCTGTTTCTTTTACCACATATTCGCCTTGGTAAATGCCTGGTGTTTTATTTTGGGTAGATGTTGGCATTTCGTAAAGTGGAATTGTACCATTTACAACTACGTTACAATTGGGTAAAGCCTTTACTTTAAACTTAATTCTATCTCCAGGTTTTACATATAAGTTTCCTTCGGGTAAAACAGCTATGTTTGTTATTGTTAACGTTTTTACTGTGTCAGGCAATGTTGGTAAACTATAGCTGTACGTTATTTTTTTTGAGGCAGATTTAATTTCTGAGTTTGTTGCTATAAGTGTAAACGCTGTATCGCCTGCATTAAGATTTACTTCATACGCAAATGCCCCAGTTGCATACACTTTTACAGGGTTATTATTTATAGTTAGGCTACAAGTTTTGCAAGTACTACCAACTAAAAATTGTTTGGATGATTTTACAACTAGGTTTTCTTTGGTAGGCTGTACAAGTTTTATAAATGGATTATCTACTGTTTGAGAATTACTTACATTTGCCCAAACCATCAATAAAAGTATAAAAATCTGTTTCATTCCTACAAAATTCAATTATTATAAATGTATTGCATTTAGTTAAGTAAATTACAAATGTTATCAATAACAAAATTGTTTAACAAAATATTTATATTTTTGAATAAATATTTAACCCTTTTAAATGAAACTTTTTTTGTCCTTTTTTTATATTTCTCTCATATGTATTAGTTCCTTTGGCCAAGCCGAAAATTCTTTTACTCCCCTCAAAGACGACTCAATTGCACTTCAGTTAATTAAGGAAAATATTAAACTTCGTTATATAGCTGATAGCATTGCCGAAAAAGGAGAAAACAAGAAATATACCATTCAAGCTTATAGAGAAAGAAAGGATTACATAACAGAAATGTTTTCTCATAAAGAAATTTTATTTTCTGCTGAAACCAATACGTATTTAACAACGATTACCAATCAAATATTGGATGCCAACCCATCGTTAAAGGTTTTGGGTAGTCGATTTTTATTTTCTAGAGCCTACTGGCCAAATGCATCAAGCATGGGAGAGGGAACAATTATTTTTAATATAGGTTTGTTTTACAGATTACAAAACGAAAGTCAGGTGGCTTTTGTGCTTTGCCATGAGTTAGCCCATTTATATTTAAACCATTCCAACAAATCAATAAACCAATATATTGCTACCCTTTATTCCGAAGAATTTCAGCAGAAATTAAAAGAATTAAAAAAGCAGAAATATGAAAAAAATAAAGAGTTGGCAGCGCTAGAAAAAGGTGTTGTTTATAAAAGCAGGAAGCATAGTAGAGAGCATGAAAGTGAAGCAGACTCTATGTCGGTGGCTTTTATGAAAAATACTAATTTTGATACAAGAGAGGCTATAAGCTGCTTAAGCTTATTAGATATAATTGATAAAGATGTATTTGAAGTAGATTTATTCATGAAGCAACAATTTAATTTTGGCGACTACCCTTTTCAAGATAAATGGTTAACAAAAGAAGAAGCTTTTTTTGGAGGCATTAGCCTTAAAGATGAAAATAACAAAGAACGAGACTCTTTAAAAACCCACCCCGATTGTAAGCAAAGAATAAGTAAGCTTGAAAGCTTTGCTAACTCTAACATTAAAAATACAGCCAAAAAAAATGTTGTAAGTGAAAATGATTTTAATAAATATAAAAAACAATTTGGATTTGAGACAATAGAATTTTGCTACAATTCTAATAGGATATCTAAGTGTTTGTATTTAGCTATGGAAGCTTTTAAAAAATATCCAAACAATGAATATTTAGCAACAACTGTTGCTAAATGTTTTAATAGATTTTATTTAAATCAAAAAGAGCACACACTTAATCAAATTATAGATTTGCCATCTCCTTATCAAGATGAAAAATACAATATATTACTAGTTTTTTTACAAAATACTAATATTACAGATTATATTAGCATAGCACATTATTTTATGCAACAACAGTTATCTAATTTTAATAATAGTAAAGAGTTTACATCTACTTTAAAAATAATTTCAGAGAATTATAGAAAAAAATAAACACAAACTTAAAATCAACAAATACATGAAAAAAAGTATTTATTATTTATTTGCAACACTATTAATGTGTTATTCACAAAACGGTTTAGCCCAAAACAAATTAGATATTGAAAACGTACGGTCTGTATATGCTAGAAGTAGTGGACAAATAATGGATGGGGAAGAACTCAAAGGATATTTTGTTTTTTACGAATCGGATAAGATTGATAAAAAAACATATGAATACACTGTTCAGATTATGGATAATAATCTTAACAAGATAAAAGATATAAAATTTGAAGCAGATAAAAATATAGAAATACTAGAAAGTAGTTATAATGGAAATACTATTATGTTTTTATTTTATAATGACAAAACAAGAACCTTAGAATTTAGAAGCTATGGTTTTGATGGAAAACAAAAAACTAGTTATGAAAAAGAGTTAGGGAAGAGAAGTGATGCATTGTTAAAGGCTATTTATGGAAGTAATAGTGAAGATGCACAAAATGAAAACTTATTTAGTGTAAATAATGTTGGTTATGTATCTGTATTTCCAATTAGAGAAAAAAAGTATTATAGTTATGAAGTTAATTTTTTCTTTACAGATAGAAAAAAACAGTGGGCATATGAAGCTGTTGAAGAACAAGAAGAGAAATGGGCTAATGCTCAATATTTAGGCGCAACTGATTCTTTGCTAATTTTTGAGATTGTAAAACTTAAGCGTTTAAATTTATCAAATCCTCATTCGTGGATAGTAGGTATAAATATTTTTAGTGGTAAAAAAGTTTTTGAATTTTCTACAGAAGCGACAGATTATAAGTTTTTTCCAATGAATATTTCAAAAGTAAATGGAAGTTCGAATTTTTTATTGCTAGGTACTTATTATGAACCTGATGGAAGAATTATGAAAGATGCTAGCCTTGGCCTTGCTGCTTGGACATTTAATACACAAGGTAAAATTGTTAGTAAAAAATACAATTCGTGGAGTAGTGATATTGGTAAATATTTAGATGTTAGCAAAAGCGGAAAAGTTAGTGATGTAGGTTATATATATTTTCATAAAATTTTACAACTTCAAAATGGCAAATTTTTTGCAGTTGGTGAAGGATATAAAAAAGTTGCTGATGGTGCAGGCATTGCCATGCAAATTTTAGCCGGCGCAACAAGAGGGCGATCAAATGCAAGTACAGTAAAAGCTAAAATTACTGACTTAATAACTTTTGAATTTGATGAAAATTTTGTTATAAAAAATGCAACTGTTTATGATAAAAATAGCAACAGTGTTAGTATGCCTGGGGGTTCGGAGTTTTTGACCCCACATACCATGGCTTTATTAGTTAAAGCTTTTGGAGGTTTTGATTATGATTTCACCCAAACCGATAAAGCACATACCCGTTTTTCAATAGGATATAGCGATTATGTAAAAGACAAAGAATACAAAGGCCGTACTTTTAATGCAATAAGCTATGCAGATGGAAAAACAACTGTTGATAAAATTGAATTAAGTTCCAAGGCAAAATGGACTAGAGTATTTCCTGCAAAACCCGGTTCAATAATGATATCGGAATATTTTAAAAAAGATAAAAAGCTTGAATTAAGATTAGAAAAAATAAATTAAGCTACCCAATATAAAAAAATCCATTCCGAAATTTCGGAATGGATTTTTTTATTAAGTCGATCCTTACCAACAATACTTCCCTTCTCCAATCATTTTATCTGCCACTCTTCTCCTTGCATCTTTTACATTAAATGGCTCTACTTTTGTAAAACGTTTTAAGCCTAAAAGCATCATACGTTGCTCATCGCCACTTGCAAAACTATTAATAGCATCTTTAGCAAATTTATTTACTCTATCCATAGCATCGCATAAATAAACCCTCATCATATCTAACTCTTGTAAACAATTAGCTTCGCCAGTTTTATCTACCATTTTCATTACACGTAATAAAGTGCTCTCTACTTCAAAAGTTTCAATGGCCATATCGGCTATGTTCATTAATATTTCTTGCTCTTTATCCAACGTCATCATTAATTTTTGCACCGCTGCACCAGCAACCATTAAAATACATTTTTTCATATTCACTACCCCTTTGCGTTCTTTAGCAAAAGGCGTTTCATCATCGCTACCAAATTCTGGTATGCTCATTAACTCTTTACTAACTGCCATTGCTGGGCCCATTAAATCTAACTTGCCTTTCATAGCTCTTTTCAAAATCATATCTACAGTAAGTAAACGATTAATTTCGTTTGTTCCCTCGTAAATACGGTTTATACGGCTATCTCTATACGCTCTACTAATTTCGTACTCATCGCTAAAGCCATTGCCACCATGTACTTGTACGCCTTCGTCTACCACATAATCTAACACCTCACTACCATGTACTTTTAAAATAGCACATTCAACAGCATATTCTTCTGCTGCACCTAACAACGCTTCGTTAAAGGGTTTACCAGCATTTTGTAATTCTATTTCTTTATCGTCAATCCATTTTGCAGTACGGTACAAGGCGCTTTCGCTTACAAAAATTCTTGTTGCCATTTCGGCCAACTTATACTTTATTGCACCAAAGTTGGCAATAGATGTTTTAAATTGCTCCCTTGCAATGGCATATTTTACTGATTCGTTCACTGCCATTTTTGCTCCACCTAATGCTGCAGCACATAATTTTAATCTGCCTATATTTAAAATATTGAATGCAATAATATGTCCTTTACCAACTTCGCCTAACAAGTTTTCGGCAGGTACTTTACAATCTTGAAAATACAATTGTACTGTACTACTTCCTTTAATACCCATTTTATGCTCCTCTGGCCCTTGTGTAAACCCTTCGGTACCTTTTTCAACTATAAAACAACTGAATTTATCGCCATCTATTTTTGCAAATACAGTAAACACATCGGCAAATCCACCATTGGTAATCCAACATTTTTGGCCGTTTAAACTATAATACTTTCCATCGTCACTAAGTTTTGCAGAAGTTTTTGCACCCAATGCATCACTACCACTATTCGGCTCCGTTAGTCCGTAAGCGCCTTTCCATTCTCCGCTTGCCAATTTTGGAATATATTTTTCTTTTTGAGCATCTGTACCAAAATACAAAATTGGCAATGTACCAATACCTGTATGTGCTGCAATAGCCACACTAAACGAATAGCCTCCACCAAGGCCTTCATTTACTAGAGTTGAGGTTATAAAATCTTTTCCTAGGCCCCCTAAATTTTCTGGGATAGATGAACCCAATAAACCTTGCTCACCAGCTTTTACCATTAAACTAGGCATTAAGCCTTGTTCCATTTTATCTATTCTATCACTTACAGGCAAAACTTCGGAGGCTAAAAACTGTATACACATTTCTTTAACCATTAATTGCTCTTCATTAAAATCTTCTGGTGTAAAGGTTTCAAAAGCATTGCTTTCTTTAATTAACCATTCGCCTCCTTTAAGTGGCGTAATTGTTGATGTTGACGTGCTCATACTACTATTTATTTTATTATTTTAAATTATCGTACACTACTTGTAAAACTTCCTTTGCTATTTCTATTTGCCCATTTGTTACCCCTACCAATGCTTCGTTTAATGTTTGATTAGCTAAATCCATTGTTTGCTCCTGTAAAGACTGAGCACCTGGCGCTAAGTAAATCATATTTATTCTTCTATCGTTTTTACTAGCCACTCGTTTTACCAATTTTAACTTTTCTAAATTATCTACTAGTCTTGTTATACTTGGTTTATCTCTAAAGGTGGCATCGCAAAGTTGTTGTTGGCTAAGCCCATCTTGCTTCCATAAATGATACAAAACACTCCATTGTTCAATTGTAATATCTACTCCATTTTGCTTAAAGTTTTTTTGAAGCCGCCTAGCTATAGCCGTACTAGCCTTACCTGTAATAAAGCTGTATAATTCCCCTCGTTTAAATTGGTTGTTTGGCATATAGTTGTTTATGCAACTACCTCAAAGATAATAATTTTTTTGATTTGTAAAATTTTATTTTTGTGTTACCGGCAGTAGTGCAAAAATGCAACATTCTTGCGTCGCACTCTTTTACGGCATACCAAAATGCAGCAGGCTTTACTCATCCTTTGTTTATTACTAATTATCAGTTATACTGCTATAATCATTTATTATGCAAGTAGTTGGAGGAGAATAAGCAATTGGCAATTGGCAATTGGCAATAACTTACCACTCACCGCTCACCTATCCATAATAATCCCTGCCCGTAATGAGGAAGAAAACATTGCTACTTGCATTCAATCTATATTAAATCAATCTTACCCAAAAAATTTGTACGAAATAATTGTAGTGAATGATCATTCAACAGATGCAACAGCAAGTATTGTAAAAGCGTTTAATGAACCCAATATAAAATGTATTGATTTAATAAATTTCATTGGCAACGAAACCAATAGTTACAAAAAAAAGGGAATTGAAGTTGGTATTGAACAAGCTGTGGGCGAATTAATAATTACCACCGATGCCGATTGTATTGCACCTCCAAATTGGTTACAAACTATTGCCGTATTTTACGAAGAAAAAAAACCAGATTTAATAGTGATGCCAGTATCTATTCTCCCCTCTCCAATTGGAGAAGGGTTGGGGACGAGGTGGTTTATAGAAATTTTTCAAGCCCTAGACTTTATGACGCTACAAGGCATAACTGGTGCTGCTGTACATAAAAAAGTTCACAGCATGTGTAATGGTGCAAATTTAGCGTATACAAAAAAAGCGTTTAATGCTGTAAATGGTTTTGCAGGTATTAATAGTATTGCCAGTGGCGATGATATGTTGTTGATGCACAAAATTTACACTCAACATAAAAAGGGCATTGCCTATTTAAAAAATGCAGCAGTTATTGTACAAACTAAACCAGTAAAAACTATCACCGAATTTATTAATCAACGTATACGATGGGCTAGTAAGGCAGATAAGTATGAAGATAAAAGAATGTTACCTGTATTGATAGTGGTTTATTTTTTTAATGTGCTACTATTAGCCATGCCCATAATTGGTGTTATTACAAATTTCAAATTTTCAATTTTCAATTTTCAATTTTCAATTTTTCAATTGTGGTTTTGGCTTTTACTTTTTAAAATGGTAATCGAAATTATATTTCTTATTCCTGTTGCAAAGTTTTTTAATAAACTACCCTTACTATTTTTATTTCCGTTTATGCAGCCTTTTCATATTATTTACACCATAATTGCTGGTTGGCTAGGTAAGTTTGGAAGGTATAGCTGGAAGGGGAGGCAAGTAAAATAAAACATTTGTACATTTAGGTAATGCAACAATCTTTTTCATTTAAACAACAAACCTATAAACGCCTTAAAAAAAAGAAAGGCGCTATGTTTGGTTTATGTGTCATATTTATAGCGTTATTTGTTAGCTTATTTGGATATATTATTGCACCAGATAATAGCCCTAATGCCGATTTGCAAACAGTGGAAATACAAGCAAAAAAATTAGGCTATACCCAACAATTTTTAAAAATTTACGATGATGTAAGTCTGCCAGAAACAAGCTGGTTTACAAAAATAAGTAGTGGCAAAAAAAATAATTATCGTTTAATTCCAATTAGCAACTACACCATAAAAAACGATAGTTTATTAATTAATAAATTCATTGATGATGATACATCGGTTGTACAATATTATTCCATTAATCAATTAACAAAAAATCAACCTACTCATCTTACTAAAAAAAATATTATTGTAAAAAAATATTGGCTAGGCACCGATAAATTTGGAAGAGATATTTTAAGCCGTTTAATTATTGGCACAAGGGTAAGCTTAGCCGTAGGCCTAATTGCTGTAGTTATTGCATTAAGCATTGGTATTATTTTAGGCGCTTTAGCTGGTTACTATAAAGGCAAAACAGATGCGGTTATTATGTGGATAGTAAATGTTACTTGGAGTATACCTACCTTACTTTTAGTGTTTGCTATTACTATGGCTTTGGGTAAAGGTTTTTGGCAAATTTTTATAGCTGTTGGTTTAACTATGTGGGTACCTGTAGCTAGACTAGTACGGGGGCAAGTATTAGCCGTAAAAGAATTAGAATATGTTACTGCAGCCAAGGCATTAGGGTTTACTAATTTTAGAATAATTATACGGCATATTTTACCCAATATTTTAGGGCCAATTTTAGTATTAGCTGCTAGCACTTTTGCAACAGCAATAATTGTAGAAGCTGGCTTAAGCTTTTTAGGTATTGGTGTACAACCCCCACAGCCAAGTTGGGGCTTAATGATAAAAGAAAATTATAATTTTTTAATAACCAACAATCCATTGTTAGCCTTAATACCGGGCTTTGCCATTATGCTTTTGGTATTAGCTTTTAATTTATTAGGCAATGGATTAAGAGATGCAGTGGATGTAAAAAATTAAATACTTTATTATGAAACTTATCATTAATATTTTAATAATTTCAGCATGTGCTTATGCTATTCTTATCCATATTTTTAGAATATTATGGCTTTATAAAAAAGAGATTAATATCCCTTTTTTTAATAAAAGAAAAAGAGTTGAAAAGTACGAGATGTTTCTTTATTACCTACTTACTATTTTAGCACTAGCGTATACAATATTTAATAAATGGGAAACTATTAATTTTTAACAAATCACTTTAAGCAAGCTGAATAAAATCATCAGCCTGCTTTTATATGCCTCTAGCTACTTGTACATTTCTATTAAACCCTTCCTCTAACGAAATAAACGTTTCGGTACGTTCAATCCCTTTAATTTTTTGTAACTCATCATGTAATACAAAACGTAGTTGATTAATATCTTTACAAACAATTTCTATAAACATACTATAGTTGCCTGTTATATAATTTAACCGAATTATTTCGGGTATTTTCATAAGGTCTTTTGCTACACTATCGTACAAATCGCTTTTTTCTAAATAAATGCCTACAAAGGCGGTAATATCGTAGCCTAATTGTTTAACATCCACATTAAGTTTTGTACCTTTAACAATACCAAATTCTTGTAATTTTTTTATACGTACATGAATGGTACCGCCGCTTACAAATAGTTTTTTTCCTAAATCGGCATAACTAACTTCGGCTGTTTCCATCATTTCATGAATAATCTGAAGATCGAGTTTGTCAAGATTTAATTTTGCTGCCATAACTATATTTCAATTTAGTAATTATCAAATAATAATTGCAAATATTTAAATAATTTCTATATTTTCCAAATTTATTATAAAAAATATTTAACGTATTGCTATTTTCTATAGATTTGCATTATAATAGTTCTTAACAATGTGGGGTGATGAAATTTTTGGCAGACATACCCTCTTGTCTCGAGGGTGGGGATAACAGGACAAACGAAACATAGAGCCGTTATTGTAGCAATACAGTATCGACCGGGGTCGACCACCGAACTTTGTGTTTTAGCTAACTGCCTCGTGGAGGTTCGATCCCTCCCCCTACAGCATTTTATTTTGGCCTTTCGATAGAGTTATCGAAAGGCTTTTTTGTGCTCCACATTTTATTACCTTTGCCGCCCAATGGCACAAAAAAAATTACAGCGCTTTGCCGATATTAAAACATTTAAAAACGTTTTAGAATACCCTGAAAATATGCAGGGTAAATGGAGCAGTTTTTTTGAAAACGAAAACCCAATTGTATTGGAGTTAGCTTGTGGCCGTGGAGAATATACGGTGGGTTTGTCTACCCTTTATCCAAACAAAAATATAATTGGGGTTGATGTTAAAGGCAACAGAATGTACATTGGTGCAAAAAAATGCTTAGAAAATAAGTTAAGCAATGCTGCATTTTTACGTACACAAATTGAACTTATTGCTAACTATTTTGCAGCTGGCGAGGTAGACGAAATTTGGATAACTTTCCCCGACCCTCAGCTACGAACATCTAAAGCAAAAAAGCGGTTAACGCATCCTCGATTTTTAAGGCTGTACGCTCAACTATTAAAACAAGGGGGTTGTGTTCATTTAAAAACAGATTCGCCTAAATTATTTTTGTTTACAAAAAGAGTAATTGAACTTTTTGACCTTTTTGTTGTTGAACAGAACGATAGTATATATGCAAATAAAGAAGTTAACCCAGCATTAACCATTAAAACCCACTACGAAAGTTTAGATATTGCACAAAGTAAAAGAATACATTATCTTCAATTTAAACTTACAACTCCCCTTACAAACTTAAACGATAACCAACTGCAAGAAATTTTAAAGGATGAAGAAAAAGCTGATTGAGGGCGAAGATTTTTATTACAATGCACATGGCTATATGGTGCTAACGGCAAAGTTTCATTTAGAAAAAGGAAACTGCTGTGGTAACGGCTGTTTAAATTGCCCGTTTGATTATAAAAATGTTGCAGAGCCAAAACGAAGTGAATTAAGAGCGGCTGAAAAATCTTCTTAATTTGTACCATCCCATATTCAATATTTTTTGTACCTTTTCGTAAATGATCAACAAAATTTCTTCTCCCAAAGAAAAAATAAAAACTCCTAAAGAATATAGTTTTTTTACGGATGTTTATGAGGTGGTAAGGCAAATACCAAAAGGCAAAGTAACAAGCTATGGTGCTATTGCAAATTACTTAGGCACAAAACTTAGTGCCAGAATGGTTGGTTGGGCAATGAATGCGGCACATAGTGCAAAACCAAAAGTACCTGCACAACGAGTGGTAAATAGAAATGGAATGCTTACAGGGAAATTTCATTTTGAAACACCAACAAAAATGGAAGAGTTATTAAAAAAAGATGGAGTAACGGTAAAAAAAGATACTGTTATTGATTTTAAAACCCGATTTTGGGACCCTGCAACTGAATTAAGTTTATAGAAATTTCCCACAAAGGCACAAAGAACACAAAGTGAAAATGAAAACCAGATTAAAATTTGTTTTAAAAAATTAAGTGATGAGTAATAGTATTATTTTAGGAAAAGTATCGTTTGTTAATCATGAAAAAAATTATGTATTAATTGAGTATGATGTTAATGGAAAAAAGAAAGCCATTAACGGAAAAATTGATGATGCTACCCAACAAGAACTTATTGATAAAAAAATTATTAAAAAGAAACATCATTATCATATTGGTGATATAGTAAATTTTGTTGCCAAGCTTAGCGATAGGGGAGATAAAATGGTTGCTTTAAACATTCAATACAAATACAACGAAGCGTTAGATATTTTAATTAACAAAGCAAAAACAAACAACTTATTTATTGGTTATTTAAAAGAAGTAGAGGGTAAGTATTTTGTAAAAGAAATTGATAGTTATCTTTTTTTACCTACCACTATATCGCCATGGCAAATAAAACCGACAGAGCATGAGCTTAACGAACAAGTAGATTTTACCTTAGAAAATACGGACAATAAAGAAAAAGTATTTGCACAACTAACACAAGTAAAATACATAGACGAATATTATGTTGCTGAAAAAGCTTTTAAACAAAAAATTACAATTGATACAAAGGTATACGGCATAAAACCCCACGGCATTTATGTAAACGTAGTAAATGATAAAATTCAGGCTAAGCTTCCTTTTAAAGAAGGTGTAAAAATTGACGATGTAATTGCAGTAAAAATAAGTTATTTATCGCCATTAAAAATTGTGGTGGAGGATGTGTAATTAAAACCGCAGAGACGCAAAGACGCAGAGAAAATACCAGAAAAGGATTTTACTTAAGACGAGCTAGAAATGATAATTATAACTCTTCTAAATCTTGTGGTGTTATACCTAATTGTATAGCCATTTTTGTTTTGTTTGGCCCAAGTAATGCAAAAAATAAAATACATACCCCACCTAATACAATAAAAGAATAGTTACCAACTAAAAAATAAGCAATTCCATTAAATAATGCTGCTGCCTCTAGCAAAGCCCATTGTATTAAACTAGCGATTTTATATTGCTCAAATACCTGCTGGGTGCTTAAATTACTCGATTCTTTTATTTTAGCTATTTTCTTTTTAAAAAAAAGATGCCCTATAAAAAAAGCAAGTGCCGTAAATAATAAAGCTACTAACTGAAAAAGCCTATCCTGGCTAGCAAAAGAGGGTGTTTGTATTTTAGTAATCGTTAAAACTAAAAAAATAGTTAGCGCTATTACTTGCCCTGCAAGCATTGCTTTATGAATTAATTTAAAAGCGAAAAAGGTATTTTTTTGTTGTTGCATAGTGTAAATGTATTACTAAATAATATAAAATTAAAAACCGCCTTACCAAAATAGGTAAAGCGGTCTCTATTTTTAATGCCGAATAAAATATAGCTTGTAAATCAACTATACCTATTATTGCACTATCAGCTTGGTTGTTTGTTTATTTCCTTTTTTATTAAACACAACTAGTAAATACATCCCTTTAGCTTGGGTACTTAAATTTATTGGAAAATTTCCTTTTGTGTTAACTATACTTTTTTGAATAGTATTACCATTTGTATTTACAACCTCATATCTATCTGCATCAAAGCCACTAGGCACCATAATATTAAATAGACCAACTGAAGGATTTGGTGTTGCAGAAATTGCTTTTAATTTATTTTCTTGTATAGATTCATTTTGGATTTTAGATAAAGTAGAATTCGTTGATGCAAAATTGCCAGATGTAATTAAATTAACAGTATAATCTTCTGTTTCGCCTAAGTAGCCCGTAAGGCAAGGGTTGGTTATAGTACCAGAGTTTTTAATCATAAATACCCTCATTCTTGTAGTACCAACAGTGGCAGTTGCAGGAATATTTATAGTAAAGTTTTTAATAGTAGTGCCAGAAATACTAGCTGCCCCATTACTTAAAATTAAACGTTCACCTGCATCGCTAAAGCTTCCATTTCTATTAAAATCTATCCAAACCATAAATCTACTATTACTTGAGTTGCCCGAAAATCCTGTACGTATTTGTCCAGCATTATTGTTAGAGCCAATTACTAAATCTGTGCTTAATGGAATAGTTGCATAGCCACCTGGCTCTGCAACAGAGGTTCGGTTAATAGTACCTAATTTAAAATAGTTAATCCAAAGTGATGAATTACTACCATTTGATATACAATAAGCAGGTTGAGTTACAAATTGACTTGTAATATAATCACTATTAAAGGCAGAACAAACTCTTCTTACTCTCCATTCATAGGCTGTATTAGCTGCCAAGCCTGTTAAATTAAAAAATGTTGCTGTAGGATTATTATAAATATTGGTTAACTGTATCCAAGCATTGGTAGTATTGGCTAAGCGGTAAGATACAGAAAACCCTGTGTTTGCATTATTAACAGTACTAGCTTGTTGCCAATTTAATACAGCACTTACAGAAGTAATATTTGTAGTTGATAAATTAAATGGCTGTAAACATGGAGTGCTAAAAAAAGCAGTAGTATACACACTTGTTCCGTTTATACAATTAGCTTTTACTCTCCATTGAAAGTTACCGCCTTGCATTAAGCCAGTTATGGTATAAGGGATTGATGTTACTGCAATTTCGCCAAAACTCCAGTCGCCACCGGCCCAATCAATTTCAAAAACATAATCGGTTGCACCTAAAACCGGATCCCAAATAAAAGTAGCTACATTATTACTATAACTGCTTTGTAAATTAGTAGGAGCATCGCATTGTGCTGTACTATTATTAGCTAAAAGCAGTATTGAAGCAAATAATAGAAGGGTAAATTTTTTTTTCATTTTAATTTGTTTAATGATGAATAATTTTTTGCCTAGTTTTCATTGTAAACCTACTCTTATCTTTTATCCCTATTTTTAGAAATGTACAAGTGAATCAAAATAATTCATAAGTGATTTTAGTTCTACTTTAACTTCTCAAGACAACCGTTACTGTGTTTTTTTTATTGGCTTATATAACCAAACCCCAATACAAGCAAATGCTATAATGTAGGGTAGTTTTTTAGTAAATTTTATTTGTGTTTTTTCTTCAATTAATGTAATTAGTAGCGCCCCTGCAACTACAATTAAAAAAATTATTCCCCCTTTTTTTAGTTTGCCTTCTTTGGGCCAAAAATCTTTTTTTTCCATTATTAAAATTTTAATAAAGCAACAAAAAAATAAACCTTAATTAATTATGGTTTTATAAATGAGGGTGATTAGTTAACAAGTGATAATTTTAAATTAAGCGACTATAAAACAGTTACCTACAGTTATGAAAGGATATGGAAAACTAATAGACTATGTTATTACATTTGATTTCAAAAAAAGATAATTATGAAAGGTCTAGTAAAAATTTCGATTGTACTATTTATGCTTTCCTCTTGTGGCGGAACTGCAGATAATAAAGCCCCAGAATTAGCGAATGCTATGTGTGATTGCTTTAGCAGTTTTCAAAATGGCTTAAGTGAAAATGCAAAAAAACTAATGAAAGAAGTTTCAACAGCAGCTAAACCACAAGAAGTAATGATGGCAGGTATGTCAAAATTTACACCTGAAGAAGCTAAAACTTTTGGAGAACAGTTAAAAACTATTGGAGATAAAAACTCAACAGTATATAAGTGCTTACAAGATTTTGATAAACAACATACTAACGAAACTACAATTGATAAAAAAGCATTAACTGATAAATTATTAATGGAAATGCAAAAAAGCGGCGGTTGTTATGTTGGTGCCGCTATAGTAAATCTTAATCCTAAAAAATAAGTTATCTGTTTTCCAAAAAATGTATCACAAAATCTTTTTTCCGTTGCGATACTGGTATGGTATGGCCTCCTTCTAAAATAAGTGTACCACTGTCAGTTTTGCGGTCGTACACTTTTATTTTTGTTGGATTTACTAAGCAGCTATGGTGAGTACGAATAAAGCCAGCTGGTGCCAACAATTCTTCATAGCTACGTAAATTTCGACTTACAAAAATGGGTTCGGCGTTTGTAAGGTAAAATTTTGTATAGGAACCCTCTGCTTCGCAATACAAAATATCATTCATTTTTATAAAATAGGTTTTATCAATATCCTTTAACACAATTTGTTGCTCGGGCTCTGCTTTGCTATTAAGCTGCTGCATTAAAACTGCAAATTGGTTTTGCAAGATTTCTTTTGGTGCAATTAGTTCTTTCGCTTTTTTTACACTTTCAGTAAGCTCTTCCGGATCTATTGGTTTCAGCAAATAGTCAAGTGCACTTATTTTAATTGCCTTTACTGCATATTCACTGTATGCTGTTGTAAAAATCAACTTAAAATCTTGTTCTTTACAAGCATCCAATATATCAAATGCTAGCCCGTCTGTAAGCTGTATGTCCATAAATACCAGAGCTGGTTTTAAAACTGTAATTTTTTCTATGGCTTCTTTTACTGTTTTTGCCTCTCCAATAATCTCAAGCTCGGGGCAATGATATTTTATTTCAGCTTTTAATGCTGATATGGCTTGTATTTCGTCTTCTACTATTAATGTTCTCATATTACATTTTTAAGCTGTTTTTTTTATTGGCATTGTTATAATAACTTTTGTACCTGCTGGTTTATTGTATTGTTGCTTATCAAAATACTCCATTGTGCAAGTTTTGTCAAAAAGGGCAAGTCTTTCTCTTATTATATCACCTGCTTTAGATTTATATTCCCGTTGTGCCTGGTTTTTTAAAGCTGCCTCTCTACCAATTCCATCATCTTCTACAATACACAAAAGGTTTTCATTATTTATTTCGAAAACAATGCTTAAAAACCCTTTTTCAGGTTTAGGGCCTAGTCCATAAATGATTGCATTTTCTACAAGCGGCTGTATCAATAGATTGGGTATTAACAATAATTGAGGTTCAATTTGTGGCGCTAAAGTAATTACATAATCAAACTTACCTTGGTACCTTATTTGTGTAAGTTCAATATAGAGTCTCAGCATTTCAATTTCGTTATCTAGTGTGGTTACCTGCTCTTCATTTTCCAAAAGTTTTCTAAGCAATTTTGAAAATTTGGCAATATAATTACTTGCATGAACAAAATCCCCTTCTGCATAATACCCTTTAATTGTATTAAGTCCATTAAAAATAAAGTGTGGGTTCATTTGCAGTCGCAATGCTTTTTGCTCTAATTCAATTACCTGCTTTTCCATTTTTGCCATATCTCTCTCTTCTTTCATTTTAATACGCTCTCTTTCAAAAAAATTTCGTTGTTTTAAAAACCTGCTACGTAAAAAATATACTAAACCTATAACAAGAAACAAAAAAGTAAAAATTCTAAACCACCATTTTTGCCAAAAGGGCGGCAGCACTTCAAAGCTGTATGTTTGAGTGAGGCTTTTTTCTCCAAAACCATTTACACAATAAACGCTAAAGGTGTACTTGCCTGCTGGCAGCGATTTGTAATTGATTTGCGATTCTTTTGTACTAAACCATTCCTTTTCCTGATTTCCAAGTTTGTAAAAATATTTTACATCCCCCAAGTCAATAAAGGATATACCATTGAATGAAATACTGATACTGTTATCAAAATAATTAATGGTATTAGTTCCTTCAAATACTGCATTAATGTCTGTAATAATACAGCTAGGCTTTATCTGCCTCTTGCTTAAAATGTTTTTACTAAAGCATAACAAACCATAATCTGTTGCAAGATAAAGAGTGTCGGCAACCATTTCTATATCTTCAATTCGTCTGTTTTTTATTCCCAAATATGAATTGAAATTTGTTATATCAAGTAATCCTACTTCTGTGTTTATTATTATTTTATTTATCCCATTATTCCCCCCTATGAGATAAGTATTTTTTTCTATTTTTTTAATACTTGTAACTGTATTGCTATTTAGCCCATCAAGTACGTTTGCTTTTTTGTATACAGAATCATCTTTAATAATAACAAGCCCCTTTGATGCCGTAGCAACAAGTAAAAATTCATTTTCGGTATCATAGTATAAATCTTCTATTGAAGCAGAGAGATCGTCTTTTTTGGAATCTATGTAAATCATAGAGTCTTTGCTTGTGTATTTGTAAAGGCCGAAATTTGTACCTATCCACAAATTACTTTTATCATCAAAGCAAAACACATTAGTTCGCTTATTCAATATCTTTCGCTGCTCAATTTTTTTTAAACCAATACTATTAAACTCAGTACATTTCATTTTGGCTGCAAAAGTGGTGGCAAAAAATACCTCATCGCCCCAAAAAAACATATCATTAAACCCTATTGGAATTTCCTTACTACCTTTTTTTGTAATTATTTTTACGCCCCCTTTTCCAACGGCCAATACAGTATCTCCAATAATTCGAATATTAGTTAGCTTGTCTTTTCTGAACGTAGCACCAAGCAATTCCTTTTTAATTATACTTTGTTTTTTTATATAATAATTCCCAGCATAATCGCCTGCCCATAGTTCCTGATTATTTTTTTGGGCCAGGCTACTAATTTTTATTTCCTTTAAAAGTTGACTTATACTAAACGATGGCACAAATAGCACTCCTTTATTTAATGAAGTAATCCAATAATTGCCTTCATGATCTTTGAGGATATCGGAAACAATATAGTCTTTAAAATACACCGTTTTATACGTGTTATTTTCATAAAGTAAAAGCCCTGTTCTTGTGCAAAACCAAATTTTGTTTTCCTCTTCCTTTACTTTTATTATGTCATATGTTTTATCAAGTGTTAGCCTTTGTTCAATACGCCCATTTGATACATCAAATAGGTTGTTTGGAACGCTGACATATGTTTTACCGTTTGTATGACTTATTCTACATGAAAGCTTTGGAACATCAGCATTTTTTTTGGGGTTACCTTTAGATGTAAATGTAAAAATACCGTCAGTAGTAAAAGCATATAAATCATTTTCCTTCCACATGCCTATAAGTGATTCTTGCGTCAAACTAATTTTGCTTACTGAATCATTTTTATCAATAATATATATGTCCCCGTTTCTGTAACCAAAATAATTTCTCCCTTCATTGTCTTCCAAAAAATCCATAAGCATACCATTGCCACTTATTTTTTTTAAACTTGAGTTTTTATTTTCATTAACTATTTTACCCTTTTCGAGGTAACACATTTTCCCATTTGCTGTTTGAAGCCATATTCTTCCTCTACTGTCTTCATTCATACTGAACACCTCATTGTCAGTTAACCCATTATCGGTATTAAACAATTCAAATGTTTTACTATTGTAGCGTATTATTCCTACATCAGATGTAAACCAAATAATACCATTTTTTTCCTGAAAAACTGAATAAATATTTGATGAAGGAAGGCCCTCACCGATAGAGTAGTTGATACTATACGGCTCTTGAGCCGTTGCAAAATAACTGCACAGCACCAATACAAATTGAAATAAAAATGCAACAATGGTTTTCACTCAATGATAAAGCTAAGAAATAATGGGTTGTTAAATACATCTGTTTTTAAGGGTTCAATAGCTGATACTATTCGTTTTTCAAACGATGAAATTGATTTCACAAATGATTTGAGTTATGGGCACTTTACTTCTGTACGATTATCAAACAAGTATTATCGTTTATCAAACGGAGGTCTTTTTCTATAGATGTAGGGAGTAGATTTAGTTATTAAAAATTAAAAATATTTTATGAAATCAATACTATTAGTGTTAATGTGTGTTATTGTTTGCGCTACTTCTATTGCACAAGTAGATGCTAACTATACTGGCGCTGCAAAAACGTATGTAAAATCTTTTTGGAACCATGCAGAATTGTTAAAAAATGGTAAAGGCGGTTCCCTAACCTTAGCTAATATGAAAAGGGCGCTTGACAATGCCAAGGGAAAAGACCCAGCATACAATTTTGTATCTATGGAAAACGAAATAAAAAAATGGCAGGCCGAAGAAGATAAAAAGATAGAAGCAGGAAAAACAGAGGAAGAAAAAGCAGCTGATGCAAAGATTGGAGATTATGCAGGTGCAGCCAAAAACCAAGTAAATTATTTTTGGAATAGGGCAACAATGCAAATTGATAAATTAAGTGAAGGAGAATTGAGCGGAAATATACGTGATATGGAATATGCTTTAAAAGCTACAAAAGAAAAAGACCCAGCTTACAACGCTTCGGAAATGGAGAGTGCCTTAAAAAAAATAAAAGATGATTTAAAGGCAAAAAAACTTGCCGAAGTAAGAGGTACTAGCGGAGACAGAACTAAAGCTCCACAACAGAGCGAAACAGCAACTAATGACCCCGTTAAATTGATGGAAAAATTATTTATAGATGCAAGAATTAGCGTTGGTTCTACAAGTGATATACCAGAAGCACCAACTAAAATTGCAGCATATAAAGCAAAACTTGAAAAGCTATTGTCAATAGATTATACCGATGCATTAATTAAAACGGGCAGAAATGCAAAAGGAAATATAAGCGGATTTAAAGCAAGTACCGATAGAGAAATAGATAAAATAGAAGGGTTGTTAAAAGAAGCTAGAGAAAAGTCAAGTATGGAATATAGATACTATACACTACAATATCATCAAGCATTTTGGGATGCCGCACAAAAAGTATTTCCTGAAGAAAGTTCTTATATAGAAATGTATAAAAAAACAACTACGGCTTTTACAGGAATGGGAAGTTTAGAGCAATTATATGCAAAAGCAGAAGTAAACAGAATTGAGTACATTAAAAATACTAAGTTTCCTCCGGCAGCAGTAAAAGATGCAAAATTTGAAAAATTATTAACCGATGGCTTTAATAAGGTATATGGCGCACAACACAATGTAACTTCTTTAAAGGCTGTACTTACTCAAAACGGTTGGACTATAGTTCGCAATTCGCTTACAGGAATAGTTATTGGCCGTAACCGTAGTGCAAAACTAGCGTATAAAGGAAGCGATGGAAAATGTTATCTGTTACCAGACTATGTATTTATTAGAGAAGATTATGTAGGTAGTTCGTTTATAAATACTGTAGCCGTTTTTAATGGATTAGATGGCCAAGAAATGCTTTGTGAAAATGTAAAATAAATTTTAACCCTTAAAAACTAAAAAATAATATGTGACTTTCAAATTAGAAGTTACAACCTATTTTAATGATAAGAGCCCTTACTTATAATAAGGGCTTATCATTAAATAAACAATTACGCCAGTAATGGCTACATAAAACCATATTGGCCAAACATATCTAACTAATTTTTTGTGCTGTTCAAACTCACCAGTTAATGCTCTATAAGCAGCAAATAAAATAAAAGGCAATACTAAACCTGCTAATGGAATGTGTGTTAGTAAAATAAGCAAATAGATTGATCTTTTACTTCCCACAGCGGCTAATTCTTCTGGGCTTAAAAATCGTTTTCCTTCACTATTGAATAAACCATCAACATCACCATAAATTGCTTCGCCGGCAAATAAATGATGACAAATGTAGGAGACTAAAAACAAAACAGATAATACCAATGTAAACAGCATAATATTTTTATGCATTTGATACTTTTTTTGTTTAATAGCAACTAGGCCTAATACTAATAAAAAAGCCACACAACCATTTATACAAGCATTTATAACTGCAAAAACATGTACATCAAAGGGCAATGTTACTTTTCCAGCTAAATTATATTTGCCTAAAACAGTAACAGCACAAAATACAATAACCGATACAATACCAATTAACCATTTTGCTTTTGAATCATTTTTTGTTAGCGTTGGTTGAAGCATAATTTAATTTTTATTTTTCTTTTTATTTCTATTTAATAAAATAATAACAACAAATACAATAGCAATAGCAATAAAAATTACTGGTAGTATGGGAATAAAGGTTCTAAAAAAAGATGGTTTACTTCTGTCTTTTTCTAGTAGTAGCAAAGGAATATCTCTGGCTAACTTACTCATTGCTTGTTCATTTGTAGTATTGTCTTCATTTAATGAATGATAAAATCCACGTACAATTCTATATTTATCTACCAAAAAAAACATATCGGTATGTACAAATTCTGGGGTAATCGTTTTATCGGCAATACTTGCTTTTAGCTCTTGTAACATAAAGCTATATAATTCATTTTTGTCGCCCGTTACAAACCACCAATTATCTTGGTTAGCATTAAATCGTTCGGCAAATTTTCTTAACTGATGTGCAGAGTCATAAATAGGGTCAACCGTTATAGAAATAAATTGTACTAAGGAATCGCTTTTTTCAAAACTAGTTTGTAAACGTTTCATTACACTTGTTGTTTTAGGGCAAATGCCTGCACATCGTGTAAAAATGGTATTAAACACTAAAATTTTTCCTTTAGCGCTATCTAAGTTTACTTTTTTTCCAAATTGATTTATAAATTCTACATTTTTTATTTTATGCCAAATAGTATCTGTCGTCGTTTTCCCTCCTTTTGTTTTTACAATAACACTGTCTGGAGCAAAATATTTACGAGGCATTGTTGCGGCGTTTTTACTTAAATATTTTACTAAAAAATATCCGCTAAAAGGGAGTAAAAGTGCAAGGAGTAAACCAAGTATTGAAGATTTTTTCATATATAATTTAACGCTTAAAGGTATTGTAAGTAGTTAAGCGTATTGACCTAAGCAATACAACTACTAACCCTAAAAAGTTGTAATTTTTTGCAAAGGTAACACAATAAAAAACCATCCTTAAAAAACAGGATGGCTAATTAATAAATATTTTTATTACTACTTATGGTTTTGCATTTTTATCTACTGCTGCTGGTATTATTTGCTCAGTTTTTGGCGCTTCTCTACTACCAGCATTGGTGTTTTTTAAATTTTTCCAACTATTGCCATCCATTAAAAATGCGGCAATAAACCATATAAATAAGGCTAGTGTAGTTACAATAGTTAATCTAAAGTTTTTAAGCTCTCCGCCCAAATGCATAAATACGCCTACAATGTAGTATGCTTTTGCAACAGATAAAATACAAATAGCTCCAACAAAAAACATCCCTAGTGCAGAGCTTTTTTCTACCCATCCTGCTTGTTTTGTCATGGCATAACCCATAACCAACTCTACAATTGTAACTACAGATAGTAAGGTAAAAACTTGCCAAATTCTTTTTACACCCGAATTATCATGCTTTGGTGCAAGTGTAATTTCTGGTGATGATACTGCTGAATGACTACTCATAATTAATTAAATCTTTTTTATTTTCAATCGCCTCTTTCTCATTTTATAATAACATGATATAAGGCTTACTATTTATACTTTTTTTATACTAAACTAGGTAAAAACATAAAAACACAAAAACCCAAACTAAATCTACAAAATGCCAGTATAATCCTGCTTTTTCAATCATTTCATAATGTCCTCTTTGATCAAAATGACCAAGTTTAGTTTTTAAATACATGATAATATTTATTACCACACCACTAAAAACGTGAAAACCATGGAAACCTGTAATACCAAAAAAGTAACTTCCAAATGCTGGCGGCCCTTGCGAACCTACATGTACAGTACCTGCATTTACTAATTTTGTAGCTTCTTCTACTAATTGTGCAGTACCTACGCCTTGTGCATTAAAAGCATGATTATGTTCATGAATCATTGCAGTTAATAACTCAGGGCTAGCTTTTGGTAATGCGCCTATTACAGCAGACTTATCTACATGATCAATACCCCAAGGGTTATGGCTAGGTGTTGTATTTAATGCACTTAATACGCCTTCTTTAGATAAAATAAAATGTTCGCCAGTTAACAAATGCGTCCACTCCCAAGCTTGACAACCTAAGAAAGCGGCACCCCCTAAAATTGTCCAAAGCATGTACTTCTCCACACCTTTTCTATTCATATTATGGCCTTCGTGAACTGCCAACACCATCGTTACTGAACTAAAAATTAATATAAACGTCATTAAACTCACAAAAGCTAAAGGCAAATCTGCTCCATGTAACCCAGGAAAAGCGTTAAACACCTGATTAGCATCTACCCAACTATTCATACTAAAACGCAATGTAGCGTAGCTAATAATAAATGCACCAAATGTAAAGGCATCACTCATTAAAAAGTACCACATCATTACTTTTCCGTAACTAATGTTAAATGGGCTTCTACCGCCATTCCACCATTTTGTGTTCGATGGTATTGTTGTTGCTGACATAATTATGTTTTAATACATGGTACTCCGTACAAAGTACTTCATACTTATTTTATCATTAATAAAAAAATCAATAAATAAATCCAAAGGGCACCTACAAAGTGCCAATATGTACTTACTAAATCTACACTTATATTGCTATAGCTTTTTGTTTTTGTATTAAATGCTTTAGCAAATAAAACAACTAATGCAATTACACCACCTATTACATGGGCAGCATGTAAACCTACTATTACGTACAAAAACGAGTACGACACAGTTGATTGTAAGGTGTTGCCCATACTCCACAATTCCTTAAAGCCCAATACTTGAAAAGCCAAAAAAAGAACGCCTAAAACGGTTGTGGCTGTTACCAATTGGCGGTACTTTGCCATTTCCCTATTTTTAAATGCATTGCCAGCCAAGTAAAGCAATATACTACTTAAAATTATAGCTACTGTACTGTACCAAAATAAATTAGGTATGTCAAATGTTACCCAATTAGCTTGGTTACGTTTTACAATGTAAGCACTTGTTAATCCTGCAAACATCATAACAATACTCCCCAATGCAACCCACAACGTAAATTTGTGTGGATGTATTTTATCTTTTTGTTTCATTACCACTGTATTCATTTCTCTACTTACTAAAAATCAAAAAATTATTTTTATATACTTAGCTTTTGTTCTACTATTAAACATCGTTGTGTCACTCACTTGTGCTTTTACATCTTTATTCAGCTCTTTCAATTCAAAACTATTTTTTAAAATAGAACTCTTTTATTCCCTTAAAAACTATACAAAAAATTCTAAACTTGCTAAACCCCTAAACATTCTAAACCATGTTTTACACCACTCTAATTTTATCTGCATACATACTCAAAAAAACGACTAACAAGTAAAAATAAGAACTAAACATTACCCGTCTTGCGCTTTTAATATCCATATTTATAAATAACAACACACTTACATAAACCATTGCCAAATTACAAGCAATCAAAATCCACATACTTACACTTCCTGTCATGTTAAAAAAGTGTGGCAATAATCCAACAGGTAGCATTAAAGCGCTGTAAATTATTGTTTGCAAAGCGGTAAATTTTGTTGGTCCTTTATCGCTAGGTAAAAGCTTAAAACCAGCAGCAGAATAATCTTTATGTGCCACCCAAGCTATTGCCCAAAAATGTGGAAACTGCCATAAAAATTGAATACCAAACAATATCCATCCACCTGCACTAAAACTATCTGTAGCTGCAACCCACCCAATTAGGCAAGGTAAAGCGCCAGGTAATGCACCTACTAAAACCGAAACGGAGTTTATTTTTTTTAATGGCGTATATACAAAGCCATATAAAAATAAACTAAACAAACCCACCATGGCACTACTAAAGTTAAAAAACCACCACATAATAAAAATGCCTAAACCTCCAGCAACAACCGCAAAAATACTTGCTTCGGTTACAGTCATCCTGCCGCTAGGTAATGGCCTAGTAGCTGTTCGTTTCATTAGTGCATCGGTGTCTTTCTCCAAAATTTGATTAATGGTATTTGCACTTCCGGTTATTAGCATTCCGCCAATAAAAAGTAAAAGAACTTGTAGTAAATCAAAACGTATATTAGGTGCCAACAAGTAGCTTACTACTGTGCTAAATACCACCATAAAGCTTAACGTGAATTTTATTAATTGAAAATAATCTTTCACTTTACTTGCCAACCCAAACGATGCTGAGTTTTTTATGTTGGTATCTTCTTGTTGCATTATTCTGTTAATGGTTAATCGTTAATGGTAATAGCCCTCAACAGTTATAAAATTCTAACTCACCATTATCGCATTACCAAATCATCGAATTATCACATTGTATTATTAATGCCCACTCGTTTCATCTTCACCCACTGGTACATTTTGTGGTGTAAATTCTTTACCGTCTTTTGCATAATCATATGCACCTCTGTATACTTCTGGTATTTCGCCAGGCCAGTTACCATGCCCTGGGTTAATTGGTGTTGTCCACTCCAATGTATTACTACCCCAAGGATTTTGTGTAGTTACTTTTCTTCCTTTAAAAACACTGTAGAAAAAATTAAACACAAATAATAATTGTACAGCAAATACCAATAGCGATACAAAACTTATAAACTCATTTAAGCCACCAAACATTTTAAACGACTCCCAGTTACTAAAATCATAATAACGACGAGGCATACCTGCTAAACCTTCGTAATGCATTGGCCAAAAAATTAAATACGCACCAATAATAGTTACCCAAAAGTGGATATAAGCCATCGTATTATTTAAAAACCTGCCAAACATTTTAGGAAACCAATGATACACCCCTGCAAACATTCCAAAAAACGAAGCTACACCCATTACAATATGAAAGTGAGCAACTACAAAATAAGTATCATGTAAGTGCAAATCTAACGCTGAGTTTCCTAAGAAAATACCTGTTAAACCTCCACTAATAAATAAACTTACAAAGCCAATAGCAAATAACATAGCTGGTGTAAAACGAATATTTCCACGCCATAATGTTGTAAGCCAGTTAAATACTTTAATAGCACTAGGTACAGCAATTAGTAAAGTAAGTAATACAAAGAATGCACCTAAGAAAGGATTAAGCCCTGTAACAAACATATGATGCGCCCAAACTAAAAAGGCTAAAATTGCTATTGCAAATAAAGACGCAACCATTGCCATGTAACCAAATATTGGTTTACGGCTATTAACAGATAGTATTTCTGAGCTCATTCCCATTGCTGGTAATAAAATAATATACACTTCTGGGTGACCTAAAAACCAAAATAAATGTTGAAATAAAATTGCACTACCGCCTTCGTTTGGTAAAACTTTTCCTGCAACATAAATATCACTTAAGAAAAAGCTTGTGCCTAAATTTCTATCAAATAATAATAAAATAGCGCCACTTAATAATACAGGGAAACTTAAAACACCTAATACTGCAGTAAAGAACAAAGCCCAAATAGTTAATGGCATCCTTGTCATACTCATACCCTTGGTACGCATGTTAAGTATTGTGGTAATGTAGTTTAAGCCACCTAATAAAGATGATACAATAAACATGGCCATACTTACAAGCCACAAATCCATACCAATTTTACTACCACTACTTGCATCACCTAAGGCACTTAGTGGTGGGTAAATGGTCCATCCGCCACTTGCTGGGCCAGTTTGTACAAACAATGAACTAAACATTATTACACTAGCTAAAAAGAAAAACCAATAGCTAAGCATATTTAATAAAGGCGAAGCCATATCTCTTGCACCAATTTGTAAAGGAATTAAAAAGTTGGCAAACGTACCGCTCAATCCTGCAGTTAATACAAAGAATACTAAAATAGTACCATGCATAGTTACTAATGCATAATAAAACTCTGGTTGTAGTTTACCACCCTTTGCCCAATGCCCTAAAAAATCTTCTAAAAAAGGGAAAGTTTGGTCGGGATAACCCAATTGTAAACGGAAGATTACCGAAAATAATCCCCCGATAATAGCCCATATCATACCAGTAATTAAAAATTGCTTGGCAATCATTTTATGATCTTGGCTAAAAACATATTTACTTATAAATGTTTCGTGGTGGTGATGTTCGTGGTGTGCATCATGTGCTGCATGAACATCTACTTCTTGTAAGGTGGCTACGCTACTCATATTTTATTTTTTGTTACTCTCTCCATTAAAAATATTTCAATTTTTAAAGGAGGAATCTTTTACTTTAATTTTCTAAAAATCTTTACTTCTTTAACAACTGTGCTGTAATCTTTGTTGGAATACTATCTGTTTTTATTTCTTTTGGAGCTCTTGAAGGATCTACCGTCCAAAGCTCAGGCTTTTGAGTACTTAACCATTTATTATATTCCTCCATTGTTTCAACAATAATTACTCCTCTCATACTAAAATGTCCTGCACCACACATTTGATCGCAACTAATTTCGTATACAAAATTTGGATTGCCTGTTCGTTTTTTCATTTCCTCTGTAGTCCACTTTGGTGTAAACCATTGTGTTGTAGGTATGCCTGGTACAGCGTCCATTTTTAAACGAAAATGAACTAATCCTACATCATGTATTACATCTTGTGCATTTATAACCATTTTACAAGGAACCCCTACTGGTATGTGCAATGTACCAGCTACATGTATATCGTCTAAGCTTGATTTATCATTAAAATCTACGCCAAGGGTGTTAATACCTGTAGTTAATTTATAATTTTTTGCGCCAAGCACTTTATCGTTTCCTGGGTACCTAAACTCCCAACCAAATTGGTGACCTGTAACTTCAACAACTATAGAATTTTTTGGAGCATCACCAGTTATTTTTAACCAAGCTTTTAAACCAAAAACCACTAAAACACACAATACAATTGCAGGTACGCCTGTCCATAACAATTCTAATTTATTATTATGAGGGAAATAAAAGGCTTTTTTACCATCTTTTTCTTGATACTTAAATGCAAACCAAAACAGCAATATTTGGGTAATTACAAAAACGATCCCTGTTACCAAAGTTGTCAACATAAACATTCTATCCAACTCTTCTCCTTCAATAGAGGCAGAGCCTTGCACAAATAATGTTTTTCCATAGTACAATTCATTACAATACCAAGCCCCTAGTAATCCAAATACCATAAAACCTAAAAGCATAAATGCGTTTATTTTATTGTTTTGTTTACGGGTTTTATCTTCCCCTTTTAAAACGCTTACATACTCACTAGCTTTTGCTATTTGAAAAATAACAACAAACACTAATAAAACTAACAGGACTAATAAAAACTCTTTCATATAAAATTTATTAACGATGCCCCAAACCCCTAAAGGGGCTTTTGTACCCTAATAAGGTGGAGAGCTTTTCAATATTTTTTTACAATACTTTATTCAATCAATAATTAACTTACCCAATTCCCCTTTAGGGGCAGAGGGGTTAAGTATGATGTATCATACTTTCTTTTAAGAATGGATGATTTTTAGGTACTAACGAATTTGCCGTTAAGTATCTACCAACTCCCCACATAATAATTCCAATGAATATACAAGGCACACCAAATTCAAATAAATTCATTTGTGCATGTTCATGTAAAGTGCCCGGCATTATCATTTGATATAAATCTATCCAATGTCCAAAGATTATTAAAATTCCCATCAAGGTAACCATTGTCCAATTACGTTTTACACCTCGTTTCATTAATATTAATAATGGGCATAAAAAATTCAACACAAGGTTTAAAAAGAAGATGCCATAATAAGGTCCACTTTTTTCTGCTGTACCAATTCTTTCTACAAAATACTTTGTTTCTTCTGGTTGGTTACTATACCAAATAAGCATGTATTGGCTAAACCATAAGTATGTCCAAAATACTGAGAAGGCAAACATAAACTTACCTACATCATGTAAATGTTCTTCGGTTACATATTCTAATTGACCCTTATTTTTTAACCAAATTACAAAAATGGCGATTAAACTCATTCCGCTTACAAATGTACTTGCAAAGGTGTACCAGCTATACATTGTACTATACCAATGAGCATCTATACTCATTAACCATAACCACGGAATTGTAGAGGCTACTGTTAAACCAAATGTTACAGTGAATAACGATGCCCAAACCGTATTTTTCCAAATCCATTTTTTTGCTGTTTCGTAATCCATTGGGCCTGTCTTATCGCTTTCCAAGCTCATGCTACGCATTTTTCGTCCTAAAAACCACCACAAGAAAATGGATACACCTGATACAATTAAAAAGAATGCTGGATTTAAAAAGCCTTTTTTACCATTTAATATTTTATCTGCTGCTACCGCATCTTTATCTAACCAATGATAAATATCTGTACGATGCCCCATAATTATAGCCACCAATACTACAAACGCAATTACACCTAAAATTGGCACTACGCTACTAATAGCTTCGGGCACTCTACGTAAAGCAACTTGCCAACCACCCATAGCCATAGTGGTAACACATAAAAAGAACATGCTAGCATTTACAACTAACAACCAAAAAACACTATTTTGTAACAACACTGCCCAAAAACGAGTAGCGTTTACACTTGCATGAGCATCATGACCAGCGCCATGCGTTACTGGGGAAAATGGGTGGTACATAATTAACCCCCATACAATTGCTAACGCACCTGCAATAATTAAACCCAGTGTCCACTTTTTATAACTGCCTGGTAATTCGAATGTAGAAGCCATTTAAAATTATTTTTATTGAATTACTTATTTTGTTTTTGCAACCGAAGCGCTGTCTGCTTTTGCAGGAGTTGCTTTTGGTTGTAATGTTCTTACATAGTTAATAACCATCCAACGTTGTTTTCTATCTAGTTGAGATGCATAGCTACCCATATTATTTTTACCATAGGTTAAAGAATGAAACATTGTTCCATCTGTCATACTAACATATAATGGTAAATTAAGGTTAGCTACTGCTCCAATCTTTCCAGCTATTGGGCCATTACCTCCACCTTTTTCTCCATGGCAAACACCACAGTTAATATTATACAATCTTCCAGCCTCTGCTAATTCATCTTTTGTAAATGTAGTAACTGGGTTTTGTAAAGATGCGCTTGCTGCGTAGCCGGCACTATCATTTTTGCCTGTGTAGGCAAACAATTCGCCTCTTTTAACGGTGCCTTCAACAGGCGATGCATTAAAAAAAGCATTGCGCCTATTTTCAGCATCTTCTCTATTAAGAGAAAAATTGGTGGTGTCTAATAGGCTATATGCTTCGTAAGCTCTGCTATATGCCATATCGGGCATATATATTTTGCCTGGGTTTTGTTTATTACCACAGCTACTAATAGTAATAACTGCTAAAAGAGTTAAACCTATATTGATAATTTTATTCATTTTCAATTTTCAATTTTCAATTTTCTATTAATATCCTACTTCTTCTTTATACAATTTTTGTTCTCTGTCATATCTTCCTATCCACCAACCCGTTTCTGCAACCTGTATATTTATTTCTGTTGCTCCTGCATTGCTTAAAAAGGATTGCACTTCGGCTTCGTTGGTTTTATCGGTACACTCAATTGCCATTACAAATAAATCGTCGGTTGCTCTTGGATGGAATACATGTTTTTTTACAAACGGGGCTAAATTACATAAGTAGCAAAATGTAAGTACCATTCCTACAGCTGCAAATAAAACGGTTAGCTCAAATGTAATAGGAATCCAGGCAGGTAAAGCAAAGTTTGGCTTACCTCCAATGTTAAGGGGCCAATCTTTTGTAAAAACCCAACTAATAAATGCTACTGCTGTAGTAGTACCAGTAATCGCATAAATAAAGCCAGCAGTGTGTATACTAGTTTCTCTTAATCCCATTGCATGATCTAATCCATGTACTGGAAAGGGTGTGTAAACATCATGGATTTTATATCCAGCTTTACGTACCTTTTTCACAGCAGGAAATAGTACCGCTTCATCATCAAAGCATCCTACAACGAATTTTTTTTGTCCTCCAGCCATTTTTAATTATTAATTATTAATTATCAATTATTAATTCCAATTAGTGTGCATGTTCAACTTCTTCTATATAAAACTTCTCTGCATCTGCTTTTTCAATATCTGTCATTTTTGCTTTATAGTTTTCGCCACTAGTTTTTAATACCGATTTAATTTCGGCAATAGCAATAGTAGGGAAGTATTTACCAAATAAAAAGAAGCAAGTAAAGAATAAACCAAACGTACCTAGGTAGAATCCTATTTCCCAAATGGAAGGGCTGTAGTACGTACTCCAACTACTTGGTAAAAAGTCTCTATAAACAGAGGTTACTATAATTACAAAACGCTCAAACCACATACCTATGTTTACAATTATACTCATAAAGAAAGTAACGGTAATATTTCTTCTTAACTTTCTGCTCCAAAATAATTGTGGCGATACTACATTACAAAACATCATTAAATAATAACTCCATCCATAAGGGCTAAATAGGTTTCCTCTGTTTTCAAAAAAGGCCCACATTTCATAGGTATTTTGACCATACCATGCAATAAATAACTCGGTTAAATAAGCGCAACCTACAATGCTACCTGTAAGTACAATTACTTTATTCATTGCCTCTATATGCCCGAGTGTAATATAATCCTGTAAGTTTAATACTTTACGTACCACAATCATTAAGGTTTGCACCATGGCAAAGCCAGAGAAAATTGCCCCTGCCACAAAGTATGGCGGAAATATGGTGGTATGCCAACCTGGTACTACCGAAGTTGCAAAGTCGAACGATACAATGGTATGTACAGAAAGTACCAAGGGCGTACTTAAACCTGCTAGTACTAATGATAAACTTTCATGACGCTGCCAGTGCTTTGTACTACCACTCCAACCAAAAGCTGCAATACCGTACATCATTTTTCTAAACTTAGTTTTTGCTCTATCTCTTACAGTAGCAAAATCGGGCAATAAACCACTATACCAAAATAATAAAGAAACAGTAAAGTAAGTTGATATGGCAAACACATCCCAAAGTAAAGGAGAGTTAAAGTTTACCCAAAGAGGCCCTCTTGTATTTGGATAAGGCAAAACAAAGAAAGCCATCCAAACTCTACCCATATGCCAAATAGGAAACTGACCGGCACACATTACGGCAAAAATAGTCATCGCTTCGGCTGCTCTGTTTACGCCTGTTCTCCATCCTTGACGGAAAAGCAACAAAATTGCAGAAATTAATGTACCAGCATGACCAATACCTACCCACCAAACAAAGTTGGTAATATCCCAACCCCATCCAATGGTTTTATTTAAATTCCATTGACCAATACCGTAGGTAACCTCTCTGTAAATACTGTACACACCAAATAGCAATAATGCTACACTAATACCAAAACCAATGTACCAAAGGCGGCTCGGTTTCATTTCTATTGGGCGTACAATATCTTCCGTTACTTGATGATAATCTTTGTTACCATCTACTAACGGTTCCCTTTGTTGCGATTCGTATTTTAGTAATGACATATTTCGTTATAGTCTTTTATCTGAAACCTTTTAAATAAATAACAGCTTAGTTTTTATTATTTCGAATATTGTTAATATTAAATTTCGAATATTGTTGAGTTTTAATAACATTCAAAATTTATCAATTCACAATTTTAAGCATGTGCTTTTTCTTCTTTTTTCACTTCGCCTTTTTTCTCTTCATGCCCCTCTTCTTCTACTCCTATATGCCTGTCTGTATTTCTAACTTTTGCTAAGTAACTAACATTTGGTAAAACGTGTAACTGCTCTAACACATAAAAATTTCTGTGTTTATCGCCTCTTGCTTTTGCTACATCGCTTTCTTTATCATTAATATTACCAAAACTAATTGCACTGGTAGGGCAAGCTTGCATACAAGCTGTTTTTACGTTACGAACGAGTGTTGGGTCTTGTTGCTTTTTAGCATCTAACTTACTTTCTTGTAAACGTTGTACACAAAAACTACATTTTTCTATAACACCACGGCTACGTACCGTAACATCTGGGTTTAACACCATTCTAGTTAAATCTTCGTTCATTTGCATAACCACTTCATCCATATCTTTTCCTAACAATGGCTTTTGGTTATCTTTAAAACTATCTGCCCCAGTATAATCTAACCAGTTAAAACGACGAACTTTATACGGACAGTTATTTGCACAATATCTTGTGCCTATACAACGGTTATACGTCATTTGGTTTAACCCTTCACTACTATGGTTAGTAGCTACAACAGGGCAAACATTTTCGCAAGGTGCATTATCGCAATGTTGGCAAAGCATGGGTTGAAAAACTACATCTGGATTTTCTAAATCTCCAGTAAAGTATCTATCAATACGTAACCAATGCATTTCGTGTGCTCTTTGTACTTGTATTTTACCTACTACACTTACATTATTCTCTGCACTACAAGCCACAACACAAGCGCTACAACCTGTACAAGTATTTAAGTCAATTGCCATTCCCCACTTAATGCCTGGCTTTTCAAAATTGGGATACATGGTTGCATCTTTCACAAAATCTTCGCTACCATTTGCAGTAGTTAATAATCTTTCGTGTGCAATTTCATGTAGCATATGGCCAGGGTTGGCTATATAACTTTTTAAATTTGTTTCGTAAATAACTGGGCGGCTTTCGGTATATCCATGCACTTGTGTTTGTGCTAATGCATATAAGGTACTTGTTGTTTCTATTTTAACATCGCCGTTATACTGTATCGTTGTACCATCAAACCCGGCTAAAGGATATGCATTTTTACCTGCACCATTTGCTGCTCTTCCAATATGCTCCGCAGTATTGGCTGCATTTGCACTTTGGCGACCATAGCCTAATGCAACCGCTATAGTATTTTTTTGAATACCCGGTATTAATAACACAGGCAATTCTAAGCTTTTGCCATTTGCTGTAATTTTAACTACAGGCTTTTCTGGATGCACTTCGTAAGCATCGCTTGCTCCTTTATCTTTTAATACATCTTTACCATACATTGTTTTGTACATTTCTGTACCCATCATTGCATAGTTATCCCACGTTACTTTACTAATGGGGTCTGGTAATTCTTGTAACCAAGGATTGTTTGCCTGGCTACCATTACCCATACTTATTTTTTGATATAAAACTACTTCAGTTGCACCACCTTTTATAGACGCAATTTTTGTAGCAGCTTCAGCAATTTTACTGCTGTTAAATGCACTGCCACTAACTGTTGTTGTTGCAGGCTCTGCCTCTACCACTCCGTCTTGTAGGGCTTTGTTAAATGCATCGGAACTGCCTAATTTGGTAGTCCAAAAGTTTTTAAAATAAGTTTCGTAATCTGTAATTGCATTTGCACCCCATTTTAACAAGGTCGTTTCAAAGGCTCTTGTTTTAAACAATGGGTTAATGGTTGGTTGTAGCATAGATACATAACCTGTTTTAGGTTCTGCATCGCCCCAGCTTTCTAACCAATGGTGAGATGGAATTATGAATTTACATAACTCAGTTGTTTCATCCATGGTACCATTACAACTTACCCCAATAACTTTGTTTAAGCCATCGGCAAATTTTTTGCTATCGGTGTAGCTATATGCTGGGTTAACGCCATAAATTATTACAGCACCAATGGCACCGCTATTCATATCGTTTACCAAGCTATTCATATCAGCATCTACTCCTTTACGGTAGTTTGATGTGCTAGCCCAATTGATTGTTTTACCATTTGCACCAATAGCTTCATTTATTGCATTTACTATTACTTGTACATTTACGTCGTTACTACCACAAACCACTAAACCTTCACCTGCATTAGCTTTTAAGGCCTCGGCTGTATTTTTAACTGCGGCTGTAAGTTTTGCATCTAAGCTTGGTGCAGTTACACTACCGCCAACTGCTGCTAATAATGCTAAGGCAACAGCACCTGTTTCGGATGGCTTGTGCATGTAGCGATCATCTGCATTACTGCCTGTTAAGCTCATCATACTTTCGAATTGTATATGCTTGCTTAACGCTGGTTTATCACCTACAACTTTTCTATTTTTTGCGTATTGGGTACTAAATTCTACTGGGCTTAACCATGTGCCTAAAAAATCGGCTGCAAGGCTTACAATTACTTTAGCATTATTAAAATGATAACTAGGAATAGCTTTTTTGCCATAACAAGCTTCATTTGCTAAAATCATTCCACTATAACTAACCGCATCGTATTGTACGTGGCGGCTACCGGGGTATTTTGCTAAAAATTCGTTTATTACTTGTTGGGTAGATGGTGAGTTAATGGTAGATGTAAGTAATGCAACAGACTTGCCCGTTATTGCTGTACCAACTAATTTATCAAAGTTATCAAAACTGGTTACTTCTTTAAAATCTGCCCCAGCTTTTTGCATTGGAAAACGTAAACGTGTAGTATCGTATAAATCTAATACCGATGCTTGTGCTTGTGCACTTGTACCACCATTGGTTAATTTGCTTAAATCGTTTCCTTCTATTTTAATAGGCCTGCCATCTCTTTGTTTAACTATTACCGGTATTACATCTCCGCCATTTATGTAAGTAGATGCATAATAATTAGCAACACCCGGTATTACATTGTCTGGTCGTTGTAGATAAGGTACCGATTTACGTACGGGCATATCGCAACTAGCTGCAACTGCGGCTGCGGCTGTGCTAAAACCAAGGTATTTAAGAAAATCTCTTCGTGGTGCTTTAGCATCTAACAATCCTTTATCATCTAAATCGGCTAAAGGCAACAACTCTTCCTTAAATTCATTTTTAGTAGATTGTTCAAAACCTTCGGTTTGATTTAAATCTCCAAAACTTTGCCAGTACTTTTTATTATTCATAATCTAAGTAATTCAAAATGTAATAATTTGCTAACTAGCTAATTTGCTAATTTTTCAAATTACAGTCGTTTAATAAAATCAAAAAATTTAAACCCAAACTTGCTCATTAGCTAATTATAGAATTAGCATATTAGCAAATTAATAGTGACATTTCTGACACTCTGTTCCGCCAATCTTTTCCACTGTTACGCTATCTAATTTTTTATTTTTAATATCGTTATGGAATTTTTCGTAAATGCTGTAAAACTTGTTACCAGTGCTATCGGCCTTGTTAAAAAAGTCAACTTTACTTTCTCTGTGGCAATTAATACACCAGCCCATACTTAAGGTGCTAAACTGGTAAACTTCACCCATTTCTTGAATGTTGCCATGGCATGTTTGACATTGCTGCTTACCTACTTTTATGTGTTGGCTATGATTAAAGTAAACATGGTCGGGCAAGTTGTGTATTTTAACCCACTGTATAGGTTTTGCCCCATCTGGCAAACCATCGTTATTTTTATCTGCTTTGTATTCTTTAGCAATAGGATCCCAGCCAGCGTACTCATATAACTTTTCAATTTCGGCTGTACCATTTACCGCTGTACCATCTTCTCTCTCTAATTTATCTGGACCTTCGTACTTAGCAATTGATTTATGACAATTCATACACACATTTACCGATGGTATGCCAGCATGCTTGCTATCTTGTGCTGTACCATGGCAATATAAACAGCTAATTTGGTTTGTGCCTGCATGAACAGTATGGCTATAATATATAGGTTGCTCTGGTTGATAGTTTGTTTGACGCCCTAAGCCAATAGCTCCATCAATTGCAAAATATCCGCCCAAGGCAAACAAACCAATTACACCAGCCATTAAGTACGTTTTGTTTTTGTAAAAAGGTACTGGCTCGCTTCTATAAACGCCTATTTTTTCGTCGGATAATTTTTTAAGGTTGCTATTTACTTGTAATAGTATAAAAGCTATCAAAGCAAATACAAGCGTTAAAACTCCAAAAAGAAGGGAGTTTCCATCTGCATTTTTATCATTTGAATTTTTTGGACCTTCTACAACTACTGGTGGCTTATAATCATCCACATACTTCATTATAGCGTCAATTTCATCTTTTTTAAGCTGAGGAAAGGCTGTCATTATACCACTTGCTTTCCATTTTGTTTTTAATGCAGAAGCGTATGGATCAATTAATGCCCCAGGTGCAGCTACCCATTTGTAAATCCATCCATCTGGTTGCCTATCTTTCCAACCTTGTAAGGCTGGGCCAGTATAATCTTTATCTGGCTTATGGCAGTTAGCACACATTGATTTAAACAAAGCTTCACCATCAGCGGCAAACGATTTATGGGAAAGAGATAAACATGCAAGCAGTAAAAGACCAACAAAAGATTTGTTAAAGATTTTTCTAAAACGACTCATACAGTTATAAACGGGTCTAAAAAGTGGAAAAATATCCTAATCGGGTACAAAAATACGTTACGATGCCCACATAATATCAACATTTTTGAATTTTTTTTTTCGTTATCTCTACTGGGTTTCATCCGATTAGGCAAAACTGCATTTGCCATTGTCATATTTATGTAATCCATTTTGCCATTAATAAAATTTTTTGCTTTGTATAACAAAATAACAATTTTTTGCATCACTTTTGCGGCATGTTTAAAAAACTACAACAGCATTGGGGCGTTAATGGCATACAAGTCTTTCTTATTTTACTAACATTTGCTTTGGGTGGAAGCCTTTGTGGATACGCCGGTAGAAAACTACTTGGTTTGTTAGAAATAGATAAGGGGGCTGTTTGGGTAGTACTTTATATAGTATTAGTTACCCTACTTTGGCCATTGTGTGTGCTATTAATAAGTATTCCGTTTGGACAGTTTAACTTTTTTAAAAAGTATGTAGGTAAATTAATACTGAAAATAAAACGAGGCAAAAAAAAATGAGCAATGGGAAATTGGCTGTGGAAAAAAATGTAAATGCACTTAACATTGCCATTTATGCAAGTGGAGGAGGCACAAATGCTAAAAAAATTATTGAGTATTTTGAAACTTCGTTAACTACAAAAATTGCCTTAATTGTTTGTAATAAACCTGCTGCAGGTGTGTTACAAATAGCCAAACTTAACGCTATACCTTCCTTATTAATAGAAAAGGGCCCGTTTTTTAACGGCGACGGTTACTTGCCTCAGTTACAACAGCACAAAATTGATTTTATAGTATTGGCAGGTTTTTTATGGAAAATACCTCCAGTGGTAATAAATGTCTACCCAAAAAAAATAATAAATATTCACCCTGCTCTTTTGCCTAACTATGGCGGTAAAGGTATGTATGGGCAAAATGTACATGAGGCTGTTATTGCGGCAAAAGAAACAAAAAGTGGCATTACTATTCATTTTGTAGATGAAGTGTATGACGATGGCGAAATAGTTTTTCAAGCAACATGCCCTGTAACCTTAACAGATACCGCACAAACATTGGCTACAAAAATTCAAGCATTAGAGCATACACATTATGCGCCCACTATTGCTAGTGTTTTGCCAAAGCAACGTTAAATACCCTATTGGCTTATGGCTAACTACTTTTGTTGTAGTACTATTGCATTTTTAAAAACTTAAAACTTGGGGCTACATTTACGCATATTTATTTTAGTATTTTTAAGTTGTTGCACCACAAAAAACTTTGCACAATTTAATTTAACAGGTACCGTATACGATAGTACTAAAATAAATTTTGTAGAGGGTGTTCGTGTAGAAAGCACTGCAGGAAAATTTACCTTTACCGACTCATTGGGTAAATATCATTTACAGGTAACCGAAGCCGATAGTGTAGTATTTACTTTTAGAAATAAACCTACACAAAAATTTTCTGTAAAACAAATACCTAACCCAACTAATTTTGATATTTGGATTCATGTAAAAGTAAAAAGCAAGTTTACTACGCTTAAAGAAGTTATTGTAAAAGGAAACTCGTATAGGCAAGACAGTATAGAAAACAGGCGGCAATATAAAGATGTGTTTGACCATAGAAATGGGAAAATTGGAACATCAATTGTGCAGGGTGGTGTGGGGTTAGATATTAACGACCTAATTAATTTATTTAGATTTAGAAGAAATAAACAATTAAAAGCATTTAGAACTAGATTAGAAATAGAAGAAAAAGAACGGTATATAAATTATCGTTTTAATAAAACAACAATTACCCGTATTACCAATTTAAAAAATGCAGCTTTAGATACTTTTATGGTAAAATACCGGCCCGATTACGAGTTTGTACAATTAAGTGATGAGCTAAGTTTTAACCAATACATTATAAATGCTTGGTACCATTATAAAATAGAAATGCTAAAACCGAGTACAAAATAGGATTCGTACATTTAACAATAAAAAATTATGGAAGAGAATCAACTTGTTTTAGGTGTAGGCACAAGGCTGCAACACACACAACATGGCCCTGGGGTAATTGTTGGTGTAAAATATGCTACCTACATTATTTCGTTTATAAATGTTGGTGTAAAAGAAATAGACAAAACCGATGATAAATTAGAAGAAATTATTGCAGAAAATGTTACGCTAGAAGTGGAAACAACATCGGCAGTAGAAAAAAGCCTGTTAAAAATATTACGCCAATGGAGTAATGTTACAGAAATTGTACCCCTAGGCGATAAATGGATTGGTGGCACTATGCTTTTGCAAACTGCCGATAAAACTTTAAAGCCAAAAGAAATTCCTATTGATGATTTTTTTCATAAAATTGTTATGTTAAGAGATAGGTTACGGGTGTTGGAACAAAATATAAACAGCCACAAAAAATTAAGTGATGAGGAAAAAGTAAACATACAACAATACATTACTCGTTGCTATGGTAGCCTCACTACATTTAATGTGTTGTTTAAAAATAAAGAGCAGTGGTTTGTAGGTGATAAAGGAAATAAAGAAGATTAATCCGTTACCTATATTTTTTGCTGTTGCAGGTATAAAAACAAAGCTTTGAGGAGTTAAAAATATTATAAGGCTTTACTTGGTGTATTTTATAATAGATAGGCAGAGAAATACCAAGCACGGGTTGTTATGTTGATAGTAAATTTACTAATGGTGGAGAAGGTTAACTAGTTTAAAACGACTCGTGTAAGCATCAAGCGGGGGTTAAGTAGGCTTCAAGTGGGAGTCAAGTGGGAGTCAGGTGGGAGTCAGAAAATGTTGAGATTGGTGTGAAAGATGTTGATTTGGGTTAAAGTTTGGACACTAACTATAGAAAAGAAGCAAATTGCAACAATACAAAATTACAGTCATTAATACATTGATAATTAATAATTTAATAGCTGTCAAAAAAAATTGTCGCAAAAAACAAAACAATTTTTTTATTTTTAAAAACAATACAAAATTACAGTCACTAACTAATTGCAAATGTATCTGTTATATATTTGGAATTATTGTGGGTTTCGTGTAATATTGTGTTAGGCGATATTTTACAGAAACACTACAATACTTTAACTTTTATTATGACAGAATTAGACAAGGCGTATGAAATCTTTAAATTTAAAATTGAAGAGTTTAAAAAGTATGGTATGGAAGCAATATCAGAATCCGATACTAGAAGCAAGATAATTGATATTCTTTTTAAAGATATTTTAGGTTGGACAGAAAGTGATATTGAAAGAGAAAGATTTGTTCAAGTAGGTTTCTATGATTATGAAATTAGCACATCAATTTTCCGATTCGTTGTTGAAGCAAAAAAAACTTTTGTTGATTTTAATATTCCAGAAAAAGCAAGAAAAACAAAGCTAAAAACCATTTATAAAGGAAATAAAGAAGTTATAGACCAAATTAGGAGTTATATTTTTAATCGTGGGTTGCTTTATGGTATAATAACTAATGGTAAACAATTTATCATAGGAAAATTCAACAACACTGATGGAACTGATTGGCTAGAAAATGAAGTTTTAATTTTTCAAGATTTAGACACAGTTGATTTACATTTTATTCAGTTTTATGAAACAATTTCAAAAGAATTTGTTAATCACTATGGAAGGTTCAAACTTTTTTCGGAAACCAATCAAGGAAAATCAATTGTAAAATCTAACAATTTACGAAAGAAAGATGACGAACTTGTAAGAAACAAAATAAGTCACGAATTAATTCCTATTATAACAGAAGTATTTGAAGAAATTTATAATTTGGAAGATTTGAAGGATGAGAAAATTCTAGAATTATGTTATGTAAAAAATGATGATATAAAAAAATATAATTCTGAATTGGGCTTTATATTTTCAGACCAACCCCCTACTTTTGACAGCAGAATTAATCCTGTCCAAAACACAGATGCTACCCATCACCAACTAAAAGAAGAAATAAATTCGAAAGGAAATAAATTGCCTGACCCAATAATAATAATCGGAGGTACAGGAGCGGGCAAGACAACATTTATAAAATATTTCTTGGAAGTAGTTTTGGATAAGGGAACTAAAAAAAATAGACCAATTCTGTATTTAGATTTCAGAAATGAAACAGAATACACAATTAAAGATACCAAACTAATTTATCAGAAATTGATACAACAATTGTATGAAGAATATCAAATGTTGAATTTAAATAATTTCAAAGTCCTAAAAGTTATATATAAAACAGAAATAGAAAACCAAAAGGTAGGGTTTTGGCAGCATATTAACGAAGAAGATGCATTAGATATTAAAATTAGTGAATTTTTAGAGAAGAAAACTGAAGACCCAATATTGCATTTAGCAAAAATTTCAAATTACCTCATTCATCAATGTAGCAAAAGATTATGCATTGTTATAGATAATGCTGACCAATTAGATGAATCCATACAGAAAGAGGTATTCATATTGGGACATTCCTTACACAGGAATTTAAAAGTTATGACACTTATTAGTTTAAGGGAAGGTTACTTTTATAAATTTAAAAACAAACCACCTTTTGACGCATATCACTCCACTGTTTTTCATATTACTGCTCCACCATATAGAGAAGTTTTAAATAAAAGAATAAAATATGTTCTTCAAAACTTTAAGTTCAGTCCAATAAAAGTTAAGGTTGACAATTATAAAGCAGAATTTGGTGAGGGGAGTTTAAATTCTCTTTTTTCAAACTTATATACGGCATTGTTTGACCATTCAAACTCAGAGATACTATCATTTTTGGAGGAAACTTCTTACCCAAATATTAGAAATGGATTAGAAAAATTTAAGTTTTTTTTATTATCAGGGCATACAAAAACGAATATGTATATGTCATTTGAGTATGGAAAAGATGGTAGAAATAATATTCCAATTTGGGAATTTATTAAATCAGTTGCGCTTGAATCGAATTACTATTATCAAACAAACAGAAGTGTAGTTTTTAATCTATTTTATCCTTCAACGAACAACAAAAATCATTTTACAAAAATCAGATTACTTGACTATATAATCGATAACAATACAGGAGTTTCAAAGAAAAATAATTTTATTCCTATATCAGTAGTAATAAACGACTTTATAAAAGCAGGCTATACATCTGAAATAATAATTGAAGAACTTAATTTATTATACACAAATGGACTAATTTTTACAAATGATTTTGTTTCTGATATTGAATCACAAATTTCTTTAGATATTTCAAATGAAATAGGAATTACTCAATCAGGTGTTTACTATATAAAAAATCTACTTGAAAAATTTTTGTATTATGATTTGATTTTACAAGATACTCCAATTTATAACGAAAAATATTTTGATGATTTATCTGCTATATTTCCCGAATCAGATAGTGAAGGCAATAGAAATTTAGCTAACAGAGTTAAAAGTTCTGAGTTGTTTATTAACTATTTACTCGACCAAGAAAATATAGACCTTAAAAGAAAAGAAACTAACTATGGTATAAAGGCTCTAGACAGACAAATTATAAAATCAATGTTGGATAATGGTTTGAAAACAGATTTAAAAAGACTTGAAAATGCTCTTATTAGACTGAACCAAAACATCGCCTAACATTGCGTTTGGCAATATGGTGTCTTCGGTAAGCAACAATGAGCATTTAGTTCGCTATTGGGCTTTTGTTTCGGCTTGACAAACATAGCTGAACATTGGTAAGTTATATTTATCTTTGGTACAAAACCAAGCAGCGGTTCCGGGCGGAAGAATTTCAAATTACACCACATCGCCAAGCGCTACCCGTTACCGGCAATTTTATGAGCACCCTACGATTTCATAATATTATTTTTCTCTTGCTGTTATTGTCAGCTTGTAATGACGTATCAGATAGTAGTAGTAAAACATTACCAATAAAGGACACTAATCATTTTCCAAATATTATCCAGGTTAAACAACTGGGCGACACTACCCGAATTGAAATCGAAAAAAAAGGCGACACTCTAATTAAACATTACATAGATCTCAAAGGCACTAAAGATGACAATTTCGATGATAGCTACAATGTTATCTGCACCTACGAAAGAAGAAATATTGATTCGACTGTTATAATTGACAAGAAAAAAGTTCAAATTAAAGCTACTCTGACAGAAAATTATAAAACTGAATTCTCAAAGGGCAAAAACTTCTTTTTTATTACGCAATTGGGAGACACTCTTTTTGACCGCCATTGGTTGGAATACATTAATTAAAAAACTGCCGGTAACATTGGGTTTGCTGCAAGGCTGGCTGGACATTGGAGCAATTGGGCATTTTATCGCTGTTGTGCTTCATCTGGGCTGGACGTACATTGTTGAGCTTTTGTTTGATAACTTGTACTTTTATATCTTTAACCTGCCGGCAGGCAGGCAGGTCGGGAGAAATACCCGAACGTTGTGCGTCATGCTATTGAACACTCTAATAACATAACCAACCAAAACTAAATGGCAGACAATACAGACGAAGAACATTTAGATAATCCGATAAACAATCAATCGGAAAATCCTCCTGACGAAATTATTCCTACTACTGACACGGAGACTATTAACTCAATTCAAGAAACTGAAAATATGGAAGTACATCACCATGCCCACGACCCTGCAGCACCGCATCATAAAAAAAATTGGAAATCGTATTTCTGGGAATTTTTAATGTTATTCCTTGCAGTATTTTGTGGTTTTTTAGCAGAGTATCAATTGGAGCATAAAATAGAAAGAGAAAGAGCCAAAAAGTACATGTACGATATGGTGCAAAACTTAAAGTATGATACTATCCGTTATAATAGAAACCTGAGGAATAACGAAATCTTAGGCAAGCAACTGGATTCTTTTAGGGCAGAAATAAGCATGGCAGTTAAAGGAAAAATTAATGGCAATCGTTTATACGAATTATGGATAAAGACTGCAAATTTTAGTTCAGTGGTTTACAACCGTACAGCACTTACTCAATTAAAAAATTCTGGTAGTTTTCGTTTAATTAAAAATGATAGGCTGTCTTCATCAATTAGTGATTATTATGAACGGAAATTATCTGCATCAGAAGAAGCAGAAGAGAAGCTAAGAAGAATGAGCGAACGGCTCAGCATTACCAGCGTACAATTTTTTTATTATGAACCTTTCGATGAAATGCTCTCAACAGAAACAACATTTAAAGAAATGACTGCAGATACAATGGCCAAACGAATAGACAAAGTTTTAAATAATAATTCGTCGCTCATCCTATTAAACAGCAATCCTGCAGAATTAAAACATTTATATAATGATGTGGCCTTGAAAGAAGATGCTATGAAAGTATATAACGCTTTTTTGCGTTGGTCAAGAGAAACCGCTATTGCTTTGATGGATGAAATTAATCAGGAATATCATTTTAAAAAATAATGGAAGAAAATAAACACATCCACAAGGAAAAGGAAAAAAGTCCATCGCCAACAGACGACAGTCCACAGTTGAACCCTCCTTCAATTGATGAAGCCAATGTACCTGCTGCTGAAACAAGCACAGAGGCTGAAGAACCTACCACTTATAACTCACAACTTACAACTCCAAAAGATATGGAAGTACATCATCATGCCCACGACCCTGCAGCCCCTCATCATAAAAAAAATTGGAAAAGTTATTTTTGGGAATTTTTAATGTTATTTCTGGCTGTGTTCTGCGGATTTTTAGCAGAGTATCAGTTGGAGCATAAAATTGAAAAAGATAGAGGTAAACAGTATACCTATTCTTTTTATGAAGACTTAAAAACTGATTCGTCAAATTTTAACGATCTTATAAGCAAGTTTCAAAAAAAACTCACAGTATTGCAAGATATGTCGCCCTGTTACGACTCCCTATTGAGTTCATCACCAACAAACTGTTTAATGGCAATCATGAGGAACTCCAGTGATTTCCCAGATTTGATATATACAGACCGAACACTTTTGCAATTAAAAAATGCAGGTGGACTCCGTTTGCTAAAAAGGGCGGATGCAGACAGTATCCTTATTTATGATAAACTTCTCCAAACTTATAAAGCAGCCGAAACTACAGGACTTCAAAACATTCAAAACGACGTCCGTGAAACATCCGCCTTACTTCGAGATTATGGAAAATGGAAAGACACTACCCAAGGACCAAGAATATTTGCTGTATATGGTAACAATAAAGAATTGCTAAACAAGTATTTCAACCAGCTGAACCAGTATTTTGGTTGGTGTCAAGCAAGATTGAATAATTTACTAAAGCTGAAAAAAAGAAATGCTGAACTTATAGAATATTTTAAAGCTAAATATGATTATGAATAATTTAGTAAAAGGAAACTAAAGGAAAATATGTTCTCATAATTTTTTATTCAAAGCTTTGAAAAACTTAAAACATAATTTTTTACAAAAAGAATATCATCTCAACTAACTGTTCATCATGAAAAAAATTATTACTATTTTATTTTCGTTTTTATTTCTGTTCAACTGTGTAGCTCAAATAAAAACTAATACCTATCCAACCCTTTTGCAACTGTGTAAAGAGTTACGCTTGCTGGAGCGTACCAGCTTGCCCAACGGTGTTCCCGATTACCAGAAGGAAACGATTGTAAAAATTCAGCAAACTTTAGTGCAATACAAATCACGCCATGCTAAGATGGATACTGCCGGCTGGACAATAGAACAAAAAGTAGATTATGTTTTACTCCGTGCAGAAATGAATGCACTAGATTATAACTGCCGCATTTTACAACCCTGGGTACGTGACCCGGCTTTTTATGCCATTGTATGGAATGAACAAAGTGATACACCCGACCACGAAGGCCCCAACAGTTTTGCTGTTGTTGAATTATGGAAGTACAGTTTTCCGTTATCAATCGATGATGAAAAAAAATTATCAGCACAATTAAAAATTATTCCACAACTGTATGAGCAGGCAAAAATTAATCTCACTGGTAATGCAAAAGATTTATGGAGTGCAGGCATTGGCAATATTAAAGACCAGGTAACCATGCTTGATGAGCTTGCAAAAAAAATAACCAACAATAGTGCTACATTAAAAAATACCATTACTGCTGCAAAAAATGCAAGTCTTGAATTAATAACTTGGTTAGAAAAAAAATTACCTCTTAAGAATGGCCCATCCGGTATTGGAAAAGAAAGTTACAACTGGCATTTAAAAAATGTTTTACTCGTTCCGCTTACATGGGATGATGAAGTGATGCTGCTCAAACGAGAATTAACAAGAGCCTATGCATCGCTACAACTGGAACGTGAACGAAACAAAAATTTGCCTGAGCTTATACCCATTGCAACTGTTGAGCAATATGCTACACAAACAGATGCAGCCGCAACCAATATGATGCGTTTTTTAAAAGAGAAAAAGATTCTTCCTGTAAAAGAATATATGGAGCTGGAGCTTCGTAAACATTTGGGTGAATTTGTACCGGAGCAAAACAGAAATTTCTTTGCTAACATCAGTCACCGTGCACCGGCAGTATTGTATTCACATTCCACCCATTGGTTTGAAGTGGCAGGCCTTACCAAAGATGCACATGCAAGCTTACTGCGTAAAGAGGCGTTGCCTTATAATATGTGGATGATGCGTAACGAAGGATTGGCAACTGCTATGGAAGAAATATTGATGCATGCTGGTATGTGGGATGATAACCACCGTGCAAGGGAACTTTTTTGGATTATGCTGGCACAACGTTGTGCCCGTGGCCTGGCTTCTTTGTATGCACAAGCCAATATGATAAACTATGAAGAAGCCAGAAAATTTCAGGTGGAATGGACACCCAAGGGCTGGACAGGTGACGAAAGTTTAGTAGGCTTTGAACAGCATTTGTATTTACGCCAGCCTGGTTATGGCACTTGTTATGTAACCGGTAAATACTTAATTGAAAAGCTGATGATGGAGGAAAGCCGTTTGCAACAAAATAATTTTACCTTATATAACTTTTTTGAAAAATTTTACGGCGCAGGCATTATTCCTGTTTCATTGGTGGGCTGGCAAATAACCGAAAATGATGTTGAAATAAAAAGTATGTTTAAAAAATAAAAAGAGAAAAATAATTTATGAAAAAAACAGCTTGGGTCTTTGTTTTACTTTTTATCGCTGTTTCACTGATGGCACAGGAACGATTAATCGCAAGTAAGCAGGCAGTGCAGGAAACGGTTATAAAAATGTTTGATGCCCTGTCCAACCGAGATTCGGTAAGCCTGAAAGCTTTTTGCACTAATAATGTTACTTTGTATGAATATGGCCAAATATGGAATTTGGATACCCTTATTCTTAAAGCCATTACCCAAAACCAGGCAGCAGATTTTAAACGTACCAATAGTTTTGAGTTCATCAATACCACAACAAATACAAATATGGCGCTGGTTAATTATCGTTTGCAGTCGGCAATAACAAAGGATGGTAAGCAATCAATTGTCCAATGGCTTGAAACGGTCGTTTTAGTGAAAGCAAAAAAACAGTGGAAGGTAAAACACCTGCATTCAACACTTATCAAACGAAGTTAAAATATTCAAAAGCTTTTTAAAAGAAACAATCAATATAAAAATTATGAGAAAAAATATATTCTTGGCATTGGCTACGCTCCTGCTACTTTCCTGCAACTCAACTAAAGAAACCAACAAAACAGCGGCACAGTTAGATGAATATCTTACTGCACAAGCAACCCATTACCGCTTTAACGGCAATGTACTGATAGCTGAAAATGGAAAAATCATTTTTCAAAAATCGTATGGCTATGCAAACTTTGATACCAAGCACTTGCTAAATGATTCATCTGTTTTTGAACTGGCATCGGTAAGCAAGCAATTTACTGCTATGGCTATTTTATTATTAAAAGATAAGGGCAAATTAAAACTAACTGATTCATTGCGGCAATATTTTCCAGAGTTACC
>JANMEU010000013.1:0-162296 GCA_031377245.1 Bacteroidota bacterium
TAAGCAGCAACTTAAACAGCGATATAAAAGAAAAACAACGCCTGCTTGAAATAAGTAACATTAAGGCAAGGGCTGAGTTATTGATGAACCTGATGCAGACTGAATTGCAGTATGCAGAATTAAAAAATAAAGTAACCAACAAAACAAGAAACGAATTAGATAAACAACTGCGGGAATATTTTTTGCAACAGCAAATGAAAGCCATTAAAGAAGAGTTAGGTGGCGATAATGTGGCTGAAGTAAAAGAAATGCAAAAGAAAGCCGAGGGTAAAAAATGGACCACTGCTGCAAAAGAAATGTTTAATAAAGGGGTAGAAAAATTAGAGCGTATGCACCCTAGCACTCCCGATTATTCGGTTGTGTATAATCATTTAGATTTATTACTTGATTTGCCTTGGGAAGATTATACCCAAGATAGTTACGATTTAAAAAAAGCAAAAAAAGTTTTAGACAATGACCATTATGGAATGCAAAAAATTAAGGAACGCATTTTAGAATATTTGGCTGTGCTAAAATTAAAAGGCGATATGAAAAGCCCAATTCTTTGTTTTTTAGGCCCTCCAGGTATTGGTAAAACTAGCTTGGGCAAAAGTATTGCAGCTGCCATAAACAGAAAATATGTACGTGTAAGTTTAGGCGGATTGCATGATGAAAGCGAAATACGTGGACACCGAAAAACCTATATTGGCGCAATGCCTGGAAGAATTTTACAGAGTATACGAAAAATAAAAAGTAGTAACCCTGTTATGATTTTAGATGAAATTGACAAGGTTGGTAGCACATCACATGGTGATCCATCCTCTGCCCTATTAGAGGTACTAGACCCAGAGCAAAACAATTCGTTTTACGATAATTATTTAGAGCTTGAATACGATTTAAGTAAAGTTTTATTTATTGCTACAGCAAATAATTTAAGTAATATACAACCTGCGTTAAGAGATAGGCTGGAGATAATTGATTTAAGTGGATATGCAGTAGAAGAAAAAATTGAAATTGCAAAACGACATTTAATGCCTAAGCAAAAAGATATGCATGGTGTAAAGCCATACGATTTTAAACTTAGCGATACTGTTTTACAAAAAATTATTGAAGATTATACAAGAGAAAGTGGCGTAAGAGAATTAGATAGGCAACTGGCTAGCATAATGCGTTATCAAGCAAAAGAAATAGTTTTAAGAGGAAAGTTAAAAGCTACCGTAACTAATAATGATGTAGAAAAAATATTGGGCAAGCCAAAATATAGTAATGATTTGTATAAAATGGCAAACATGCCAGGTGTAGCTGTTGGCTTAGCTTGGACGTATGTTGGTGGCGATATTTTATTTATAGAAACACAGCTTAGCGAAGGCAAAGGCGAACTTAAACTTACGGGTAACTTAGGTAATGTAATGAAGGAAAGTGCCAGTACCGCTTTTACGTATTTGGAAGCTAATTGTAAAAAAATAAATATTGATCCGGCTGTTTTTAGTAAAAAAGATGTGCATATTCATGTACCAGAAGGGGCTACGCCAAAAGACGGACCTAGTGCCGGCATAACTATGCTTAGTGCATTGGCAAGTGCTTTTACAGGTCGAAAAATAAAACCCTACTTAGCCATGACGGGGGAAATTACCTTAAGAGGTCAAGTATTGCCTGTTGGCGGTATTAAAGAAAAGGTATTAGCTGCAAAAAGAGCTGGTTTAAAAGAGATTATTATGTGCTGGCAAAATGAAAAAGATGTACAAGAAATTAATCATCAATATATAAAAGGTATTAAATTTCATTATGTAAAAACCATGCAACAGGTATTGGATTTAGCATTGGTATAATTAACAAAACAAATTAAACGAATAGCAAACCCTAAAGTTATTTATTACGTTAGTATTAGGTACATCAGCATTATCCATGTTGGTTGTTTTAAGGGTTAAAGAAAAAATCCCTCTTGTTCTCAAGAGGGATTTATTTTTTTATGATTTTCGTATTCAACAGATAATTGTATTAACTAAAACAGTTTCATAAAAAACATTAATCAAATTTTTTACGCTCCATCCAATCCACTTCTTTTTCTGTGCTAAGTGCCTGCATAATTGCAATTATAAAAAGTAAGGCTACATTACCTGCTAAAAAAACTAATTTAAAGGTGTGGTAATCGGCTATTGAGCTGCTTTTTAAAGTAAAGTAATCTTTAATAGTCCAAACTAAACCAATGCCACAATAGCTTAAAGCCGCAATAAAAAGTACGTACGAAATATATTTTACAACTTTATTAGGGTGTGATTTTGTTCGCTTAAAAAAAATGATATAAGCAGTTGAAAAAACAATAGCAGGTATAGCAATTACAATTAATTCAAAAGCAACATCTACAGGGCGAGATGATATGATTTTTGAAAAGCCATAAAATGTGGCTATTAATAAAGCTACCCCTATTACAAAAGCAAAAAGTGCCAAAAAAATGTACCCGTATAATTTACCATATTTTAAAAACTTATCATCCATTAAAAGTAGCTTAAGTTAGTTTTTGGAGTTAAGGTTAGCAATGTTTCGTACATCAATTTTATAGTGTTTTCAATATCATCTTTATGCAACATTTCAACTGTGGTATGCATATAACGAAGTGGTATAGATATTAAAACCGATGGACAACCGTCATTGGCATATGCAAAAGAATCGGTATCGGTACCCGTACTTCTACTTACGGCATGGCATTGTGTAGGTATTTTATTTTTTGCAGCAACTGCTTGCACCACATCTAATAATTTATTATGCACAGCAGGGCCGTATGTAAGCGATGGGCCTTTACCACATGCAGTTTCGCCATCTATTACCTTATTCATCATTGGCGTGGTTGTGTCATGCGTAACATCTGTAATAATAGCAATATTTGGTTTTATACGTCGGGCAATCATTTCGGCGCCACGTAAGCCAATTTCTTCCTGCACGGCATTTACAACGTATAAACTATAAGGCAATTTCTTTTTATTTTCTTTTAAAAGCCTAGCTACTTGTGCTATCATAAAACCACCAATTCGGTTATCAAAAGCCCTACCAATTAAATAGTCGTAAGCCAATTCATCGTAGCCTTCTTCATACGTAACTACTGCACCAATGTGTATGCCTAATGCCTCTACTTCTTTTCTATTTCTAGCCCCACAATCCAAAAATAAATTTTCTACTTTTGGTTGAGGCTCTTTATTATCGTTATTACTTAAACGAGTATGTATAGCTGGCCAGCCAAAAACTGCCTTTACTATGCCCTTTTTACAATGAATTAAAACTCGTTTTGCTGGTGCAATTTGATGATCCACACCACCATTTCTCTTTAAGTAAATTAAACCTGTTTCGGAAATGTAATTCACAAACCAACTAATTTCATCGGCATGTGCCTCTATAACAACTTTAAACGGAGCAGATGGGTTTAGTACCCCAACTGCTGTACCATAAGGATCAGTAAAATGACTATCCACAAAGGGTTTTAGATACTCTAACCAAATTTTTTGACCGCTAGTTTCAAAACCAACGGGTGATGCGTTATTAATATAGGTTTTTAAAAAACTCCACGACTCGTCTGTTAAAATACTCTTTGCTTTTTTTGCCTTTGCCATAGTCATTAATTTATTATGCAAAAATAGTTAAATACTTGCCACATAAGTTAGTATTGATGAAAAAAGCATTAATCCATCTACAAAAAAGTAATAAAATAAATAACCTCTTTTTTTTTGAGCTAAGGAATATAAAATGAGTGTTGCAAAAAAAGTAATAATTAACGAAATGGTAAACTTTGTATCAAAATCAAGAGAAAGTAGTAAAGAAATAGTACAGGCTAAAACCACAAATAATAGGGCAACTAAAATTTTAAGGTAACCCGTTTTAATATCGGTAGCAACACTATGCAAGCCCTTAATTTTATCAAGCTTACTATCCCTACTATCAAACATAATACAAAGTAAAAACATGAATATAAATCTATATAATAACAGATATATTTCTACGTTGGTTAATTCATTTAGTGGTTTTAGCAAGGGTAAATATGCGGTTACATACATCCATGTAAATGCCAAAACCATTGTTTTTAAAACACCTATTTTTCTTACCCCATTTAAAAACTTAAAAGGCAATAAGGGCAATGCATAAAACATATTCAAAACTATAGCAGGTAACACTAAAAGTGGTGTTAGCATACTTTGTAAATAACAGACTACTACTGCACCTAAATAAATAGTTAAAGCAATAATTTTATATTGTTCTTTTTTAAAAAAATTAGTTTGATAAAATACATTACCAAAAATTTTCTTACTTAATAACCAGTAAAAATTATAGGATAAAATAGTAGCAAAAAATACAAAGCCTAATAGCCACTTATCAACAAATAAGGTATGGAGTAAAATAGTTTGATAGGTTAGCCCTACAGCACAAAAAGCAATAAAAATAGAATGTGATAAAATAAAATGAAGCCACCGCATTATGGGGTAATTATAAAGAGAGGATCCGATGTTTTTATAACATTACTTTTATTTTTGGCAAAATCTTGGGTGTAAATTTCATAAAACAAGGTATCTGTTCTAGGTCTTGGTCTATTCGTTCCAACTAATAAAAGAGGAGAATATCTTGGATTAAGCTCAATTTCAACCTCAGCTTCAAATTTTTTAGATTGAATTTGAGACAGATCGGGTAAAAATAAAGAAGAGTCTAAAACACCAGTTAGTAAATTTTTAATATAGAATTTACAGGTATCTGTACCTAATTTAAAACCTATATCACCCTCTGCATCGGTAATACCAATAATTATCTTTGAAAAAATTTGTTGATTTGTTCGATATACATTTGGAGTAATTTTTTTATAGCTTATTTGCGGAGCGGTTGTAAATTTATCTTTTTTACAACCAATAAATAAAGCTGTTACTAGTAATATTGAGAAAGTATAACGCATCTTTGTAACGTATTAATTATTCAAATTTACCATTTCAAATTGATACCAACTGTTAAAAATATGAATTTTGAGGAAAAAATATTTGAAGTAACTAATCATTCCTTCAACTCCTTATGCGTTGAAGTTTTTAATTTTCAGTACCAAAATAATACAATTTACCAACAGTATTGCAATGTACTAGGTATTTTACCCAAAAACATTGCCACTATTGAGCAAATTCCTTTTCTACCTATATCTTTTTTTAAAACCCACCAAGTTAAAACCACTGCTTATAATGAACAAACTATTTTCGAAAGTAGTGGCACTACCCAAACCATCAATAGCAAACATTTTATAAAAGATATGGAGCTTTACAAAAAAAGCTTTACTACTGCTTTTAATCATTTTTATGGTCCTGTAAAAGACTGGTGCATTATTGGATTACTTCCCTCCTATTTAGAAAAAGGAAATTCATCATTGGTAACGATGGTGGATGATTTAATCAAACAAACCAATACTAAAAATAGTGGATTCTACTTGTTCGATACTGAAAAACTATATAACATACTTATAGAAAATGAAGCAAAAAAACAACCCACTTTGTTAATAGGTGTTACCTATGCCCTACTCGACTTTGCAGAAAAATATAAAATGAATTTACGTTACACAACTGTTATGGAAACCGGTGGAATGAAAGGGCGACGAGAAGAAATATCTAGACAAGAAGTACATACTATTTTACAAAAGGAATTAGGTGTTACCCATATTCATTCGGAATATGGTATGACGGAGTTATTATCACAGGCATATTCAAAAAAAGAGGGGCTTTTTTATTGTACAAATTGGATGAAGGTTTTACTTAGAGAGGAGGATGACCCTTTTGAACTAGTTGCAACCACAACTACAAATAAAACTGGTTTAATAAATGTAATAGACCTTGCAAATTTATACAGCTGTAGTTTTATTGCTACAGATGATATAGGCAAACTTAATACCAACGGTAGTTTTGAAGTATTGGGCAGAAAGGATAATAGTGATTTAAGGGGCTGCAGTTTACTTACAGTTTAATTAAAAAGGTTTACCGTGTGTACGTTTTATTAATGTAGAAACGAGCTTTGGAAAGTGTTTTAAAATAGATATAAAACTATTTGTAACCCATTTTTTACCAAAGAATTGCTGTATTAATCTACCCACTTTTAATCGACCAGAGAAGTGATGTTGCCAAACTTTTGCATATTCAATTTCCATTGCCGCTCTAGAAATTTTATGGGCTAAAAACAAGTCTATTTGTTCAAAAGCAATTTTGCTACCATGTAACGCCATACTCATTCCGTTACCACACAACGGGGTTATCATACCTGCAGCATCGCCAATACATAAAATATGGTTTTGTATTTGTGTTTTTTGGGAAAATGAAATTTGTGCAATGGTAAGTGGCTTGTCGTAAACAAATGAAGCACTTTTAAATAGCTGGTTTAAAAAAGGATTTTGCTGCAAAATAGTTTGCTGCATTAAAGCAACATCTCCATTACATTTTTTTAAATTATTTGCTGTTGTTAAATAACAAATACAATACAAATCATTTTCAATTTTTGATACGCCGCAATACCCATCTTTAAAATTGTGTAATGCAATTTCATTTACAGGAAAGTTAAGCTTAGCATGATATTTTATGCCAATATAATTATTTAATTTATTAGCTTTTTGTAATGAAAAATTACGTTTCCATTTGATATCTAAATTGCTGCGCTTACCAAAACTTCCACAACAAACTTTACATGTAGTAACTTCGTTATTGACTAAAATATTAAATTCATCATCCTCATAAACAACATCTTCTACTTTAGTATTTTCAAAAATGGTAACGCCATATTTTAACGCAATCTCTTTAAGTAAATTATCTAGGGTAAACCTACTAATACCAAAACCGCCTTGTGGTAATTTTTGTTGAAGAAAATTTCCGTTAGGGGAACTAACTTTTAAAGTATCAATAATTGGTAAGGATAAATCTTTTAAAGGAACGCCCAGTTTTTCTAAAAATGGCCAGCTTTCTAAACTTATATATTCGCCACATACCTTATGAAAAGGGTATGTTTCTTTTTCGAATAATACAACGCTATAGCCACTTTTAGCAGATTGAATAGCAAGACTAAGCCCTGCCAAACCTCCTCCCACAATACCAATATCGTATAACGGTTTACTCATTTTGTATGTACTAGTAAATACCTAAATGCCCATTTCCATTTCAAACTATATTGTTCAATTTTTGCTTGTAAACAAATGTTAATCCATTCACTTTTTTTAAACCCCCTAGCCACAGATAGTGGTGCATCATTTTTTACTAAATACGATTTTGAAAATAATTTAGTAAGCCATGTTATTAAAAAATAAGCTAGTTTATTTCTATGCAAATCATTTATAAAAAAGCCTATAGTACTGTTAAGGTTTAACCAGTGCAATTGCTTTACTAATTGTTCATTCGTAAAATGGTGACAAAAAAGAGAAGAAAAAATAATATCTGGTTTATTAACAAAGTTTACATTTTCGTAGGGCGATAAAATCCAAGTAACGGGTATAGCAGGATATTGCTGTTGAGCAAACTCAATACATTCCTCTTTTATATCTATACCAATAAATTGTATACTTAAGTTATTTTTAATTGCCCAGTTATGTATTGCGTTAATATTATCGCCACCGCCACAGCCAATTTCGCAAACAAGCAGAGGTTTTATTAAGGTTGTAGTATTTTTTTGAGTTAGCATTTTTTGTAACCCGGCAATAGTAATAGCATGCCCCCCTAGTAGGGTGTTAATAGTATTAAGCTCTTTCATATTTTGCTTAATATCATCAAATGGAATATTGTCGCCATCTAATAACTCTTTTTGATATGACCTTTTTTTAAAACTAGTCATAGGTTGCAGTAAAGGTTTCCATAGTAATACCGGGGCCAAAAGCAGCACCAAAAATTGTTGCTTTATTAGTAGATAGCGTTAATTCCTCAAAACACTTTTTTAGTACAAATAATATAGTTGGCGAACTCATATTACCATAATCACTTAATACTTCGTAAGAATAGTTTAACTCTTTACTAGTTAAATCAATACTTTTTTCAATAGCTTGTAGTATTTTTTTCCCTCCGGGATGTAAACACCAATGTGTAATTTCATCTTTATTAAGTTGTGCGTTTTGCAAGGCATTATTTAATAATTCGCCAAAATTTTCTTCAATTAAATTACTTACATAACTACTAAGCGTCATTAAAAAACCTGTAGAAGATAACTCCCAAGCCATATCATTTTTTCCTTTTAAAGAAATTTCAGAATAAAAATTCGATAAGACTAAGCCTTTGTTTTTAGTTGAATTATGTTGTATCAAAAGGGCAGCACATCCATCGCCAAATAATAAGCTAGAGGTTATATTGTCAATAGTATAATCGCTTTGAAAATGTAGCGTACAAAATTCTAAACATACCACAACAACATTAGCTTTAGCATTGGCAGCAATTATTCCATCCGCCATTTTTAAAGCATGGATAGCAGCATAGCAACCCATAAAATTTATGGAAGTTCTATTTATATTTTTAGGCAAATTCATTAACTCTGCAATTTGTAAGTCTAACCCAGGTGCACTCATACCCGTACAACTCACTGTTATTAAGTGAGTAATTTCGGCAGTAAGTATTTTATTTTCTATACAACCGGTTATTGCCTCTATACATAATGGGGCAGCATTTGCGTTGTATAACTGCATTCTTTTTTCTAATGATGGAAAGCTATTACCTGATGTAGTTGTTGGGAAAAATTTCCACTCAGCCATCTCTTTACCATAATCTTCAATAATGGAATACCGCTGTTTTATACCAGCAGTTTTATACAAAAATTGTAGTTTTCTATTTTCAGTAGAGTCTTTATTATATACAGCAGTCATAAACTGTAAAATAGCTGTTTGCTCATGCTTATACTTAGGAACACTCGTTGCTATAGATACTATTTTAGCCAAAATGTTTTACAATTAATAAAGTTATAAATGCAAGGTTTGTAAATAAAGATGCAATAATATTCATTTGCATGGTATTTTTAAAATTTGCTGATTCGGTATTTTTAAACACTTTTTTTAGCCAATAAAAAAAGTAAATAAAAATAGGTAACATAAAAAGTTGAAGTATATAAAAATACGTTTGTTCTAAAATTGAAAAATAATGTACAGCTAAAACAAACATAGCTAAGGAATATATAATAACGGTAAAATAAAAAGTTCCTCTATAACCTAACAACATACTCAATGTATTAACTCCATCTTTTTTATCTTGTTGGTGCTGATAAATTTGTGTTAGCGGATAAAACCCTCCTATTAACAAGCTTGCTGCAATCATTGGCAAAATGGGTACTTGTAGGGTAAAGTTTTTACTACACCCATGATATACCATAAAAAATGTAAGCGCCCCTTGAAAAAAAACAACCGTTAAATATCCAATTACTGGATATTTTTTTAATCTTATTCCTCTATAACTGTAAGCCCTAGAAGCCAAAATAAAACTTATGAGTAGCAAGCCAAGATAATTACTTATAAAGAAACCAATACCAATGCCTATAAAGTCCATTGCAACAGATATCCAAAATAATTGTTTCGTTGGCTCTAGTGGTTTTTCAATTCCTCCAATACTTTCTGTATCCTTATCCATATAACTATTGTATCCATTACTTGCAGGAAAAACCAATAAGTGTAAAACAACAAAAACAAGTACAGCATTTGTAGAGTTAATCGTATCAATTTGGCTAAGTGCAAATAGGTAAATTGGCATTAAAAAAAAGGAAAAGGGAAAGCGAAGTAATTGTATTGTTGATTTCTTTAACACTTTAGTAATATACGATTTTATACACTAAAAAGTTTTTTTTGTTTAAAAAACCAAGTGTATTAAATTATTGTACATAAGGTTGTAATGATAATAAAGCAACCATTTTGTTGGATTTTACAAATTGTAGATTTAAGTAATATTCTACAAAGCTTACCTCCCAATTTTTTTAGGGCGGATGGGTCAATTTACCCATTTATAAAATTAGATACAGCTGTACAAAACGATAACGATTTAATATTCGTACATAGGTCTAGTTTTACTTTTTCCAAATATATAAATTCAATTATATAAATTAAATTAAAATAAACACCAAAAACTAACCTTAAAAAAATTTAACATGTCAAAAAAATTATTACCGATTACATTTCTTTTAGTACTAAGTTTTGGGTCTGTTGCTCAAAAAAATAGCGCAATAGACAAGTCGGCTTCTTTTACCATTGCATTTGGCAGTAAACAATTTACCACTGCACTTAGTTATGAGCATTTATGGAAAATAGGTAAAAAACAAAAACTAGCCATTGGTGGCGGTTTACGCTTAACCAATTCCTTTGGAAACAATCTTTACTATACCACGGCACCTGCAAAATTAACAAGCGGTAAAACAGGCCCTGGTGTTTTGTTTGCAGATGACATACTACAAAACATAGATTCGGTTTTATTTAAAAAAGCACAAGTAAATGCCCTAAATGTGTCCGTTAATTTTACCTATGCCATTGCTAAAAAAATTACGCTAGGGTTTAATATAGATGCCATTGGCTTTTCATTTGGTGGTAAACAAAAAGGGTCTTACTTAGGCAATGGTGGAATTGGTGCTGCAACTACCGCAAAACCAACAAGTTTTAATATTTTGTTGATTAGTGATAATGATAGAGGCGCATTAAACAGTGAGTTTTTTGCTCAATATAAATTCAACCAAAAATGGGGAGCAAAACTTGGGTTTCAATTTTTGTTTACAGAATATACGACGGATACAAAAGTACAAACAACACCCGATGGTCAAAAAAACGATCGATTTAGAAATAAGGCATCTGGCATTTCATTAGGTGTAACTTATTCTTTATAAAAAATAAAATTAATATTATGCGATACATTTTCATTTTATCAATTGCCCTTACATTAGTAATAGCTAATATGGGTTGTAGCAAATCTAATGATACCAACCCTACTACACCTGTTGTTATTAATACTTTTGACCCAACAAAAGCTACCCTCTTAAAGCAAGGCACTTTTAGTGGTGGAGGTGGTCATGTTGCAAACGGAACAGTAAAATTGTACGATGATGCAGGCAAAAAATATCTATATTTTGAAAATTTTTCTGTAACCAATGGTCCCGATTTAAAAGTATATATTGCTACAAATTTGGCTGCAAGCCAGTTTATAAGTTTAGGTAATTTACAAAATATAACTGGTAATCAAGCTTACTTAATTACTACACCACCCGATTTTACACAATACAATAAAATATTAATTTGGTGTCAACAATTTACTGTTTTATTTGGTAGTGCTACTTTATAATAAAAATAACTTGCTTAAATATCCAAGATCCAAAAATCCAGATCTTTGTAAAACCATTTTATCTCAAATCACTTAAACAAATAACACTCCTCTCAAAAAGAGAGGAGTGTTATTAAAAAATTAACATGAAAATTTATAAACTTTTTTTAATTTCACTATTCATTAACCAACTAGCTTTGGCACAAAATTATACGCCAACCGATGCCAGCAGCAACGTTCACTTTGTTATAAAAAATTTTGGTATAAAAACTGGTGGCGACTTTACTGGGCTAAAAGGCTCTATTAGTTTTAATCCTGCAAAATTGGCCGATAGTAAATTTAACGTATCGGTTAGTGCAAAAACAATTAATACCAATAATAATACAAGAGATAAACATTTACGTAAAGCAGAGTATTTTAATATAGAAAAATACCCTGAAATAAATATTACCAGCACAAAAATTAGTGAAAGTACAAATGCCGGAAGATACTTTTTTACTGGAAATATTACCATAAAAGGGGTAACCAAGCCAATACAATTTGGCTTTGGTGCTTCGCCTTCCACCAATGGTTACTTATTTAATGGTGAGTTCGAAATCAATAGAAGAGATTTTGGTGTTGGAGGCAACAGCATTTCTTTAGGCGATAAATTAAAAGTTACCTTATCTATAGCAACAAAAAAATAAACAATGCAATTAAAACATTTAATAGAACCGGTTTTAAATCAATTAAGTCAACTTTTAAGTTTACTTACTGAGGAAGAATATACCACAAAAAGCACTCTACTTAATGGTAGTACAATAGGCGGACATACAAGGCATATTATAGAACTTTATCAATGTTTGCTAAACGGATACACTACAGGTAAAGTAAATTATGAAAAAAGAAAAAGAGATTTAGCTATCGAAACCAATAATAAAATAGCCATTGAATTATTGACAGGAATTATAAATGCAATAAATAAAGAAAATAAGCATTTACAATTAGAAGGTAGTTTTACAACTAGTACAAACGAAGAAATGGATGTAAGTACAAATTATTACAGAGAAGTAATTTATAATTTAGAGCACACCATACATCATATGGCTTTAATACGAGTAGGTATAAATGAGTTGGGAAATATAGATTTACCAATAGATTTTGGCGTAGCACCTTCAACCATAAAATATAAGCAACTATGTGTACAGTAACGTATGTGCCTACAAATAATGGCTATTTTTTAACGAGTAATAGAGATGAAAAGCATAGCAGAAGCAAGGCATTGTTGCCCAAGAAATATTCATTTGATAACATCGTTTTACTTTTCCCTAAAGATGCAGATGCTGGAGGAACATGGATAACCTTAAAAGAAAATGGTGACTCACTTTGTTTGTTAAATGGTGCTTTTGATACGTATGTGCACACTGAAGAATATACACAAAGCCGGGGCCTAATACTTCTACAAATTGCTTGTACAAACAATATGGTAGATACTTTTAATGAAATAAATGTACAAAAAACAGCTCCATTTACTTTACTAATTGTAACTAATTTTACGTTGGTAGAGTGTAGGTGGGATGGAACAAAAAAAACTTGTACCCCGTTAAATGCTTCTCTGCCTCATATTTGGAGTAGTGCAACCCTATATAATAAGGATCAACAACAAAAAAGAAAACATTGGTTTACAAATTGGTTAATACAAAATGAAAACCCATCGCTACATAACTTATTTAATTTTCATAAGAATACAGGTGATGGCGATATTGAAAACGATTTAGTAATAAACAGAAATAATATTTTATTTACCGTAAGTATAACAGGTATTGCAGTTGATACCGAAAAAAGTTTAATGCATTACATTGACTTAGTAACAAATGATAGTAACACCATTGCCTACAATTACGAGCAAGCCTTTAATTAAGAAAGCTCCAATTTTTAGTACAAAGAATTCTCCCTTTTTAATAAAATTATTAAATTGGGAGTATTGGAGTTTTGGCGTTATTTACACCCCCATATTTTTTTATTGGATGTATTTGTGTGCTAAAGCAAGAAGCTTATTTTTCTTTTCGGCTAGTAACCCTACTATTTTAAATGGAGGCTATTTAATGGAATGCAAAAGTGATATTTACGCTTTAATTCCGGCAGAATATTATCCTAAAACAATTTTAATACCAGCTGGGCTCTCCTTTAATAGTATTGAAGAAATTATAAAAAAGCAACAATTTACTTTTCCTATAATAGTAAAGCCAGATATTGGAGGGCAAGGCCGTGGGGTAAAAAAAATAACTACCCTAAAAGATGCTGTTGAGTATATTGATACCAGTAAATATAATATGCTAGCTCAAGAGTTTATTGATTACGAAAATGAGGTAGGCATTTTTTATTACCGTTACCCTTGGGAAACCATTGGAAAAATATCTGGCATAGTAGGTAAGGAGTTTTTAACGGTAATAGGCAATGGCATTAGTACCATTGGGGAATTAATTCAGCAAAACGAACGTTACATTTTACAGTTACCCGCCTTAAAAAAAATGAAAGAAATTGATTTTAAAGAAATTTTACCTCCCCATAAAAAAAAGATATTAGTTCCCTTTGGCAATCATGCAAGAGGGGCAAAATTTATTGATTTAACCCATTTGTGTACCCCACAACTAGCTAAATCGATGGATGAACTATGTAAAAAAATTAATGGCTTTTATTATGGTCGCTTAGATATTAAATTTAGCAATTGGGATGATTTAACTTATGGAAAAAATATTAGTATAATTGAATTAAATGGAGCAGGTAGTGAGCCTACACATATGTACGACCCTAGACATTCGCTATTTTTTGCTTGGAAAGAAATAGTTAAACATTTACAAATACTAGGTCGTATTAGTAGGTATAACCATAAAAATAAAAAGGGTACTTATTTGTCTTTTTCAGATGGTATAAAAATGTTCAAGGACAATAAAAAATTAGAAACCACACTGAATAAAATGGCTTAATTTAAATCTACTTGGTCAAGGTTAAAAGTTCATTTCTAATCTCTTCAAATTTTGTCCAAGGTATAAAATGATTTTCGTTTTCAAATTCAATAACTTTTAATCTAGATACATTTATCAACATTTTTTTAGTGTATGCCACATTACTAAAAGGTACTAACTTATCTTTTGTACCATGCATTAAATATACAGGGCAAATTATTTTATTCAATTCATCTTTAAGTTTTACCAAATCTTTTTTTAAATACCATAGTTCTTTGTTAGATGGACTTAAAGAACAAGGCACCAAATAATTTAACGGAGTTTTAAAGAGTATAGGTCGCCATTTTTCTGCTTTTTCTGCTGCCGGATCTTGTGATCCTGCAAGTATTACCAAAGCGGCAATTTTAGTTGGGTTATCCGCAGCTAACTTACATATCATTGGCCCTCCAAAGGAGTGCCCTACCAAATATAGTGGTTGCCCATTTGTTAAACTATCCAGTATTGGGCTTATTAAAATAGACTGCTCTTCTAAATTTAAAGCTTCTCCAAAATTACTTGCTCCAAACCCTGGTCTATCTATTGCAACTAATCTAAATTGGGTTAAAAGTAAAGAATCTTTTAAGTACGTTTTAAAGCCACTCCAACTGCCGGGGGTGCCATGTACAAAAATTAGAGTAGGAAAATTGTTGTTGCCAGTTTGGACGTAATGGAGTGTTCTTCTGTTATTTATTATATTTTTAAACGTTACGATTACACCAGCACTTTTAAAATAGCGTTTTGCTTTTTTATCAGAAATTTTAAAAGTAAAACAACTTTGTAGCGTAAAAAATAAGCAACATAAAAAAAATAAAATGGCTACTATTTTCATGTTAGCTAAAAAAAAGAATAAAAAAAAGATAATTTTAAAGGGTTAAATTCTACCTTCTAAATACGTTTCCTCAACGGTTGGGGTTGTAGCACCTCCAGCATTTTCTAAGGTTACACTAAAAGCAGTAGCGCCATTAGGCACATTAGATACTTCAATAAAACGATCTCTAATTTCATCGTTAATCATACCAACATTTACTGGTTTACCATCAACCATTGCCCAAAGTTGATAATCTTTTTTATCGCCAGATTTTACTAAATGATGAATCATAACGTATGCCTTACCTGTGTTTTTATCCCAAAACATAGTACACCTACAAATAGCATGATATCCTACGCCATTCATTGCTACTGGAGTAATTGAAGGATTTTTTAAAACATTAAAATCATCAATTGGTAAAGAGCTAGGTAAATTATTTTTTGCACTTAGCTCTGCTTGCTGTTCTTTTGTTTTTGAGTAAAGCGTATAATTATAAACACTACTAAACCCTAATAATATTACTGCAGCTGCAGCTATTCCTTTAAGCCAATTAGTAGATTTATGCTTTTGTATAGAAACTACAGGCGTTTGTAAAGAGTGTAACTGTTGTAAAATTTTGTTATCTGTTTCCATAGTTGGAAGCATAGCATTTTGCAGTAGTTGTTTTTCAAACAATAGTTCAAAATTAGTAACAGCAGTATCTAAAGCAGTATGTTGTTTACGTAACAGTTCTAATTCCATACTTTCTTCAGTAGAACATAGCCCCATTACATACTGCTCAATAATGCCAGATGATATGTATGCGTCAATATTCATTTATACAAAATTTTTTCTTAGTTCAATTAATGCGTTTCTCAACCTTGTTTTAACAGTACCCAATGGTATATCCAAGGTTTTTGCTATCTCCTCTTGCGTAAACCCATTGAAATACGATAATTCTAAAACTGCTTTATAATCCTCTCTTAATAAATGCACTTGCTTTCTTAAGCCAATTGCATTTATATTTAATTGCATGTGATCTCGTAATTCTAAACTAGATACGTAATCGCTTATATTATCGTTTTTTTGTGTTGTTTTAAATTCTTTACTTCTTAATTTATTTATAGCTGTATTTCTGGTTAAGGTATGCAACCAAGTAAATAATCTCCCTTTTTCTTTATTGTACTTATCAATATTACTCCAGGCGGCAATAAATACATCTTGTAATACATCGTTTGCGGTTTCGGTATCGGTAATAAATTGCGAAACAACACTATACAATGCACCTTTGTAATTGTTGTAGAGGTATTCATATCCTTTATTCTCCCTGTTTTTAAGGGCAGTAATTAACTCTTCTTCTGTGTAGGTAGGCAAAAGATTCAAAAAAATAATTTTGGTAAAAATAATCAATAAGTTTCTAGAAAATCATTAAAACAAAAACTTTACTACTTTAAATAACACGTTAAAAACACTATTTAATTGGGGATGTACGTAAAATTAAAAAAAATGGTTTAGCACTTGAAATTTAATGTGTTTACCCTTATCTTTGCACTCCTAAATAAAAAAAGCCCTGATTTGGTAGCTCAGTTGGTAGAGCAATACACTTTTAATGTATGGGCCCTGGGTTCGAGTCCCAGCCAGATCACAAAACCTCCTATTATTGGAGGTTTTTTTTATGCAAAAAAGTATTTACACACCATAACTCACCTATTTTTGCTGCAATAATTTTATCACACAATGAATACTTTTTTTACAAACAAAGTAGTAGCCATTACAGGCGGTAGCGATGGTATTGGCTTAGCCATGGTAAATAATTTACTTGCACAGGGTGCAAAAGTATCTACCTGCAGCCGTAATCAAGATAAATTGTACGATTTACAATTACGTAATGCTGGTTTGCCTTTACATACCTTGGTTGCAGATGTAAGTAACTATAACGATTGCAAAAATTTTATTGAAAGCACTATTACAACTTTTGGTGGTATAGATATTTTAATAAATAATGCAGGGGTATCTATGAGGTCGTTATTTAAAGATGTAGACATTGACGTACTAAAAAAGGTAATGGATATTAATTTTTTTGGAAGTGTGTATTGTACAAAATTAGCCCTAGAAAGTATTGTAGAGCGAAAAGGACATATCGTAAGCGTTTCCTCCATAGCTGGATACCGGGGCTTGCCAGGCCGAAGCGGATACAGTGCTAGTAAGTATGCATTAAATGGATGGATGGAAGCATTACGAACAGAGTTATTAGATACCGGTGTTAATGTGTTATGGGTTTGCCCAGGCTTTACAACATCAAACATTAGAAACACTGCCTTAAACAACAAAGGTCAATCGCAGGGAGAAAGCCCAATGGACGAAGGCAAAATGATGACCAGCGAAGAATGTGCTACACATATTTTAAAAGCTATAGAAAAAAGAAAACGAACTTTAGTACTTACCTTTAAAGGAAAGCAAACTGTTTTTATTAATAAATTTTTTCCTAGTTGGGCAGATAGGTTGGTGAAGAATTTTTTCTTTAAAGATGGAGCGTTAATTCGATAATTAGCTAATGTGCTAATTTTTAGAATCCAATAAGTATTTGAAAGTCATAAATCAACAAATCAAACATCAATAAATAAAAAATCGTATATCAATTTGTCTTTAATAACCCTTACCAGCGATATTGGCCAACAAGATTTTTTAGTTGGTGCTATTAAAGGGCAGCTATTGCAACAAACCCATGGCTTTACCGTTATTGATATTACACACTCCTTATCCCCTTTCAATTATCCTCAAGCAGCTTATGTTTGCCGCAACGCTATCAATAATTTTGCAGCTGGCACTTTTCACTTAGTAATGGTAAATTTATTTGATGAAAAGCCCGAACATTTGCTTTTAGCCGAACATAACGGCAATTATATAGCCTGTGCAGATAATGGATTACTTACGATGATTTTAGAGGAAGTACCCCAAAAAGTAGTAGCCTTAAATTTAGATAAAACAAAGCCTAAAAATACACTTTATTGTATTCAAATTTTTGCTAACGCCATTACAGAAATTAGTAACGGAAAAAAATTAGAAGAAATTGGCGATAGTTCAGTTTCTATACAAGTAAAAAATCCATTACGCCCCATGTTAGGAAATAATTGGATAGAGGGGCAAATTATTTTTGTAGATAATTTTGAAAACGTAATCATTAATATTAATAAAGACGATTTTGAAGAGCAACGTAAAGGCAGAAGCTTTAAAATTGTTTTTAAAAGAGATGAGGTAATTGATCGGATTAGTGAAACCTATGCCGATGTAAATGAAGGGGAAAAATTAGCCCTTTTTAATAGTGCAAATTATTTAGAAATTGCTATTAACAAAGGCAATGCCGCTGGGCTTTTAGGTTTACAAGGCTTTTCAGAAAAACAAGTACAAAGCAACAGATTATTTTACCAAACGGTAAAAGTGTTTTTTGAGTAATTAATAAAAACGTAACGCTGACATTTTTAAAAAACATATCAACCACACAAACCGATAAAGAATTATTAACTGCTTTTAAACAAAGTGGTGATGTAAATATGTTGAGTACCTTGTACCAACGCTACATGAATTTGGTGTTTGGTGTATGCCTAAAGTATTTAAAAGATGCCGAAAAAAGTAAAGATGCTGTAATGGATATTTATGAGGAATTAAACACCAAACTTAGGGTACATGAGGTAGATAATTTTAAGGGCTGGGTGCATGTATTGGCTCGTAATTACTGCTTAATGAAGCTACGAAGCCCCAAAAATTTAAAAACTACGGAATTTAACCCTAGTTTTATGCAATCTCAGGAAAATGTGCATCTAGACTCGGAACACCTTGAAAAAGAAGAAAATTTTAATAAATTGGCAGATTGTTTAGGTAAATTAACAAACGAACAAAAACAATCGGTTGAATTATTTTATTTACACAAAAAATGTTACAACGAAATAGCACAAATAACTGGTTTAGAATGGAATAAAGTAAGAAGCTTTATACAAAATGGAAGACGTAATTTAAAACTTTGTATGGAGGATTCCGAAAAAGGATAAACCTAAAAAAATGAAAGACAATAAAAATAGCATTTATACAGCAGCAGATATTCATCAATATTTGGATGGTAAATTATTGCCTGCTGAAATGTATGCTATGGAAAAAGCCGCCTTGGATGATGAATTTTTAGCAGAAGCTATTGAAGGCTATGCCGAAAATAAAGATAGCAACTGGCAAAAATATTTACAACAGACTAAAGACAGTTTTGCTACTAAACCTGAAATAAAGGTAATACCCCTAAAATCAACTAAAAAAATAGGGTGGCAAGCTGCAGCAGCTATTCTTATTATTGCCGGTTTAGCCATAACCTATACGTTATTAAACAAACAAAGTTTAGTTACTAACCCTAACGAAATTGCAAAAATTACACCTGCAGAAAATAAAGATACAGCATTACCTGAAAACACAATTGCAACAAACGCAACTGCACCAACAGATGAATTAAAAAATGGTGAACCTAATGCCAACAAACCAACCCTAACAACTCCATCAACAACAAACCCTGGAGCCGTTGTAATGCAAGATAATGAGGATAAAAATATGGCTAGCGGCAAAGTAACAACACTTGGCAATAAACAAATTGATGATGCTAGTAAAACACCCTCTGCTCCCCCAATTGCCAACTCACCAACCTCAGAAGTTGCTGTTGCAGATGTAAAAGAAGCCAGAAGCCTTGAAGTAGAAAAATTAAAAAAGGCCGAAACAAAAGCTAAGTCTGCTCCCCCTTCAAAAACATATCAATTTATATCGCAGGTGGTAGCAGCAGATAATACACCACTACCCTTTGCAAACATTAGTATTAAAAGTGAAAATTTTGGTACTTATGCCGATGTAAAAGGTAATTTTAGAATAAACTCTGCCGATTCTATTTTAACTGTACAGGTAAAATCGGTTGGTTATTTACCAAAATATTACACCTTAAATGCTGTAACTAATTTAAATAAAATTGTACTTGTAGAAGACAAAGTAGCCGCCTCAAATGAAGTGGTTATTAAAAGTAGTAACCCCAACACTGGAAGTAGAAAAGCTACCTTTTTAAGAGATACCATAATTAATGTAGAACCAAAAGATGGTTGGGAAAATTACGGCACATACGTATCTAACAACTTTGATATACCCGAAGATTATTTAAAAGATAAAAACCGACACGGCGAAGTAGAAGTTACCTTTAATGTAACTTCCACCGGTGCTATTACCGATATAAAAATAGATAAAACCGCTTGCAATGGTTGTGATGAAGCTGCTGTTATAAGAGCTATTCAAAAAGGACCACAATGGAAAACAAAGCAAGGCAAATCGGGTTCTGCAAAAATTAAAGTAATGTTTTAATGAGTTAAACACAAAGACACATAAAAAAAGTATTCTTTCCTTTTAATAAAACTCCTATCACCCCTCCTACAACAAAATTATTTTCCCAATTTAGTTAACTTTACAGATAATCATTTGTTAGATTTGTAGTCTAAAAAAAACTTCATAATGAAAAAATTAATCATTGCTTTTATAGCATGTTGCTTTTGCACTTTTAGCCTGCTGGCGCAAGTAAAAATGCCCCAACCAAGTACAACACAAACCATTAAACAAGATTTTGGTATGGGTAATATTGAACTTACCTATAGCCGCCCTAATATTAAAGGCCGCAAGGTTTTTGGAGATTTAGTGCCTTATGGAAAGTTATGGCGCACAGGTGCTAATGGTGCTACAAAATTGTTTTTTAACGATGCAGTAGAAATGGGTGGTAAAAAAATAGATACAGGTACCTACGTATTATACGCTATCCCTAATAAAGATAGTTGGGAAATAATTTTAAATAAAGGTGTTACCAACTGGGGAACAGATGGTTACAAAGAAAGCGAAGATGTTGTTCGTTTTACCGTATCGCCAATGAAAATGAAAACTAAGGTAGAAACCTTTACTATGCAATTTGCCGATATTAAAGCAGCAACTTGTGCCCTTCATATTATGTGGGATAAAACAGCTGTAAGCATACCAATTGCTACAAATATTAATGATAGATTAAGAGCACAAATAGAAAAAGCGTTGCAAGGAGATAAAAAGCCCTACTGGCAAGCTGCACAATTTTACAATGAATATGATAATAACAAAGCAAAAGCGCTTGAAATGTGTGATGGGGCAATTAAAGCAAATGACAAAGCATTTTGGATATGGTTGTACAAAGCAAAACTACAAAATGACTTAGGTGATAAGGCTGGTGCAATGGCAAGTTCAACAAAATCAATGGAATTAGCTAAAGAAGCTAAAAACGATGATTATGTAAAAATGAATGAAGAGTTACAAAAGAAGTTGAAATAAGATTTCTTTAATCAATTATATTTAAAGCATCGATTTAAAAGTCGATGCTTTTTTGTTTACTTTTTGTCATTTCGACGAAGGAGAAATCTGAGAATATTCTTTTATATAGATTTCTCCTTAGTCGAAATGACAGGGCAGAGTTACAGAAGAAGTTGAAATAAGATTTCTTTAATCAATTATATTAAGAGCATCGATTTAAAAGTCGATGCTTTTTTTTGTGTTCATAGGAAAAAATTTGGTAGTTACTATTTGGTGTAATGATTGTTTCTGTCATGCTGAGGCACGAAGCATCTATGTTGAACGTATTGAGATGTTTCGTTCCTCAGCATAACTATGCACTAGGGTCCTTAGTGGTCTCTGTTGATTTGTGAGATTTCCCATTCAAGTCCTACCCTGTATGAGGCTATCAATAGTTATGTTGAAATTTAAATGAAATAATTACCTTATAGAAAGTAGTACACATAAAAAAATCCCATCAAAATATTTGATAGGATTTAATGTATTCAAAAATTTAATTTTATTGTTCTTCTACTTGGAAGGTAATGGGTTGACGACGATAAGCGTTAACTTCTCTACCATTTTGGTTAGCTGGTCTCCAACTTTTTGTTTTTTTAATTACTCGTACAGCTTCGGCACACATTCCATAACCAGGATCGCTTTCGCAACTAATATCACTTAAGCTACCATCTTTACTTACAATAAATTTTACGATAACTTGGTATACACCTGCATTGGCCCCGTTATCTACGGGAACTTCGCCACGCAAGTTGTTCATTAAAAAACTACGCCAAGCTGCATCTCCACCGGGGTATTCTGCTTCTTTTTCTACTTTGGTCCAAATTTTATTTTCATCATCGTCTTTCTTTACCTCTACTACTTGGGTACCCTTAGTTTCTTCAGGTGCTACCTCAACCTTAGCGTCTTTATTATCACTTTCCACCGTTTTTGTAGAAATTACTTGGTCCTCTTTAATTTCTTCAATTTTTTCATCTTCTTTTACCTCTTCATCTTTTACAATTTTTGGAGGGGTAAATTTTACCTGATTAATTTCGGGTGGTGGTGGTGCCTTTGGTGGTGGCGGTGGAGGTGGTGGAGGTGGTGGTGGAGTTTCTTTTTTAATCTCCGCCAATTGTGTATCTAACACATCCAACTGCTCCGATCCGGTTTTGTTAAAAACTTTTGCATAAAGCAAAGAGGCAAAAAATATTAATGCCGCTAATGCTGCTGTAAACAACAAGGCTTTGGTTAAACGTTTGTTGTAGGTTTTGCGTAAGTCGTAAGCACCGTATTGTTTATTTTTACCATCAAAGATGATATCTAAAATATCGGCACTTAAAATTTTGTTTATATCCATTGTTATAGACTTTAATAATTAGATTCAAAAGGGCAAAAATTCCATAAAGAATTTTTACTTTATTTTATCCCGTTAGCTTCTTCTGTTTTTTGAATAAGCATAGACTCTGTATCGGTAATATCTACCTCGGCATAATGCCCTGGAGGTACAGCGGTTACCGTCATTTCGTCTAGTATATCAATTGCATTTTTAAAAGTAGCTTCTTTATCTGCTTTTATAATATACATTAAATCGCCAAGGGGTGTTGCTTTCTTTTTAGCAGAAATTAATTCTCTAATTTCTTTAAAATTGCTGCTTTTAAACTGCTCACTTATAGTTTCTGCAACCAACTCTCCATAATAGTAATATACTTGATCTGCTTTGCCCAATAAAATGGTCATAGCCCCACTGTTTTTTACTTTTAACTGGTTAGCCGGATCGTCTTTAGGTTCGTTCATACTCATTGCTGTTGGCTTACTCATTGTAGTGGTAAACACAAAGAAGGTTATGAGCAGAAAACCTAAGTCCACCATTGGTGTTAAGTCAACTCTTGTAGATAATTTTTTACCTTTTTTTACGCCGGGGCCTTTTTTATGACCGCCACCGGACGAGGTATCCATTTCTGCCATGATAAACTATTTTAATTAGTTAAATATTATTTTTTTAACGGCTCTCCTAATGCATCAACACCCTTTTTATTATTTTCATACAGCTCTGTTCCCATAGGAGCTTTTTCTCCGTTGGTTACAATTCTAAATTTAAAAAAGTTATTCTTTTTTAAAGCGTACTTAATATTTTTAAAAGAAGGGTATTTGGCAAGATTATCGCCCTTAATTAGCATAATTTCTTCTAGCTTTCTTACATCTCCACCAGCATATGCATTTGAAATTGCTCTGTACCAATCTACCAACTCATTGGTAGCACTATCTGCAACGGGTATTCCTTCCATTTTATTTGCAGGAATATCTTGTTGTAAAGCTAGTACTCCTTTAAGCATACTTAATGGCATACCATATACTTGCTGACGATTAAGTTTGTTTAATTCTGCTTCGGTTAAACCTAATCCTCTGTTGGTATTTAAAATTGATAAGATCTCTTTTTTCTTAGTATCATCACCCAACATTAAAAACACTTTACCTTCTTTTGTTAAGGTAGTAAGTATAGATTTTTCAGGGGCTGCTTTTGAAGACACCGATGATGGAGCTTGAACAGCAACTGCCTCTGGTGGCTTTTGCTTGGTAGCCAATATAAAAAATGAAAGCAACAAAAATGCAACATCACACATTGCCGTCATATCTATATGGGTACTTTTCCGTGGTAATTTGGCTCTTCCCATAATTATTTTATTTTTTTATTAGATTCAAATCTTGAAAAAATCCATACGCTTATTTGTATAAACTAGCAAAGCTTTGTGTTAATGTAAAGCCACTTTCATCTATACCATACGTAATACCATCAATTTTTGTTGTAAACATATTATAGAAAATAATGGCAACAGCCGATGTACCAATACCTAAAGCAGTATTATATAACGCCTCCGAAATACCTACAGATAGTTTAGCAGCAGCATCGCCTCCACCTTCTCCATCACCTAATGCAGAGAAAGAACGAATCATACCTAGTACCGTTCCTAACAATCCTAATAGGGTTGCAACAGAAGCTATCGTTGATAAGAATACTAAATTTTTTTCTAACATTGGTAATTCAAGTGCAGTAGCTTCTTCAACTTCTTTTTGAATAGCCATTACTTTTTGATCTGTATTTAACTCGCTATTGTTAATCATGTCCTTGTAGCGGTGTAAACCAGCTTTCATTACATTACCAACACTTCCTTTTTGCTTATCGCACTCAGCAACAGCAGCATCTACATTTTTATTAGCTAAGTGATATTGCACTTTGCGAATAAACTCGGCATTGTTACCAGTACCTGTTGCTTTGCTAATAGTTAAAAAACGCTCAATAATAAACGTTACTACTGTTAAAAAACAACCAATTAAGATAGGTACAATAATACCACCTAAATACATTTTGCTTAACGCTGTTTTAGGTCCATCATGCTCTGGCCAAAACATACCTGTGCCTGGCTTTGTAAAATTGCCTGCACTTCCTAATACAAACCTCCAAATTAAATAGCCTGCAACTACGCATACTACTGGAGCTAATAATGAAATTGCGTTACTCGATTTTTTTACCTGAACTGAGCTTACTGGTTTTGCAGTTAGTTTTGTTTCTGCCATGACATTCAAATTTTAGTTGATAAAATAATTACAGTTTGTTTTAAAATAATATTAGTACACAATACTACAAGAAAATGTATTTACATAAGTTGTAAAAAATACACATCTTATTCATACAGCGAACACACAAGTTAATAAAATATTTGAAAGCAACAACTTATGCTAAATTATTTTTTGATTTTTTTTTATGGATGCAAAAACAATTCTTTTACACAAATAAAAGTAGCAAATAGGTAGAAATTCCTTTTTTTTAGTAACTAAGATTTAAAAACTAGCGAGTTGTAACCAAAGAAGTCTGCTTCAAAAGTGATATTTTTTTATTTCCCACAAAGTCTCCAAGGACACAAAGTGGTAATTACCAATGTAGAAAAATTCTTTGTGTTCTTAGTGGCTATGTGGGAACCTCCTGTTTAGAGGGGCTTACTCGTAGCGTAATGCAACAATAGGATCTAGCTTTGCTGCTTTATAGGCAGGGTACAAGCCTGCAGCAAGGCCAACAAGTGTGCAAACTAAAATTCCTCCAAATATCCAACCCCAAAGCAATACCAACCCACTTTTTAAAAGTAGGCCAATAATATTGCCCAAAATTATACCAACTACAATTCCCCAAAATGCGCCTAACAAACTAATAATGATAGATTCTGCAACAAATTGATTACGAATATCGGTGCTAGTTCCGCCCAATGCTTTTATTAAACCAATTTCTTTTGTACGCTCTGTTACTGCCACCAACATAATATTCATTAACCCAATAGATGAGGCTAATAACGTTATTAATGCAACCCCAATAATGCCTTTTTCTAAAAAGCCTAAATTGTTTTCTAAACTTTTTGCAATGCTATCGCTTTTGTCAATAAAAAAATTTTCTTCTTCTTTTATGTCCAATTTACGTATTGGTCTAAATGTTCCCTTGGCCTCTCCTACAGCAGCTTCCAAGCGTTTTACATCGCCAACCATTATACCAATATTAAAGCTGGCATTGTTGGTTGCATACAACCTTCGTATAGTATTGTATGAGGTTAACACAATTTTACCTGTGTTAAAAAATGAGCTGGAGCCTTTATCTTTAAGTACTGCAATTACCCGATAAGGTATATGATCTACCTTAACAATTTTATCTATAGCTTGCTGAATATTTTCGGGATATAATTTATTAGCAACGGTACTACCAAGCATGCATACATTTCTTCCTGTTTCTACTTCGGTTGGTGTAAAGTTTCTACCGAGTGCAATAGTGTAACCATTTAATTCTAAATAATTTTCATCTCCTCCCAATACGTTAATATCTGGATTTGTTTTTTTTCGTTCATTATTTACCACCAAACCGCCACCACCCCTTACGGCAATACTAACTTTTGCAGGAAATAAATATCTTTCTTTAAACGTTTTTGCTTCTTCGTAGGTTATTAATTTTCCTATGTTCGATTTTTTTTCTTTTAAGGATGATTTTTTTTCTGCCTTTGAATCATTTTGAGGCCCACCTCCACCTATTCTAATTTTTCTTTCTTTAAAGCGAATACTAAAGGCATTTGCCCCCATTGTACTAAATGTACTATTTAGGCTATAACTAGCAGCCTTTAATGCAGTTAAAAACCAAATTAATGCACAAATACCCAATGCAATAATTGCTACAGTAATACCCGAACGCAATTTATTACCTCTAATATTTCGCCACGAAAGTGCAATGGTGTCTTTATACGTCATACAATAAAGTTATGCAGAGATGTTGAATGTTAGGATGGATTTTTTATGAGTGGGAAGCTAAGTGGATAAAGATGAACGGGCTTAAGCAAAATGGATTTATTACTATACTATTTAATCTTCCTCCTTTTCTTTCTTTTTAAGGTAATAGTTAATATACAATCTATACACCTGTAGTAATACAATTATTGAAAAAATAGCTAGTGCAATTTCGATCAAATTTTTTTGGAAATAAGTTGGAAGAATATTGGTGCTTGTGTTAATAAAGAAGGAACCAATAAAAACAACTAAACAAATACCTCCAACGAGGCGAAGAATGGCAATAAGTTTTAGCATTTGCATACTTAAATGTAGGTATTATTTTTAATAATACAACCAATCTGTAAGCAACCCAGGCATTACACCTAAAACAATTATTAAAACAGCAGTAATAATAAGCATTAATTTAAAACCCGTAGTAATATCTTCGGTAATATCGCCTTCGGCAGATGAAGCTTCTTTAAAAAATATAGCCTGTATTATTTTAAAATAATAGTAGGCACTAATAGCAGCACATAACACAGCTAAAATAATTAACCAAGAGTAACTACCTACTTCTGCACCTGCCATTAGCATATAAAATTTACTTTGAAAACCAGCAGTAAGCGGCACACCTGTAAGCGATAATAAAAAGACTAAGCCCGTAACAGCTAACACTGGTTGCTTTTTTGCTAAGCCATTAAAACCATCAATGGTATAATCTTTCATTTTTATTAAAATTGCAAAAATACCAATGGTTGCTAAGCTATAAGCAGCAGCATAAAGTATTAAACCTTCTTTTGCTTTTTCGTTTAGGGCAAATACTGCAAACAACATAAACCCTGCTTGTGCAATACTTGAATAGGCCAACATACGTTTTACACTTTGTTGAAAAACAGCTGTTAAATTACCTAACACCAATGTAGCTGCGGTTATTAAAACAATTAATTTTTGCCATTGAGGTTGTAATACACCAAAGCCATTATCAAACAAGCGTAAAAAAGCAAAAAAGCCTGCTGCTTTTACAATTGTTGCCATAAACGAAGTAAACACTGTTGGGGCACCGTCGTACACATCTGGTGTCCAAAAATGAAAAGGTACAGCAGATACTTTAAACGACATAGATATTAACAACAACACTAATCCTATTGCAATTAAAGGACTCATTTTACCTACGCCAAAACCTAATTGACTTATATAAAAAGTAGCTTGCTCGTTTCCGCCATAAATAAATGCAATACCCATAAGCATAATGCCCGTACTAAATGCACCCATTAAAAAATACTTGAGTGCTGCCTCGTTACTTTTTAAATTTCGTTTATCGCTACCTGTTAGTATGTATAGGGGTATAGAAATAATTTCTATTCCAATAAACAACATTAATAAGGTATTAAATGTAGCGGATATGGCTACCCCACATAAAACAAAGAATAGTAAAGCAAAATATTCTGCAACATGGCTACCTACTTTTTCTATAGCGCTGCCACTTAATAAAAAATAAATTAGTGTACAAAGCAATGCCACACCTATAAATGCAAGGTTAAAACTATTAAACGTAAGCATATTTTTTACATTAAATGTAAAAAAAGACTCTTGGCTTAAAAGCTCTACCATATTAGCTATTAAAATAACTATTATGCCCCCAATAGCCACAAACCGTGGAAGGGTTTTGCTTTTGCTAAACGCCCCAATCATCATTAGTACAATGCCCAAAACCGCTGTTAATAGTATAGTATTCATACCCTATTCCTTAGTGGAATTATTTTTTATTTTTAATTAAATTTTAGCATTAATGCTTCTACCGTTCCTTTTGTTAAGTTTATCATGGGTTGAGGATAAACCCCCATCAGAAAAATTAAAACGACTACTACACTCAAAATAATTTTTTCGTGTAATGCAATTTCTTTTATTATTGTTGTAATAGAATTTTCCTCGCCATAAAAAACTTTTTGTATCATATTTAAGGTGTAAACTGCTGCCAAAACAATGCTAATACCTGCTGCTGCTGCATACCATTTATTAAAAGCAAACAAGCCATTAAACAACATAAACTCTCCTACAAATGCATTGGTTAAGGGTAAAGCTATATTTGCTAAAGCAATTACAACCAATAAAATAGTTAGTACTGGAGCTTTATGTGCAACACCACCTAATTGCGATAGTTTACGAACACCTGTTTGTCTTTCTATTAATTCAATCACTATCCACAAGCCAATAATATTTATACCGTGGCAAAACATTTGTAGCATTACACCTTGTAAACCCACTTCAGTTTTTGTAAAAATACCTGCACACATTAAACCTATGTGTGCAATAGATGAGTAAGCTACTAATCGTTTTAAATCATCTTGCTTTAATGCAATTATACTGGCATAAAGCATCCCTATTACGGATAAGCCTATAATAATAGTATCGAACTTTATTGTTGCTTGAGGAAATATAGGCAACAACCAACGTAAGCAAGCAAACAACCCCATCTTAACCATTATTCCACTAAGCACCATTGTAGTTGCTGTTGGTGATTGTTCGTAAGCATCGGGCTGCCAAGTATGAAAAGGAAAGATGGGCATTTTTATGGCAAACGCAATAAAAAATAGCCAGAATAACCAATTTTGTTCGCTTGGCTCTAACCGAACACCAGCAAATGCATATAAAGCAAAACTATGCCCGTTGCCATTAATATTTATAGTATGTAAATACACATAAATAATACCTATTAGCATTAATAGAGACCCTGCAAATGTGTACACAAAAAATTTAAAGGTTGCTTGTATTCTTCTCTCACCACCCCATTGACTACTTAAAAAATAAACGGGTATTAATGCTAGCTCCCAAAAGAAATAAAATGACATAGCATCCATTGCTGTAAACACACCCATTAAACCACTTTGAGCCAATAACATTAAACCATAAAAGTTTTTTGCTCTTTTATAGGGTGTGTTGTATGTAGCTACAAATATTATTGGAAAAGCACATGCAGTCAAAAGGGTTAGCAACCTTCCCATACCATCTAAACCTAAAATAAAATTAGCGTTGTTCATATATTTTAGGGTATACGACGCTTTATTTAAAGCCAAGTATTTTACATCATCGCTAAAATATAAACTTGCAAATGAAATACATAAGGTGATAATGGAAGCTAATAAAACCCAAGATTTTACTTTACTATTATCCTTAAATAAAAAACATACTAAGCCTGCTAATAAAGGAAACCATACTAGCAACTCAGGAAACGTTATCCAAACATCTTGTGGGTTCATATCTTGCTAAAAAAACAGTTGAATAATAAATAAAACTAAAATGCCTAACACCATTAACAAAACGTAGTTACCTATTTGTCCGCTTTGTAGCAATCGAATTTGGCGGCTACCATAATTTACTGCCTTACCTACTCCATTAACCACTCCATCAATTCCTTTCTTTTCTACAATAGTATTAAAAAAAGCTGCAATGGCTTGTAAAGGTTTTACAAGTATTGAATTGTACAACTCATCAACATACCATTTATTTTCTAATGTTTTACCAAAGGCAGATGTTTCTTCTTTAGGCTCGTAATTTTTAAATTTAATATAGGCCCAAAGAATAACTGCTAAAATTAATACAACAGCACCACCCATTAACATATACTCTGTTGTATGAGATAAGGTGGTTTGATGAGTTTGTTGTATTACCGGAGAAAGAAAATGGGTCAAACTTTCGCTGCCGCCAAATAGTGCTGGAATATTTACAAAACCAGCAATGGCAGATAATACAGCTAAAATAATTAACGGAATAGTCATAGCCGATGGGCTTTCGTGTAAATGGTTCCACTGTTTTTCTGTTCCTCTAAACTTCCCATTAAATGTGATAAACAATAAACGGAACATATAAAAAGCAGTGAGGCATGCTGTAAATAACGCTATTGCATAAACGACTTTATTATGTTCGAATGCTCCAATCAAAATAGAATCTTTACTAAAAAAACCACTTAACGGCGGTATACCTGCAATTGCTAAACACCCAATAAAAAAAGTGATGTAGGTAATTTTCATTTTACTTTTTAGCCCACCCATATTGTTAATATCTTGCTCGTGATGCATACCATGAATTACTGAACCAGAACCAAGGAAAAGCAAGGCTTTAAAAAATGCATGCGTCATTACATGAAATACAGCAGCAATATAATTGCCTGTACCTAATGCCAAAAACATAAAACCTAACTGACTTACAGTTGAGTAAGCCAATACTTTTTTGATATCGTTTTGTTTGAGTGCTATGGTAGCAGCAAGCAAGGCTGTAGCTAAACCTACCCACATTATAATTTGTTGAGTAAGTGGGGCTAAATTGTACAACACATTACTTCGAGCAATCATGTAAATACCTGCGGTAACCATTGTAGCCGCATGTATTAAAGCACTAACTGGTGTAGGGCCGGCCATTGCATCGGGCAGCCAAGTAAATAAAGGTATTTGTGCACTTTTACCTGTGGCTCCAACAAATAGTAATAACGTAATTCCAGTAATATCTGTAGCAGATAATTTAGAAAGATTTGCAAATACATCGGCAAAATTTGTGGTGCCTAATTTACTCAACAACCAAAATACCGCCAATAAAAACCCTAAATCGCCAATACGATTCATTACAAATGCTTTTTTTGCTGCATTGGTATAGTTTACATTTTTAAACCAATAACCAATTAAAAGGTATGAGCAAAGGCCTACACCCTCCCATCCTATAAATAATATTACATAGTTGCCGCCCATTACAAGCAGTAGCATACTAAATACAAAAAGATTTAAATAAGCAAAATATTTTGCATAATCTTTTCCGTCTTCTTCATGCATGTAGGCTGTTGAATACACATGAATTAAAAAACCTACCCCAGTAATAATTAATAAGAAAAGAGAGGATAATGCATCTATCTGAAAATCGAATCCAATTGTAAATGAATTGATATCAATTAAATTAAAATAATGTGCAAGATGCGAATTGCCTCCCTTTACATTAAAGAAAACATATAAAGAAAGAAGAAAGGAAAATAATATAACTCCGCTTCCAATAATACCGCTCATTCTTTTACTAAGAGAATTTCGTCCTAGTCCATTAATTAAAAAGCCAATTAAAGGGAGAAAAGGAATTAGCCAAACCATTTGTAAAACATTATCCATATGTATTCAATAAGCAATTAACACTACTAAAAAACAAGTATTAATAGTACAATTTAGTTTTTAAGTCTGTTTAAAAAATTAATATCTACCACATGTGTATTTCTATACATCATCACAATTATAGCTAGGCCAACAGCCACTTCTGCTGCAGCTACTACCATAATAAAAAATACAAAAATTTGTGCATTACTTACTACACTTGGGTTAGTAAGGCCAACCGGCGATAGTGCATGCATTTTAGAAAACGCTACTAATAATAAATTAACAGCATTAAGCATAAGCTCAATACACATAAAAACAATTATTGCATTACGCCTTGTAAGTACACCCATTACACCTATACTAAATAGTGCAACGGCTAATCCTATATACCACCTTATTTCCATATAAACACTATTACAACTAATTACAAGAATTAGTGATTTAAAAAAATTACAATTTTACATACAAACCAACACCCATTGTATTAGATGCTGGAGCAACTGAAAGAATATCTTTTATTTTATTTTTAACTACTCCATTAAACACATCAACCGCTTTGTACGATGCCGCTTTGGTTAAAAATTTTACAATTAACCCAGTGGCTGCGGTACTTACAGCTGCTATTAATGGCTTTTGATACTCGGATTTTAACGCTGCTTTATCTATAGCCTTTATTGAGCTGTAAAGTGCAACTGCACCAGCAGTGTATTCTGCTACTCTGTAAATTGTTCTACCTGTTTTAAACGTATTGAATAATTTATTGGCTTGTTCGTTTCTCTTCAATCCAATTATTTCAGCAACCTTAGTAATTTTGGCAAAAGGTGTGTTGCCTAAAGAAAATTTTGGGGCATACCCTTTTTTAACGCTTAATACTTTTCCTAAAATTTGATCAAGATTAATAATTTTATTCAAATCAATTTGGGCGTTTGCACTTGTTACAAAGAAAATAGCAAAAGCAATTACAGTTAATTTTTTCATTTTTATTATTTTTAAAAGGTTCATTTATTCTTCTTTTTTACCCATCACCACAGCTCCTATCATAGCACTTAAAAACAAAACGCTACTTATTTCGAAGGGTAAAACAAAATCATTAAATAATGTTTTTCCTAAATTTTTGATTAAGCCATAATCGCCTCCATTTAGTTGCACAGGGCTTGATACATTTCCTGCTTTATTTATTGCTGCAGTTAACACCAAAAATAAACAACCACCTGCAATAATACCTGCAAACTGCATTGTTCTATTTTTTATAGGCTCGGCATTTGCATTTAAATTCATTAACATTACTACAAATAAAAATAATACCATAATTGCACCTGCGTATACTATAATATTAACAATTGCTAAAAATTGGGCATTTAATAAAATATAATGACCACTAATAGCAAAAAAGGTAACAATTAAAAATAAAACGCTATGTACCGGATTTTTTGCCGTAATCACCATTATAGCACTGCCAATTGCCATTGCCGATAAAAACCAAAATAATATTTGTGTTACTCCCATATAAAATTCGAAATTAAAAATTCGAAATTCGAATTTGTTAGTTTAGTGTTTCTTTTTTCTTATTTCCTCTTGCCTTTTCATATGCCTCTGGCTCATTAATTGGATGAGGAATAAGCATTTCTTCTTTTTTATAAATAAATTGTTTACGTTGATAATCGGCTGGTGCAAATGTTTCACTTAAATAAATAGCATCCTTAGGGCACGCTTCTTCGCACAACCCACAAAAAATACAACGCAACATATTTATTTCGTACTTAGCTGCATATTTTTCTTCTTTATACAAATTCTCTTCCCCCTCTTTTCTTTCTGCCGCTTCCATAGTAATGGCTTCGGCTGGGCAAGCTACTGCACACAAACCACAAGCGGTACAATTTTCTCTCCCCTCTTCATCTCTATTTAAAATATGTAACCCTCTAAACACAGGACTAAATGGTCTTGTTTTTTCGGGATAATTAATAGTAGGCTTCTTTTTAAAAATATGACTAAATGTTATAGCCATTCCTTTTACAATGGCAGGTAAATACATACGTTCCAATAAACTCATTGGCCTTCTATCTACCTGTTGTGCTTTATTTGTTAATGCTTGCATATTTATAAAACCATTTAAGGTTTAGCTTATTTATTAAAATACAAAATTACTGCCCCTGTTACCAACATATTAAATAATGCTAAAGGAATTAAAATTTTCCATCCTAAACGCATTAATTGATCGTATCTAAAGCGTGGTATTGTCCAACGAACCCACATAAAGAAAAATAGGAAGGCAACTACTTTTGCCATTAACACACTTACCCCTAATATTGCAGCCCAGCCTTGAGACATGGTGCTTTCATCTACAAAAGGGCAATCATATCCACCAAAAAACAAGGTAGCCATTATTACACTACTTACAAACATATTTATATACTCTGCAAATAAGTAAAAGCCCAATTTCATACTAGAGTACTCCGTATGATACCCTCCAATTAATTCATTCTCTGCTTCTGGTAAATCAAAAGGTGTACGGTTACATTCTGCAAAAGAACATACTAAAAATATTAAAAACCCAAGTGGTTGTTTAGCGATATTCCACCAACCATTTTGCTGTTGTACCACCATTTCTTTTAACCCTAAATTGCCTGTAACCATTATTAAAGCAATTAAAGATATACCCATTGCCAACTCGTAACTTATAATTTGAGATGCTGCCCTTAAACCACCCATTAAAGAGTACTTGTTATTACTTGCCCAGCTACCAATCATTATTCCATACACCCCCATACTTACTACCCCAAATACAAATAAAATGCCCACATCAATATTTGCAATTTGCAAGGCAATATCTCTACCAAATAAATGTACAGTATCACCCCAAGGCACAACTGCACTTGTCATCATGGCCGTCATCATGGCTAAGGATGGCCCAAGAATAAATAAAAATTTATTAGATAAATTTGGAATGATTTCTTCCTTGAAAAATAATTTTAAGCCATCGGCTAAAGGTTGTAACAAACCAAAAGGGCCAGCCCTATTTGGTCCACGTCTATCTTGTAAAATAGCAGCCACTTTACGCTCTGCAAATGTAGTGTACATGGCTATACCTAATGAAGCCATTACTACTATTAGTATCAACACTAATTTTTCTAATATTAAAGCAAAATCTAAAGCTAAAAGCATATGTTACCTTAATCTGCTAAAGGCAGACTTTGATTGTGTTTTGTTATAAATATTTTTTTACGATCAATTAATTTTGAGTGTTTTGTCTTTTATTTTTTTGACAAATTAACCCCACTTTCATCATGAATATCCATTAATAATTTTGGCTCTCTGCCGCCCATTACTTTTTGTATAGTTTCTGTTGGCATAACCATTCCTTCGTAATGCCCTTGCGATATTACGGAATGACGACTAATTGTTGTTGGTCCTTCAATTACCCAATCGCTTGTTTTCTTTTTATCAAAGCGGCAAGTGTTACAAATCCAACCTGGTTTACCATCATAACTTTGCACTTCTCCCCATTCATCTTTTCGGGCTGTTACTCTATACACATCAGCCCCACGTAACCATAAAGTTGCTTTGCCGCAACATTTAGGATTATCGCAATTTCTATTTGCATCTACTGGCTTAGTAAACCACACTCTATTTTTAAAACGAAATGTTTTATCGGTTAATGCTCCAACCGGGCATACATCAATCATATTTCCACTAAAGTCGTTATCAATAGCTTTAGAAATATAGGTAGATATTTCCGCATGATCGCCTCTATCTAAAATACCATGTACTCTTGTATCGGTTAATTGATCGGCAACATATGTACATCTGTAACAAAGTATACACCTTGTCATGTGTAATTGAATGTAGGGACCAATATCTTCTTTCTCAAACGTTCTTCTTTTAAACTCATAACGAGTACCTTCTTTACCATGGCTGTAACCTAAATCTTGTAAATGACATTCGCCAGCTTGGTCACAAATTGGGCAATCTAAGGGATGATTAAGTAATAAAAATTCTACCACTCCAGCTCTTGCATCTTTTACTTTATCGCTAGTAATATTTTTAACCTCCATACCATCCATTACACCTGTACGGCAACTTGCTACTAACTTTGGCATTGGTCTAGGATCTTTTTCGCTACCCTTACTAACCTCTACTAAACAAGTGCGGCATTTACCACCACTCCCTTCCAACTTGCTGTAATAGCACATTGCAGGAGGAGTTACATCGCCGCCAATTTGCCTGGCAGCAGTTAATATTGATGTACCGGGGGCAACATCAATGGTAATGTTGTCGATGGTTATTTTAAAATTTTTTACTTCGTCTGCCATTCATTAATTGGTTTAAACAAAACAATATTTTGATTAAATTTAAATTTTCTTTTTAACGGGTGCCTTTTTTTTAACCTTAGTTGCTTTTACTGGTTCGGCAGGTATTTTATCTAACCCATCGGCTATTGCTTTTTCGAGAATGGCATCGGCTCTTTTTTTACTGTCTGGGTGCGATGCTAAAATAGATTCAATTCCTTTTTGACTTGTGCCTCCGTTAAGGCTAGCTAGCTTGTTAAATGCATTTACCATTGCCATTACTGGATACTTGTTTATTTTTAAAAATTCGTATCCATAAACATCGGCTTCGGACTCTTGTTGACGACTAAATTTTGTGTTAAATACCGCTTCTCCAATTGCTCCAAATTGCGAATCGGCTATGGTAGCTACAGATTTATTTGTAGAGGCTACTACATCTTTTGCTGCAGAGGTATTGTAGGCTTTTTTTATGGCATCTTTAGTGTCTTTATTTTTTACATGCCCTATTTCGTGGCCAATTACAGCTAGTATTTCGTTGTCGGTAAATTTATCCATTAGCCCTTTAAATACACGTACACTTCCGTCGGCACAAGCAAATGCATTTACTTCGTCTACTAAATATACTTTGTAGTTCAATGCCATTCCATCGTAATTTTTATGTTTTGCAAAAAGCTTATTTAATCTTATGAAATATGGGCTTTTGCTTGGCGCTACTTTGCTTGCGCTATCCATTTTGATAACTTGTTGAGTAGTTAGTTGTATTATTTCTTCGTCGGAAATAAGCATTGCTGCCATTTTCTTTTTGCCTGCATCTAATAAACGCTCAGCGTCTAATTGTGCTGTGGTTATTTGGCTGTATAAAAGTGTAGCAGTAAGTAATGTAAGCATCCTCATCATAAAAATAAATTGTTTTAAATGGTTTCTGGTACATGAATCGGATCTGCATAATGTCCCAATCCAAAATTTCTAGTCAAACACCCACTTGGGTTATTTACATGCCACTCAAACTCCTCTCTAAAATGCCTAATGGCTGCTGCAACTGGCCAAGCCGCTGCATCACCTAATGGACAAATAGTGTTTCCTTCAATTTTGCGTTGAATATCCCACAGCAAATCTATATCACTTATTTTACCTTTCCCATTTTCTATGCTTAATAATATTTTTTCCATCCAACCAGTACCCTCACGACAAGGGCTACACTGCCCACAACTTTCGTGGCGGTAAAACCTTGCTAGGCTGTAGGTGTTACGAACAATACATTGCTCTTCATCCAACACAATAAAACCTCCACTACCCATCATACTACCTGTGGCAAACCCACCATCCGCTAGACTTTCATAATTCATTAATCGTTTTTCTCCTTTGGCGGTAGTTAGTAATAAATTGGCTGGTAAAATGGGTACAGATGAACCTCCAGGTATACAAGCTTTTAATTTTTTGCCATTTTTTATTCCCCCACACCATTCATCGCTATAAATAAATTCTTCAACACTAATGGTCATATCAATTTCGTAAACACCGGGTTTATTAATATTACCGCAAGCGCTAATTAATTTTGTACCTGTACTTTTTCCTATACCAATTTTTGCATACTCATCTCCACCATCATTAATGATGGGTACAACTGCTGCAATAGTTTCTACATTATTTACAACGGTTGGTCTTTTCCAAACCCCTTCAATTGCAGGGAACGGTGGCTTAATTCTTGGATTACCCCTTTTGCCTTCCAAACTTTCTATCAATGCGGTTTCTTCGCCACAAATGTATGCACCGGCACCACGGTGAACATAAATTTCACAATCGAACCCACTACCCAAAATATTTTTACCCAAAAAGCCATTATTTTTTGCTTCTTGTATAGCTTGCTCTAAAATATCTACAATCCAAGCATATTCTCCACGTATATATATGTACGAAACGTTGCTACCTAATGCAAACGACGTCACAATCATTCCCTCAATTAAAATATGAGGAATAAATTCCATTAAGTATCTATCCTTAAACGTACCCGGTTCGCTTTCATCGGCATTTACAACTAAATGACGTGGTACACCTTCGGGCTTGGCAATGAAACTCCATTTTAAACCAGCAGGAAAACCAGCACCACCTCTACCCCGTAACCCGCTTTTCTTTACTTCCTCCACAATGGTTTCTGGCGACATAGATTTTAATGCCTTTTCTACACTGCGGTAACCACCCTCACGGCGATACACATCATACAAACGAATGTTTTCTACGTGTTCTTTTTCTAATAATAATTTTCTACTCATTCTAATTCAAAAGTTATAATCAAAATTCAAAAGGTTGCTTTTAATGGGCACATTTTTGAATTTTTAATTTAGATTTTTTAATTTTTCACCGACTGCCTTGCAAACAACAACCAGCGTTTTCCTTTTTTCACCCACACTTCTAATACTTTTAAATTATAGGTTGTTCTACTATCTTTCAATGAAGCCTCAATAGTTGCTACAAAACGAACATTAGCTATATTACCATTGGAACTTACCTTAATACTATCTTCTTTAAACGATTGATAAGAAATATAATTTGTTTCCAAATTTTTAATCATATCCGTTTTTGTTTCTACCCAACCATTGCTATGTCCGTAACTCAACGCTTTATCTGTTTGTTGGATAATAGAAATCGTATTCTTATTTACCAATGCTTGGTGAAATTCTTTTACAGTTGTTACTAGCTTTTGCTCATCGGCAGTTTGTGCAACTACACAAATTGATAAAGACAAGAATAATATGGTAAATATATATTTCATTAATTTGCTTTTGCTCTACACTCCTCAATTATAGCATCTACTCTTTCGGGTGTTAAATGTTCTCTGTAATGTTTACCCAACTGCATCATGGGTGCGTAACCACAAGCTCCTAGGCATTCTACAGTTTTTAACGTAAACATCCCATCGGCGGTTGTTTCGCCAACTTCAATGTTTAATTTATTTTTTATATAATCAATAATATTATCGCTACCGCTTACCATACATGGCCCAGTGTGGCAAACTTCAAACATATATTTACCTACAGGTTTTAAATTGTACATGCTGTAAAAGCTAGCTACTTCATACACTTCAATAGGTTCTATATTTAAAAGTGTAGCTACATAATCCATTACAGGCACATCTAGCCAACCGCCAAACTCATCTTGTGCCATGTGTAATACAGGCAGCAAGGCACTTTTTTGTTTGCCCTCTGGATAACGACTAATTATTTCCGCTACTTTATCTAAACTATTTTTTGAAAATAACACACTCATAATTCAACATTCTTAATTCATAATTTTTTACGCATCTAACTCCCCTGCAATTAAATTTAAACTACTCATGGTTATTACAGCATCACTCAACATGCCGCCTTGTATTAACTCGGGGTAAGCTTGATAATAAATAAAACATGGTCTACGAAAATGCAAACGATACGGTGTTCTTCCCCCATCGCTAATTAAATAAAAACCTAACTCGCCATTTGCTCCTTCTACACTATTATATACTTCACCAACGGGTATTTCGGTTTCTCCCATTACTATTTTAAAATGGTAAATTAGGGCTTCCATTTTGGTATACACATCTTTCTTTTCTGGCAAATAATAGGCTGGTACATCTGCATGATAAATTTCTGACTCTGCACCTTTCATATCTTGTACTTTACGATACGCTTGTTCAATAATGCTAAGGCTTTGCCACATTTCTTGATTACGCACTAAAAACCTATCATAACAATCGCCTGTTGTACCAACGGGTATAGTAAAATCAAAATCTTGATAACTACTGTAAGGTGTATGCACCCGAACATCATAATCTACCCCGGCGGCACGTAAATTAGGCCCTGTAAAGCCATAATTTAATGCTCTTTCGCCAGTGATAGGGCCACAACCAATGGTACGTTCCATAAAAATACGGTTACGTGTAAATAAGTTTTCAAACTCTTTTAACGTTGGGGCATAGCCGCTTTTTTTATCTAGAAATTTTTCTAATTTTTCGAACGCCGCATTTGTGAAATTGCGTTCAAAACCGCCAATACGCCCAATATTAGTAGTAAGACGGGAGCCACATACTTCTTCATATATTTCATAAATTAATTCTCTAAATTGCATTACATACAAAAATCCGCTAAACGCTCCACTATCTACCCCTACAATAGAATTGCAAATTAAATGATCGCTAATTCTGGATAACTCCATAATTATTACTCGTAAATAATCTACTCTTTTTGGTGTGGTTACGCCTAATAATTTTTCGCAAGTTAAATGCCAACCCATATTATTTATGGGAGATGAGCAATAGTTTAGTCGATCGGTAATTGGTGTAATTTGATACAAGGGTCTGTGCTCAGCCAGTTTTTCAAAAGCCCTATGAATGTACCCTACCGTACTTGTAGCTTTTAAAATACGTTCGCCATCCAACTCCAAAATATTTTGGAATACCCCATGTGTTGCTGGATGAGTTGGCCCTAAATTAAGCGTTGTTGTTTGCTTTTCTATTGAGCCCTCTGGTAATAATATATGTGATGTATCTGTCATGCCACTAAATCCCCCTAAAGGAGACTTTAATTATGTTTTGTTAAAATATTAAAAACTTCATTCTTACTTTTATTTTACGATGCTTTGCAATTTACAGCCCAAAAGCCCCTTTAGGGGTTTGGGGTTTTATCTGCCAAACATTTCATCATCTTTATCAATTCTTGTTTGATCTTCTAATGGAAACTCTTTACGCATTGGAAAATAATCCATTTCATCAACATTTAATATGCGTATTAAATTTGGATGACCAACAAAATTTACTCCAAAAAAATCGTAGGTTTCTCTTTCCATAAAATTAGCCGATTGGTATAATGCTGTTGCACTATAAACATCTGGTTTTTCTATGGGTACAAAAACTTTAAAACGTATTCTAACATTTGCACTTAAATTATGTAAATGATAAACTACGGCCAACTCCTCCCCTTTTTGAAGAGGATAATGTACGGCTTGTAAATCAGTTAAAAATTGAAATTTCAAGTCGCCATCATCATACAAAAACTGCATTACTTTTAAATTTAATTCGGCAGGTGCAGTAAATGTAAGCATCCCGTAAGGCTCCTCCCAATTGGTAAGAGCTTCGCCAAATTTTGCAGTAAGTTTTTCTTTTACAATTGTGTTATCCATAACCCCAAACCCTAAATGGGCTTTTGTTTCTTTTAAATTCATTAATTATTATAACCCCAGTTCCCCTTTAGGGGCGGAGGGGTTTTTATTGTATTCCATAACTAGCCAACAACTCTTTATATTGATCGCTATGTCGTCGCCTTAACCCTTCTGCATTTACTAATTCTTGAATTTTCATAAACCCATCAATATACGCTTCTGGTCTTGGTGGGCAACCTGGCACATAAACATCTACAGGAATTACTTGATCTATTCCTTGTAAAACTGAATAGGTATCAAAAATACCACCGCTACTTGCACAAGCCCCTACTGCCATTACCCAACGAGGTTCTGCCATCTGTAAATACACTTGACGTAACACAGGCCCCATTTTTTTTGAAATAGTGCCCATTACCATTAGCAAATCGCATTGACGTGGACTAAAACTCATACGCTCTGCACCAAAACGGGCAATATCGTAATGGCTGGCAGCAGTTGCCATAAACTCAATACCGCAGCAGCTTGTGGCAAAGGGCATTGGCCAAATACTATTTTTTCGAGCAAGACTTACTACTTTTTCGAAATTAGTTGCCATAAATCCTTCGCCCATATACCCTTCAGGTATACCCTCAAATTTTATGGTGTTATTATATTGTACCGGCCTACTCATAATTTGATAATTTAATAATTCGATAATTTGATAATAAAACGCTTCATATGTCTACAATTATCAAATTATCACATTTGCTAATTATTTAATTTTATTAATCTTCCCAGTTTAAAGCACCTTTTTTTATAATATAAACAAACCCTACAATAAAAAGAGACACAAACATTACTACTGCCATAAAACCTTGCCAACCAAGCTCTCTAAAATTTACTGCATAAGGGTAAAAGAAAATAACTTCAACATCAAACAAAACAAATAAAATGGCAACCAAAAAATATTTAATAGCCATTGGTTGACGGGCATTTCCCTTGATATCTATACCACTCTCAAAGTTTTGAAGTTTATCATCTGTTACACGTTTTGGCCCTAGCCAGTTAGATAAAACCATTATAAACGTAACCAACCCTATTGCAAACAATAATTGAATAGCAATGGGTAAATAGTTAGATGCACTATTTGTATTGGCTATTTGAAGAAAAAATGGATTCATAATAATATTAATACAAGTGAATTACGCAGCAAAAATAAGGCAGCAACAGCAATATTCCATAGGGTAAAACAAAAAGCCCGTAATGTTGTTTATTTACGGGCTTTTTAATTTATTTAGCTTTTGCTTTTGGCGTTACTTTTTTTTTACCGGAGCCTTTGCTGGTGGTTTAGTTCCAGCTGGTTTTACTGGAGTTGCAGGCTTTACTGCTGGCTTTGGTGTTGGCTTAGGAGGCGTTGGGTTCATATTCATTTTAGGAATAACCTCTTTATAACTAATTACATCAGCATCTGCAGGGTCTAGCAATAATGCTTTATCGCAAAATGCTAAAGCCGCCACTTTATCTTTTTTAATATTTGCCATATAAGCAATCATATACTTATAAGCCGTCATTATTTGTGTTTTACTTTTTGTTTTATCGGTTAATGCTTCGCCCAATACTATTACTTTTTCGTATGAAGGATTAGCCAATGCTAACGTCATTGTAGTATCTATTACACTTGAGGCTTTACCTACCCAATAGTGACCTAAAATATCATCTGGAAATTTCTGTGTATACTGGTTAAATATTTCTATTGTTTTTTGAGGATTACCGCTTCTATAAAAACTATAACCAGTATTAAACAAATCTGTTTTAGTTGTTATTTTTCTTAAGTCTACCACTTTTTTATACCACAGTGCTGCATCATTAAATAATTTACGTTTTTCGTAAGTTGATGCAAGTGATTTTAGTAATATTACCTTTTCATCTTCAGTAGTTGCTGATTCAACAGCTTTATCAATAAAGGTTCCAGCTAACGTTTCGTTACCAGGAAATTTCAATAAAATCATCGCATAGGTTTCATAATCTGCTGGTCCTATTTTACTAGCATTCTCTCTTTTAAAAAATTCTTCAAAATATACTTTTGCGTTTATTGAGTCGCCTAATTTATTGTACTGATATGCTATAATACCATACAATTTAGGATTAGGAGTTGCACCACCTGAGGCAATACACTCTTTTCCTTTGTTGATTGTTTCTTGATATAACCCTTGAGAAGCTTTTAAAGCGGTGCGTAAGTAACAAGCATTTACCTCATCGCTACCTTTAGCTGTTAAATATTTTTCTAAATAATCGGCACTTTTATTTACATTAATGGAATAATAATATTGATACAATGTAAAGTAAACTGGACTATAGTTAACATCTAAAGCAATAGCCTCGTTATAAAATTTTAAAAATAAGTCTTGCTGAGCAGCCCCTTGTGTTTGATAAATACGACCAATACGATATTTAGCTCTAGCATATTTAGGGACTAGCGTTAAGGCTGTTTCGTATGCAGTTAAAGCAGCAGCTCCATCGGGCAATTTGCGATAAGCATCTCCCAAATTACACCATACGTCTGGGTCTTTCATTCCTTTGATGGCTGTAGCTTGTTTTAATTTTTCAATAGCAAAATTTGCATCCCCTAGTTTACTATCAAAATCGGCATTTGCAAAGCCAGCAGCATTTAGTACGGCAACATTTTTACCTGCGCTTAAACTAATTGCAGTTTCAAAACGATTACGAGCATCTGCTGTTTTACCTTCTAACAATTCCATATGGCCAACACCAGCAGTTAACAATGCACTATTGCTGTTGGCAGCTAATGTTTTTAGATATAATGCTTTTGCACCAGCAATATCTTTATTATCGTTATCAGCAATCATAGTTTGCCCTAGCCAATAAACAGCATCTACATTATTTGCATTTGCAGCTATTAATTTTTCGAACGTTTGTTTTGCACTATTGAATTTTTCATAGTACAAAAACTTTCTCCCTTCATCTAAAGTTTGAGCGTTAGAAAAGTTGGCAAAAACGATTGCCATTAAAAAAAATACACCAATTTTAGACTTGTTCATTTTGTTTTGCTGTTTAAGACTATACAATGTTATTAATTTTATCAATACCTATTCTAAAATTCCTTATAATTTTTCTATAATTTTTCTTCCTACCTCCAACCCCCTATTAAAAGAGTAGAAGTTAGTATAGATAATTACAGTTTTTCTTTAATAAGTACATTTCTTATTTCAAAATCCATTCTGGGTCCTAAATAGGCTCTTCTAAAAACCAACTGCCCTCTTTCGTATTTTAAAAAAGAAGCAAACCCACTTCCTAACCCAGAGTAATTTTCTTTTAATATATAATACAAACCACGTACCAAAGGGTATCTTTTAGTTAAGATGCTAGCTTGGGTAGGTTTTACATAAGGTGTACTATCGCAAATAGCACATTGTACAAAAGCAATTTTTACTTTTTTTAACATTTCTACTTGCTCTTTTTCTTCCGGATTACCAATCCAGCTAATACCTACTAGCCCTATTGCATTTGGATTTTGGGAAACAAGGTTTAAAACTTCTCTACTATTTTTTGCAGCTTTTACTACAGCCGTATCAAAGGTTTGCCCTTTTAAAATACTATCGGTTACAAAACGAACGGTGCTTGTTGCATTAAGCCCATCAAAAATTATAGATTGATTTTTATTGCCTTTACCTATTAATAGTTGTTGCAATTTTTGTAGTGTAAATAAAGTATCTGTACTATTTTTATTTACAACAATGCTTATTGCATCCCAAGCTATTGGATCGCTAGGTGGTGAATATGCTAGTGTATCTTGAAAAAATTTTGCTTCCTTTTTAGATAACCCTCTTGTAACAATTACCATTCTGGTAGCTGAGTCGTAATACAAATCTCTAAAACAATCTGCTTCTGACTTGTACAACGCATTAATTTTTGTGCCTGGAAAATCAGCCTCGTAAATTTTTATTTGCTGCTCAATTACTGGTTTAAAACTTTCGTCTACGGTAATGCTTATACTACCTGAAGTAGGCGAATCCTGTGCTGCATTAATGGTTGGATTATTAGAACAAGCGTAAAAAAACACAAAACAACTAATACACAAAACCAAAAAGATATATTTTTTTTTGTTCATCAACTTCTAAAATAATTTTTTGCGTAGCCTCTATATATTCTAAATGCTCCATAAATAAAACATATAACTGCAAATAATTTTATCATGGTAGGGTCGTACCCTTCTAGTTTTTTTATCATTGCTGCTGGAGGAAATAAAAAAGCGAAACCAACCCCAATAAAAAAAACACCCATTACATAATTCGTAATGCTTTTCATACGAACTAAGTTTTTTTCTCGATCCGTTAATTCTTCATTTTCAAATTCTTCTAGTGCCATGTTAAAATTTTTTATTATTGAATCTGTTAGTTATGCTAAGCAATTGCGAAGTAGCAAATTACTACTTTTTTGTTTATGTTCTAACTCACCCAATTCCCCTAACCATTGGAGAGGGGAATTAGAAGCTACTTTATTTAAATCTTTCAACTTTTAAAGAGTTACTCGTTAATCAGCTGAAATAAACTTTACAGGTATGGTATAAAAAACGGACACATTTTGCCCTTTAGCTTTACCAGGTACCCAGTTCGGCATTTTTTTAAGTACTCTCATTACTTCTCTATTAAATTCATCGCCACCATCTTGCACCGTTACAAAGCTTTGCAACTTACCATTATACTCCACCACAAATTTTACTTTTACGTTGGCAACTTCTCCTTCTTCCATATCTCTTGGGTTTTCTAAATTACGCTCTAAAAATTTTCGTAAGGCATCCATACCACCTGGGTAACTTGGCATTACTTCTACTTCGTCTTCTGTAAATGTTTTTGATAAATCAACTACAGGTTGTGGCTTTGGATTAACACCACCGCCATCGCCAGTGCCTACTGGAACTACCAGTATAGGAGTTGATGGGCCCCCAGTGCTTGGTACCGTTACATTTACTGTGCTTATAACAATATCATCAGTAATTGTGTTTATTGTATCAACAGTTGGAGCTTTTGTAATTAGAAAATTAGTTACAAATTTTCTTTGTTCAACAGGTTGTTGATTCACCTCATTTTTAGGAAGCACCTTTGGCTTTTCTTTTTTTAAAGGCTCTTCTGGCAATTTCATGGTACGCACTATTAATCCGCCTTTATCAAAGTCTGAAATTGGTTTTTCTTTTTCAGGTAAAAAAGTAAAAGCAGATAAAACTACAACCCCAGTAAGCATTACAGCTAAAGATTTAATTAAACGGTTGTTATAAAATTTACGCAAATTGTATGCACCGTAAGCTTTGTTTCGTTTATCAAAAAGTATGTCTAACACATCACTTTTTAAAATGGTTTCCTTGTTCATTGTTTTTGGTTTTTATTGTTAAGAAATTAAAAACCGACGTCGTTATTAATAAGATGCTATTGTTGTAATTATTCCATAAGTAGATGTAAGATTTTTGATGTACGATAAACCGCAGAGACGCAGAGATTACCTTTTCCATGAACCATTAACAATTAACTATGAACATTCAAACATTAACTTTGCACCATGAAAATTTTAATCGTTTGTTTGGGTAATATTTGCCGAAGTCCATTGGCGGAAGGTATTTTACAACATAAGGCAAAAGCAGCAGGATTAAATTGGATTGTGGAAAGTGCTGGCACAAATGGGTACCACACTGGAGAACCGCCACACCACCTTAGTCAAAAAGTAGCGTTGCTAAATGGTATAAATATTAGCAACCAAAAAAGTAGAAAATTTATAGCTAAGGATTTAAATGAATATGATATTATTTATCCTATGGCAAATGATGTATTGATTGATATTAAACGAATTAGCGGTAACACATTCAACTCCAAAAAAGTTACCTTATTTTTGAATGAAATATTTACCAATCAAAACAAAGATGTGCCCGACCCTTGGTATGGCGAAGAAGATGGATACCATGAAGTGTATGATTTGATTGATAAAACATGTGACGAAATAATTAAAAAATATAAGACCAACTAACGAAGCAAATGAATAGTAATAAACCTAGCCTTCCGCAAGGCACAAGAGATTTTAACGCAACTACAATTAGAAAAAGAAACTATATTTTTTCTACACTAAAAAATATTTTTGAGGTTTACGGTTTTCAGCCGTTGGAAACACCTGCCATGGAAAACTTAGAAACCTTAATGGGAAAGTATGGAGAAGAAGGGGATAGACTAATTTTTAAAGTATTAAACAATGGCTTAAATAACGAAAAAAATATAGAGAAAACAAAAGCAGGTTTTGAAAAATTATTAGAAGGCAAAAGCACAGCAGACATTACGGAAAGAGCCATGAAGTATGATTTAACCATTCCTTTTGCCCGTTATGTAGCCATGAACCAGCATGAGCTTAAACAACAGTTTCCGTTTAAACGCTATCAACTACAGCCTGTATGGAGAGCCGATAGACCACAAAAAGGGCGTTACCGAGAATTTACACAATGTGATGCGGATGTGGTGGGTACAACCTCATTATTTTGTGAGGCTGAGTTGGCTAATATTTATCATTTAGCTTTTACAAAATTAGGTATTACCAATTATGAATTACGCATGAATAGCCGCAAAATATTAGCGGCTTTAGCCGAAGCTTGTGGCGGAAAAGATAAATTAATTGATATAACTACAGCAATAGATAAGTTAGATAAAATTGGATTAGAAAAAGTAAAAGAAGAATTAGTGGTAAGAGGTTTACAACAAAAGCAAATTGATTTGATAGAAAAATTTTTAACTATTGCTGGCACTAATCAAGAAAAAATAGTAGCCCTACATGAAATGCTAGGCAAAAATAATTTAGCTGCAGAAGGGATGAAAGAATTAGCCTTTGTACAAAACCATGCTTTACCCGAAACTAATTTAGTTTTTGATTTTACGTTGGCAAGAGGATTAAATTATTACACCGGTATAATTTTTGAAGTAAAACCACCAGCAGAAGTTACTATGGGCAGTATTGGTGGTGGCGGAAGATATGATGATTTAACCAGTTTATTTGGTGTAGATGATATACCTGGCGTTGGTATTAGTTTTGGTATTGATAGAATTTACGATGTTATGGAAGAATTAAAACTTTTTCCGGAAGATTTAGGCGTTAGCACAACTGCCCTATTTTTTTATATGGGTGAAAAGGAAATTGAATTTGCATTTGGTGTTATGCAAAACTTACGCAACCATGGCATTGCTTGTGAAATAATTTTAGATGAAATGAAAATTGCCAAACAATTTGCCCTGGCCGAAAAAAAGAAAATACCCCATGCCATTATTATTGGCGAAAAAGAAATTGAACAAAATTATTGCCAAGTAAAAAATTTAGCCACTGGTGAACAGCATGTGGTGGTGTTGGAGAATTTGGTTGAGTTTTTTTTGGGAAAATAAACTACATCCCCTCAAACACCACTGCAGCACCTTGCCCTACTCCAATACACATGGTGGCCAAGCCATATTTTGCTTTGCGTTTTTTCATTTCGTGTAAAAGTGTGGTGCTTATACGTACACCACTACAACCTAAGGGGTGCCCAAGTGCTATGGAGCCACCGTTTACATTTACTTTTTCGAGGTCTAACCCAAGATCGTGTATACAAGCAATGCTTTGGCTGGCAAAAGCTTCGTTTAGTTCTATCAAATCTAAATCGGCAACGGTAAGGCCTGCTCTTTCTAGTGCTTTTTTGGTAGCAGGCACCGGGCCAATTCCCATTATGGAAGGATCCACACCTGCAACAGCCATACTCTTTATTTTAGCCATGGGTATTAAGCCATATTTTACAACCGCATCTTCACTGGCCAATAACATTGCAGCAGCACCATCGTTAATACCGCTACTATTACCTGCGGTTACTGTTCCGTCTTTGGCAAAAGCTGGTTTTAATTGTCCTAATTTTTCAAGACTACTTAACCTTGGGTGTTCATCTGCATCAAAATCAAAAGCATCTTTACCAACTTGAACTTGTAAGGGAGATAGTTCATTTAAAAACTTTCCACTAGCAAATGCATTTGCATATTTAAGTTGGCTACCCATGGCAAATTCATCTTGGGCATTGCGGCTTATGTTCCATTGCTTGGCAACATTTTCTGCAGTTTCTCCCATGGTGTATGGGTAATATAAATCGGATAATTTTTTATTAATAAAACGCCAACCTAACGTGGTATCAAAAATTTGAGGTTCCCTTGCAAACGCACTGCTAGCTTTAGGTGTAACAAAGGGAGCCCGGCTCATACTTTCTACTCCGCAGGCAATCATTAAATCGCCATCGCCACAAGCAATAGCCCTAGCAGCATCCATAATACTTTGCAACCCACTTGCACATAAACGGTTAACAGTAGTGCCAGCAACACTAGTAGGTAAGCCGGCTAACAAAGCAGCCATTCTTGCAACATTGCGGTTATCTTCTCCACTTTGGTTTGCCGCACCTGCAATTACATCTTCAATTGCATGTACATCAATATTATCGTTTCGTTTAACTAAAACTTTTAATACATGTGCCAACAAATCATCGGGCCTAATATTGCTTAGTGCACCACCATATTTTCCTATGGGTGTACGTAAACAATCAATTACATATACTGCCTTCATTACCAAAATTTTGGTAAAGATAGTATCAATTTTAGTTAAAACGACTTATGTAAAATGGCTTTAAAAAGGGTTAATTACTCGAAATTTCTACCAAAACATCTGCATTACTGCCATTGCTAGTACATAAATAAACTCTGCCTGCTGGCGAAACACAAATATCTCTTATTCGTCCAAACTTGTTTTTAAAAAGAGTTTGTTCACCAATAACAGTTCGGCCATCGGCACTTAATGTTAGTACCCTAAGGCTTTGGTCTTTAAGGGTTGTTAGCAGCAAACTATTTTTCCAGCTAGTTATTCTGTCATTGTTATAAAAATCTAAGCCGCAAACAGCAATAGTACTTGTGCCGCTACTCCACAAAGGTTCTTTTACATTATTGGCGGTACAAAAAGCTTGCTCGGCTGTGGTATTGCAAGGGCCATTTACACTTGGCCAACCGTAATTTCTATTACGTTCAATACTATTCACTTCATCTTCTACATTTGGCCCATGCTCACTTGCATACATACTATTATTTGCAACAACTAACCCTTGTTGATTACGATGCCCTAAACTCCAAATTGGTGAATTAGCTATTGGATTATCTATAGGTATTGTTCCATCTAAATTAAAACGCAACACTTTACCCGATAACGATGAAGTGCTTTGTGCATTGGGTTGTACAGATGCATCGCCTGTTGTAGCAAATAATTTATCGTTAAAAATTAATAATCTTGATCCATTGTGGATTGATGCTGCTGGTAAATCTTGTATTATCGTAAATACTGGCTGAATAGCATTATTTGCAAATTTGAGTTGTACAATTTTTTCTCTATAATTAGCTCCATTATTGTAATTATACACTACATAAAAAAGTCCGTTAGTTGTAAAATTTGGGTGTTGCACCATTCCTAATAATCCGCCCTCTCCATTAGATTGTACTTCGGAAATGGAAGTACTAAAAGCAACAACACCAGTTTTAGGATCTATCTTACTAATTTTCCCTTCTCGTTCTGTCATCCATATAAAATCATCTTTACCCCACAAAATTTCCCAAGGGTGGTTTAAATTACTTTTTACGGTTCGTATACTATCCGTTGGCCAATCATCAACCACTACCGATGTATTCTTATTTTTTGTACAACAATTTGTACAAGCAGATAGGGCAATTAATAAAAAAGTGGATAGTTTCATAAATAAGTTTTTAAACCAGGTACAATTAATTTGCCAGTTTTGCATAATTAAGGTTTTAGGTTGATTATTTTTATTAACACTGCATCCATTGTACCTTTGCACCATGACGGCGTTAAAAAACATAAGAACATTAAGTTTACCAGAACTAAAAGAATATTTTGAACGTATTGGCGATAAAAAATTTAGAGCTATACAAACTTACGAATGGATTTGGAAACAAAATGCCCGAAGTTTTGATGAAATGACCAATTTAGGAAAGGATTTACGACAAAAATTGGCAGAAAATTTTAGCTTTCCCGCTATTGTAAACGATACTACACAAATTAGTGGTGATGGAACATTAAAAAGCCGCTTTAAAACCCACGATGGCCATTTTATGGAGGGTGTTTTAATACCTACCGAAAACAGAAATACGGCTTGTGTGTCCTCTCAAATAGGCTGTAGCCTTACCTGCTCATTTTGTGCTACTGGTAAAATGGAGCGTAAACGCAATTTAGATTTTGATGAAATTTATGATCAGGTAGCCATTTTAAATGAGCAAAGCGAAAAAACCTACAATAAAAAATTAAGCAATATTGTTTTTATGGGTATGGGTGAGCCCTTATTAAATTACAATAATGTGCTTATGGCTATTGAAAAAATTACCGATCCAAAAGGATTGGCCATGAGCCCAAAACGTATAACCGTATCTACTGCAGGTGTAGCTAAAATGATAAAAAAATTGGGTGACGATAAAGTACGTTTTAATTTGGCTTTATCGCTACATGCTGCCACCGACAAAAAGAGAGATAGCATAATGCCTATCAACGAATCAAATAGTATAGACTCGTTAGTAGAAGCATTAAATTACTTTTACGAACAAACAAAAAACGATATTACTTTAGAATATATTTTATTAAAAGATGTAAATGATAGTTTAGAAGATGCAGAAGATTTAGTAAAAATTTATAGGAAAATACCAACGCATTTGGTAAACGTAATTGAGTACAACCCTATTGATGGTGCATCATTTATAAAGCCCGATGAAGATACTACCCAACAATTTACCGACTATTTAGCCAAGCATAAAGTTAATGTACGAGTACGCCGCAGCCGTGGTAAAGATATTGACGCTGCCTGTGGACAGTTGGCTAATAAAAAGTAATTTATTGCCCTATCGAATGAAAAGCTAATTCTATTTTCATTTTTGCTTAACAAAAAAACTCCGTGCTTCCGTGGCAAAAGAAAGCCATTAACAAAATTTTAATATCTCTTATTAAACTTCTTTGTAAGCTCCCCGTCTATTATTAAACAACTTTAAAATAAATAGAACATGAAAAAATTAACAGTATTAACCTTAGCATTATCAAGCATACTTTTTACAGCCAATGCACAACATAAAAGAGAGCAAAAAATGGGTGATAAAAAGCAGCATCATGCACAATTAGCAAAACAATTAAACTTAAGCGATGAGCAAAAAAAACAGGCCCAAGCTAATAAAGTAGCGTTAAAGCAAAAAATGAAGGAGCTTAATAAAAACGAAAGCATTACGGTAAAAGAACAAAGAGATAGAAAAGACGCTTTACGTAAAGAACAAAAAGCTAAGATGCAAGCTTTACTAACACCTGAGCAAAAAACAAAAATGGCCGAATTAAAAGCTACTAAAATGGCTAAAAAAGAGGAAAAATTTGCAAAGGGTTTAGAAAAAATGAAAAGCAAAATAAATCTATCAGATGCTCAAGTAATGCAACTAAAAAGCCAAAGAGAACGTATAAAAGCAAGCGCTAAAGCAATTAAAGATAACGAAAGCTTAAGCCGTACTCAACGTAAAGAGCAATTAATGGCTTTAAAAGCAGAAGCAAAAACACAAAAAAGTAACATTTTTACAGCGGATCAAATAAAGCAATTAGATGAAATGAAGAAAAACAAGATGGGTAAAAAGCACCTATCAAAGTAATTAACTAATAAACCCTATACTAAAAGAGTTTCGAGTAAAATCGGAGCTCTTTTTTTATTTTCCGTATCTTTACAGCTCACTACTGTTGTAAAACAGCAAAACACTTCAAGATTATGAGCCAAGCTCCCTTTCAAAAATTTACTTCAAAAAAGAAAAATAGCGTAATAAAAGAAGAATTTAGACAAGAAAAAAAGAAATACCGTAAAGAGCGTAATGCCTTTTTTGATCAGAAAAAAGAAGAAGAATACCAAGCAAGAATAGCTAAGCGAAATGGTATGGCTACCAAAGCTGCAGATAATGCAAAAGGTAAACCTGAAGGCAAGCCTGCCGAAGAAATAAAAGCTACAGGCACTAGAACTACACCCCGATTTAAACAAACTGGTGGTGCAGAAAAAACAGTTACAAAATCAGCTAAAGCAACCGCAGCAAACGATAATCACCCAAGTGGTATAATGCCTTTAAATAAATTTTTGGCCCACTGTGGTGTTTGTAGCCGTAGAGATGCTGTTGCATTAATCAACGAAAAAAAGGTAAAGGTTAATGGCACTATTGCTACAGAGCCTGGTTATAAAATACAACCTACTGATGAAATAGTTTTTAATGGTAAAAAATTATTTGTAACAAAAAATTTAGTTTACATCTTACTAAATAAACCAAAAGATTATATTACCACAACCGACGACCCACAAGGCAGAAAAACTGTTTTAGAATTAATACAAAAAGCTACAACCGAAAGAGTTTACCCAATAGGACGATTAGACAGAAACACTAGTGGTGTTTTATTACTCACCAATGATGGCGATTTAACACAAAAACTATCGCACCCTAGCTATGAAATAAAAAAGATTTACGAGGTAAAATTAGATAAGGTATTAGCTAGAGGCGATTTTGATAAAATTTTAAAAGGTATAAAATTAGAGGATGGTGAAGTACAAGTAGACAGCCTTGCTTATGCCGACAGTAAAGACAAGAGTATTATTGGCATTGAAATACATAGTGGTAGAAACCGTATTGTACGCCGCATATTTGAAAGCCTTGGGTACGATGTAAAGGGACTAGATAGAGTGATGTATGCAAACCTCACTAAAAAAAATGTAGAGCGTAGCAAATGGAGATACCTTAGCGATAAAGAAATTCGTTTATTAAAGTATATGAACAACAGTAAAAATAAATAAACGTTTTGGCAAAGCAGCATTTAGACATAATTTTAGAAACTCCCACTTTTGTAGCAATAAATAAACCTGCAGGTTTATTATCTATACCAGATAGAGAACAATCTCAACCATCTTTAAAAGATTTGTTGATAGAAAAGTATGGTAAAATATTTACCGTTCATCGGTTAGATAAAGATACAAGTGGTGTAATTATTTTTGCAAAAGACGAAGCCACTCATAAATATTTATCGTTATTATTTGAAGGCAGAGAAGTTGAAAAATATTATCAAGCTATTGTATCAGGTGTGCCAACCGAAAAAAAAGGAACAATAGATGCTCCCATAGCCGAGCATGCAATTGATAGAGGTAAAATGATTATACATCCACGTGGTAAGGCATCTGTAACAGATTATGAAGTATTAGAAGAGCATAAACTTTATTCACTAGTACAATTTCAATTACATACAGGCCGTACCCATCAAATACGTGTGCATAGTCAAAATATTGGCCACCCCATTGCTTGCGACCCATTGTATGGAGATGGAAAACCTATTTTGCTATCTTCATTAAAAAAGAAATTTAAACTAAGTAAGCACGACGAGGAAGAACGCCCTATGTTAAATAGAGTTGCACTACACTCCTATCAACTAAAGTTTAAAGATGAAACAGGTAAGGAAATTATTTTAATAGCAGAGTTGCCAAAAGATATTAGAGCTTTATTACAGCAAATGCGTAAGAATTTATAGAATTATTAATTTTAATTCTTATGATTATCTAGATGATGCCCTTTTTACCAAACCCTTACCAAATCTATCTTTTACCTTATCAATAGCTTTGTACAAATCCCCTTTGCGTTCAACATCATTAAACAAATTGGTTTGCACTGCATCATTCGTTAATTCACTAAGGCGTACGCCTAACAACCGTATAGGCTCTCCTTTTTTATATAATTTTTTAAATAATTCTTTGGCAATAGGTATCACTTCATCATCAGCACAAGTATAGGGTATTGTAGTTTGTTTGGAGGTTGTTTCAAAATTTGAGTACTTAATTTTTACAGCAACGCAACCAGCTACTTTTTCATCTTTACGTAATTCAAAACAAATTTTTTCAATTAATCGTACTAATTCGGTCATTAAAAAAGGCACATCTGTTTTAGATTCATCAAATGTATTTTCGCTGCTAATACTTTTACTTTCGTGGTAAGGGGTTACCTCTCCGTTATGTATGCCTTGACTTTTGTACCACAAATCGACACCCCATTTTCCTAAACGTTCCTCTAAATCTTTAACTCCAGTTTTAAAAACATCATTAATGGTATTAATGTGCATCGATTTTAATACTTCAAATGTATGATCCCCTACACCTGGTATTTTACTTACCGGCATTGGTGCTAAAAACTCTTGCTCTTTACCAAAAGGAACTTGTAAATAACCATTAGGCTTAGCTTCGTCGGTTGCAATTTTTGCCATCATTTTATTACTAGCAAGTCCAAACGAAATAGGTAATTTAGTTTCATCCATTATTTGTTTACGTAAATCTATCGTCCATTGTAATGGATTAAAAAACCTATCCATACCTGTTAAGTCTATATAAAATTCATCAACACTTGCTTTTTCAACTAGCGGAGCTTTACTGGCTATAATTTGTGTAACCCATCTGCTATACCTACTATACTCACCCCTACTCCAGCCTAAAACTATTGCTTGCGGACAAAGTTGCTTTGCTTTAAAGCTTGGCATGCCACTTCGTACCCCAAATTTCCTAGCTTCGTAGCTTGCACTAGTTACCACACCTTTATCTGTGCCGCCTACATAGCAAGGCTTTCCTCTATGCTCAGGATGATTTAATAACTCCACGGATACAAAAAATGTATCAAGGTCTAAATGAGCTATTATACGTTGATTGTTTGCCACAGATTACTCAGCTTTACAAAAATTATTTTTGATAATAAGTAGTAGAATTCCATCCATTATTTTCCACGGCTGTGGTAGTATTATTCATAAATTTCTAACAGCCCATCTGGTAAAACAACAAATATTTTTTTATTTTTTTTATCAATTTTTTCTACACTTTCTTCATGTATGGGTATAAGTGCTTCTTTCCCTTTATACAAAATGCAACATAATACTTGATGGGGCTGTTCTATAACTTCAATAACTTTTCCTAACTCCTCCCCGTCATTTATCATGGTAAACCCTAACAAGGAAATAGCTGCAGATTTAGCTGCAAAGGTTTCAAAATCGTATTCGGTTATCCATACTTCTTTAGGTGTAAGCTTACGAGCTACTTCCTTATTATCTATTCCTTCCAATTGTAAATAAACCTCGTTGTTGCTTTTGATTTTAGCAGATAAGATAAAATAAGGGATAAAGCTATCTTTTTTATCTTCTAAAAAAATAACCTCTAACCCTTTTAAAGCTGTTTTTTTGCCTAAACTATGCTCCAATACTAACTCCCCTTTAAGTCCAAAACTTGCAGCCAATTTTCCTATTTTAAAATATTCACTCATATACCTTGCAAGTTAATTTTTTTATTCTTCGCATCCTACATATTTTCACAACATGGCAATTACAAATGCACATATAAAAAACTTATTAGCTGGTATTAATTTAGAGGAAAAAGAGCAAATAAAACGGTATAGCCTTGATCAGCAGCATAGTTTAAAATCGCTAAAGGCAGAAGGTTTGGCGTTGCACCCCATTATAGTAACTCGTAAAAATTTTGGTTATGCCGATTATCCTGAAATAAGCTTTAAACTTAGTTTTCCGCCAGAGGCAAATGTATTTAAAGATGGTGCTGCTATTGAATGTTTTTTTACTGGTGAAGAGCCTATAAAAGGTATTTTATTAAATTTAGAAGGCAAGGGCGGAGAGTTTAGATTATTTGCTCCGGACTTTCCGGATTGGATAGAAGATAAAGGTGTAGGTATAAAATTAGCTCCCGATCAACGCACTACAGCCATTATGAAAGCTACCTTGAATAATTTAGAAAGTAATAAAACACTTTATACTTTATTTGAAAAAATACATTACGCTTCAACTCCACAGCCAACCCCATTGATAGAAAATGATGAACCGTTAATTTTTAATAATGTTAGTTTAAATAAAAGCCAACAAACAAGTGTAAAAGCAATGCTAGATAATAGCGAACTTTTAGTTATACATGGACCACCAGGTACAGGCAAAACAACTACATTAATAGAGGGTATTTTACAGTTGTTAAAAAAAGAAGATAAAATTATTGTTACAGCACCAAGTAATACGGCTGTTGATAATATTGCAAAGGGGTTGCTTACAAAAGGCATAACTATTTTACGTGTGGGCAATGCTACAAAAACCGATGAACTTGTTTTTGCACATACTCCCGAAGGCAAACTAGCAAATAGTACGGCACAAAAAGAAATTAAACAACTAAAAATACGTGCCGAAGAATTTAGAAAAATGGCAATAAAATACAAACGAAATTTTGGAAAAGAGGAACGAGAACAACGTAATTTATTATTTAAAGAAGTTAAAGAAATTCGTATAGAAATAAAGAAATTACAAGCCTATAATGAAGAGAAACTATTTGCACAAGCTCAAGTAATATTAGGCACTCCCATTGGTTTGTACGATGCAGATATACGGCATTTAAAAGTTGAAACTTTAATTATGGACGAGGCTGGGCAATGCATTGAGCCATTAGCTTGGTGTGTTTTTCCTTTAGCACAAAAATATATTTTAGCAGGCGATCATTTACAATTACCCCCAACGGTGTTAAGCAATGAGGCTATGCAATTGGGTTTTAATACCTCTATTTTAGAAAAAGCTGTAGCCACCATTAAGCCAATATTTTTATTAAATACACAATATAGAATGCGTAATTCAATTGCAGGATTTAGCAGTGCATATTTTTATGATAACGAGTTACTGACCCCTCCTCATTTACAAAACATAACTGAGCATTTAATTTTTATTGATACTGCAGGTAGTGGTTATAACGAAGAGTTTGGAATTGATGGTACTAGTTTAAAAAATGATGGGGAATTAAAAATTGCACAAAAATTAATTGAAACAGAAAATATTGATCCTCTACAAACAGCCTTTATTTCTCCTTATGCTGGGCAGGTGGCTGCTGCAAAAGAAATTTTACCTACGATAATGCGTTGTAGTACCATTGATAGTTTTCAGGGGCAAGAGCAGCATACCATCATTTTATCCTTAGTACGTAGTAATGATGACGGTATAATAGGGTTTTTAAAAGACTACCGCAGAATGAATGTTGCCCTTACAAGAGCTAAAGAAAAATTATATATAATTGGAGATAGTGCTACATTAGGAAACGATAGTTTTTTTGTTGCCTTTTTAACGTATGTGGAAAAACATGGATTGTATAGAACGATTTGGGAATTTGAATTGTAGTATTGAAAACTATTTTCTACCCATTTGATTTTTTTAAATCAAAAAAAAAGTTCCGATATAAAATCGGAACATTTAATGAATTAACAAACAGGTTGAATATTATTCTTCTGTTTTAGTTTCTTCAGGGGCAGCATCTTCAGCAACTGGTTCAGCTTCAGCAACTGGTTCAACTTCTGCAACTAGTGCTGGAATTTCAGCCACTTTTTTAACTACTGGAACATTACGTTTGTCCATTGATGCTTTTTTATGAGCACCTTGGCGTTTTGCAACATGAGCATCATGCTCTGTACTCCACATTGTAAATTTTTCCATAGCACCTGCCTCATCAAATAAACCAAGGCTAACACCACGTAGTAAATGTTTTAGGTATAACACACCTTTAAACGATAGAATACGGCGTACAGTATCAGTGGGTTGAGCACCTTTTTGTAACCAGTCTAACGCTTTTTGACGATCTACCTGAATAGTTGCAGGAACCGTTAAAGGGTTGTACGTACCTAATTTTTGAATAAATTTACCATCACGTGGGCTTCTGCCATCGGCAATTACGATAAAGTAAAAAGGGCGTTTTTTTGAGCCATGTCTTTGAAGTCTCATTTTTACAGCCATAAATAGAAATTTTTGGTTGTGAACAAATAGGGTTATCCCTTAAAAAAGGAGGACGAAGATAATAAAATTTGAGTGAAGTTTAACGATGTAATTTATTTATCGAAAAAAATGAACTAACTAGTTGGTTACCAATTCTTTTTCTTTTTACCAATATTGAACATTCTTGATAAATTAAAGCCAAAACGTATATCTCCATTAAAAAATTTACCGGTAGTTTGGGTTAAATATGCTTTTTCATTCATACCGGCTGAGTTGGTAAAATGCAATTGAAATACGTGACCGCCCGTTTCAATATCAACCCCTAAGGATAATGGATTGGTTATTGCATTATCAAGTTTCCCTACGGCGTAATGATAATCGGCAACTAAGGCAATTCGTTTACTTACTTTATATCTTGCACCACCGCCTAAGCCAAAAATTGTTTTATCATCCGTTGGGTTTAACGTAGAATTGTTGTGAACTAGCAAAGGACTTAATTGCATTGAAAAATTTGAATTAAATTTTCTGCCAACAATCATTTGTAAATAGTAAGATGATCTATCGCTAAAGGTTGGCTTTACAGTTGCAAACGATTGTTGAGTTGTAACAATATAACCTGCTGCTACTAATAAAGAAACCGGAATTGGTTTTACTCCTTTTGTTTGTTGAAGCAGTCTAGTTTTTATTAAAAAATCTAAATCTTTTAAATTAGTACTTCTACCAATACCTATCATTAAATTATTGGTAATTCCAAAATCAAAACTCATACGCATACTTGCGTTATCTAACCCAAAAAACTCTTTAACACCAGAATTAACTGGCCCAAAGCGATGAAGAATTCTAAAATCCATATTGCCCTTATACAACATTTCGGTGCTGTGTGCATTTATTACTCTGGTAGATTTGAATGTTCCCGTAACTTTTTCTAGGGCATTTTCATCTTCTAAACCGCTTACTAGGCTTGTGTCTTGTGCTTTTGCTGGGCATATAAATAAAAGACAGGTTAGTGCAAATAGTAATTTTTTCATTAGTTATTTCATTTCTTGTAAGTTAGCTAAATTTATATTTATTTGAACTTGATTATTTACATTATTTTTATTTACAGCAGGAATTTTTATTGAATAATCGCTTAATAAAATGGTAAAGCTACTAGCCGCACTAACTGTTTTATTTTTTGTAGTAATAAGTGCTTTTGCAGTTACAGGCTTTGTAACACCATGCAAGGTTAAACTGCCACTTATATTTACGGTAACTGTTTTATTTTCTTCTGCTAAAATTGTGAAGTTGGTGTCATCAAATTTTCCTTTAAAAGTGGCTTTTGGAAACTTATCGCTCTCTAAATAGTTTTCGTTAAAATGTTCTTGCATTAAAGCTTTTTCAAACTCAAACCCTTTTATTAAAACAGCAAATTCAATTTTATTATTAGCCACATCCAAAACAGCTAATACTTTTTTATTAACTGCTTGAATTTTTTCAATACTTGTTTTGGAGTTGAATGTTATTGTACCAGTTTTGGTAAATAGTTTTTTTTGTGCAACAAGTGTTACAGAAAAAAATAAAAGAAATAAAAGTACACTACTATGTTTTTTCATTTGATAAGTATATTTTATTCAACCACACATCTATTTAACTCAACATCCATTAAATAGCCGGTACATATGCCTTTTATAGTAATTTGTGTACCAGGTGTAAATACTTTTTTTAATTTTATATAACCAGTATCCATTAAGCAACTTACACTACTTGATAACAAGGAATCTCCTAAAAGTATGGTTAATAATGTGTCTTGTTGATTATCAATTTTATTAATAAATCCTTTTACACTAATTACTTTGCCTAAATATTTTTTATTTGCCTCAGCCTCGTTTAATGCAAATTGGCTTATCAATGTATCTGCATTTATATTTAGAACAGCTGGTAAATTATTTAAACTAGCAGGTTTACGATTATATTCTTTATAAATATAAATACCTACACTACATAAAATAATCAATAAAGTAATTAAAACTATACGTTTATTCAATGGTCAAAAATTAGTTGTTATGTTTTCCTCCAGCATTTATCCAATCTACAATTTTTTGTCTATCAGCTGCAGAAATTAAGCCGCTTGGCGGCATTACCGATGGGTTTGAGTCAACCGCTCTTGCTTTAATTCTTAAAGCTTGACTAACAATTTGACAATCATCTGCAAAATTTATTCCACTTTGTGGAGATGGTAAAGCATGACAGCCTGGTGTAGCACAATTTGCAGCTAGCACTGCTTTAACAGCTGAAAATAATGTACCGGCTGGTGCTTGACTTATAGTAGCACTACCGGTTGTGGTACACCCATTAGCATCTCTTACTCCGTAAGAAAAAACACCAATAGCTAATGTTCCAAAAGTATTAGATGCTTGAAAACTTCCTCCGTTTAAGTTATAAGTAAACCCACTACTTCCATTAGCAGTAATGGTAATAGTACCCGTATTACTTTCGCATTTAACAGTGTTAGTGGTTGCGGCGCTTGAGGTAATAGTAGGGCATGTTGCTGCAACACTTGTGCTTACCGATCCGCTTAAACATCCATTAGCATCTTTTGCAACAACTGCGTAAGTGCCCACTGCTAGGTTATTAAAGGTATTACTTGATTGAAAAGTGGTTCCACCATCTCTACTAAACGTATGTGGTGTTGTGCCCCCAGTTACTGTTGCAACAAGACTGCCATTGGTTGCAGTAGGGCCAGTTGTATTTGTAGGTAAGGTGGTTAGTGTAATAGTTGGGCAAGTTGCTGCAGTAACACTAAATGCGTTACTACCAGTACAACCATTTGCATCTTTTGCAGTAATGGTATAACTACCAACTGCTAAATTAGTAAATGTTCCGCTTGCTTGAAAAGTACCGCCATTAATATTGTAGGTAAATCCTGTACTACCAGCACCCGTTGCAGCAATAGCTCCATTTGTGGCAGTTGGGCTAGATGCTTGTGTAAGAGTAGCAGTTACTGTTATAGTAGGGCATGGAGTTGCAGTTACCGAAAAAACTTGTGAGCCAGTACAAGCGTCCCCATCTTTTGCAGTGATTGTATAGCTGCCAACTGCTAAGCCAGAAAATGTACCACTTGCTTGAAAAGCACCCCCATTTAAACTAAAGGTAAATCCACTACTGCCGGTGGCAGATGCAGATATGCTTCCGTTACTTGAAGTTGGTGTTGTTGTTGCAGTTGTAGCACCTGTAACTGCAATTGTTTTGCTAGCACAAGGATTTGGGGGAGGTGTTGTACCTCCACCACCTTTGCTACAGGCTACAAAAGCAAAAGTGGCAATTACAAATATAGAAATGATGGTTACAGTTAGCTTATTCATAAATTGAGTTTTTTAATAAATCGTACTTGGTAATAAAAAGGTTGCTTTAATTTATTTTTTTTTAAATGGAAAATATTTTACACCTAAATTAAGGCTTGTAGTAAATAATTTTATACTTCCCTCCCCAACTCCGCCTAATGGAATTATAAAATTTGGAGCAGCTTGTATAAATAAATTATGATTTATTTTTTTCTCAACTCCAAAAGAAAAATTGAAGGTTGCGAATAAGTGCTTGTTTCCAGTATAATCATAGGGGTATTGGTAAATAGTATTTGCAACTGAAAAAGTATAGTCATATTTTTCTTTTTTCATTATATAAGTTGAAGTACCTATGGATACATAAAAATTTAACGATTGATTTTGAACTAAATTATATTGCAATGATAGTGGAATTTCGTAAGTTAAACAATTAGCATCAACCTTAATTATTTCAACACCCAACAAGGGAGAGCCAGCCTTTATTGTATAATCATTTGGCCCTGCAATATATTTTTTTGCACTACCATATAATCCTGTTTGTATGCTTAACTTATTACTTACTTGGTAACCTAAACCAACTCCATACCTTGGGGTAAGAGTTATATTTTTAGGCGACAAAAATTTAGTTGTATTAGCTTCTAAACCTATATTAGCTATAATAAAAACATTGGATGAAAATTTCTTTTTCGCTTTCTTTTTCTCATCTGCATTAGTATTCGTGTTTTTATGGGAACTATCCACTTTAAGTTCATCATTCCATCTTCCTTTATTCTTTTTCTCTTCTGTTTTTGGTATTAGCTCTTTAGTAATTGTAGTTAATTGGGGAGATGCAACATCTATTGTTTCTTCAGTTCCTTGTTCATCTTCTATTACATCTTCAACGCCAGGAGAAGTTATTTTTATTTTAGCTTTTGCTTTTTTAGTAAATTGTCTCTTTTTACCAAAAGCTACTTTATCATCTATTTTAGTGTTTCGGTTTTGATGAAAAAGAGAGTCGACTACACTACCATTTTTAATATTTCTATTTGGGTTTAAAACACTTTTAGTATCTATCAAACTATTAGTGTATGTTGTATTCTTTTCTACCAAGGTTTCTCCATTAAAAATCTCTTTTTGTTGATTATTTTGCTGCTCCTTTTCATTGTCGGTTACCAATAAATTTTCTTCCCGAAGAGATGTTTGTGCAGAGTTTCCCTTTTTTAAACTTATACTACTTGGTTTATTTGAAGCGTCGGAGATTTGATTGTGAAAACTATTTTTATAAATAAAATATCCGCCTATAAAAAAGCCACATAAAACAAAACTCCAAATCCAAAATAATGGTCGTCTTTTTTTATCTTTTTTATCTAAAAGCAATTCCATTCTCTTCCAAGCCTCTTCTGTAAAAGGGTACTCAGAAGAATTAACTGCTTGAGCTATATTTTTTTCAATATTTTTAAATTGCTCTTCGCTGTTCATACAATTTATGATTAGTTTCCTTTAACATTTTTTGAATATTAGCTCTTGCTTTGGCTAAATTTGATTTAGATGTTCCTTCCGAAATATTTAAAACTGCTGCAACTTCTTCATGCTTTAATCCATCAATAACATAAAGGTTAAAAACTGTTCTATAAGTTGGTGATAATTTTTGTATCAACCTAATAATTTCATCGTAAGCCATTTTATCAATAGGCATTTCTACACTATCTAAAATTTCTAAATGCACATCATCAATTAATGAAATGGAATGCGTTTTAGCATACTTTCTATAACTATCAATAGCGGTGTTCATTATAATTTTTTTCATCCAACCCATAAGGGATGCCTCATAACTTTGATAGCTTGGTTTAAATTTTTTTAGCTGTGTAAACACTTTTAAAAAGCTATCATTTACAATTTCTTCTGCCTCTAAATAATTACTACTATACCGCATACTTATACCCATAGCAAAACTGAAGTAGTAGCTATACAACTCCTTTTGACTTTCTCTGCTTGCTTTTATACAACCATGAATTATAGCCTCAAGCCAACCTTGATTTACCAAAATGGTATAGTTTGTTAATAGTTAAGTGTTAAAGTTACATGATATATGATATCAATCGAAAATAGTAGTAATAGGGTTGCCTTGAACCTATTTAAAGTTTTTGAAATAAAAAAAGGAAAGCTGAAAAGCCTTCCTTTCTAAATAATTATGTTGATTTATCGTTTTCCCATCATACCAGGCATACGCCCTGCTGGCATTTTATTCATCATCTTCATCATCCCTTTCATTTGTTCAAATTGCTTTAAAAAGGCGTTAAGTTCATTTATATCTTTACCTGCTCCTTTTGCAATACGGGCTTTTCGGCTTGGGTTTATTACATCAGGGTTTCTTCTTTCATGCAACGTCATACTATTTATCAATGCTTCAATACCTTTAAAGCTGTCATTATCTACATCAACATCTTTTATTTGTTTACCTACACCAGGTATCATCCCCATCAAATCTTTTAAATTACCCATTTTTTTTATTTGCTGAATTTGGGTTTTAAAATCTTCAAAATCAAACTGATTTTTTCTAATTTTCTTTTCTAGTTTGGCAGCTTCTGCTTCATCAAATTGTTCTTGAGCCTTTTCTACTAAACTAACAATATCTCCCATGCCCAAAATACGTTGAGCCATACGCTCAGGATGAAACACATCTAGGGTGTCCATTTTTTCGCCATTGCTAGCAAATTTTATGGGCTTATTTACAGTGTATTTAATGCTTAATGCAGCACCACCTCTTGTATCTCCATCTAACTTTGTAAGCACAACTCCAGTAAAATCTAAGCGTTCGTTAAAGGTTGCTGCCGTATTCACCGCATCTTGCCCTGTCATACTATCTACTACAAATAAAATTTCTTGTGGATTAATGGCATTTTTAACATTTGCAACCTCCGTCATCATTATTTCATCTACCGCCAAACGCCCTGCCGTATCTATTATAATAACGTTTTTATTTTTAGCTTTAGCTTCTTTAATAGCATTTAGTGCAATACTTACTGCATCTTTATTTTCTCTTTCGCTATAAACATCTACCCCAATTTGGCTACCCAAAACTTCTAGTTGGTCTATAGCCGCTGGCCTGTAAATATCGCATGCCACCAATAAAGGCGATTTGCCTTTTTTGGTTTTAAGGTAATTAGCCAACTTACCACTAAACGTGGTTTTACCACTACCCTGCAGCCCTGCAATTAAAATTATAGCTGGTGAGCCATTAGCATTAAAATCGCTAGTGTTTCCGCCCATTAATTCGGTTAACTCATCTTGTACAATTTTAACCATTTGTTGGCCAGGGTTAACTGCCAACAACACTTTTGCACCTGTAGCTTTTTCTTTTACTTTGTCTGTAAATTCTTTGGCAATCTTATAGTTCACATCAGCATCTACCAATGCTCTACGAATATCTTTTACTGTATTAGCAATATTTAATTCATTTATTCTGGCCTGGCCTTTAAGGTTTTTAAAGGCACTTTCTAATTTTTCACTTAACGAATTGAACATATTTTGTATTTATTTAAGGCTGCAAATGTACACAATCATTGGGGCTATTTTACCCAAAAAAATAGATTTATATAAGCTAGGTAATAAAGATGAATATTCTATTAAAAACAATAGTTTGAAAAAATAGTATAGGTGTATGAATAAACTGTACAAAAAAATAAAACCAAATAAAAGTGAAAATAACTACAATGAATAAATAGCAACATAGTTTTAGAGGCTATACCTACACTGCAAAACTTGTTCCACAGCCACAAGTTTTACTTGCATTAGGGTTGGTAAAGGTAAAGCCTCGGCTATTTAAACCTCCTTGCCAATCTACCTCCATACCCATTAAATAAATGCTATGCGATTTTTCCATAATACAAGCAATGCCATCTATTTCAAATTTTTCATCTTTTTCGGTAGGTGTATCAAACCCTAAAATATACGTCATACCACTACATCCACCGCCTTTTACACCAACACGAAGTTGTTGAGTGGTATCAAACCCATCTACTTGCATTAAACGTTTAATTTCTGTAATTGCACCTAAGGATAAGGTTACTGGTATAGTTGACGTAATTTCCATTTTAAATCTATTTTATACAAAATTAACAAGTATTTCTATCCTTAATTTTCGAAATTGGAATTTATTTTACCCAATAGCAATTTTTTAAATACTAAAATTCAATATTCATCTCCCTAAAAATAAAGCAGTATTTTTACTCTAAAATAAGTTTAATGGATTTAACAAATAGTACCGTTCAATTTGCCCTTTTTACGTTTATTTTTATATTAACATTGGCTGTTATTGGGCTTTATATTTATATAAAAGAAACGAATAAAAAAATTGGAAGTAGCACGGGTTTTAATTCGGATACCCATAAATTAAAATTACAAGCCTACGAACGTTTAACGGTATTTGCCGAAAGAGCTGCATTAAAAAATTTGGTTAGCCGTACACCTACAAACGGCTTAACAGTTGTAGATGCTCAACTTATTTTTTTAGAATCGCTAAAAGCTGAGTATGATTACAATGTTAGTCAGCAAATTTATATTACCGATGATATGTGGAAAGCTATTACAAATTTAAAAGATCAGAATACCTACATCGTCAACCAACTAGCTGCAACCTTACCATCCAACGAAAATGGAATTGAGCTAAGCAAACGAATTTTAGAATATACAAGCAATAACAATGCAGAGCTAAGCCAAATTGTGTTAGATGCATTACGTTATGAGGCAAAGAAAATTTTGTAACCTTACATTTTCAAAAATGGATAACCAAAAAAAAGTTTTTACAGATTCGGGTATTGAAATAAAAGAAGTATACGCTGCTAATGATAATCCTTTGTTTAAGATAGAACAACCAGGCGAATTCCCCTACACAAGAGGCGTACAGCCAGATATGTATAGAGGAAAACTTTGGACAATGAGGCAGTATGCAGGTTTTAGCACAGCCGAAGAAAGTAACAAACGATATCATTATTTACTAAGTCAAGGTGTAAGTGGTTTAAGTGTAGCATTTGATTTGCCCACACAAATTGGCTATGACAGTAACCATTCATTATCTGATGGGGAAGTAGGCAAAGTAGGCGTAGCTATTGATAGTTTAGAAGATGTTGAACTACTTTTTGCTGGCATTAATTTAGAAGAAGTTAGCACCTCAATGACCATTAATGCAAGTGGATTTATTTTATTAGCATTTTATGTGGCGTTAGCAAAAAAACAAGGAGCCGATTTAAAAAAGATAAGCGGTACTATACAAAACGATATTTTAAAAGAATACGCTGCAAGAGGTACCTATATTTATCCGCCTAAACAAAGTATGCGTATAATTACCGATATTTTTGAATGGTGTGCTAAAGAAGTTCCAAAATGGAATACCATTTCCATTAGTGGGTATCATATTAGAGAAGCAGGTAGTACAGCAGTACAAGAAATTGCATTTACATTAAGTAACGGTAAAGCCTACGTGAAGGCCGCCCTAGATAAAGGATTAGATATAAATGTATTTGGCAAACGCCTTTCCTTCTTTTTTAATGCCCATAATAATTTGTTTGAAGAAGTTGCTAAGTTTAGGGCAGCACGTAAAATGTGGGCAACCATTATGAAAGAATTAGGGGCTACAGACCCAAAAGCTATGATGCTTCGTTTTCATACGCAAACGGGTGGTAGTACACTTACAGCACAGCAACCACAAAATAATATTAGCCGTGTTACTATACAAACCTTAGCCGCAGTATTAGGCGGCACACAAAGCTTGCATACCAATGGTTTTGATGAGGCACTTAGCCTGCCAACAGAAGAAGCGGCAAGGATTGCATTACGTACCCAACAAATTGTGGCTTTTGAAAGTGGTGTAGTAGATACCGTAGATCCTTTAGCTGGTAGTTATTTTATAGAGGCATTAACCGCCGAAGTTGAAACTGCTGCATGGAAACTAATTAATCAAATAGATGCAATGGGAGGAAGTGTTGCTGCTATTGAAGTTGGCTTTATGCAAGATGAAATTGCAAAAAGTGCATACGAATATCAACGCAATATAGAAAGTGGTGAAAAAATTATTGTTGGTGTAAATAAATTTGATGTACAAGAAAAAAATACAACACCTGTTTTTAAAATAGATGACAGCATCCAAAAAACACAAATAGATAAATTACTTGAATTAAAAAGCAGAAGAGATAATAGTAAAGTTAAGCAATGCTTGGATAGTATTGCTGTTGCTGCAAAAGGAACAGATAACCTGATGCCACTTGTAGTAACTGCGGTAGAAAATTTTTGTACACTAGGAGAAATTGCTGATGTATTGAGGGCAGAATTTGGAGAATTTAAATAAACTAAAACCTTAAAATAATAAAAAATGAAACTACTTTTTACATTACTTGTATTCACCTACTCTACTTTCACCTTTGCACAAACTGTTGATTTATCTAAACAGTTTAAAAACCTAAAACCCCGTGCTATTGGTCCTAGTGGCATGAGTGGGCGTATTACAACTATTGATGCGTTGCATAAAGACCCTAACACCATTTACCTTGGTGCTGCAAGCGGTGGCGTATGGAAAACTGAAAATGCTGGTAACAGCTGGACCCCAATTTTTGATGAGCAACCGATACAAAATATTGGTAGCCTTGCTATTTGCCAAAGCAACCCAAGCATAGTGTGGGTAGGCACTGGCGAGGGTAACCCACGTAACTCTATTAATATTGGAGAGGGAATTTACAAAAGTATTGATGCAGGCAAAACATGGAAATGTATGGGCTTGGAAAAAACTAGAAATATACATAGAGTAATTATTGACCCTACAAATCCAAATGTGGTGTACGTAGGTGCTATTGGTAATCCGTATGGCGTACATAGCGAACGAGGTGTTTTTAAAACAATCGATGGTGGCGAAACTTGGAGCAAAGTTTTATACACAAATGATACGAGTGGTGTAGCAGATATGATTATGGATCCTAAAAACCCGAATAAAATATTTGCCGCAATGTGGCAACATAGCAGAAGCCCTTGGAGTTTGAATAGTGGGGGTAAAGGAAGTGGACTGTATGTAACTTTTGATGGCGGCAAAAATTGGAAAAAATTAAATGGAGAAGGCGGATTACCAACTGGTGATTATGGGCGTATAGGTTTAACCATTTGCCACGATATGCCAAACAGAATATACGCACTAATTGAAAGTACAAAAAGTGCTTTGTACAAAAGTGATGATGGCGGTAGCAAATGGGAAAAAGTAAATGAAGACCCAGCTTACACCGCCAACAGAAGTTTTTATTTTCAAGATATAATTTGTGATCCTAAAAATGAAAATCGCTTATGGTTAATCAATCAAATTGTGAGTATGAGCGAAGATGGTGGAAAAACGTTTAAAACAGTAATCCCCTATAACGGTATTCATCCCGATCATCATGCATTTTGGATACACCCCGAAGATCCAAATTTTATTATTGATGGAAATGATGGTGGCATAGGCATTACAAGAGATAAAGGGAAGAACTGGCAGTTTGATGAAAAAATACCTGTGGGGCAATTTTATCATATAAGTGTAGATAATGAAATGCCTTATAATGTAATGGGTGGCATGCAAGATAATGGTAGCTGGCGTGGCCCTGCATACACTTGGACAAGTGCTGGTTTAAAAAACTATTACTGGGAAAGCCTTTGGGGTGGTGATGGTTTTGATGTATTACCCGACCCCGAAGATGCTAATTGGGTATATGCAATGAGCCAAGGTGGAAACTTAGGCAGGTATAATATTATTACAGGCGAAAGCTGGGATATACAACCCCCAAGTGTAGTTAATACTATAAATAAAGAAAGACTTCGTTTTAATTGGAATGCCGCTATTGCACAAGATGCTTTTGATAAAAAAACAATTTATTATGGTAGCCAGTTTGTACACAAGAGTACAAATAATGGAGCAAGTTGGACAACCATTAGCCCAGACCTTACAACAAATGATAGCGCAAAAATTGACCAAAGAAAGAATGGAGGTATTAGTATTGATATTACTGGAGCAGAAAACCATTGTACTATTTTAGCCATAGAGCCTAGTAAATTAGATAAAAATATTTTGTGGGTAGCTACAGATGATGGGCAAGTACAGCTTACAAGAGATGGTGGAAAAACGTGGAGTAATCTCACTAATAAAATTACCGGTTTAGCAAAAGGATGCTGGTTACCACAAATAAAAGCTAGCAGGTACAATGCAGGTGAGGCATATGTTGTAGCCAATGATTACCGTAGAGGTAATTTTGCAGCTATGGTTTTTAGAACAACAGATTATGGTAATACATGGGTAAATATTTTACAAAATAAAAACACTAAGGGTTATGCCTTATGTGTATTGCAAGATCCTGCTGAACCTAATTTAATTTTTGTAGGCACCGAGCAAGGGTTATGGATTAGCTTGGATAATGCAGTTAGCTTTCAACAATTTAAAAATGGCTACCCAAGTGTTAGTACGTATGATTTAGTTATACAGGAACGTGAAGCCGATTTATGTATTGCAACTTTTGGCCGTTCGTTATATGTGTTAGATGATATACGCCCCTTAAGAAAACTTGCTGCACAAAAAGGAATATTTTCTAAAAAAATAATGGCTTTTGAAAATAATGATGCTTACCAAGTAACCTATAAAAATGCACCGGGATACGAATGGAGTACATGGGGAATATGGGATGCAGAAAATAAAAGACGAGGAGCTGCAATAAATTTTTACGCTACCCTAAAAACAAAAGATACTACAACAAAAAAAATAACCGATACGCTTGCTAAAAAAATAACTAAACAAGATACTGCTGTTGTAAAAATTTACAACATACAAAATGAGTTAATACGAACATTGCAATGGCCTGCGGATAGTGGCTTTAATAAAAAATATTGGCGTATGGATGAAAAGGGGTTTAGATACCCAACCTCTGCTAAGCCAAAGCCAAACGATGCAGAACCAAGTGGCGATGATGTATCACCTGGTAAATATAAAATTGTTATACATTTTAATAATGAAATGGATTCTAGTTTTATAACCATAAAAGCAGATCCTCGTAAAGTTGATAATAGTGAACTATTGAAAGCTCAAAAAGTACTATCCCTTCGCCTACGCAAAGTGGGTGATAAACTTACGCAAGGGTTAGATCAATTAACAGATGCAGAAGAAATTGCTAAAAAATATGAGGCTCAGTTAAAAGATATTGAACTACCAATAGCAGATAGTATGCGTAAACAAAGTAAAAAAATACTAGAGCAAATAAAAGATATTAGAGAATTTGTAAATGGTAAAAAAATAGAACGACAAGGATATGGCCAAATACCACAAGAAACAGTAATGACGGCTTTTGGCGAAGCCCTAAACACTATTAGTGGTAAAAATACAGCACCTACAAATCAAGAAGAATTATTGGTACAAAAAGCAGAAGGAAAAATTGCAGAAGCTATCGTTAAAATAAATTCTTTTTTTAGTGAAAAATGGAAAAGCTATCAAACATTAATAGAAAATAATAAAGTAAATTTGTTTAAAGAGTTTAAGCAATTATAGAAAAAATAAACAGTTTACAAAAAGCCTTCTCTTTTAGGAGAAGGCTTTTTTATTTAAAAAAATCTAAAGAATATATGTCCTCTTATTGTTAGTTTTAATGTGCAAAATCAACTTCAAAATTTCCTTTAATCCGTTCAATACTCGGATTAAAATATCCAAATTTTAAATTAGGAAATTCTTCTTTTATTAAGGATAGCATTTGTTTCATTCCTAAAAAATCGCCAGTTTCGGTAACGCCAATTTTACCTAAATACCAATCAGGGTCAATATTAAAATTTCGCCATTGAATCATACATAAATCCGTTTCCTTAATTAACGTTCGTAGTGCTTCATATTCTTCAACACTATCCGTCATTCCTGGAAAAACAAAATAATTAATACTTGTCCATCCGCCATAGCTACGTACAATTTTTAAACTTTCGATTAAATCGGCAAATACATAATTATTTGGCCTGTAATACGGTGTATAAATACTTTCTCTTGCACTATTTGTACTTACCCTCATACTATTTAAACCAGCTTCACATAATGCTCTTACAGCATCTGGCTTACTCCCGTTTGTATTTATATTAATACTACCTTTTTGGGTATGCTTTCGTATTTCAATTATAGCATCTCTTATGGTTTCCCACATTAGTAAGGGCTCTCCTTCACATCCTTGTCCAAAACTTACTAAAGGAAAAGGGGCAGTTTGCAAATGTGGTACGGTAAACTCTACAATTTCTTCGGCAGTTGGCTTAAAGGTTAATCTATCTTGTGTGCTAATAATGGTTTCTTCTTGTGGTTGAAAGCTTATGCAACCTATACAATTTGCATTACATGCTGGTGAGGCAGGCACAGGGCACTCCCATCTTCCTAATGCAAAGTTTCTTGCAGCAGGGCAAGTGTAGGTCATGCAACAATTTTCCATTAAATGCTTTACTAATCTATTGTTAGGATAAGCGGCTAATAAATGTTGTGTACCCTCTTCAATTTTTTCCTGATCATATCCTTCACATTCTTGTCTAATATCTTGTTCAATTCTTACCGCAGGTACATAAAATTTATCGTCCTTCCATCCTGCAGCTGTATAACAAAATAACGGAAGTGTTGGAGCATCTGGTGCAGTTTCGTAAGCAGCCATATAAAGGCCAGTATGTGCAGGAGGAATAAATGCTGCTACAGCCCACCCTTTTTCACACAAACGCATTTCGCCAGTTTTTACATCAATACCAATTCCCTTACGACCTGGCAATTCGTACAAATTTCCACCATTTGGCAACTCTATCCAATCTTCTTCGGCTACGGGCACAGCATCCCAACCACTACGCCCTGCTACGTATAAAGAGGTATCTTCAAAAATATTGCCTTCGCCATCGGAGTATAAAATATACATAGTGCAAAGTTATTCATAAACTTTTAGAAGACATAACAAAAAAATTCTAGCCGTTTGTCATTTTTAAACAAAAAAAGAGTACAAATCATTAACTTTAAGGTTCAAACATTAAGAAAATGAAAAAACTATTCTTCTTATTATCGGTTGCTTTTTTTGGAACAGTTTATGCACAAGATGCTATTGAGTATAAAACACCTCCAAAAGAAATTTTTGATTTAGTAATGGCAAAGCCTTCTCCAGGGGTAAGTATTGATACTAAGGGAGAATGGATGTTAATTATGGAACGAAGTGCCATGCCATCAATAGAAGAATTAGCGCAACCAGAATTACGTATTGCTGGGTTACGTATTAATCCAAATAATTTTGGACCAAGCCGATCGGCCTATACCATAGGCATACGTTTAAAAAATATTAAAACAAATACAGAAAGTACGATTACCGGTTTACCTAGTAGTATAAAGGCAGGTAATTTTACGTGGAGCCCAAATGATGAAAAAATTGCTTTTACCAATACAACCAATAGTAGTATTGACCTATACTTAATTGATGTAAAACAAAAAAAAGCAACTAAGATAAATAAACTACCCGTTAATACGGTAATGGGTGGTGCTTTTGATTGGTATGACAATACTAGTATTTTATATACAGCTGCCCCTAAGCCAAGCAGTGAGGCTCCTAAAAAATTATTAGCACCAAAAGGGCCTACTGTACAACAAAATTTAGGTAAAGTAGCTGCAAGTGTAACCTATCAAGATTTAATAAAAAGCCCTTATGATGAACAGTTATTTGAGTTTTATGCAACAAGTCAATTAATAAAAAATACGAATGGAGCAGAAACAAAAGTTGGCGCTCCGCTAATTTATAGCAGTTTTGAATTATCGCCAGATAATAAATATATGTTAGTTGAAAAAATTGATAAACCATTTAGCTACTTAGTAACTGCAGGTGGTTTTAATAGCACCGTTTTTATAACAGATGTTAACGGCAAAACGCTATCTATTTTAGATAAATTACCGAGTAACGAATTAGCCCCATCAGGTTATGATAATGTTTTAAATGCACCAAGGGGGCATGGTTGGATAAATAGCTTACCCAATACAGTAATGTGGATAGAGCCGCAAGATAGTGGCTTAATAAAAAAGAAAACTGAGTTTAGAGATGCTGTCTATACATTGGCTTATCCATATGATAAAAAGAATACTAGTGTTTTATTAAAAACAACCATGCGTTTAGGCGGGGTTGTTCCTTTAACGGAAAACGACTATTGGGTAATTGAAAGTAGCAGAGTAAAACACAGTCAAAAAATTAGCAAGTATAACGCTACTACAAAGGAATTTACCACATTAATTGAAAGAAGCACCGACGATTCCTATGGCGACCCTGGCTCACCAATTTTTGCAAAAAATAAGTTTGGAAAAAATTCACCAAAATTAATTAACGGCAATACGTTATTAATGAGAGGTAATGGAGCATCTGCAAATGGCGATTTACCTTTTTTAAGGAGTTTTAATATTAATACAAAAGAAACCAAAGAAATATGGCGTTGTGCAGAGCCTTATTACGAAACCGTAAGTTCCATTACAGATTTTGATAACATGAGTTTTATTACAAGCAAACAAAGCCAAAATGAAACACCTAACTATTATCAATATACGAATGGAACGGTTAAACAACTTACAGCCTTTGCAGATCCCCAACCAGCATTACGTGGAGTAACAAAACAAAAAATTACTTATAAAAGAAAAGATGGTGTTGATTTAGCGGCCGATTTATATTTACCAAAAGGATACGATGCAAAAAGAGATGGAAAATTACCAGTAATTATGTGGGCTTATCCAAGAGAATTTAAAAGCAGTGCCGATGCTGCTCAAATAAGAGGAAGCAAATACAGCTTTGTCCGAGTAGGCTCTGGTTCAATGGTTTTTTGGGTAACACAAGGTTATGCAGTAATGGATAATGCTGAATTTCCTATTGTTGGCGAAGGAGATAAGCAACCTAATGACAATTTTATTGAACAACTAGTATCAAATGCAGAAGCAGGTATAGATAAAATTGCTGAAATGGGTATTGGTGATCGAACTAGAGTTGCAGTAGGTGGGCATAGTTATGGTGCTTTTATGACAACCAATTTATTAGCCCATTGCAACTTATTTAAAGCAGGTATTGCAAGAAGTGGAGCATACAATAGAACCCTTACTCCTTTTGGCTTTCAAAATGAGGAACGTACCTATTGGCAAGCACCAGATTTGTATTACAAAATGAGTCCATTTAGTTATGCAAATAACATTAAAACACCCTTGCTAATGTTACATGGCGAAGCTGATAATAACCCTGGCACATTTCCTATACAAAGTGAACGTTTGTATAATGCGATAAAAGGACATGGCGGAACAGTTCGTTTTGTTCAGCTACCTTTCGAAAGCCATGGCTATGCAGCTAAAGAAAGTATTTTACATATGCTTTGGGAGCAACATCAATGGTTAGAAAAATATTTAAAAAAGTAATTACTTTTTATTTACTAACTCGTTTACCAAATCAATATAAGATTGCATAGCATCTTCCTTGCTTGTGCCTTTTAAGGCATTCCAAGCATTGTATTTTGCTTTGCCCACAAAATCAAACATATTGCTAGGTTCATCAATGTTAACGTCACCTTCTGCACCTTGTTTGTATAGGGAATAAAGTTTTAATAACGTCTCGTTATCTGGCTTTTCGGTGTATGATTTTGTTAATTCTTTTGCTGCTTCAAACTGTTGTAACAATTCCATTTTTGGTTATTTTATTTTTTTATAAAGTTAGTATATGCTTTTTGCACTTCATCTAATTTAGTAACATAGATGCTTCTACCATGTGTACCAATAATTATTTCATTATCTCGTTGTTGTATAGCAATATCATGTACAGGTACACGGGGTAAATTTTTACCAAACATACCCATAAATGTTTTACCCATATCAAAACTTGCATATACCCCATTATCACTACCAATGTAAATAATGTTTTCGTTTTTAGGATCTTCTTTTATAACATTTAAAGGTTCTGCAGGTAAATCTAAACCAAGCTGTTGCCAGGTTGCTCCAAAGTTTTCGCTAATTAAAAGATACGGCATAAAATTATCATGGCGATATCCATTTAGTGTAACATAAACTCTGCCTTCTTTATATTGAGATGGCATAACACGGCTTACATACAACCCTTGCGGAACGTTGGTTGGAAACGTTTTACTAATAGTAGTAAAGGTATAGCCACCATCTTTAGTCACATGAATATTCCCATCATCGGAACCTACATAAACTAACCCAAATTTTAACGGACTTTCAACAATTGTTGTTAACGTTCCAAAAGGTATTTTACCTTCTTTTTTTCCATTGGTTAAATCGCCACTCAATGCTTCTAACTTTTCGCCTTTGTTTAAACTACGATGAAATTTATTACTGCCATAATAAAAAACATCGGGTCCATGTTTGCTTAACCAAATAGGTGTTTGCCAGTTATAACGTAATTTTTGCTCACCTAAGTCATGCATGGGGTGTATACTTACTCCTCTTCCACCATCTGTACTTCTTCTATTATAAAAACCAAATTGATACCCACTATACACCGTTTTATTATCTCTACTATCAACATGCACTTGCATACCATCTCCTCCGCCAATACTTTTCCAGTTGTAGGCATCTGCTTCGTCTTCTTTTTCTTCATCCGCATCAAACTGTACATTTAATTTACTGTTACCAAACCATGTACCATTATCTTGTAAGCCTCCATAAACATTATAGGGTTTTGCATCGTCGGTTGTAATATTATAAAATTGCCCAACAGCATTATTAATTACTTTAAACCAATGTTTACCATAATCGTAGGTTATGTTGCAACCACCATCATGTCCTGCAACCCAATGTCCATCTCTATTTGGGTTTATCCAAAGGGCATGCCAATCGGGGTGAGTATTGCTTTTATCTTTTACAATAAATGATTTGCCCCCATTATCGCTATACAAACAATTAAAGCCTAACAGTACTACTTGGTTTTCGTCCAAAGCACTTACCGTTAGTTTACCAAAGTAATAACCATAGGTATTGTACGTAGATATTTCTTTTGCATTTGCTTTTTTCCAACTTACTCCTGCATCATCACTTCGGTATAATTCACAACCAATAATTCCTGCATTTTGAAAGCCATCATCTGCCACCAGCCAGTCGTAAACTGCTGTTGGTTTTACTTTATCGGTTGCTATTAAATTTTTTACAGATGCGGAACGATATTTTGCATCAAATCCATTTTTAATTAAAAAACTATCTAATTTTTTATCGTTAAGTAAAGCAAATTTTTCTTTCGTAGTATTTTTAAAATCTTCCAACTGATATTTAGTTGTATCTATTTTCTTTTTAGCTGTATCTGGTTTTAAATTATTATTATCCACAACAGCATAAACAATATTTGGATTTTTAGGAAATACGGCTACTCCTATTCTACCAATTTTATCGCCGGTGGCAAAACCACTACCTGCAAGGGTTATGGGTTTCCATGTATCTCCACCATCATTGCTTTTGTAGAGTGCAGATGTTTTACCACTTTCTTTCCAATCCCATGCTCTACGCTCTCTATACCACATGGCGGCATAAATTTCATTCGGTTTTTTTGGATTTATATCCATTTCAACTGCCCCTGTATTTTCATCTACAAACAAACTATGCTTCCATGTTTTTCCACCATCGCTTGTTTTGAAAACACCTCGTTCTTTATTAGGAGAATATAAATGCCCTAATACTGCAACCCAAGCTATATTGGCATTTGTTGGGTGTAAAATAATTTTACCAATATGATGACTTTCGGGTAACCCCAAATACTCCCAATTTTTTCCATTATCAGTACTTTTATACACCCCAGTACCACTATAGCTTGAGCGACTACTATTTACCTCACCAGTACCTACCCAAATTGTTTTAGCACTCCAATCAACTGCTATATCGCCAATACTAAACGCATCTTCATTATCAAAAATTGGTGTAAGGCTTTGCCCATTGGTGGTTGTATAAAATAATCCACCACTAGCATAGGCAACATAAAATTCGGTAGGGTCGTTGGGGTTTACTTCTACATCTACCACTCTGCCATTCATTTGAGTTGGACCAATATTGGTATAGGTAATATTTTTTAATACCGATTTTTCGTTTAATAATTTACGCTTTTGCAACCCCGCCATACGTTCGTTTGCAGAAGTTGGCTTAATTTGTGCATACAAATAATTAACATTTATAAAAAGTGTTAAACATGTAATTTTGATTGTGATTTTGTACAACGCTTTCGTAGAATGTTGAGTAAAGAATTTACTATACAACAATGCTAAGCTGATGAAGCTTAATAGAATTACTAAAGTTTGGTTCATAAAAATAAATTTTTTTGATATGCAGTATTTAAAAGTACATAAACTGTTGCTTACTTCAATAACATTATTACTTTTTTTGACAAGCGGATTTGCACAATCTTTTAAACGTACCGCAGATGGTGATACACTAAATTATACGGATGCTAAAAAATTAAAGCAGGGTAAATGGGTTACAAGAGTTGAACCCCAGCGTGGCAACGAAGGATACGAAGAAGAGGGCATTTATAAAAATGATAAAAAAGAAGGTGTTTGGAGACTATATAGTTTAGAAGGCGATCTTATAGGAGTTGAAAATTTTAAACTTGGCGGAAAACATGCGTTGCAACAATACTATACGTATTTAGGCGATTTAGTTAAAGAAGAAAGCTGGAAAGGTTACGATCCAGAAACTCCTTACGATACCATACCTGTTTATGGAAGTGGTAATAATGAAATTGTAGATTTTAAAATTGTAAAAGCAGAACAATACAGTGTAAAGCATGGTGAATGGCGTTGGTACGAACCAGGTACTGGCAGGTTAGTAAAAACCGAAAAGTATGATAGAGGCGCTTTAGAAAAAGACCCAAATGCTGTTGCTATTGTGCCAAAAACAAACCCAAACGAAAAGAAAAAAGAAATACCAAAAACACCAGAAATGCTTGAGTGGGAAAAGAAAAATAAAGGAAAGAAAAAAGTGATTAGGGATGGAAGTACCAGTCAATAAAATTAGATTATTTTTTATGTATAAAATAATTTTTAAAAAATAACAATTGATATTGCACAGCATTTTGCCAATACACCCAATTATGCTCTCCATCTCTTTCTATATAGGTATGAGGGATATTTATCTGCAACATTTTTTGGTGAAATAGCCGATTGCCTTTTATAAAAATATCTTTTACTCCACAATCAAAAATTATAGCTTGATTAGTTTTGGTATGCTTTTCAATTAGGTAAATGATTGAGAAGTCAATCCAATTTTTGGCGTAATTGAGGGTATCTCCAATTCGTTTGACAACATCAAATTTATTTTTACTTTCTTTTAAGTCTACCCCACCACTCATTGCACCCATTGCACCAAAAACTGTTGAATGATTTAAGGCTAAAAAAAAAGCCCCATGCCCTCCCATACTCAAGCCAGTTATGGCTCTGTTGGCTTTGTTGGGTATGGTTTTGTAATGGCTATCTATATAATGTACAACTTCCTTTACTATATGGGTTTCGTATTTACTGGTGCTATCAATGGGGCTATCAAAATACCAACTGCTAAAACCACCATCTGGGCAAACAATTAATATATTTAATTCATCTGCTTGCTTTTTTAAGCTTGGTACTTTTATTATCCAGTTACTATAATTACCATCGTAACCATGTAATAAATAAACAACTGAAAGGGCTTTTTGCTTTTTATAACTACTTGGTTTTATAACCACACAGTTTAGTTGTTTTTGCATGGAGTTACTATAAATAGATACGGTATCTACCCTACTCCCAAAAACAACATGCTGTGCAAACAAAATAAGTATGATTAGTACAACCTGTTTCATTAGTGGAAAGTTACAACATAAAAAAGCCGCTCAACTAGTTGAGCGGCTTTTTTTAAATTAATACTATTATTGAATTACAGTAAGCTTTTTAGTTACGGCTATTCCGGTATTTTTATTTACTATTCGTACTAGATATATTCCTCTTTGCAATTTATTTAATTCGATGATATTAGTACTAGCTATGGGTACTGTTTTTAATACTCTACCACTGTTATCTATTAATTGCACATCCGTATTTTCTTCTATATCGGTAATAGACACTTTTGTAGAGCCAGTACTTGGGTTAGGGAAAATGGTAAAATCATTAGTAGTTGCATTACCTTTTACACTGCGTACTTCTGATAGTTTTGAGCTTCCATCTATATCAATCATTTTAAGTCGGTATAAACTAATGCTTTTTCCTGAATTATTATCTTGAAAAGAATAACTAGCACCGTTTTGAATATTTTTAGCGGCCACATAACCTACTTTTACATACCCATTATCTGTTTTTCTTTCTATTTCAAATCCTTTAGCATTAATTTCGGTTTGGGTTTTCCAACTTAACTGTACTGAACTACTTGTTTTTCTATATGCATAAAAATCGGTTAGTAAAATTGGAGCTACACCACAACTTGTAGTAACAGGTGTTAACGTTTCTTGAATTAAATATGTTTCGCCAACTATTTTAACTATAATAAATACTTTTCTATTTAAGTAAGGAGGAGCATTAAAAGGAGCAGGTAGTGTAAAAAATCCTGCTGGATTATAAGGTGTTCCTTGTGTAATTATTATAGGTGACCCAATAGAACCTACAGTGGTTATATAAGTATCTGTTGCTTGATCAAAAATATTATTTGCTGCATTAGTTGTACTTCCATCAACATACACATCGTAATAAACACTTTTGGTAGCACTTGTAGTGGATATAGCAACATCATAAAAACCACAATTTACATTACCGGTTAAAACAGGGTCTGTTATACCTAAAGAAAACCCCTGTACCCAACAATGCGTAGCGTTTGCACTAGCTGCTTGGCTTGACCAAAAATCTGCTTTAAAAGTGAGTGAATTATTACATGCACCAGCTCTTGTGATTTTAAGATTACTAATTATAAATCTGGTAACCGCAGGGTTTGATGTAGGTACGGTTACAATTGATAAGTCGGGGTTAGTAGTAGTATTAACCACTGGTACAGTTGGCGCAGGTGCGTACACATTAAGAAGAACTGGTTGACCGCCTGTGTTGTTATCTATTACAATGTTTTTTATTGTATTTGCTAAATCAGTAGCATTTGGTTGAAAACTAGTTTTGTATACAAATGCAGGGTTAGGATATTGAGAAGTTTCCCATAAATGAAGATGAATGTACTTGTTACCAGAATTGTTTTCAAGATCGAATGAAAGTGTAAACGTAATTAGACAGTCAGCACCCGAGATTTGAGTATTTACAATTTCTACAGTTGTATTGGTAATAGTACACTGTGCATTTAATTTAACATTTGCTATCAATAATAAAATTGATAAGGCTAAAAAGGTAGTAATTTTTTTCATTTTATAAAGTTTAGAGGTGAAGCAAATTGGCTTCCCAAGTAATTAGACTGGCTTTATAAAAGAATGATGGATAGTGATATAATTGGTGTACAGTAGTATAATAATGTTTTACCTATTATAGTTTGATTAAAATATTGGATTTGTTGGGTATTAGATAGGATTGTTGGAATAAGGCTAACGCAAAATTATTACTTTTTTTTATAATATGCAAAAAAAAGTGCCTAATTTTTAGACACTTTTTTTATTTAACTGATTATTAATAGGTTACTTTATTTCTTTTTGCATTGGATTTACTCCTCCACCGCCTGCTCCTCGTGGATTACCTCCACTTCGAGCTTTAAATAATTGAAATTTACTAGGCTCGGTAAATTTAGGCCAGCTGTTATTATTTGTATTAATATCTGCCGTTTCTCTCATTGGATCTATTTGTATAGAGGCTACTTCTTTATCTTTCATAAAAGCTTTGGTAACTTTATTTTCGTTTTTTCTCCAAATATTTACTCCAATTTTTTCTACTTCGTTAGTACCGTCTTTAAATGTCCATTCAATAATTATGGGCATTACTAAACCGCCTTTATTGCTAAACGTAAGTTCGTACATATTTTTACTACCTGCTATATTATAGCGTTGTGCCTCTGTAAAAGTATCTATTGCCATTGCTGGTCGGGTAATTTCAAAAGGTGTACTATCAACTTTTACTAATCCTCTATCGTATCTCCAATAAAAATCTCTTAGTGTTTCATCAGCATCTGTTTCAAATATTATATTCTTATCTGCTCTGTTACGTATTTTAGATATATCGTCAAATGAATTTAACTGTGGTTTAGCTACTGGTACTTTTATAGTGCTAGCAGTATTAGGTATAGCAGGCTTGTTACTTACATCTGTGTTTAGGTTTGACCACTTAACAGTATCTAACGATATGTCGCATGCTTCCGTACCATAAAACCATCCTCTCCAATACCAATCTAAATCTTCCGCACTAGCATCTTCCATTGTTCTAAATAAATCGGCTGGGGTTGGGTGCTTAAATGCCCATCTTCTTGCATATTCTCTAAACGAATAGTCAAACAACTCTCTGCCCATTATGGTTTCTCTTAAAATATTTAAACCGGTTGCTGGTTTACTATATGCATTTGGACCAAACTGAACAATATTTTCGCTATTGCTCATAATAGGTTCTAGCTGATCTTTTGGCAACTTCATGTAGTCTACAATTTTGTAGGCAGGTCCTTTACCAACTGGGAATTTATTATCCCAAAGTTCTTCGGTTAAATATTCTACAAAAGAGTTTAGTCCTTCATCCATCCAGCTCCATTGGCGTTCATCGCTATTAATAATCATTGGAAAAAAGTTATGCCCAACTTCGTGTATTACAACACCTAGCATTCCATTTTTTGTTCCTTCGCTGTATGTACTATTGGCAGAGTAGTTACCATTAGCATCTTTTTCGCATCTACCAAAATTAAAACATATCATAGGGTATTCCATACCGTTAGCAGCTTCTAAACTTTGTGCAGTTGGGTAAGGATACGGAATGGTAAATTTAGAATACGTTTTTATAGTGTGTGCTACAGCTTTAGTACTGTATTTACGATAAAGTGCATAGGCCTCTTTACCATAAGCACTCATACACATTACTTTTTTACCACTAACCATAGTTGGCATTGCATCCCAAATAAATTTACGGCTACTACCCCATGCAAAGTCTCTTACCATGTCTGCCTTAAAAATCCATGTTTTTTTGGCTGTTGCTTTTGTTTTTTCTTTTGCAGTTGCTTCATCTAAGGTTACAATTTCAACAACTTCTTTTGCCGTTTGTGCAGCGTTCCAGCGTTGCAATTCTTTTGGCGATAAAACAGCTGCATAGTTTTGTCCTTGTCCTGTACTCATTATAATATGATCGGCTGGTACCGTCATGGCTACTTTAAAATTTCCGAAGGTTAATGTAAACTCACCTGTACCAACAAACTGATGATTTTGCCAACCTTGGTTATCGCTATATACACAAAGACGTGGATACCATTGCGTCATTGTAAATAAATCGTTTCCATCTTCTGCAAAATTTTCATAGCCGCCTCTTCCTCCATACTTGGTACGTTCAATAATATTATAATTCCAATCTACCCTAAAAATAAATTGCTGCCCCGGCTTTAACGCAGTTGGCAATTCAACCCTCATCATTGTTTTATTAATAGTGTGGGGCAATAATTTACCGGTTACATCAGCAACTCTTGTAATATTAAAACCGTACTCTTTATCTTTATCCATTTTACCACTAAAGCGCTGTATATCTGCTTCGGAAATAGTCTTGGGCATAAAACTACTGCTCTGGTAACCGCTATTATTTGTAGTACTGTGTTCGTTTTCATCTAACTGTAACCATATGTAACTTAATACATCGGGAGAGTTGTTATAATAGGTAATGGTTTCTTTACCCGTTAACCTTCTGTTAGGCTCATCAAGTTCGCAAGTAATATCATAATCGCAACGTTGCTGCCAATATTTTGGGCCTGGTGCACCACTTGCTGTTCTGTACTCGTTTGGTGTAGGTAAAATGGTACCTAATTGCTCAAACCTATTGCCATGATTGCTACCAGGATTATTTTTAATATCCTGTGCCTTTGTTGTACAAAATGTTAGTACAGCAAAAAATAAAAAAAGAAGTTTTCTCATGTTGTTATGTTGGTTTATTTATTCAAATACTATTTGTTGGTATTCGTTGTATTGCTATTGTCAAAGCTACTAAAAAAGCTACAGTACTCAAAACCATGACCCACCATTTTTGTTGAAGCCCCATTTTATTTATTATAAAGAAGCTAACAAGTAATATTATTGTTACAACTATTAGCTGACCAACCTCTAAACCTACATTAAAGCTAAACAAAGGCAAACCAATAGTTTGGCTTTTTGCTAACATAAATTTTATGGTATTTGCATAACCTAACCCATGTACTAATCCAAAAAATAATGCAAAAAAGTAATTTACTTTTAACTTATTTGTTTGGTAGCTTTTTTGTAAAAGATTAAATAGTGCCGTTATAATTATAGTACAAGGTATTAAAAACTCCACCCATCTTGCATTTATTTGTATTACATTATATACGCTTAATACCAACGTGGCCGAATGCCCAATTGTAAAAGCGGTAACTAGCACCAAAACTTGTTTCCAATCTTTTACCAAATAAATGGCCGATAATGCCAATATAAAAAGAAGATGGTCTACTGCATCAAAACTTAATATATGCTGCAAACCTTCTTTAAAATAAAATAGAAAATCTTGCATTTACCCGAATGTTAGTTTTTTGGTGCTATTTTTGTACTCAAATATGGTAATTACTTTATAAAAGTAAAAATTTGTATAGCTGAATGGCAACTATTTTATATAAATGGTTTTTTATAGTATGTATACTAACAAACTTATCGTTTGTACACCCAGTTTTTGTAAGTGTTACAGAAATAGAGCATAATGCAACTGAAAAAATTGTAGAAATTAGTTGTAAAACTTTTGTTGATGATTTTGAAAAAGTATTACGCAACGTTTATAATACACCCATTGATTTAATTGCACCTACAAATAAAGATGCCATGAATACAATTGTAGGCGACTATGTTTTAAAACATTTAGCCATTAGTATTGATGACAAAAAAAATACGTTAGTTTTTATTGGTTACGAGCAAATTGGAGATGGTATTTATTGTTATTTGGAGGTAAGCAATATTGCTGGTTTAAAAAAAATAGCCATTACCGATAACATTATGTACGATTATAAAAAAGATCAAGTAAGTGTGTTGCATGTAACTGTTGGTGGTAAACGACAAAGTACAAAATTGACTAACCCTAAAGACAAGGTTGTATTTACTTTTTAAGGTAAAGAGTACTCCATTTTTATTCTTCCATATTCTCTTTTATTTCTTCGGATATTTTTATAATAAGTTTATCAATTCGTTGTCCGTCCATATCTACTATTTCAAATTGAAAGCCCCGCCAATCAAATGTTTCGCCAGTTTTTGGAATATGCTCTAATTCATGTAATACAAAGCCAGCAAGGGTATCAAAGTCGTGTTCATCTTCATTCACCCATTCTGTTTTTTCAAAATGCGATAAAAAGTTATAAAACTGTATTTGTGCATCTACCAAATAAGTTCCATCTTGCCTAGTTATAATTTCATATTCTTCTTGTCCGCTTTGCGGTACATCGCCAACGATAGCCTCTAAAATATCGTTAAGGGTTATCATACCTTCTAGTGTACCATATTCATTTACAATAAAACAACTATGTATTTTTGTGGCTTTAAACTTTTCTAATAATTGATAGGCCGTATTGTTTTCTGGTACAAACATAGCAGGCTTAGCTAAATCTTTTAATAACGTAGTTGCATTGGCTTTTACTAAATCTTTAACATTGATGATACCTTTAATATTATCTACTATATCTTCGCAAACAGGATAGCTGCTAAAAATAATATCATCAAATTTATTTTTTACATCTTCTACCGTAGCCGAAACACTTAACCATTGTATATCTGTACGGTGTGTCATTAAACTTGTTATACTTCTATCGCCTAAATGAAAAACACGTTCAATAATATCCTTTTCTTCTTCTTCAATGGTACCATGCTCACTTCCTTCGCTAATCATGGCCTTAATTTCCTCTTCGGTAACTGCACTATCCGATGATACTTTAATATTAAAAAGTTTAAAGATAAGGTTTGTAATACCGTTTAGTAACCAAACTATGGGGTAGGCTATTTTAGATAAAATATTCATGGGAAAGGCTACTGCTTTTGCAATTTTTTCTGCTCGTAGCATTCCAATGCGTTTAGGAATAAGTTCTCCAAAAACAATAGATAAAAAAGTTACTAGTACCACAATTATTACAGTAGAAACAGTTTCTGCATAAGGATTTAATACCTCAATTTGTTCCACTACCGGCTTTAAATCTTTACTAAATTTTTCGCCTGAATACACACCCGTTAAAATTGAAATAAGGGTTATCCCAATTTGTGCAGTTGATAAAAATTTTTCTGGATTTTCTGCTAAATCTAAAGCAGCTTTGGCTTTTTCATCGCCTTTATTACTCATAGCTTCTAGGCGCCCTTTTCGTACGCTAACCAAAGCAATTTCACTCATTACAAAAAGTGCATTTACAAAAATAAGTATTAGTAAAATTAAAATTTCCATGTTCGTATTAAATCAAACTGTGTATTTTGTTATACTGCTTGCCGCACAAATATCCGATAAAAATACCAACCAACGCTCCTCCAATAATATCTAGCGGATAATGCACCCCCACATATACTTGTGCAAAGGATATGCTAAAAGCCCATAAAAAAGGGATAAATGACCAATTTGCCAACTGTTTTTTAAACGTAATAAACAAAAACATAGCAAGTCCAAAATGATTGGCAGCATGAGATGAAGTAAAACTAAAATTATGAGGTATACTCCCTACTAATATTCTTATTGAACCTACTAAATCTTCACTAACACATGGCCTTTCTCTCATAAAAAGAACTTTAATAACTTTACTGCTAAAAAAGTCGGTAAATACTACAGTGCCAATCATATATATAAGATACCACACCGCTTTTTGCTTGTAGTTTATTATAAAGAATAAAAGCAAAAATAAATATAAAGGCATCCATACTGTGGAGTTTCTCAGCCAAGGAAGTAACCAATCAAAAAAAGTATTAGCAAATCTTGTGTTAACTATTTTAAATAGTGCCTTATCTAGCTCAATAATTTTATCCATTATAGTTCAATTTCAATTTAATTCCCTCTCCTTTTAAATATATATGCAACTACAAAAGTATCTAAACAATTTTTTCTGGTTTTTTCATTAATAAATGTAGCACTTAGCTGGCTTACATGAAAATTTGAAAATGAATTTAAAACCGAAATACCAACAACATCTTTATCTAGTTTATTTAAATACTCAATTGGGGTATAAACCAATAACGAATCATTACTAGCCAAGATAGAATTATTTTCTAGATTGGTTATCGAATAATCTACTGTTCCATTATAATAAAAATCAAAACAATGTGGAGTGGTATTATAAACAACTACTGGCTTTTTTATTTGCATACTATTTAACCACGTTGCCGCCGTTGTACCCGATTGATAGGTTAGTAAGGAAGGATAAAAAAATAAATTTAGAAATACTGCTAACAATATAGCAAATACTATATTTTTTTTAAAAATAGCGGCTAAATATAAAGGTGTTTTAATAAATAGTATACACAACATAGCTAACACCAATAGTGCTATAATTGCTATTAAATTTATAGATGCGTATGCTATTGTTAAGGACAATATGGCTAAGACCAGTATAAAAAACAAAATTGATTGTAGGATATTAATATTTTTTAAGGCTTTCTCAGAGGCATTTTCTATAAGATAAGCAGCTGTAAATATGGAAAAATGCGGAAACAAAATAATAAGATAATGCGGCAATTGAAATTTTGAAAAAGAAAACATCAAAAAAGTTAGTAAACAACTTACCCCTATAATCCATCTTTTAGGATTACTCGTGTTATTTTTTGTGTTAATAAATAATTGATAAATGCCAACTAAAGATAATATTGCCCAAGGTAAAAATGCCCATAAATAAGTGTGTATAAAAAAAGAAATATCTCCCTTTCCTTTAATTGGACCGTTGTTAAAAAAACGACCAAATTGGCTATCCCAAAAAAAGAAGCTTAAGCCAGACACATTTGTTTTTCCAAAAACAATTTTTGAAGGGTGAAGATCAAATTGAGTATACAATGCATATAATTCCGGCAAGGTAAAAACTAGGGCAAGTAGTAAAAAAAAATACCACCGAATGTTAAAAAACTGATGCCATTGTTTTGTTTTAAGCCAGTAAAATAAAAACCCAGCTGTTATAGTTATAATTGAAAAAACACCTTTAGTCATAAATGCACAAGCCATAAAAAAAGATGCAGCTAAAATATGCCAAAACCATTTTTGAGCATGTGCTTTATACATATGGTAAATACTTGCAAGGATAAATGCTGTTAAATACACTTCTGCTTTTCCATCAAAATTTGAAATGATGATGTGTAAGGATGTACCAAAAATAAGGGTCGCTAATTTTGCAACTTCTACCGAATAAATAGCTTTAGTAAGTTTATAGCAATAGAACAACGCAACAATAAAACAAATAAAAGAAGGTAATTTATAGGCAAATGAATTTATACCAAATAACTTAAAACTTATTGCAGCTAACCAAAAAGGTAAATGGGGTTTATCCAACCAATCTTGCCCAAAACTGTATAAATTAATCCAATCGCCACTTACAACCATTTGCTTTGCTAGTAAGGCATACAACGTACCATCTGGCTCAAGTATTTCATTAAATAATCCTGTAAAATTTAAAAGAATGATTAATGCTACTAAAAACAAAAAAGTTTTATGTGAAAGAACATATTTGTGCATAGTAGTAGTATAGTAGTTGCAAATATATTCATTTATTATATAGTTTATTTACAAGCAAATAGAAACTACCAACTTGCAATTTTTGTATAAAAAGTAAGGCTAAGCAAGATTAGTAATCTTTTCTCTGTCAAAATAATCCTATACAATACGCTATATTCGTGTTTTGTTAAAATTAACTTGCTAATGCTAATTAAATGGAGAGTTCCTAAAACCATTCAATGGATAGTAAAACTATTCTTCATATACTTGTTTATTTTTACAGCATTTAGAATAGCAACGGTGGTTTTTTTTAAACCAAAAAACCTTGCCGTTATAGAGTTATTGCCCTCTTTTTGGCTAGGCTTAAAATACGACTTACGTTGGATAGCTTTTATTCTTTCGCCGATTGTATTTTTTTCTCTTTTTTTAAAACTTTCTCCTTTTTATAGTGATAAAAATAAAAAGATTTGGACTATTTATTTAGGCATAATTACTTTACTAGTATTATTTTTTTATGGTGCCGATTTTGGCCAGTTTGCCTACATTAATGCTAGGCTAAATGCTGATGCACTAATTTTTGCCGAAGATCCTAAGGAAAGCTTACAAATGGTTTGGCAAAGTTATCCTGTAATTTGGATTTTGATTGGACTATTTGGAGCCGTACTAATGATGGTATGGATGTTTAGAAAAACACATGTAGATATTGAGGGTAAAAATTTAAGTATTCATAAGTTTAGTTACAAAAAAAAATGGCACTTTTTAGCAGTACTTATTTTAGGCTGGTTTATGTATGGCTTTTTTACATTAAAGCCACTAAATTTTTTTAGGGCCTTTAATTTGAATGACGAGTTTAAAAGTAATTTAGCCTTAAATCCATTACAAAACTTTTTTACTACCCTTCGTTTTCGAAAACCAGATTATAATACAAAAGCCAAAGAAAATTTTTCTACAATAGCTAATTTTTTAAGCTTAGAAAAAAGTAATGAAACTAATCCCTATGCAAGAATTGTTTATCCTGGAACTAAAGCATTGGAAAGACAACCTAATATTGTTTTAGTAATTTGCGAAAGCTTTAGTATGTATAAAAGTAGTATGAGCGGTAATGTTTTAAATAGTACCCCCTACTTTAATGATTTATGTAAACAAGGTATTTTTTTTAACAGATGTTTTTCTCCAACATTTGGTACCGCAAGGGGTGTATTTGCAACAGTTACAGGTATACCAGATGTATTGCTCTCTAAATTTGCAACAAGAGATACAGCTACCGTAAAACAACGAACAATTATTAACAATTTTGAGGAGTATGAAAAATTTTATTTTATTGGAGGCAGAAGTCAATTTAATAATTTTACCGGCCTAATTAATAACATTAAAGGAGTAAACATTTACGAAGAAGGAAAATACAAATCTGCTAAAGAAAATGTATGGGGAATTAGTGATAAAAATCTATTTTTAGAAGCCAATACAGTGTTAGCCAAACAACAAAAACCTTTTTTTGCCATTATACAAACAGCAGATAATCATCGGCCCTTTAACATACCTGCAGAAGATAAAGATTTTATACAAAAAAATATTAGTGATGAAGTATTAAAGAAAAATGGTTTTGAATCATTAAAAGAATATAATTCTTTTGCTTACTCCGATTATTGTTTTAAAAAGTTTATGGAGGCTGCTAAAAAAAACACATACTTTACTAATACTATTTTTGTTTTTGTTGGAGATCATGGATTAGAAGGTAATGCATCTGCAGTTTACCCAAAAGCATGGATAGACCAACGTTTGGCAGATAAACATATTCCTTTACTATTTTATTCCCCAAATTTAATAACACCTCAGCAACGAAATGAAACCGTATCTCAAATAGATATTTTACCTACCCTTGCAGGAATGATTCAACAACCCTACATCAATACAACTTTAGGAAGAGATTTACTCGACCCAACTAAAAAAGAAAATGCAGCCTTTATTATTTATCATGCACCAGGTTGGATAGGTATGGTAACGGATGATTATTTCTACAGAAAAAATATTCGTATTAAAAAAGAAGAATTAGTAACAGCTACTAATAAGCCACTTAGCTTAACCCCACCTCAACAAGATTCTGTAAAAAGATATCTATCTACCCTTACAACTTCTTTTTACGAAACGGCTAGATGGATGTTGGTGAATAATAAGTAACAAAAATTAAAGTAGAATCTAGCGTAATTTTGAGCAAAATAACTGGTTGTATAAATCAGTATTACCTAATTTTTTTTGCTATCATAATCAATCGGGGCGATTTTTTAATATCGTAGATTTCAAACGAGTAACTCCCAAAAACTTCTTGTATTTGTAAGCCTTGGTAAGCAAACATTTCAGTAAAATTACCTAAACTAAACTTAGCCACTTTTTCGGTGTACTCTAATGGCTCTTCCAGCGTTTCATCCTCTACCACAATTTTTTTATAAAAGAAATCTTCATCATACCATTTGGTAATTACAAAATTTATATCATCAATTTCCTTTTCGCTTTTGTGTATTAAGTTATCTTCTGCAAAATGTACATTCAAATAATCTAGCACAAAAATTCCATCTTTTTTTAAGGATTGAGCAATTGTTCTTATAGCATTATCATTCTCCCGCTGTGTTGTAAAATAGCCAAAGCTGGTAAAAAAATTAAAGGCATAATTAAAATAATTTATGCTAAAAGGTAGACGCATGTCATGTTTAAAAAATTGTAATTTTTCTGTTTTAAATTGTAAGGCCTCATCAATACTATCACTACTTAAATCAATACCTGTTACATTAAAGCCTTTACTAGCAAGTTGTACCGAATGCCTGCCTTTACCACAAGCTACATCTAACATAAAAGAATTAGCGTTTGGTTTTAAATAATCAATTAATTTATCAATAAAAGCTGCCGCTTCATTTTCATCTCTTTTAAAATATAGTTGATGATAGTAGGGCGTATTAAACCAATCTTTAAACCATTGCTTATCCATAATGCAAATATAAGCCCATCCGTTTCTAAAGATATGCTCATTACTAATTTTACCCATTTTTAAACGGTATCTTTTATTAATTAGCAAATGAGTACTTTATCAAATTAGCTCATTATCCAATATCTTTGCATACCCTTAAATAAAACAAATGGCATTAATAAAAAGTATATCAGGCATTAGAGGTACAATTGGTGGAAAAACAAATGAAAACCTTACTCCCTTAGATGTTGTAAAATTTACTGCAGCATATGGCACTTGGTTAGCTGCACAATCTAAAAACAATAAAATTGTACTTGGTAGAGATGGAAGAATAAGTGGCGAAATGGTAAGTAATTTAGTTACTAGCACTTTAATTAGCCTAGGCTTTAATGTAATTGATTTGGGGCTTAGCACAACCCCTACGGTTGAAATGGCTGTAAAATTTGAAGATGCAGCCGGTGGAATTATTTTAACTGCAAGTCATAATCCAAAAGAATGGAATGCATTAAAATTATTAAATAGCAAAGGCGAATTTATTAGTGGTGATGAGGGAAAGTTAATTTTAGCATTGGCAGAAAAAGAAGAATTTAACTTTGTGCAAATTGATGAGTTAGGAGCAGTCATTAAAAATGATGAATTGCTTAAAAAGCATATTGATGCTTGTGTTAACTACAAATTTGTAGATGTTGCAGCCATAAAAAAAGCAAAATTTAAAATTGTTGTAGATGCTGTAAATAGTACAGGGGCTATTGCTGTACCTGCATTATTAAAAGCTTTGGGCGTACAGGATAATATTGTGATAAACGAAGAAGTAAATGGAAAATTTGCACATAATCCAGAACCCTTGCCAGAACACTTAACACAACTAAGCAACGAAGTTGTAAAACAAAAAGCTAGTTTAGGTATAGCTGTAGACCCTGATGTGGATAGGCTTTGCTTTGTTTGTGAAGATGGCTCAATGTTTGGAGAGGAGTATACCTTAGTAGCTGTAGCAGATTATATGTTAAGTAAACAAAAAGGAAATACAGTAAGCAATATGTCATCTACCAGGGCTTTAAAAGATGTAACATTAAAACATGACGGAGAATATTTTCCCAGTGCTGTTGGCGAAGTGAATGTGGTAAATAGAATGAAAGAAAAAAACGCAGTAATTGGTGGTGAAGGAAATGGTGGCATTATTGTACCCGATTTACATTATGGTAGAGATGCACTAATAGGTATTGCTTTATTTCTAACACATTTAGCTATTAGCAAAAAAACAATAAAGCAATTACGCAATACGTTTCCTAATTATTTTATAAGTAAAAATAAAATCACCCTAACAGATGGCATTGACGTAACCGATATTTTTGAAAAAATAAAAGAAAAATATAAAAATCAACCTATAAATACCGAGGATGGTTTAAAAATAGAATTTGATATGGATTGGGTACATTTGCGTACGAGTAATACAGAGCCCATTATTAGAATTTATGCAGAAAGTAATTTTGAAACAACAGCAGATAATATTGCCAAAAGATTGATGCAGGATATACAAGAATTAGGAAGCCCCTCCCCCGCCTAATGAGGGAACTGGGTGTAAAAAATTAAAAAGAAAATGTAAAGAGCAAAATATTTATTAGTTTAATTTTTGAAATTATTTATAAACACTAAATTTAAGTTTCCCTTTAGGGGACAGGGGTATGAATCGTATTTACTTAGACAATGCAGCAACAACAACTCTTTCACCTCAAGTGTTAGAAACCATGATGCCTTATTTAACAGAAAAATTTGGCAACCCTTCCTCCATTTATTCGTATGGTAGAGAAACTAGAATGGCTATTGAGCAAGCCCGTAAAAGTGTAGCCAAAATTTTAAATGCCCACCCTGCCGAAATATTTTTTACTAGTGGCGGTACCGAAAGTAGCAACACAGCTATTACTTGCGCTGTAAGGGATTTAGGCTGTAAGCATATTATTACATCGCCAATTGAACATCATGCCGTAACACACTCGGTAGAGCACTTAGATAATTTAGATGTTGTAAAAGTTAGTTATGTAAAGTTGCAACCCAATGGACATATAGATATTGACGATTTAGAAAAACTATTAGCCAGCACCCAAGAAAAAACTTTAGTAACCCTAATGCATGCCAACAACGAAATTGGAACCATTTTAGATATACATGCCGTAGGTAATCTTTGTAAAGTATACAACGCTATTTTTCATAGCGATACAGTACAAACCGTTGGGCATTTCCCTTTTGACTTACGTAACACCCCTATACATTTTATTACTGGTGCCGCACACAAATTTCATGGTCCAAAAGGGGTAGGCATGCTATATATAAATGAAAATATTAAAATAAAACCCTTTGTTCATGGCGGAGGCCAAGAGCGTAATATGAGAGCAGGTACCGAAAACCTTTATGGCATTGTAGGTTTTGCAAAGGCATTAGAAATAGCTACAGAAAATTACGAAACAGATAGTGCGTATATTGGTACACTTAAGTATTATATGATGGATGAATTAAAAAAATATATTGAGGGGGTAGACTTTAATGGCGATGTGTTGGGCAATAGTTTATATACAGTATTAAGTGCTAGTTTTCCTAAAACAGAAAAAAGCGAAATGATTTTATTTAACCTAGATATAAATAACATTTGTGTAAGTGGAGGGAGTGCTTGTACTAGTGGTGCAGATGCTGGAAGCCATGTTATACGTGCTATTAACAATAACCCTAATCAAATTACAGTACGATTTAGCTTTAGCAAACATAATACAAAAGCCGAGGTAGATACCGTTGTAAAAAAACTAAAAGAGTTGGTGTAGAATTAAACCCATTTTCATTTTTAAGAAAAAAGTAAAAAAATAAAAGTACACTACGTGCTAAAAACACTAAGTTTATTGTTTTCCTTTCGGTTTATTTGTCCCTTTGAGGTTACTAAGAATTTACAAACTAAATGCAGTATCCACTATTTGCCCTTGCTCTTGTACATGAATTTTTGAATACCCTGTAGCCGTTGATGCACTTACATGACGACTAATAACATAAAAATTAATATTCTTAACGTTCATTCGTAAAAAAGTAGCAGCACCCATATTTAAGGGCTCCTCTTGTACCCAATACCAAATGGCTTTGCTATATTTTTTATATAATTCGTCTAATTGTTTTTGGGGCAATGGATAAATTTGCTCTAGCCGTATAACAGCAACATCTGTACGATTATCTTTTGCTTGTCGTTCGGCTAAGTCAAAATACATTTTACCCGAACAAAATAATACCTTTTTCACTTCGGTAGCATTTTGTACAAACACATCATCAATTATTTCTTTAAACCCTCCGCTAGTAAATTCACTTTTATGGCTATAACTTCCTACGTGGCGTAAGTTTGCTTTTGGCGAAAAATTTATTAATGGTTTTCTAAAATTCCAAGCTAATTGGCGGCGTAATACATGAAAGAAATTTGCAGATGTAGTAACATTGGTAATCACCATATTTAACTCAGCACACATTTGTAAAAAACGTTCCATTCTTGCGCTGCTATGCTCGGGGCCCTGCCCCTCGTAGCCATGTGGTAGTAGCATAGTAACACCATTCATACGTTGCCATTTAGTTTCGGCAGCGGCAATAAATTGATCTATCATAGTTTGTGCTCCATTACAAAAATCGCCAAACTGGGCTTCCCAAAGTACAAGTGCATTTGGATTGGCCATGCTATATCCATATTCAAAACCAAGTACCGCATATTCACTTAACAAACTATTAAAAATTCTAAAAGGCGATTGTGTGTCAGTAAAATGATTTAATCTGTTCCATCCACTATTGGTTGTTTCGTCATAAATAACGGCATGGCGATGGCTAAATGTTCCTCTCTTTACATCTTGCCCACTCATACGTACATCTTTTCCCTCCACCAATAAACTTCCATAAGCCATTAACTCACCAGTTGCCCAATCTACTTTACCTTCATCGGCAAATAATTTTATTTTATCCTGAATTAATTTATCCACTTTACGTAGTGGTTTAAACTCTGCAGGCCATTTCATCAATCCATCAAATAATAATTGAAATTGCTCCTCACTAATTGCTGTTGAAGGAGATGCATCAAAATCGGCAGCGGTTGCTTTAACAAAGCTTTTCCAAACTAATTCTGGTTGTTGATATTTATAGGGTAATGGGTTTTGTTTTACTTCGTCTAATCGTTCTTGTAAGTCGGCCAAAAATTTTTGTTCCATTTCTTTTGCTAAACCTTTTGCATCAGCCTCGCCATTTTCCATTAAGTATTGGGTATAAACTTCTCTAGGGTTTAAATGCTTATCAATTAATGCATATAATTGTGGCTGCGTAAACTTTGGCTCATCACCTTCGTTGTGGCCATGTTTACGATAACATACCATATCAATAAAAATATCGCTGTTAAACTCTTGGCGGTAAAGCGTTGCAATTTCACTGGCTTTTACTACAGCCTCTGCATCATCACCATTTATATGAAATACTGGGGCTTGTACCATAGCAGCAATACTGGTGCAGTAATCCGATGTTCTAGCATCATCAAAATCGGTGGTAAAACCAATTTGATTATTAATTACAAAATGTATAGTACCTCCTGTATAATACCCCTTCAATCCACTCATTTGTAAAACCTCATACACAATACCTTGCCCAGCTACCGAGGCATCGCCATGTATAATTATAGGCAATATTTTATCGTAATCGCTTTCATATAATACATCTGCCTTACTTCTTGCAAAACCAATAACTACGGGGTCTACTGCCTCTAAGTGTGATGGGTTAGGACAAAGTTTTAAATTTATTTTTCCGCCATTTGGGGTATCAACCACACTACTAAACCCTAAATGATATTTAACATCTCCACTACCCATTGTAGTATCGGGTGTGCTTGTCCCTTCAAATTCACTAAAAATTTGTTCGTAGGTTTTACCCATAATATTTGCCAACACATTCAATCTGCCACGGTGTGCCATGCCAATTACCACTTCCTCTACCCCATTGGCTTGGCTGGTGTTTATAATTGCATCCAAAGCTGCAATAGTAGTTTCGCCCCCTTCTAAACTAAATCTTTTTTGCCCAATATATTTGGTATGTAAAAATTTTTCAAACATTACACCTTCATTCAATTTTTGAAGAATGCGTTTTTTCTTTTCCAATGCCACTGGCTGTTGCATTGTTTTTTCAATTGCATTGGTTAGCCAATCAATTTTTACTTGATCACTAATATATTTAAACTCTACACCTAAATGGGTAGCATAACATTTTTCTAAATGTGCAATAATATTTTTTAAGGTTGTAGCGCCCAATCCTAATAAATTGCCTGCAGCAAAAGTTTTATTTAAATCTGCCTCGGTAAAGCCAAAAAAATTCAAGCCTAAATTTGCCCCTCTATCTTTTCTTTTTCTAATTGGGTTGGTATCTGCCAATAAATGCCCTTTATTTCTATAACCCAAAATCATTCGGTACACTCTTATTTCACTCATCCAATCTATAGAGTCAGTAGTGAGTGGTGAGTGGTGAGTGGTTGACTGCACACCTACCTGTCCGGCAGGGAGGCTGCTAACCGCAAAATCAAAACCTTCAAAAAATTTCTTCATTTCTGGCTCAACGCTATTGGGGTCTTTTACAAAGTCTTTATATAATCCTTCGATGTAGCTAGGGTGTGCGTTGGTTATGTATTGAAAATCTTTCATAAATAAATTATTCTATTTTTTGGTGAGCCTAGCTTCAGTACTACTATTTGTCTTCATTGGCGTCGCACTCTTGTACAACATCTACAAACTGGGCAAATTAAGCAGTCTTTATGCTTAAATAGCTACGCAAATATCGGTGAAAAAGATGGGTTAATAAAATTACAAATCGCCTTTACTTTTTTTTACTATCCCCTTTTTTAAAAACATTACAACAATGCCACTTAATAAAACATATCCAGCAAAATAATAAAAGCCAGGCTCAAAATTAGCGGTGGTGCTTTCCATTGCTTTAGCACCTAAAAAGGCTACAAAAATACTTATGACAAAAACATCGGCCATTGCCCATTTGCTTATAGCATTTACTAGCTGGTAAATTTTAGTATTTGCCTTTTTTACTAACAATAAATAAAATAGTAAGATAGATTTTACTATAGGAACTATAATTCCAAACAAAAAAATGAGTAAAAAAGGCCAATAATTATTCGTTTCCCAAAGGTTTTTTAGGGTAGATAGTACACTTCTACGTTCATCAAACAGCTCTACGGTAATAATGTAGTGTGCCGTAATATTAATATGTAAAATATCCAACACCCACCCAAAACCCAACAAAATCAACGAAATAACATGTAATCCAAGCAAAATATATTTGTTCATAAACCTAATTTACACTGAAAAATAGGTATAATCGCTGAGTTTTTAAAAATTCCTACCTCTTAATTCCTAATTATTAATTATTTCCCTATCTTTGCAGCCCAAAAAATAGAGTTAATGGCAAATCATTCAGCAACAAAAAAAGATGTAAGACAAAGTGCTAAGCGTAACGAACGTAACCGTTATTACGGAAAAACAACCCGTAATGCAATACGTGACCTTAAAGCTTCCGATAAAACTGTTGCTACCGAGCAATTACCTAAAGTATCATCTATGATTGATAAGTTAGCAAAACGTGGTACCATACACAAAAACAAAGCGGCTAACTTAAAAAGAAAATTAGCTTTACGTGTTAATGCTTTAGCAAAATAATATTAAGTAAAATAACGATATTAAAAGCCCGTCAATTGTAGTATTGACGGGCTTTTTGTTGATAATTATTTAATAAGAGTTAGGTTGTAAAATTGTAACTTTGTGAGTTCAAAAAAATTAGCATGAAGAAAATATTTCTAAGCATTGTTGTTACGTTTTTATTTACTGCGATTTCTGCTCAAACATATCACCCATTACAAACAACTAACTTGGTTGAAAACTGGTCAAATGCTGCATTAATTTCTGTTAATGACAATTGGACAGGTTACCCTTCTTTTAGAGGTTTTTTAGGTCAGGACCTAACTAGCTCTACAGGTATAGACCCTCAAACTGTACTTATCGGAGCCTCTCCAACTCCAAATGATTTAGATGTAATTGCAAATCAAACTAATCCGAATACACAAACAAGTGGTGGGGTTGCAGAGTTTGATGGTATTGCAAATCCTTCAATAGCTTTACAAGGGTCAAACACTGCTGATGCTCCTTTTTTAGTTATATATTTAAATGGTTCAAATGTAAGCTCTATAAATGTGTCTTATAATCTTAGAGATTTAGACGGGTCTGCCGATAACTCAATTCAACCAGTTGCATTACAATATAGAATTGGTAGTTCGGGCAATTTTACAAACTTACCACTCGGATTCGTTGCTGACGCTAGTAATGGCCCAAACACAGCTACTTTAGTTACGCCAGTTAATGTTATACTACCGGCTATTTGCGATGGACAAGCACAGATAGAAATAAGAATAATTACTACAAATGCAGCAAGCAGCGATGAATGGATTGGTATTGATGATATTTTAATTACTTCGATACCCTTAGGTGGTGACGTAACTCCTCCAACAATTTCAACACTTACCCCCCCAGATAACGCCACAAATATTCCAACCACCACCAATCTTTCTATTTTATTTAGTGAACCAATTGCAAAAGGCACTGGCAATATTGAAATTTGGGATGCTAGTGGACCTACACTAATTCAAACTATTCCTGTAACAGACCTTGCAGTAACCGTAACTGGTAGTACTGCAACTATTGCAATAAGCCCTTTAGTAATAAATACTAACTATTATATTTTAATACCCACCATTGGTACATTTGTTGACCTTGCGACAATACCAAACCCCTTTGCTGGAATAACTGCAAACACTACTTGGAATTTTACCACCGATGGCACTGCACCTACTATAACTACTTTAACACCTGTTGATAATGGGACAAACATTTCAATATCCACAAACCTTACTGCAGTATTTAACGAAAATATTATAAAAGGAACGGGAAATATTGTTATAAAAAGATTAGACAACAATAGCACAGTGCAAACGATTGATGTAACTAATGCAGCAGTAACTATTACTGGAAATAATACAGTAACAATTGATATTAATGACTTACTTTTTAATACCGATTATTATGTAGAGATAGATGCTGGTGCAATTAAAGATGTATCTAACATTAATTTTGCAGGCATCACAGGCAACTCCACATGGAATTTTACAACAATACCACAACCAGCCGCAGGTATTATTGGTAACAACTATTCATTTACAAGCTGTACCACTACTTTTATAACCGAAGGGTGGAGGCAATTTAGTGTTACTGGAGCACAAACTTGGGCTTGTACCACAAGTGGTAGAACAGGTGCAGATGGTATGGAGATGAACGCTTTTGTTAGTTCTGGTAATAATCCTTTAAATGAAGATTGGTTAATATCGCCTCCATTTGATTTAACAAGTACAACTGCTCCTACGTTAAAATTTTATAGCAAAGGTGATTTTACCCCTGGGCATGGCTTGGTTGTAAGAGTATCTACCAACTATGCACCTGGTACAAACCCTAATACAGCTACATGGACAAATGTGCTAACCTTTCCAACACCATCAGGTAGTAATACAGCATGGTTGTTAAACGATAATATTGATTTATCTACTTACAATACATCAAATGTATATGTAGCTTGGTTTTACAGTAACCCAAGTACTGCCAATAGTAGCCGCTGGAGAATTGATGATGTAACCCTTTACTCTAATATTGTACTACCACCATGCGATGAGCCTAGCGACCAACCTACAAATTTACTTTTAACCCCAACTGCAACTAGTGTTAGTGGATCTTTTACAGCAGTTTTTCCAGCACCTAGTGGTTATTTAGTAGTGCGTAGCACTTCTGCAACATTATCTGCAAACCCAATTGATGCAACTACTTATACAGTGGGTGCCCCATTGGGTGGAGGTGTAGTTATAGCCAATGGTGCTGCTACCACTTTTACCGATAATGGCTTAGCTCCTACAACTACTTATTACTACTTTGTATTTGCGTATAATAATGAAAACTGCATTGGCGGGCCTAATTATGCCATAACTATAAACCCTGCACCTACAGGCAATACAAATAGCACTACTACATTGGCATTAGCTCCTTGTATACCTCCAATTGCTGCACCTACTACATTAAATTTATCGGCAACTAATACAACCATTTCTGGTTCGTTTACCGCTTCGGCTAGTGCTAACCGTTATTTAGTAGTAATTAGCACAAGTACTCCATTAGGTGCTACACCTACAGACGGTACTACCTATACAGCAGGCAGTCCATTTGGCACAGGAACTGTGGTTGCTTACAGTGCATCAACAACATTTAATGCAACAGGCTTAACAGCAAATACCCCTTACTTTATTTTTGTATTTGCTGCCAATGGCGATTGTACAGGAGAGCCTAATTATTTTACCACATCTTTAGATGGAACAACCACTACAACAAATGGTACAGGTGTGCCTAATGGATATTACGATGCTGCTTTAGGATTAACTTGTCAACCCTTAAAAACAGCCTTAAAAAACATTATTAGTACTGGTACAGAAGTGTTAAGCTATACACCAGGTTTATGGAATTTATATCAGTTTTCTGATATAAGACGCAATGATGCTAACAATGCTGATATTGTTTGGGATACCTATAGCGATAATCCTACAGGTGCTGATCCTTATACCTTTACATTTGTAACTAACCAGTGCGGAAATTACACAACTGAGGGTGATTGCTATAACAGAGAGCATTCTACACCACAATCTTGGTTTAACCAGGTTTCGCCAATGGTTTCAGATGCTCATCATATTTTTCCTACAGATGGTAAAGTAAATGCAATGCACAGTAACTATCCTTACGGAGAAGTGCAAAACCTTACTGTATTTCCCATGGGTTCTGGATATAACAATCCCTCACTGGCAGGAAGCAAATTAGGCATAGGCAGCAATTTTGGTTTTACAGGTACTGTATTTGAGCCTATTAATGAATACAAAGGCGATTATGCCCGAGCATTTTTATACATGGCTGTACGATACGAGGATGAGATGATTAACCAAAATTGGCCCCAATATGGAAGAGCTAATGAGGCGATATTGAGTACAGTTGACCAACCAAATGCTGCTATAAGAAGATTACAATTTTATGATGACTGGTACATTAAATTATTATATAAATGGCATTTACAAGACCCTGTTAGTGCAAAAGAAATTAATAGAAATAACGTTATTTTCTCTCAATTAATAACCGATGGTGCTAGCACAAAAAAACAAGGGAATAGAAACCCATTTGTTGACCACCCAGAATATGTTGCTGCCATTTGGGGGCCAAGTTGCTTAACCGTTTTACCTGTTACCATTACTAATTTTTCTGTCAAAAAAAATAATAATACAGCGCTAGTTAGTTGGAAAATTAATAATGAACTTAGCATAAAAAAATACGAGGTAGAAAGAAGCACAAATGGCATAAATTTTGAAAAAATTGGTGAGGTAAAAAGTAATGGAAGTACACAATACTCCTTTACCGATAATACGCTGCCTTTAGCTAAAACAATTTATTACCGTTTAAAAATAGTTGAGCTATCTGGTAAACTAAATACCACAAACGTTATAACCATAGATGGAGTTGTATTGGTTAATGCTTTAAAAATTTCGCCCAATCCTGCAAACGAAAAAATAACTATACAATTAAATAATGGAATTAATCAAAAAGGGGCGTTACTTACTATTTTTGATTTCACTGGAAGACTATTAGTACAAAAATCTCTTACGAATGGCCAAAATACAATAACCCTTCCTGTTTTAAATTATGCTAACGGAACGTATTTTATAAAAATTAATACAGATACCGAAGTTTTAAAAACAAATTTTATTATTTCGAGATAATTTAAAGAATAGTTTTAATTTTATAAGTGCCTTACATTTTTGTAAGGCATTTTTATATAATTTTTTATGTATGACTAAAACAGTTTTAATAACAGGTGCCACATCGGGCATTGGCGAGGCTTGTGCCATAAAATTTGCGCAAGAAAATTGCACATTAATTATTACCGGCAGACGAGAAGAACGGTTACTAATTTTAAAAAAAATGTTAGAAACCCAATATCAATGCAAGGTTTTAGCACTTTGTTTTGATGTGCAAAAAAAAGAGGACGTTTTTTCTGCCCTTACTAATTTACCAACCGAATGGAAAAATATTGATGTATTAATTAACAATGCTGGTTTAGCCCTTGGCAGAGATAGTTTTGAAGATGCTGATATTGCTGAATGGGAAACGATGCTTGACACTAACGTAAAAGGATTAATGTATGTTACCAAAGCTGTTTTACCTTTTATGATTGAACGAAAAGTTGGACATATAATAAACATAGGCTCTACAGCTGCTAAAGAAGTTTATGAAAATGGAAATGGATATTGTGCAAGCAAACATGCTGTTGATGCTATTAGTAAAGCCATGCGTATTGATTTATTAAAACACAATATAAAAGTAACTGCCTTACACCCAGGTGCAGTAGAAACCGAGTTTTCGTTGGTACGTTTTAAGGGAGAAAAAGAAAAAGCCGACGCTGTATATGACAATTATACCCCTTTGGTTGCTGCAGATGTTGCAGAAACCGTTTTTTATTGTACAAACTTACCCACACATGTATGTATTAACGATTTAGTACTTACCTGTACACAACAAGCAAATAGTTATTATATACATAAAAATCAATCGATTGTAAAATAAATTAAAATTAATATCCCTAAAATATAATTTTGGCACAGAATTAGCGTTTTTACTAGGTATAAGCACTATTGTATTATTCGAGAAAAAGAAGTAATCTTGTTTATCCAATTAATGAATCCAAGTATTGAAAAACCTAATTTCCATTTTAATAGTTATACTATTTTGTAGCACCTCTGCAAAAGCACAAGATGTAATACGGCAATCAGCCTGTACACAAGCTTCCATTTTACAACAAGCCGATAGTATTAAAAAAGAACTTGCCAAGCAAGGTTTTTTAATAGTTAAAGAAGCCTCTATGAATATGCAAAGTGAATATGAAATGCCTGTTATAATTCCATTAACCCAAGGAAGTTGGTATCAATTTGTTTTTATTGGCGATATGTCTTCAAAACTTTATGAAGTAAGAATGTTTGATTGGAACGAAAAACAAGTTATTTATCAACGAAAACATTGGGGAGATGTGGATGGAAATGTAATTAGCTACTCTTATATTCCACGTTTTAGCGAATACCATATGATGAAACCCGTACAAGTAAATAAAAAAAAGAAAGCGTTATGTGGTTATGTTATGCTACTAAAAAAAGTAACTTAAATAATTGTTTTTGCTTGATTATTATAGAATAAAGCCTCAAATTTTTGGGGCTTTATTATTTTTAAATTGTTTGTTTTAAATCATAAAGTTTGAGAATAAAATAACATTAAAACATTTTTTATTTAGCACCTCTACTTAACAAAAACAACATTATCATGTTCAATTAAAGGCATATTTTTAAACCGCAGCAAAATGTTAGCTGTGGTTATAATATCTTTTTGGCAGTAAGTAACAATTCGTTGTAAATTATTTTCTTTCCAATATACAGTACCAACTTGGCTTCCATCAATTTCATCTTTGGGAGAGGCAATACCTAATGCTGCAGCTAATAATTTTAAAGAGGTATAATTTTTATAATCGCCAAAACGCCAATATTGAAACGTATCAATACTATTTGTTTCCCAAGGTTTCATATTTTGAAAATCAATGTATTCAGGTATAGGCATACCGTTTATTAATAACCTTCTGCATAAAAAAGGAATATCAAATTCTTTTATATTATGCCCTGCAAAGCACCATTTATTATTCTGAATTTCCATTTGGTTAAGCGTAGCTATAAAATCTTGCAATAACTTTTTTTCCTCGTCGGCATAAAACGATTTTATTCGCAATTGCATAACTTCCCCCTCGTATCTAAAATAACCAATGCTTATACAAATTACTTTAGCAAATTCTGCCATTACACCAGCCCGTTGTTCATAAAACTCAGCCGCTGTATTTTCTGAGGGTAAAATACGTTGTGTTTTTTCTGTCCACAACTCTTGCCAATTTTCAGTTAAGTTTTGGTAAGTTGCTTTTTCAGATACAGTTTCTATATCTATAAATAATAAATTTTCAGTACGGATATGTTGCATTTTTACTGGTTTTCAGTTTTATAAAATAGTTACTCCAAAAATTACTTGAATGGATTAGTTTTTTCTAGTAATTAATTTTTATCAGTATAAATATAAATAAAAAAACCTGTAATGGCTTATTACAGGTTATAAATCAAAAGGTTATTCATTAAAAACGTCTCCAATGGCCAGGCACCCATACCCACCCTCTTCTTTTATTTTTCCAATGGCCATCAACCCATGCTCTATTATTAGCTGGTGGTACAGCCCAATAACCATCGGTGTAGGCGTACTGGCCTCCACGCCAATTATAATTACCCCCAACCCATACATGCCTTGGTGATGGGCAAGCAGGACGTACCCTAACAACAGGTGCCGCTGGTCTAATTCTTGCAACAAATTGTGCTTGTGTTGCAAACGATAAAACAAGTGCAAGTACACTTAATGAAAGTATTTTTTTCATGGTATAATTAATTTTAAGTGTGACTAATGAAGTAGTAATAAGTTTAAAAGCAACAGTTATAAGTAATACAAAAAATTAACAACATACAAAAAAAAGCCTCACTCAATAATGAGTGAGGCTTTGCTTATAAAATTTTCTACGCTCGGTAAAGTTGTACTTTACTTAGAGAGGAATTTAATCTTCAATTTTTACTTTACCTTTTGATTTAGCTATTACTTCTTCTGCAACACCATTTGGTGCAGGTGCGTAATGGCTAAATTCCATAGTACTTGTAGCTCTACCAGATGATAAGGAACGTAACTGAGTTACATAACCAAACATTTCACTTAACGGAACTTTGGCTTTAATAACTTGTACACCATGTTTACTATCCATACCTTCTAACATCCCTCTACGACGGTTTAAGTCACCGGTAACATCACCCATGTATTGGTCTGGTGTAAGTACTTCTACCTTCATAATTGGTTCAAGCAAAACAGGTTTAGCTTTTCTTCCTGCCTCTCTGTAACCTTGCTTAGCACACAATTCAAATGATATCGCATCACTATCCACATCATGGTAGCTACCATCTATCAATCTTACTTTCATATCTACCACTGGGTAACCAGCCAAAACACCATTCGTCATGCTCAACGTAAACCCTTTAATAATTGGAGCAATAAATTCTTTTGGAATACTACCACCAAAAATTTCATTTACAAATTGCAAACCACCCAATGGGTTTTCTTTTTTCCACTCATCATCTGCTGGGCCAAACTCAAAAGCAATATCACCAAACTTACCTCTACCACCACTTTGTTTCTTATAGGTTTCTCTATGTAACAAACTAGATTTAAACGCTTCTTTATAAGCAACCATTGGTGCACCTTGATTAATATCAACCTTAAATTCTCTCATCATACGGTCAATAATAATCTCTAAATGTAACTCGCCCATACCACTTAAAATAGTTTGACCAGTTTCTTCGTCTGTACGTACACGTAAGGTAGGATCTTCCTCTACCAATTTAGCAATAGCCATACCCATTTTATCAACATCAGCTTGTGTTTTAGGCTCAATAGCTATCGAAATTACCGGCTCTGGGAATGTCATACTTTCCAATACAATTGGATTATCTTCATTACACAACGTATCTCCAGTTTTAATTTCTTTAAACCCTACTGCTGCACCAATATCACCAGCTTCAATAAAATCAACGGGGTTTTGTTTATTAGCATGCATTTGCATAATTCTACTAATACGCTCTTTTTTACCCGTACGAGTATTTAATACATAACTACCAGCATCTAAACGTCCGCTATAGGCTCTAAAGAAAGCTAAACGACCAACAAAAGGATCGGTCATAATTTTAAATGCTAATGCACTAAATGGTTCTTTAGGATCACAGTGACGGAAAATTTCTTCACCGGTATCTGGATTAGTTCCTTTTATTGCTTCAATATCCATTGGGCCAGGTAAGTATCTTACCACAGCATCCAACGCAGTTTGTACACCTTTATTTTTAAAAGATGAACCACACATCATTGGAATAATACTCATGTCAATTGTTGCTTTACGAATAGCTTCATGTACTTCTTCTTCTGAAATAGTAGTAGGATCATCAAAGAATTTCTCTAACAATTTTTCATCATATTCAGCAACAGCTTCAATCAACTCCTGACGGTATTGATCAACTTCTTCTTGCATATCTGCAGGAATAGGCACTTCTTTAAAAGTCATACCCATGTCCTCTGTATTCCAAACAATTCCTTTCATGGTAATTAAATCTACCACACCAGTAAAATTATCTTCGGCACCAATGGGTAATTGTAAAGGCACAGCTTTAGCGCCCAACATTTCTCTAACTTGTTTTACAACGTTTAAGAAATCGGCACCGCTACGGTCCATTTTATTTACAAACCCAATACGAGGTACTTTGTATTTATTAGCTTGTCTCCAAACAGTTTCGCTTTGAGGTTCTACACCACTTACTGCACAAAACAACGCCAATAAGCCATCTAATACACGAAGGCTACGCTCTACCTCTACAGTAAAGTCTACGTGGCCTGGAGTATCAATGATGTTAAATTTGTATTGTTTAGTATCGGGTGTTTTTTTGCCTTGCACCATTGGAAAATTCCAAAAGCAAGTAGTAGCAGCCGAAGTAATAGTAATACCTCTTTCCTGCTCCTGTGCCATCCAGTCCATAGTTGCACCGCCGTCATGTACTTCACCTATTTTGTGGTTTACACCAGTGTAGTACAAAATACGCTCGGTTGTGGTGGTTTTACCAGCATCAATATGTGCGGCAATACCAAAGTTGCGTTGATAACGTAAATCTGCCATTTGTTTTAAATTAAAAATTAAGAATTAAGAATTAAGAGTTTGTAAAAACCTAGTGTACTTATTTAGTCACTATTTTAGTACAAACGTTGTTATTTTATTTAGTGAAATTTTACTGTAGCCTTTATTGCATTAACGCCACAATGTCCCCTGTAGATAAAGCGTTTAGCTTTAAGGGATGATATGTAATTTTACGATCTCATATTATGCTAAATAGTTCAACATCAATTTTATATATAATTGCTGAAGCTTTTAGCGCCGCAAAGGTACGGTTTTTTTGTAATAAAAACACAAAAAGCGACATTAAAATGCCGCTTAGCCTATGTATAATACTGCATTACCCTATTCGTGAATACAAAGTACTGGCACATGTGTATGATACAACAACTCTTTTGTATGGCTTCTACCAAAAAGTTTATCTATTAAATTATGTTTTTTAGGTATCATTACTAACCAATCTATTTTTTCTTGATCTGTAAACCAGTTAATTCCGTTGGTAATATCCTCGGAATAGATGGTACTATAATAAGGTTTTACATCTTTAAATAATTCGCTTATAAACATGCCCTCTGCAACGGTTTCGGCCGATAAGGCATCTAGTGTGTATTCTACATTTAATACATACAATTCAGCATTAAAATCGTTTACTAATTTTTTAATAGGAGCTACAGGGGTAGTTTCAATTACCTTTTTATAATCGCAAGCAAACCCTATTTTTCGTATAGGAATAAAGGTGGCTTTAGGTGGCACTACCAACACAGGGTAAGTTAAATTATGAATGGCTCTTATTGTGTTACTACCAATAATAAGTTTAGTTAGCGCATTTTTACCAGATAGTCCCATAACTACCAAATCTGGTTCAATTTCGCTACAAAATGTACTTAAACTATCTTGTAACACTCCTGCCATTGAATTTAAGTGAATGTTTACAGGGGTAGATGCATGCTGTTTTATTTTTGTGGCAAATTGCTCTAATTCAAACTTTGCAGCTTCTTCCATTTCTAAAGGGTTAAAAGCTGCATAACCATATTCAGCAAAAGGTGTGGCTATTTCAAACACATAGAGTAGCCAAATATCTGCTTTATAAAATTCAGCTAATTTAGTTGCAAAAACTGCCGCATTTTCTGCCGTAGTTGAAAAATCTACTGGAACTATTATCTTTTTCATACATGTTTTTTAATACTCAAATGTATTTTGATAAGACAATTAAAAAAATGATAATACTCATAAAAAAATATGATTGTAGTTATACAATTACTAACTCAAAAAAGCACCAATTTTAAATACCCTACCTTTGTACTCTCCACGTAAAACATTACGGCAAGTTGTAAGCCGGTGGTACCAATAATATTACTACGCTGTTTTCGAAAATACAACGTCCTTTTCAGCCCACATTTTTATAAATAAATTATAATGGAATTTAACCAATTAGGATTAATAGATCCTATACTATTAGCAGTAGCCGAACAAGGCTATACAACCCCAACCCCTATTCAACAACAAGCTATACCTATTTTATTGCAGAAAAAAGATTTACTAGGTTGTGCACAAACAGGCACCGGCAAAACAGCCGCTTTTGCCATCCCTATTTTACAATTATTATACACCGAAAAAACGCATAGCACAGGTATAAAAGTATTAATACTTACACCAACAAGGGAGCTGGCTATTCAAATTAACGAAAGCTTTGAAGCCTACGGAAAATACACCAAAATTAGCCATACCGTAATATTTGGTGGAGTAAGCCAAGTGCCACAGGTAAGTACCCTAAAAAGAGGTGTAGATGTGTTAATTGCAACTCCAGGCCGTTTATTAGATTTAATTAACCAAGGCTACATATCGCTAAGGCATATACAAATATTTGTGTTAGATGAGGCAGATAGAATGTTAGATATGGGTTTTATACATGATGTAAAAAGAGTAATTACTAAAATACCTGCTAAAAGACAAACCCTTTTCTTTAGTGCCACTATGCCTCCCGAAATACAAAAGTTGGCAGATGTGTTGTTACATAAACCAAGTAAAGTAGAGGTTACGCCAGTATCTTCCACAGTAGATGCTATTGAACAACGCTTGTATTATGTAGGTAAAACAGATAAAAACAAATTATTGCTTCATTTATTAAAAGATGAAACAATAAAAACAGCCTTAGTATTTACCCGTACAAAACATGGTGCTGATAAAGTAGTAAAAGTATTACACACCTACGGTATTACTGCCGCTGCTATACATGGCAATAAATCGCAAAATGCCCGACAAAATGCATTAAGCAGTTTTAAAAATGGCAGCATACGTGTATTAGTGGCAACTGATATTGCAGCAAGAGGAATTGATATTGATGAATTAAGCCATGTAATAAATTTTGAATTACCCGAAGTGCCAGAAACCTACGTACATCGTATAGGCCGTACCGGCAGAGCTGGTAATACAGGTATTGCACTTTCGTTTTGCGATATAGATGAAAAACTAGAATTAAGAGATATTCAAAAAGTAATTGGTAAAGTAATACCAGTGGAGGGTAACAACCCATTTCCATTAGCTGCCGATGCTAAACCATCGCCACCTGCACCAAAGCAACAACAACGACCAAATTTTAAAAGAGGGGGAACTAATCAAAATGCACCTAAAAGAAATGCAAACAAAAGAAGTTGGTAAAAGTGGCTTAACTAATTTTCAAAAAATAATAACCAAACAAAAAGCCCTCGAAAAATTCGAGGGCTTTAATAATATAACTAAGTGTTGAGTTAGATTTTAAAATGTGCAAATGCTTTATTTGCTTCAGCCATACGGTGGGTATCTTCTTTCTTTTTGTATGATGCACCTTCACCCTTACTTGCTGCTACAATTTCATTAGCTAATTTATCACTCATGCTACGTCCGTTTCTTTCACGGCTATAACGTACCATCCATTTAATACTTAACGATACTTTTCTATCGGCACGTACCTCACTTGGTATTTGAAAAGTAGCACCACCAATACGACGGCTACGTACTTCTACACCCGGTGTAATATTAGTTAACGCTTTTTTCCATACTTCATATCCATCTTCGTTCGTTTGCTTTGCAACCTTATCTAAAGCTGTATAAAAAATATCATAGGCACCACTTTTTTTACCTTCCCACATTAAATTATTTACAAAACGTGTAACTAATTTATCATTAAACTTAGGATCTGGTGCTAAGGGTATCTTTTTGGGTTGTGTTTTACGCATTTCTTTTAATTTTTATTTTTAGGCTAATTTTCTTCAAGAATTAAAACTTTACTCAGCCTTTGTTTAAATTACGATTACTTGTTTTTTTAAAAACCTAGCTCAGCTTACGCTTTTGCTTTAGCTCTTTTAGTACCATACTTACTACGGCTTTGTTTTCTATCTTTTACACCAGCAGTATCTAAACTACCACGTACTATATGATAACGTACACCTGGTAAATCTTTTACCCTTCCACCACGTATAAGTACAATACTGTGCTCTTGTAAATTGTGACCCTCACCTGGTATATAGGCAATAACCTCAATTTTATTTGTTAAACGCACTTTTGCTACTTTACGCAAGGCAGAGTTTGGCTTTTTAGGTGTTGTTGTATATACTCTTGTACATACTCCACGGCGTTGTGGGCAACTATCTAAAGCTCTTGATTTACTCTTTGCAGTAATAATTGTTCTTCCTTTTCTAACTAATTGTTGTATTGTAGGCATGTTTAACCCTTTATTTTTCGGACGGCAAAGGTAGGCAATCTGTGTTAAAAAAGAAAACTAAATATAAAAAAACTTCAATTTTTATTAACATTTAATAAAAAAACCACCATTTGCAGGTGGTTTTAGGTTATTGGCTAGGCAAATAATTATATTTTATACATCCATTCATACGTATCGGGCAGTTGCCCATAGCGTATTGCATTTAATTTTGTCTTAATAGCTGGGGCTGTTTTCCATTCATCTGTATTAAATTCCATTATATAATCTTTATAACGCAATTCTTTTATAAAGGAAATAGTTGCAGCGGTACCTGTACCAAATACTTCGTATAATATGCCAGCTTTATGTGCATCAATAATATCATCAATACTTAAGGCTCTTTCTTCTACCGTAAAGCCCATTTCTTGTAACAATACCATGGTGCTATTTCGGGTAACCCCTGCTAGTATGGTTCCCTCATCTAAATTTGGGGTAATAGCAGTGTTGCCAATTATAAAAAACACATTCATTGTGCCACATTCTTGCACATATTTATGTTCGTAAGCATCTGTCCATAATACTTGGTCGTAGCCTTTTAATTTAGCTTGTGCAGTAGCATACATAGCACCCCCATAATTACCAGCGGCTTTTGCATAACCTACACCACCGGGTACAGCTCGTACATATTTTTCCTCTACATAAATACGCATTGGACTACTGTAGTAAGGGCCAGTTGGACTAAGTAAAATCATAAATTTATACTTATCACTAGGTTTTACGCCAATCATTTCATCGCTACTAAACATAAATGGCCTAATGTATAAAGAATGATCTTCCATTTGAGGAATCCAATTTTTATCTAACTCAATTAGCATACGCATACCCTCCATAAAAATATCTTCGGGCACTTGTGGCATTTGCATACGCTCTGCTGATATATTAAACCGCTTAAAATTATCGTGTGGTCTAAAAATATAGGCTTCGCCATCGGCATTTTTGTAGGCTTTTATTCCTTCAAAAATGGCTTGGCCATAGTGCAAAGCTGCTGTGGCAGGGGATAATAATAAAGGTTGATAAGGTTTTATTTCTGGCGTTTTCCATTCTCCATCTTCATAATCTACCTCTAACATATGATCGGTAAAGTATTTACCAAACGGAATATTTTCTAAATTAATATCGTTTAATTTACTTTTTTCAACTTTTGAAATATTAATATCGGCTGCAGCAATCATATTGATTAATTTTACACAAAGAAACGAAAAAAGAATAGGCTAAAAAACCCTTTTTATGAGTTTAGATAATATTCAACTTCCGCCATTAGTTGTTGCAGATTTGTTTAAAAATGTACTAATTGATTTAAAAACAACTGAACAAGTAATACAAAACCAATCAAATACTTCGCTTGCTTATTTAGGTAATAACAATAAACAAATTTGTATAGTGGTAAATGAGGAAGATGCTGTTTACTTAAAAGAAGATGAACTTAGTTTTTTATTAGGCATATTAGCAGCTTGCAAACTTTCTATGGCAGATATTGCTTTGGTAAATTATGCTAAAAACAAGCCAACTTACACCCTACTTAAGGAGGAAATTAAAGCAACCTTAGTTTTATTATTTGGTGTTAGCCCAAGTATTATTGATTTACCTTTAGCCTTTCCCTATTATCAACTACAAAAATACAATAACCAACAGTACCTATACGCCCCTCATTTAAAGGAATTAATGAATAATAAAGAAGAAAAAACTAAGCTTTGGAATAGTTTAAAAATATTGTTTTCGTTAGGTTAACATTTTACTGCATATGATAAAAAAAACATTAATTTTTGCAACAAATAATCAACATAAAGTAGCAGAAATAAAATTTGCCTTAAATAACCAATTTGATATTGTAACCCTTATAGAGGCTGGAATAACTATTGATATACCTGAGCCACATGACACTTTTGAAGCCAATGCGGCAGAGAAATCTAGCACTATTTTTAGGTTAACACAAAAAGATTGCTTTGGGGAAGATACTGGCTTGCAAGTGGAGTGCTTGAATGGGGAGCCTGGTGTAAAAAGTGCAAGATATGCTGGGGATGGAAAAGATTTTGAAGAGAATATTGAAAAACTATTGCACAATATGAATGGGTGTAAAAATAGGAATGCTCAATTTAAAACTGTAATTTCCTTAATTTTAAGTGGTAAAGAGTATTTTTTTGAGGGCATTTGTACAGGTACTATTACAAAATTTCCTGAAGGAAGCAACGGTTTTGGCTATGATTCCGTCTTTGTACCTAGTGGAGCAAGTATAACTTTTGCTGAAATGAGTTTGACCGAAAAAAGTGCCTTTAGCCACAGAAAAAAAGCCTTAGACAAATTAATTAGTTTCTTAACCAAAAACTAATTGTACTAACTGATAAATCGAATAAACTTATCCCGTTTTGAGTATAGAAGCCAATCAACTAATAGACGAAACTGAGCTGCTTTTGGGTTGCTTACAAAGAGATAGAAAGATGCAGGAGATGCTATATCATCGATTTTCGGCAAAGATGTATGCAGTTTGTCTTAGGTACAGTAAAAACACCGATGATGCACAAGATTTATTGCAAGAGGGTTTTATAAAAGTATATAAAAACCTAGATAAATTTAGACGTGAGGGCTCATTTGAAGGATGGATAAGACGAATTTTTGTGAACACTTCAATTGAACATTTTAGACGTTCTATAAAAACCCAATTGCTTACAGAAACACAAGAAATATCAATAGAAGATAAAGAGTGGAATGCATTAGATGATTTAGCAGAAAAAGATATTATAACCATGGTGCAAGAGCTTAGCCCAGGTTATAGGCAAGTTTTTAACATGTATGTAATTGAAGGTTATACACATAAAGATATTGGGGAATTACTGGGTATAAGTGAAGGTACCAGTAAATCGCAACTAGCCAGAGCAAAAGCTATATTGCAAAAAATGGTAGAAAAGAGGCTAAGCAACACAAAAAATAACCGTAGCTAAAAAAACAACTACGTACAAAAAAGAAATGTCCATTCATTTAAAAAATAAAATGCTTAACTACACTCAAACTCCACCAAGTGGTGTTTGGGAATTTATTGCGTTTAAATTAGATGAAGAAGACAGTTTACTTTCGCAAAATATACTTTCGCAAAAGTTAACAAATTTTGAAGAAGCTCCACCAATAAGTATTTGGCAAAGCATCGATGCAAAATTAGAGGAGGAAGAAAAAAGTAAATCAGTACCAGTAGCTAACCGTTTATTAGCTTATTCTACTCCCCCTCCAAGTTTTGTTTGGAACAATATAGCTACAGCTATAAATAAAGAAGAACCCAACGTAATACCCATAAGTAAGTACCGAAAATTTGCAGCAGCAGCTGCGGTTATAACTATTGTTGGATGTGCTATATGGTTTTCTATTAATAAGCCTGCTGCAACTGAACCCTCATTAGCAGTTAGTACAAGCCCAACAACCCTACAAAAAGAAACTACTGCTCCTGTTACCCCAAGCATACCAAACATTGTTAAGGATAAACAAGAAAATAGTTTACCAAATAAAATGGATGAAAAGGTTGATAAACCAACTAGCACAAAAAATAGCGCCCCAATTGATTTTGTCACATTAGAAAAAGTAAACCCCTTAGCAACAAACCCCTTTGAAGGCGCTGATGTTGAACAACTAAAAAATTCAAGCGGAGATGTTGCACTAAATATAGACTTAATAGCCACCCCAAGTACTTATATGACAATTATTGGCCCAGATGGACAGTCTATAAAAATATCTAGTAAATTTTCTAAACAGCTCGGTTTTTTTACCGAACGTAATCCGGATGCTATTGAAAATATAGATGTAATAATTAAGGATAGTAAAATTTGGCGTACAAAAATAGCAAGATGGAAAGAAAAATTAAATTTCTCTTCTATGTCTCCTTCTATTTCAAATTTTATGGATGTTTTAGAGATGAGTACCATTTTAAATGAAAAATAAAATAGAAATCTAGTTAACAAATTATTTTATTAGCTTATTATAAATCACCTCTCCTATTGAGGTGTTTTTTATTTTAGGGTAATTATCTTTACGCTATGGCAAGACAACGATTAACCTTACCCACAACTCATCTTTTTACAACTAAAATTGATGTACGCATTACTGATATCAACTATGGTAATCATGTTGGGAATGATGCTTTTGTAGGTATACTACATGAAGCTAGAGTGAAATGGCTAAAGCATTTTGGCTACACAGAGTTACATATTGAAAAAAACATAGGCTTAATTATGAGTACGCTTTGTATAAACTTTAAAAGCGAAAGCTTTTATGGAGATTGTATCACTATTAACCTTTTTGTTGGAGATATATCCTCAGCAGGTTTTGAATTGTATTATCAATTAAAAACAGTTAGAAATGAAACTGATGTTGAATTAGCCGTTGCAAAAACAGAGATGGTTTGCTACAATTATACTACAAAAAAAGTAGAATCTATACCAACAAGTTTTACCAAAATTCTAGCTTAATACTTATGCTTGAGCGGTAGGGCCACCAAAATTAAACGGTATTTCCACTTGCTCCATATCTTGTATGTTGCCATTAGCCGTTTCAAATTTTTTAATGTTATCTACCATCGCCTTCATAAAACGTTTGGCATGAAAAGGAGTAAGTATAATTCTGCTTTTTACTTTACTTTTTGGAGTGCCCGGCATTACATTTACAAAATCTACAACAAACTCAGCATGGCTATGAGTAATGATAGCTAGGTTAGCGTATTGCCCTTCTGCAACTTCTTCACTAATCTCTATATTAAGTTCGTTGGGTTGGTCGGTATTATTAAGTTCCATATAAAATTTACTGTTAAGCTTACAAAGATAATGTATAAAAGTAAAGGGTAAAGTAGGTTTGCTTTTACTATCAATATTTTGCTAAAAAATTCAAAATTTACAGCTTTATACAAACTATAATTACTTTCGGTGTTATCGAAAATTTACAAAGCAAATGAGTGAGCAAAAACCAGTTACTTTACTGCGTTCAAGCATGACGATCTGAGTTTTTTATAAGTAGCAATTTTACTTTTAAATTCTACACAACTAACATAAACACACAAAACATGCTTCCGTCATGTTGAGGAACGAAACATCTTTTTTAATGAATCTTTTTGAGATCCTTCGTTACTCAGGATGACAATGCAAAGTGTTTTTGGAATAGTTGGGTTCTTATAAATAACAATTTTTACTTTAAATTTTACACAACTAACATAAACGCACAAAACATGCTTCCGTCATGTTGAGGAACGAAACATCTAAAGTAATGATTGTTTTGAGATGCTTCGTTCCTCAGCATGACAATGCAAAGTGTTTTTGGAATAGTTGGATTCTTATAAATAGCAATTTTTACTTTAAATTTTATACACCTACCATAAACGCACAAACCCTGCTTCCGTCATGTTGAGGAAAGAAACATCTATATTATTGATTTTTTGAGATGCTTCGTGCCTCAGTATGACAATGCAGACTGTTTTTTGGAATAGTTGGGTTTTATAAATAACTATTTTTACTTTAAAGTTTACACAATTAACATGAACGAAGATAACTACACCTTTAAGCGCATCGTATAAAAAAAGGGCTATTTCTTACGAAATAGCCCTTGTGTATAATTTAAAATTACTTATGGAATTTTAACAAAATCATTAATTAACGTTCGGGTTCCTCCACTGCTATTAATATATTGAATATAGGTGCTAAACCTAGTTCCAATAAAATTTGAAGCAGCATTTCCAACAACAATTACTTGTCCACCTGCAGTAAGTTTAGGACCATCATTCAAAATAAATGCGCCAGCAGTAATACCAGCAAAAGTAGCAGCAGTTAATGTTGTAGTAAAATTAGATAACACGCCAGAAGTGTTGGTAAAGCCAAGTACAATTCCACCACTTGCATCAACAAAAGATGTAGTATAAGTTTCAGTAGTCATAATTTCTGATGGTGAAACCGGAGGTATTATAACTGTACTTAAAATATTTTGTAAAGGAACTCCTGTAGTATCAGCAACTTGAAATCTTCTATACCTGTGACTGTATTTACCAGACAAAACATTTCCTATTTTAGTGTATGAAATACGGCCAAAATTTTGTTGTACTTGTATGCCAGAAATACCAGTGGCGGTTTTAAGTACAATTGGAAGTAAATAGGTTTTAGACCCATCAAACTTATTAGGTTTAAAATAAACTTTAACTAACTCAGATACAAAGGTGCCCTTTTTAATTACAACACTAGTCTTACTAAGTGTAAATAATGAGTCAGGCATTAAATCATATTGTACAGTGCTAGTAGCGTTATAGGTTGCAACGTATGCAGGATCTAAGCCAAAAGTTACTGTTACATCTGCAGATGCTAACTGAGATGTTGGTGTAGTGTAATCAACATACGCTACAGAGAATTCTAAACTATCTAAAGCAGCAGATCCATCGGCAAAAACTAATTTTTTAATATCACCAGAAGACGTACCACCTTGAAGTATTTTAACTGATCTTGCAGAAACCGTTGGAGAACCTGATATATCTACTCCATAGTCTTGATCGTCAAAACCTTTATCTTTTAAACATGATGTCATACCAGCAACTAGTGCTAACATACCCATGAAGTTTATAAATTTTTTATTCATTTTATTTAGTTTTTAAGTATGAGAGAAATTATCTATCCCAAAATATTTTAGACGTATAAATACTGATTGATCCACCACCAGAAGCATTTACATTAGCCGTGTTAAAATCTAATTCGGTTTGTGGATAAGGTAATCTTACTGGAATTGGATTACTACCTCTTCCTGGATCTGTTGACAATGGAAGATTAACAATATCTAATCTCCTGTAATCATTCCAAACTTCAAGTAAAGTATTACCGTTAAAAGCAAAATATTTTTGCCAAGCAATAGCTCTTAAATTATCAGTTAGTGTAGCACCAAAAGCAACTCTTGTATCTGGTGAAGTTAAATAAGTAGCCGCTACTGAAGCAGCACTAGGTACACCTAACCAAGTAAATGATTCTGTAACACCTGCTTGATACAATGCTAAAGCTGTACCCGGAACATTCCATCCTCTTGCTTTTGCCTCTGCTTGTAAAAATAAACTTTCGGCAGCTGTTATAATCCATGAGTCCATGGTTGCACTTTTTCCTAAACCACTTGTACTACCAGAAGGTGATGATGCTCCACCAATATCTGAAGTAACACTAGCTCTTTTTGTAGGATCAGAGTTAACAATCGCATAATCTATACCAACCCAATGCGTAGGCAAAGTACCTGTAGTACCTGCTACTGGCTTATAAAAATATTTATAACGCTCATCATTAAGCCCCTTCATTGCATTTAATGAGAAGTTATTAGCTCTGTTAAAGGTGTTTGGAAAGTTACCAGCTTGATCAAAGATAAAACTTGCCCAAAAAGGATTTGGTTTGGCTACAATATAACCAGGATTTGATCCCATAGTTTCACCAGCATTAATAAAACCACTTCCCTCTGCACTAATTTTAGCAAGTTCAGCTGTAGCAAGAGTAGTAATATTTGGCATTTGACTCATGTGAATAAGCAAACGTAATTTTAATGTATTACCAAATTTTGCCCACTTTAACTTTCTATTAGCAGCTGAATTCAAAGTTGTACTTGATCTTAAAATATCACCATTTGCTAAATTAAAGTTTTTACTAGCATCTGCCGCTTTAATTAAATTAATTCCCTCGTCAATCTTCTTTAATAAATCCAAATAAACATCTTCCCCTTTATCATATTTAGGAGATAATATAGATGGGTTAAGAGCTTCTGAGTATGGAATATCGTTGAACATATCAACAGCCATTTGGTAATTTAGGGATTGCATAATTAAAGCAATTCCTTGGTAAAAAGTTTCGCCATTAGCTTTAGACTTATTTTCTATGGATTTAAACTCATTGTTTTGATCGTATAAAGAAAACCAAGTTCCATTACTTGTAGCTGCTTGACGTAAATATTTACTTTCTTCACCAGAAGCAAAGTCAGCACTTGGGCTCCAAATACCACACCACCTTGCGAAAGTTCCGAAGGTACCTCTGCCTGATGCAGTTGTAAAAGTGCCCGTCTTTAGCATTGCTGATGGAAGTAATAAATCCGATGTAATACTTACATCTGTAGGGGAGTTTGGATCTGTATTAACATCTAGAAATGTTCTTTCGCATGAGCCTAAAACACCTAGTGCCAAAAACAGATATATTATTTTTATTTTTTTCATCTTATATCTTTATTATGGTTAATTAAAAAGTAAAGTTAAAAGTTACACCCAAACTTCTTGTTGGAGGAGTTTGACCTGTTGTTGTAACACCAGTAGCATTTCCAGTAGTATTAGCAAATTCAGGATCGGTGTATTGATTTGAACTTGGCACCCATAAAGCTACATTTCTAGCTATAAATGATGCAGATATTGCTTTAAACAATTTTTGCTTTTCTAATAATGATTGAGGGAAAGTGTACGAAAGAGCAACCTCTCTTAACTTCCAAAAATCAGCACTAGTATAATAAGCAGATTCTACAGCATTAAATACAGAATTTGTATAAAGATTTGCGTTACCTGATCTAGTGTAAATGTTTGTATTAGGTGTAAATGTATTACCTGTTTGTGTTACAGAGTTTGGCCAAACAAATGGTTGACGACCATACTGTACAGTAGAAGCAGCAATACCGTTAAACACTAAATCTTGACCTATATCATTATAGATAAAATTACCACCACGATACTCAAATAAAACACTTAAAGAAAGATCGCCATAAGATATACTTGGGCTAAGGCCTACAATATGCTTAGGAAGTGTTTGACCATAAGTTTTTCTAGCACCTGCTAATGAAGGAGTACCCGTATTTGCATCTACAATAACTCTTCCTTGTGGATCTCTATTATAGTCAAGCAAATTTAACAAATAAGCAGGCTCACCTTTTTTTACCACTACTGCACCACCATTACCAATTGCAACTTGATCTAAACCTTCATAAACTTGTGTAACCTTGTTTTGTTGAAAAGTATAGTTACCCTTAAAATCTATTTTAAGTTTACCTAAATCTAACAAAGGAGTTAAACTTAATTCAGTCTCAATACCTTCATTAACAAAAGCCGCTGCATTTACTAATGAACTTGTATAACCTGTAGATGCAGGTAATGATATACCAATGATTTGGTTTGTATTATCTTGTCTGTAAGCGTTTGCTTCTAAACGAACTTTGTTCTTAAACAAAGCTAATTCAAAACCAACTTCTTTAGATACAATAAACTCAGGCTTAATATTTGGATCTTTTAACTGATCATCAATACTATAACCAGGTAAGTTTCCATAAGGGAATGAACCTACACTGAAAGAGTTATTTAACTGGTATGCACCTAAATTTACATTACCTGATTTAGCATAACTTCCTTTTAATTTTAAAGAAGATAACACATTTCCTTTTAATGAAGGTATTAATTCACTAACCATTACCGAAGCGTTAGCTCCTGGGTAAAAGAAAGAATTAGCACCTACTGGTAATCTTGAATCCCAATCGTTTCTTCCACTTAATGTTACAAATATTTTGTTATCGTAACCAAAAGTAGCTTGACCAATTGCACTTACTGTTCTAATTTCATTTAAACCTTGACTAACACCTGGTTCGCCTGTTCTATTACTAACATTAAACAATGTTGGAATAACTAGGTTAGCACCACTATTGCTAATGGTATTAGTTTGTCTGCTTAAAATACTATTACCTACTAAACCATCAACAGAAAACTTTTTGAAACTTTTTTTGAAGTTTAAAAATGCCTCAGATGAAATTCTTACACCAGTTGAAGAAAAATCATTAACAGAAGCTTTTGTACTTTGCCCCCATGGAGCTGGTTTGTACGACGCTGTAAAAGGAGTTACAAAAGTTGCACCTAATACAGATCTTTGATTAGCAATAGTTAATGTAGTACCTAAACGATAGGTTAGAGAGAATACAGGACTTAATTTGTAATTAATATCTGTACTTGCAATAACTCTATGTGTTTTACCAGTAGTTCTATCAATATCTATTAACATATATGGATTGTATCCAAAGAAGTTATAATAACCATCTGCAGTTGCATAAGGGTTATTTCTCCAATCTTTTAATGATGTTAATGGAACATTACCTGCAGTTTTAATTACTGAAGTATAAATATCATCAAATCCACCTCTTCCTTGATTTACAACACTAAAGTTTTGTAAAATATAGTTTACGTTAAACCCTACAGATAATTTATTGAAATCTCTACTTGCATTTAAACGGAAAGAAGTACGACGATTTTCATCCTTAGGCATAATACCTGTAATTTTTGCATCTTGTGCAGAAAGTAAAAAACGACTTTTTTCATCGCCACCTGATACAGAAATATCTGTTTGAAGGGTTACACCAGTATTAAAGAAATTAAAACGTTCGTTTGGAAGGTTAACATAAGGAACCATAAGCTGTTGGCCGTTCTCCAAAGGATGTCCTAATGGAACCATGCTACCATCGTAACGAGGACCGAAACTGTTATTTGTAAAATAATCATATATAGGCAACCCATTGGCATCTTCGGTTTCACCAGGTCCAAATTCATTTTGTAATTTTGGAAAGTAAGCAATTTTATCGAATTGTGCTGTTGTAGAAAAATTAATAGTTGGCTTAGAACGATTACCCTTTTTAGTAGTAATTACAATAGCACCATTTGCACCGTCTTGACCATACAAAATAGCGGCAGCATTACTTTTAAGTACTGTTACATCTTGTACATCGTTAGGGCTAATAGAGCTTATTAAGTCTAAAGCAACTGGAATACCGTCAATAACTAGTAAAGGTTGGTTATTACCAGTTAAAGAACGAACACCTCTCAAGGTAATTCTTGTATCGGCAAATACACCACCGTTTACGTTTTGAACATTCAAACCAGCAACTCTACCAGTTAAACCTTGCTGAACGTTTACCGCCTTAACTTTTGTTAGCTCATCGCCACCAATTGTTGTAATAGCAGTACCTACTGATTTTGCATTTACTCTTCTATTTAAAGCACCAGTAACTACAACCTCTTTAATATCACCTTTGGTGCTTCTTTCTAAAGTTGTAAATAGACTTGTCTGATTTTCAACAGCAACATCTACCGAAGTAAAGCCAGAACTAGAAATAGTTAAAACATCACCTGCTTTAACTTTTAACGAGTATTGACCGTTATCATCAGCTCCAACCCCATTAGGAGAGCCTTTAATTTTTACAGATGCAAAAGGGATAGCCCTTCCATCCTTATCAGTAATCTTACCGGTCACCACTCGGCTTTGTGAAAATGCCAATAAGCTGCAAAGCATAAGCATTGTAAACAGTGATAGAAATCTTCTCATGTGCGTTAATTGAGTTTTATGATTGTGTAAAAATAAGGAATTTTTGTTAACGTCAAAAAATTGTTAAATTTATTTTATTAAATTAAAAATTTTGAACCCCTTCAAGTAATGACAATTTATGATGCTATTTCGCTGCTTTTGTGTTAAAATATGTTAAAATCTGTACAAAAATTGCACCTTTATTTCGGTTCTACGATTACCATTTATTTCATCTAACCCACTACCAATGGTTGTTCTATCAGGATTAAGGGTTTGTGCCACTCTAAACCAAACGGTCATTTTTTTGTTGAGGTCGTAATTGGCATTTAGGTAATATCTGAACCCTTTTTCATAAAAAACAGGGATAGAAAAACTATATAAAACATCATTTTCAAAAGCATATAATCGGCTATTATACCCATCGGTTTCAAAATATTGGAGTCGTAAGCTTGCTGAAAGTGGTTTTAAAGCTGGTTTAAAGGCCACATCAACATAGGTTAAAAAGCCTTGTTCTTTGTTATCCCCTTTTTTATCAAACCATACCACTTCTACCCTATTTCGTAACGAAAATGCTGGACTAATTTTATACACGGAGTGTGTTCGCCAACTTTGCCTAGGTTGAGGTATTACAGGATTTAAGGTAAGATCATTAGGGTTAACGTTTATACGCTTAGACTCAGCCCTAAATCTGGTATAAATTTCTAGTTGTTTGTTGGGCTTATAGTTTAATTGTACTAAATAATCAGATCCGCTAGAAGGTGCATCTACCCTAAACCGTAGCCAAGGGAAGCTATAAAAATCCGCATAAGCATCTATACGCCAAGCTATAGCAGGTTTAATACTTATACCTGCATACAAACCCTTTTCGTTTGTAGGAAAAGTACCTTCGGTAAAAGCATTGGTATAAAGAGATTGATAACTTCGTTGAATGTTTCTATAAAAAAGACTTATATCAACATTGTTTGCAGCACTTAACAATACACCTTGCACAAATGCTTTATCCATTTTTTGAGTAGAGGCTGCTTCACCAAAAAAATGAAGGTTTTTATACGTATAGCTATAATCAACGCTGTAATTACCAAATAAACTACCTGCTAAAGCAAATTTGTTATAAGGTTCGTTGCCTTTTATAATGGGTAACATAAATTTATACTGTATAGCATTTACCCCTAGATGTAAATTTTTATATTGGTAAGAAAAATTACCTCCAAAGGCTAGCTGGCGTTGTACTCCTTTATCCTCAACTTCGCTTTTTGTACGATGAAAACCAGATGTTTGCAAAGATGATACAAAATCATCTTGGCTTTGAGAGGTATCTGCCACAAAATTGGCATCTATATTTTTATACGAGCCAAAAACTGTTGCTTGCCAGGCTTTTTTGCCTAAGGTAATACCCACGCCTCTATGAAAATTTATTTCGCCTGCAGAGTTGTAGGGCCTTAATACAGCTGATTGTCTTTTTATATTTACTACATCTGCACTTTTTTTAAAGGCCAAACTTTGCCATTGTGTTAACCCTTGACCCATATTAACGGTAAAATCGCCTATAGCTAATGCTTTTACTATGCCTATATTTCGTGCAAATAAATGTGCCGAATAAAAATCGAAGCCCTGTTTTTGACCCCCCTTAAAAAATTGTTCGCCAGCATCTTTTTCACCAACAATACCATATTGTAATAGATTTTTATAATTATATCTATACCTAACGAATATACGCTGCCTACTACCAGGGTAAAAATTTGTAGCCTGTGTACTGTCTATTAAAAACCCTTTTGATTTTTCGAGTATTTGTGTAGCTCTTAATAGTAAGGTATGTTCTCCTCCACTTAATCGTTCGGCAATGGAATTTACTAATTTTTGCTGTATACTAGCGGTTATGTATAAACGAATTTTTTGTAGGGTTTCAATATCCATGGTTGGCACAGATTGCAACTCGTAAATTGAAGTAAAATTTCCTAATAAATTTCTATACGAAATAATATTTGTAATTTGTAATGGTGTTAGTACAATCAACTCTTTTAATTGTGCCTCGTCGGCTGTATTAATATTTATAGGATTTTTTACTAACTGCTGCATTTGTTGTATGTAAGAGTCATCTTCAGTTTCGGCATCTTCATTGTTTTCCGTAATATTCTCAATTTGCTGTTCGGTATTGTTGGTGGGTGTTTCGGTGGGTTCAGGGGTTTGGGCGTTGATAGAATTGAAACTAGAAAACTGAAAAATAAAAAGTATTAAAAACAAGATTTTTAATACCCAATTTCTATTTTTTGCTTTCTGGTATAATATTGTATTAATGAGATTCATTTTTATAAAACGTAAAATAAAATAGACAATAAAATAGTACTATTGGTTTGTTTTTTCTTTCCCAAAATTAGTTAACAACAAAATGCCTGGCGAAAAACCAAGTTGAGGATGATAACTACCTGCAACGTCTAAACGAAAGTTTTTCCAAGCAACTCCTAGCCCAGTAAAAGCTGTTCCACTTTCGCTCATAAAACCTGCTCTTGCAAAAAATTGTTTAGCAAAATTATATTGTAATCCAGCCACTACATTTATAGGTTTATCCTCTTCCTTAATAATATCAGCACTTATAAAAAAATTGTCAGAGGCATCATAACCAAAACCCATTTTGTAGGCCGATGCCAATTTTTCGTTATCTATATTATTTAATTTTCCGCCAACAGGATTATATACATGAATACCTCCGTTAAAATCCTCTGTAAAATGAATAATTGCTCCAGCTTCAAAAAAAATTGCTGAGGCTTTACTGTAGGCTGGAATGGTATAGCCATAATAATTAAATTGTACGCCAACATCTACTTTTTCACCTAAACTACGGGCATAGGCCAAGCCTATTTTATTTTCATTAAAATTTTTAAAGCCGGCATAATTCATCGAAACCCCTACATTACCCAATTTAGTTGGTATAGCTATTGCTGCTGCATAAGAGCTTGTTTCGGCTAATAAAAAACGTCGTTCGCCATAAACACCCACCGAAGTTTGTTTGGTACTTGCCAATGCGGCTTGGTTGCTAGTAAAAGAAAAAGCATCCTTTTGCTTATTGCTATACCCACTTAAACTAGTATAAGGCAAGGCAATTGAATACCTGAGCGACTGTGCAATTAAATGGTTGGTAAACAACAGGCTTAAGCCTATTAATAATTTTCTCAATTGGTTACAATTTATTAGCTACAAGATAGGTAAAATTGGTTTTAGTATTGAAATTGAAAATTAGCATTATGTTAATTACTTTTGCGGCATGATAATTTTAGATGGGAAAATTGTTGCTGCCTCGGTAAAAGAATCGATTAAAGCTAAAACAGCACTATTAATAAAAGAGCATAAAAAAACACCACACTTAGCCGCTATTTTAATTGGCACAAATGGGGCTAGTGAAACATACGTTGCAAACAAAGTAAAAACTTGCGAAGAAATTGGTTTTAAAAGTACCTTATTAAGGTTTGATGAAAACGTAGAGGAACAAATACTTTTAGACACCATTAAAAAACTTAATGTAGATGACGAGGTGGATGGTATTTTAGTGCAATTACCTTTACCAAAACATATTAGCGAAGAAAAAGTAATTAATACCATAAACCCGGCTAAAGATGTGGATGGGTTTCATCCTAGCAGCATTGGAAAGCTAGTACAAGGTTTACCCACATTTATACCTGCAACACCCTATGGTATTATGTTAATGCTTGAGCATTATAAAATTGATACCGTTGGTAAACATGCTGTAGTTATTGGTAGAAGTAATATTGTGGGAAGGCCAATGAGTATTTTATTAAGCCAAAATACGAACCCCGGGAATTGTACCGTAACGGTTTGCCATAGCCGAAGTAAAAATTTAACAGAAATGTGCCAACAAGCAGATATTATTGTAGCCGCTTTAGGGATACCTGGTTTTTTAAAAGCTAATATGGTTAAAGAAGGTGCTGTAGTAATTGATGTAGGTATTACAAGAGTTGCTGATGCAACAAAGAAAAGTGGCTTTGCAATAAAGGGAGATGTAGATTTTGAAAACGTAGCACCAAAATGTAGTTATATAACTCCTGTACCAGGTGGTGTAGGCTTAATGACTATTGGGGCGTTGATGATGAACACTTTTTCAGCCGCACAATTAAAAATTAAAAATTAAAAAATTAGAATTGTCAACTCTCAGCTTTCAACTTTCAACTTTTAACCCACTGCCTGTAATGGAACATTTTTATACCATTCAAGGAGAAGGTTATCATCAAGGAAAAGCAGCCTATTTTATTCGCCTTGGCGGTTGCGATGTGGGTTGTGTATGGTGTGATGTAAAGGATAGTTGGGATGCAGGTAGACATGAGCAATTGGCAATTGGCAATTTGCAACAAGCAATCAAGCAAACACCTGCTAAGCTTGTAGTAATTACTGGTGGCGAGCCGTTGATGCATAATTTAGATGAACTTACAACTCTATTACAACAACAAGGTTTACAAACAAATATTGAAACTTCTGGGGCTCATCCTCTAAGTGGTAATTGGGATTGGATTTGTTTATCTCCTAAAAAATTTAAAGCCCCCTTACCCGAAATTTTACCCTTAGCAAATGAATTAAAAATTGTAGTGTTTAATAAAAGTGATTTTGATTGGGCAGAGAAATATGCTGCGTTGGTTAGCCCAAACTGCAAATTATATTTACAGCCAGAGTGGGACAAAGCAAATGAAGTTACTCCATTATTGGTTGATTACATAAAAGCCAATCCTAAATGGCAATTGAGTTTACAAGTACATAAATATATAAATGTACCTTAAGTATCGAACGCTAACCTTCTGACCGGCAGGCAGGTTTTTATGATTGCTATGATTTAAAAATGATAGAACATAGACCCGAAAGTTCGGGTGCACTGATTTTATTGATTTTCGCAGATTTTTTAAGAGATATAACATTCCTTTAGAAATAAACGGCATAAATTTTCGTTATTTTACTTCAAATTCGTTTCATGCAATTAGGAGTAAAATATTTTCTTTTCTTTATCCTTTTTAATTTTTCTTTTTTACTTACTACAGCGCAATGGTATGACCCTGAGAAAGTAAATAAAAAAGCTGGAGAAATTTATGGCGCTGCATACGAAGATGCACAAGCTGGTAAATACCCAAATGCACTTATAAAACTTAATGATGCCTTAAAAATAGAGCCTAGGTTTGTTGATGTGTATTTGAGCAGAGCTGGTATTTATGCCAATTTAAAAAATTATTCGCTCTCTGTAAGTGACTTTGAAAGTGGATTAAAATTAGATTCGATCTACGCCTCTTCCTATTTACTACCTTACTCAATTTCACTAGCCGGTATAGGAAAGTTTACAGAGGCATTAAAGGCTGTAGGTAATTTTTTACAAAATAAAAAGCTAAACGAACAAAGTATTAAAGCAGCTACCTACCGTAAAAAAACTTACGAATTTGCAATTGCTCAACAAAGTAAATTAAAGGGGAATTCCTATTTATTTTCTCCGTTAAATTTAGGTGACAGTATTAACTCAAAAAGTTTAGAATATTTTCCATCGCTTAGTATTGATGGTAAAAAAATTGTTTTTACAAGAAGAGAAAATAATGATGAAGATTTTTATGAAAGCACTTTGCAAAATGATAAATGGAGTGCCGCAAAACTTTTGCAAGGAAAAGTAAATACAAATTTAAACGAGGGTGCACAAAACATATCGCAAGATGGTCAGTTGTTAGTGTTTACAGGGTGCAATTATCCTGAGGGGCAAGGCAGTTGCGATTTATATTTTTCTTTAAAAACTAAAAATGGTTGGAGTGAACCACAAAATTTAGGACCTATTGTAAACACAGATTTTTGGGAATCATCTCCAAGTATTTCGCCAGATAAAAGAGCTATTTATTTTGCTAGTGGTAGGGCTGGTGGTTTTGGTGGTAGAGATATTTGGGTAGCACATTTATTATCCAATGGCAAGTGGGGCAATGTAGAAAATTTAGGCGAAGCTGTAAATACTAGTGGCGATGAAAGTTGCCCTTTTATGCATGCAGATAATGAAACACTTTACTTTAATAGCAATGGCCACCAAGGCTATGGAATGACAGATTTATTCTTAAGTAAAAAAGTAAGCGATAGCACATGGACAGTTGCACAAAACTTAGGCTACCCTATAAATACTATAGATGATGAAGGCTCCTTAATTGTTGCAGCCGATGCAAAAACAGCTTACTACGCTAGCGATAATTATAACAGCAAAGGTGGTTTAGATATTTTTAGTTTTACCCTAAGAGATGATATTAAACCTACTAAAACCCTGTGGGTAAAAGGCAAAGTATTTGATAAAAAAACAGCTCTAGGATTACCCTCAACTGTTGAGTTAATTGATATTGCAACAAAAAAAATAATTAATAAAATTAGGACAGATGAAGAAGGGAATTATTTAGCTACTTTACCTGTGGGAAAAAATTATTTGTTTAATGTAAATAGAAAAGGATATTTATTTTACAACGAAAATTTTTCTTTGCTTACAATTTCCGACTCTGTTTTTACAAAAAATATTCCACTGCAACCTATTGAAACTGGTGCTACAATTGTGTTGAATAATATATTTTTTGATTCAAAATTATTTGTGTTAAAGCCATCATCTATTATTGAGTTAGATAAAGTAGTACAATTACTTACTGATAATCCTAAATTAAAAATTCAAATTAGTGGGCATACCGATAACGTTGGTAAGCCAAAAGACAATTTATTATTAAGTAATAACAGAGCAAAAGCAGTAACCAGCTATTTATTACAAAAAGGAATTTTACCTACAAGGCTTATTGCAAAAGGGTTTGGTAGCACCAAACCCCTTGAAGATAATAAAACTGAACTAGGAAAAGGAATGAATAGACGAACAGAATTGAGTGTGGTTAGTAATTAATTATTTCATAGCGTTGCAATCCGTCATATGATATTCGTTTTTATCTACTAACGCTTTGCCGTAAGTACCAGCACCATTGTATTGCTGGCGCAAGCCAAAGCCTTGGTAATAGCAAGTTTTACCATTTGTATATTTTATAAAAATGGTGTACCATTGGTTGCTATATCTATATGTTGGAATTCCAAAATCGTTATTAACAACAGTCCAACCTGCATTTGATGCAGTTGAATGAAATTTTACAACAGTATGTGCATCCATTTTACTAGTAAAACTATTTTGATACATGGTTATTAATTGAGCTTGCGTAAAACCCATTACCGTAGGTGATGATTTTTCTAACCATTGTTTTGGTAGTGGAGTAATAGCATTTTTTATTGCATTGTTTTTAGCATAACTTATGGCTTGGCTTTCCTTTATAATATTTGCAGCATCTTTTGCTGAAAAATTATAGGCAAAATAATTAACAAAAATGATATCATCTCCATAAATAGGTTTCCCCCAATCATCGAGCTTTTCATTTGTTACAAAAAGTCCTACTTTGTAATTACCATTTTGTGTAAACGTATATTGATTGTGTCCATAAGCAAATGCACCGCCTACATAAAAGTCACTTTGTTTTCCAATGCTAAAAATTGCAGGGTCGGGCAAAATATCTAATGTAATTGATTTACCATTTGCTTGTGCAGCAGAAACTTCAAACGTTTCTGAAATACTTGCAAATTTTTTTATTTTTTCTCCAGCCTCATCGTACAATTCCAAGTATATTTTTATACCATCATCGTTATCTGCAATTTTTAAAACATCTTTTAAGCTGCCTTTTTCAGCTGTAATTTTTGCATATATTCTGCTGCTGGTTGTAAAACTGTTAGCCAACTGCCCGACACCGCCATTAAAAGGTGAAGATGAAAAAATAATTTTTAAATCATTAATATTAGAGCTTGTTTCATTCATATTTTTTGCTTTTTGATTTGTGGAAATTGGATTGCATTTAGCATTATTTATGCATTTTGAAAAATCGCTTTTTTCTGCATTAGTACAAAATGTTACAAATAGCATTGCGATTATTAGTGTTATTTTTTTCATTATATATTTTTTAATTTTTTTCACAAATAAAGTAACAAAGAAACCCTCCGTTTTTATCTTTATAATCATATGCAATAGCTATATTATTATCTCGGTAAACAGCTAATTGATTATCTGTTTTATATTTAGCATTCATAGTGGTTTCCATACTCGTTTTAAATTTTGCTAAATCCACATCTTTATTACTAACAGAGTGAATGGTGTAATGATAGGTTATCATAAATTCGTTATACACAGTGGCACTATCCATTCTTGTATTTTCATCTACAGACATAGGACATTTTTTATTTATTTCTTTTGCTACTGCAAAAAGATTATCGTTTACTGTGTTACCAATAGCTCCGCCAGATTTGTTTGATGGCGAATTGGAACAACTAATATGTGTTAAGACTATTAATATAAATAGAATTGAATTTTTCATTTTGTTGCTTTTAGATCAATAATTATTTCCCTAAATTTTGTATTTCTTTTTTTTGCCATTCGTCTTTACACTCATTTGCAATAGCAGCTGCGTCTAGCATTTTCTCATTAGCTTCTTTTTCGGTTTTAAAAGTAGTTGCCATTTTTTCGCCTACGCAATCGCAAATTCCTTTTACACGTTTTAGCTGTGGAGCATCTAAATCGTATTTACCTTTTGTAGCAGCATCAAAACAGGTTTTAGAGGCTGTGGCGGAATCCCATTTAGCAGTGGGTGTGCTGGAGCAGCTTGCTAATAAAATTACAAGCGCAGGGATGATTATTTTCTTCATTTTCAATTATTTTTTTGTTTTAAATTTAGTATTGTCTGTAAAAAATTCTACCCGTAGTATTAATCATTATTAATTTACCATTATTTGCCGAAAGTGTTTTACCATCCCAACCATCTAAAAGCGAAAAAGAACTAGTACCATTCCATTTATAAATTTTACCCGTACTGTTTGTAATAAATACATTGCCATTATTTGCAACAGAAATATCTTTAGCATCGCTACCTGTAATTTGTGTCCAACCATTTCCATTATACTTGTATATTTTACCAATTGTGTTAGTCATATATACTTGCCCACCACCGGCCGCTATTCTTGCCCCATCACTACCTTGCATTTGATTCCATTTACTGCCGTCGTAAATATAAATTTTTCCAACTCTGTTTATCATCCAAATTATTCCATCATTGTTAACAGCTACATCTACAGCATCGCTGCCCGGCATTTGTTGCCAACTATTATTTGCTAATTGATATATTTTACCTGCAGTATTAGTAATTACAACTTTGCCAGCATTAGCTGCAATACTCATAGCATCGCTGCCTTGCAGTTGCCCCCACTCTACCCCATTGTATTTATATATTTTACCAGCGGTATTGGTAATAAATAAATTTCCATTATCACTTTGTGCTACATCTCTTGCATCGCTGCCTATCATTAATTTCCATGTGGTACTACCCAATGCCCTTTGTGCAATATTGGTTTCACAATCACTTTTCAGGTAATATTGGCTTACTATACCACCTTGCTGTTCTGCATTAAAATCGTCTAATTTTTTATTAATATCACAGGTATACCCATACACGTCAGTTGCTTTAATTTTATCTTTAATAATTGGTACACTTTTTACCCCACCTGCTATTGTATTTTTTATGTTGCAATACACATGATTTGCTACAAACTCTTTACTGTACCAAGGCAACCCATAATGTTTTATTTGCCAGGCATGTGTAAGTTCATGTGCAAATATGGCTTTGTTAGTTAGGCAGTTTTCGTAAAGGTTTCCCATATTCATTCGTATATAACCTGCACCAATTACTCCACCTATTGTAGGCCGTACAAAATATGCACCATTCGTTGGAGAAGTGCCATCTGTTATAGTTATCTCGTATTGTGTGGGAAACTCTCTAGGAAATAAACTAAGGGCAAACAAGTACTCTTCTGTGGTAATCGTTCTTGCTCTTTCGGCAAAAATGCTTATCGTAAAAAATATTAAAACAATTGTTGTTATTATCTTTTTCATAATTTTTATTTTAAGATTTATTTATTACTAAATTTTATATCTGCATTATTATTTTTGTTACTTACTATTAAAGTATGTTTATCAACTATTTTTATTTTACCAAATAGTAATGTATCTCCACTAAAAGATTTTAAAAAAATAGTATCCTTATTTTGATCATCATAAATAATGCCTTTATACTGATGTGATTTTACATTTTTAAGTACTATATCATAATAAAAGTATCCGCTCTCTTTAATTTCCATTCTTACAAAACCACTATCATTTTTATTATACCATACCCCTACAGTTTTTAATTTATCTTTTTTGTTGCAGCTTTTTGGCATAAGTATAGCAGCAATAAACCAAATAATTATTAACCCTGGTATAGTAATAATCCAACGTTGTTTACCTGCAATATTTGTTATGTTTTTAATCATTTTTTTTATAATTTAAAAATGATATAATTAAATCTAGTAGGCCCAGTGAAATTGCCATTCATATCTACATTAATTTGAGTGGCAGATACTAATTTGGTTTGATAAATTGTACCAGTAGTTCCATCTACAATTGATACTAAAACCATTGTATTTGTAAAATCCCATCCCGCTGGTAGGGCAGGGCTAACAGGTATGCCTACCAATTGTAAGCCTGCTACTACTGGCCTAATTACTGTACCGCTGTACCTTGTTCTTATACCACCATTAACATCTAAAGTAGTAAGCGGATTAGTTGTTCCTATTCCCACATTTGTACTTGCCGTAGCACCATTTACTCCGTTAATGCTGCCCAAAACCATTGCGTTACTGGCATCTACTCTCGACCTGAAGCCAATGGCAGTAGCATTGGTTAAAGTTGCTGAACCGGCATCTGCAAAAGCACCTAAAAAACTATTGTTTGTGCCATTAAAATTTGTAAGTCCTGCATTTTTACCTATACCGGTATTAAGGTTGCTATTGGTATTTGAAAGGCTGTTTTCACCAAGGGCCGTATTCTCATCTCCGTTTGTACTTTCGCCCATGGCAAAATTTCCTATGGCGGTATTTCTGCTGCCATTGATATGATCTTTAAAAGCCCAAGCACCCATTACCACATTATTTGCACCAAATGCTAAATTAATTGCAGCACTATCGCCAATGGCCACATTCCACAGGCTGGTAGTATTTTGCAGCGTTCTTAAAGCATAAGCCCCTATGGCTGTATTTCCTCTGCTATTATTTTGATATAGTGCAAATGCGCCTACTGCCGTATTATTATCTGATGTTGCATTAGCAATTAAAGCCGATACACCAACCGCAGTATTATTATTGGCATTATTATTATTGCCTGCAAAATTGCCAATGAATGTATTGTAGGTGCCTGTTTTATTTTTAACCCCGCTATTATCGCCAATAAAGCAATTATACCCAGTTGTATTATTTTCGCCTGCCGAGGAACCAAAAAAAGTACTACCCCATACCTGATTTCTTCTACCTGCCAAATTGCCTACTATTGTACTCCAATTAGCAACACTACTATCCCCTGCATAATCACCTATTATTACACTCCGGTAGCCTTCGTTAAAATTATTTATATTATATCCGGCATGGTCGCCAATAATAACAGCACTGGAGGCCATACTTTTATAAGCTACACTATCACCAATGGCTACATTATTACCTCCAATACTATTAGCTCCGCTACCAGCACCTATAAAATAATTTTTTGCTGTTGCATCTAATCTTCCGAGCCACTTATCATTTTGCCTAAAGCTTAAGGGTACATTATCTTTTGTACCAATAAAATGATTGGTAAGAGTAGTACCAGTATTTCCAGTTGTTTTCCAAGCAATGGTATCTATACTATTACTTGCTGCTAACCACAACCATTTTGTGCCATCGTAGTAATGAAACCCAATACTATCGGGTGTATTTTGATAAAGCAGTAAACCTGCTGCAGGAGTGGGTATTGCATTTTTTTGTGCTTTACTCATTCGTGGAATTAAAAGCCCTTTGTTTGTACTACTAGCATCTAAAATGGCACTTGCATTTGCGGAAAGGCCTGTATTATTTATGGCTACATTTTGTGCTGTAACTACAAATGCTATTGGCATAAACAATAAAAAAAGTAATGTCTTTTTCATAATATATTTCTACTGCTTACTAATTAGTGTACAATTAATTTTATAAAACAAATATGAGTAACTTAAATTTTTAATAGACTACCGTAAAGGGGTGATTTTTACAGAAAAGCTTGGTAGATTGAATAAAATGAGGATACTTTACATTGATAAAAAGTTATACATATGAAATTGCATAAGCATGTTACTTATCTTCTACTTATAATTTTAAGTTTACTACAAAGTAATGTACTTGCACAAACATCAAAAACACAAATTAGCAATTTTAATACCCTAAGAAACAGAACTGAAGAAGTACTAAAAATATATCCCGATTCTGCTTTAACGCTTAGCAATGAATTAATGATGATGGCAAAATCATCTGGCTCCGAGCAGCTATTAGCTAATGCCTTAAATACCTTGTCAAGTGTACAGTCTGCCAATTCTTTAGTTAAGGAGGCTTTAGCTTCAAACGAAAGTTCATATGCAATAAACAAACGCTTAAAAGACAACAATGAACTTGTAAATAATTTTTCACAATTTGGAACTATTTATCAAAACAAAGGCGATTATGTAAACGCTACAAAATATTTTCTTCAATCGTTGGATTTAGGTACAAAACAAAAAATGTATGATGTAGTAAACTATAACTACAGATGTTTATCTAAAATTAATTTATTACAGGGCAAAAACGAAGCTGCATTGAAATTTGCATACAAATCAATAGCCTATAACAACAACAATCCAAGATCAAAAGCATTTGGCTTACAAGCTATAGCTGATTATTATATGAACATAAATAAGGTAGATTCCGCAGAAAAATATTACATACAAGCTTACCAAATACTTGAGCAAAATAAAATTTTTTATGGTATGGCTAGTGTACTATCCCTTTGGAGTATAATTTATGCCGAAAAAAATATTATAAAAACTGGAGAGATGATGCTAAAGGCTCAAAAAATATTTGATACCATTGCACCAAAAAGTGTTTTTTCTGCAAACAATATTGGCAATATTGGGGAAGTATTTTTTACCATTGCTAAAACAGACTCATTGATAAAAAAAGTAACCGGAAATGTCATCCCCACTTCTAAAGAGAAACTTTTAGTAGAAGCTGAGCAATATTTAAAGCGATCCATTCAATACTCAAACGAAAGTAAAAATGTTTATACTGCGTTATATTTTACGGGTAATCTTGCAGACTTACAAGCGTATATAGGTGATTATAAAAGTGCTTATTCTAGTATGCAATCAAAATTCAAATACAATGACTCCCTATTTTCTCAAAAAAATAAAAATGCAATTGCTAAGTTAGAAACAGATAAAGAAATACTACAACTTGCTGCTATCAACCAACAAAAATCTACCCTAAATAAAATATTAATGGGCAGTGCCACAGGCTTGTTACTTATTGGATTTTTAGGGTACCGAAATTTTAGGAGCAAACAAAAATTACAACAAACACAAATAACTCAATTAGAAAAAGATAAACAATTACTTGCCGTAGATGCAATGCTTAAAGGCCAAGAAGAAGAACGTAGCCGATTGGCTAAGGACTTACATGATGGACTTGGCGGTATGCTTAGCGGCGTTAAACTCTCCTTTGTAAATATGAAAGAAAATATGATAATGGATGCTCCAAGTGTACAATCATTTGAAGCATCAATTTTGCAATTAGATAATACTATTGCAGAATTACGTAAAGTAGCCCATAATCTAATGCCTGAGGCGTTAGTAAAGTTTGGTTTAAAAAATGCTATTCTAGATTTTTGTAACTCCATGCAACTATCCAGTAAAACAAAAATTATTTTTGAGCAAATGGGAAGCGATAGGCAATTAAGTAATACAGCGGATTTATATATTTATCGTATTATACAAGAGCTAATAAATAACGCATTAAAACATGCACAACCCAAGCAAATATTAGTACAGCTAACTAAAGCCGAAAAAAATATTTTAATAACAGTTGAAAATGATGGCAACTATTTTGATACTTCTGCCATAGAAAATGCTAGTGGCATTGGAATGAAAAGTGTACAACAACGAGTAAATTATTTTACAGGAAAAATCGACATCACCTCTGATAAAGAAAATGGAACATCTATAAACATAGAATTAAATGCTTAATAATGATTAGTGTTTTTATTGTAGATGATCATCCATTAGTTGTAGAAGGCCTTGTATCATTTTTACAAAAAGAAAAAAATATTACAGTTTCGGGGTATGCAAATACTGCACAAGCTTGTATCGATTTTTTTAAAACTAAAACTGCTAATGTAATTTTAATGGATATTAACTTGCCCGATATTAATGGCATTGAGTTATGTAAACAAATTAAGTCCTCTTATCCCGGTATTGCCATAATTGCGTTAAGCACCCTAAACCAAGGTAGCTACATTACTAAAATGATTGAAAATGGGGCTAGTGGCTACTTATTAAAAAATGCTGATACTCCCGAAATTTTAGAAGCCATTCACAAGGTAGAAAAAGGGGAAACCTATTTTAGTTTTGAAGTAGGAAAAATTTATAAAGCATCCACTGAACACCAAAGTCACTCTCCTATTTTAAGTAAAAGAGAAAAAGAAATATTACTTCTTATTGCCGATGGATTAACAAACACTCAAATAAGCAAACAACTATTTATAAGTGTTGACACAGTTGATACTCACCGTAAAAATTTGTACACCAAATTAAAAGTAACTAATACGGCGTTATTGATTAGAAAAGCAATTGAAAATAACTTTCTATAGCACCCTTTTATTAGTTCTTAAAAATTAAATAGTTGTAATATATTTACACACTATTTTACAATTGCAATGAATAACGATTTACTCTATCAAATAGCCCTAACACTTGTACCCAACATTGGCGATATACATGCCAAAGCTTTAATAAACATTTATGGTAATGCTGAAAATATTTTTAAAGCAAAGAAAAAAGAGCTAGAAACTATTGAAGGCATAGGCATAGTAAGGGCTAATAGCATAAAATACTTTTCTGATTTTACTAGTAGCGAAAACGAAATAAAATTTATAGAAAAATATAAAATTATTCCTCTATTTATTACAGATGAAAACTATCCTAAACGTTTATTAAATTGTTACGATAGCCCTCCGATTTTATATTACAGAGGTAACGCAGATTTAAATAACTCAAAAATTGTATCTGTAGTTGGCACCAGAAAAAACACCGACTACGGAAAAATATTTACTGAAAATTTAATTTTAGGCTTGCAAGAGCAAAATGTTTTAGTAATTAGTGGTTTAGCTTTTGGCATAGATACTATTGCACATAAAGCAGCATTAAAAAACAATTTACAAACCGTTGGTGTATTGGCCCATGGCTTAGATAGGATATATCCATCTCAGAATAAACAACTTGCAAAAGAAATGATTGATCAAGGAGGATTATTAACAGATTTTATGAGTAATACATTACCCGACAAACAAAATTTTCCTAAACGAAATAGAATTGTTGCTGGCATGTGTGATGCGTTAATAGTAATTGAAAGTGGCATAAAAGGAGGCTCGTTAATTACTGCAGAATTAGCTAATGGTTATAATAAAGATGTATATGCTATACCGGGCAAAACCACCGATAAAAATAGTGAGGGCTGTAATTATCTAATCAAACAAAACAAAGCTTCTTTAATTACCCATGCCGATGATTTGTTGCAACTAATGAACTGGACCCCTAAGGAAAAGAAACAAAAAAAGCAACGAGAATTATTTATAGAAATAACCCCAGATGAAAAAATTATTGTAGCCATTTTACAACAAAAAGATGGAGTACAAATTGATGAAGTGTATTTTAAAAGCGGTTTAAGTAGTAGTGCTGTTGCAAATGCTTTATTAATGTTAGAAATGCAGAATGTGGTAATTAGCTTACCAGGAAAGGTTTATAAGCTAGCTTAGCGCTTCCAAACTTTCAACTTTGTACTTTCAACTTTGCACTTTATCTTTGCCTATGGCAACCAAAAATATTTCTCCCTTACAAGTAGCAAAATTTTACGGCGAAGGCTTGACGTTTGATGACGTTTTATTAATGCCTGCTTACTCACAAATTTTGCCCAGAGATGTTGATATTAAAACACATCTTACCAAAACAATAACCTTACATACACCTTTGTTAAGTGCTGCTATGGATACCGTAACAGAAGCAACTTTAGCCATAGCTTTGGCAAGAGAAGGCGGTATAGGTATACTACATAAAAATATGAGTATTGAGCAACAAGCCGAACAAGTACGTAAAGTAAAACGTAGCGAAAACGGATTGATAAGCGACCCTATAACTTTAAAGCCTAATGCCACAATTGGCGAGGCTTTACGAATAATGAAAGAAAATAAAATAGGTGGCATTCCTATTGTAGATAATGAGCATAAATTAGTGGGTATTTTAACGAATAGAGACTTACGTTTTGAAGAAAATTATAAAGCCCCTGTAAGCTCTATAATGACTAAAGAAAACTTATTTACAGCCCCCGAAGGCACCGATTTAAAAAAAGCTGAACAACTTTTTAAACAAACAAAAGTTGAAAAATTACCCATTATTAATAAGCAAGGGAAGTTAATTGGTTTATTTACGTACAGCGATATTTTAAAATTAAAGAGTCATCCCAATGCAGTAAAAGATACAAAAGGAAGATTACTAGTTGGTGCTGGTGTTGGCATTACAAAAGACATTTTACTTAGAGTAGAAGCATTAAATAGTTTTGATGTAGATATAATTGCATTAGACAGTGCACATGGCCATACTAAAGGGGTTATTGATGCGTTGAAATCAATCAAAAAATCGTTTAAAAATATACAAGTAATTGCTGGCAATGTAGGAACAGCTGCAGGCGCAAAGGCCTTGGCCGATGCAGGTGCCGATGCTATCAAAGTGGGTATTGGCCCAGGTTCTATTTGTACTACACGTATTGTAGCGGGTATTGGAGTACCGCAAATTACAGCAGTTATGGAGGCGGCAAACGCTGTAAAAAATAAAAAAATTGGAATTATTAGCGATGGTGGAATTAGATACACTGGCGATATGGTTAAAGCCTTAGCCGCTGGTGCTAGCTGTGTAATGATGGGCAATGTATTTGCTGGCACCGAAGAAAGCCCTGGCGAAACCATCATTTACGAGGGCCGTAAGTTTAAACAATACCGAGGTATGGGTAGCTTAGGTGCCATGGCCCAAGGTAGTAGCGATCGTTATTTTCAGGATGTTGAAGATGATATTAAAAAGTTTGTACCTGAAGGTATTGAAGGAAGAGTTGCATACAAAGGGAGTTTAAAAGAAGTTGTTCATCAATACACAGGCGGTTTACGTGCTGGTATGGGTTATTGTGGAGCAAAAAATATTATTGAATTACAAAAAGCAAAATTTGTAAAAATAACGAACGCTGGTATTAAAGAAAGCCATGCACATGATATTGCAATTACAAAGGAAGCACCAAATTATAGTAGGTAAACCCCTCCACCCCTAAAGGGGAACTTGATTGAAGGATAGATTAAAAACAAATTGTGTTTTACTATTTTTATGTAACAAGCTTTAGTATGTTTGCTTAGCATAGTTGCGTTGCACTCTTTTACAGAATACCTTTATTCAACTTTTGTTGTAGCGTCTTTGCGGTTAAAACAATTCGACATGAAATTTAAATTACTAGTACTCTTATTTATTTTCAGCGTTCAACTTTCTACGTTAAACAATTGCACAGCGCAAGATACTTCCAGGCTTCGCATATCACTACTCACTTGCACACCTGGGGCAGAGTTATACTCAACCTTTGGGCATAGTGCATTTAGAATGGTAGATAGTAACAGTGTAACTGATATAGTTTACAACTACGGTACATTTAATTTTGATGATGAAAGGTTTTTAATAAAATTTATTAGAGGCAAACTACAATATTACATTTCTACCGAAGATTTTTCCGATTTTAAAGCAGCTTATCAATTCGAAAACAGAGGCATTACTGAACAAGTATTAAAATTAACAGCTTCTGAAAAAATTAATATTAAACGTTTTTTACTCAACAACCTTAAAGAAGAAAATAAATATTATAAGTACGATTTTACCTTAGACAATTGCACCACTCGATTAAAAGATATTTTAAAAAAACAACACGATAGTAGTTTTACAAAAACTGCCGTAATGCCCATTGGCACTACATTTAGAAATGCTATCCACATCTATTTAAATAATAACAAGCAATTTTGGAGTAAACTAGGTATAGATATTTTACTAGGTAGCCCAATGGATAAAAAAATGAGTGTAGAGCAGCAAGAGTTTTTACCAGATAATTTAATGTATAGCCTTGATAGTAATAAACAACAGATGATTTTATCTTCTCAAAATTTATATCCACTACCTACCATACCTATAAGCAAGCCAATTTTTACTCCACTAATAATTTTGGGCTTGGTACTTATTTCTATTATAGGGTTAGGCTTTATAAAAAATGGTTATGTACAAACTGCTTTAAATGGTTTATTTGGTTTATTCTTTTTTTTGTTAGGGCTACTAGGTTTTATGTTGCTTTTTATGTGGCACTTTACCGACCATGCTACTTGTAAAAATAATTTTAATTTATTATGGGCAATTCCCTCACATCTAATTGTTTCTTTCTTTATAAATAGCAAAAAAAGTTGGGTAAAAAAATATTTACGTATCAACTTGTTACTACAGGCCTTACTCTTATTAAGTTGGTTTTTTTTACCTCAACAAATGAATAATGCATTAGTACCAATGGTGTTTTTATCAATGTACATAAGTTATAAAAAAGCAGTATTAGCAGATTATTCCAATTAAAGTATGTCGTACAAAAGTTTTGTATACCAATCTTCTACTATCTTTTATCAAGTTATTGGTAAAGGCAAACCTGTATTATTATTACACGGTTTTGGTGAGGATAGTACTATTTGGGAAAATCAAGTAAATTTTCTAAAACACAACTACACCCTTATTATTCCGGATTTACCTGGCAGTGGTAAATCGCAATTAATAAGTGATATGAGCATTGAGGGAATGAGCGAAGTAATAAAAGAACTTATAGATATAGAGGTTTTAAAATTAAATTCTAAAAATCAAGTAACCCTTTTAGGCCACTCAATGGGAGGTTACATAACATTAGCCCTAATAGAAAAATACTCAACACTATTTTCATCGTTTGGGCTAATACATTCATCTGCTTTTGCAGATGATGAGGAAAAAAAAGCAGCCCGTAAAAAATCTATTGAATTTATAAAAACGAATGGTGCTTACGAGTTTTTAAAAACAAGTATTCCTAATTTATTTTACAAAAGTAAAGAGGGGCTTAACCCTAGCGCTGCTTACATGAATATATTAATTGAGGAAGGAAAAAAATTTAGTACAGATGCCTTAATTGATTATTATAACGCTATGATTAATAGACCAGATAAAACGAACATTTTAAAAACGTTCCCCAACCCTATTCTTTTTATTATAGGTGAGCATGATTTGGCAATTCCTTTTAAACAAAGTATGCAACAATGCCATTTACCTCAACAAGCTCACGTAATTATTTTACGCAACACAGCACACATGGGCATGTGGGAAGAAACTGAAAAAACAAATAGTACAATCTCTTCTTTTTTATCAATTGTATAAACATTCATAAATAAAAAAATCCTTTCAAAAAATGAAAGGATTTTTTTTATGCGATTATATCAATTAATATTAATAATCTCTGTTATAACCACCGCCGCCACCGCTGCGATTTCCACCACCGCCGTAGCCACCGCCACCGCTGCGATTTCCACCACCGCCGCCGCCGTAACCACCGCCACCGCTCTTCTTGTAGCCACCGCCACCACTACCGCCGCCGAAGCTGCGTTTAGGACGATCACCTTCAGCACGAGGTTGTGATTCGTTAACGATTAATTTACGACCCTGTACTTCAGTTTCGTTTAATGCAGCGATTGCAGCTTTTGCAGCCTCATCGTCTTCCATTTCAACAAAACCAAAACCCTTACTACGGCCGTTCATTTTGTCTTTTAAAATTTTGCCACTAGTTACAGTACCAAATTCAGTAAATAATCCTGCTAAATCTTCATCAGTCATAGACCAACTCAAATTTCCAACATAAATGTTCATTGTAAAAACTTTTTTAATTAATAAAACCTAATGACTTAGTAACTACAATGAACTGAATGTGAACTTGAGAAAGCTATTATCAGCCAATACGAAATACTAAAACCATTAATTACTTAGTAAAGATAAGTGTTTATGTGATATAATGGTACAATTGTGTAGGTACATTTTTTAGCCAATAGCATCAGTAGCCAAATTTATAGAAAATGATAAAAAATGGGGCATATTCTATATAACTGTTAAATCAGTTAGTAAAGGAACACAAAAAAGCCTCAAATAATTCAATTTGAGGCTTTTATATAGTTTATTTATAAAAAATTATTCTGATACAATTTCCATTTCAACTTCAGTTTCGTTACCGTTACCAAAATCAATTTTTGCTTTGTATGTACCTAATTCTTTAACCTCATCTAAAATACTAATACGACGGCGATCAATTTCGTAGCCTTTTTGCTCTTTAATAGCTCTTGCTATTTGAACAGTAGTTACGCTACCAAATATTTTACCACTTGTACCAGTTTTAGCACCAATTTTTAAAGCTCCATTGCTAAGTACTGCAATTACACTATTAATTTCAGCTAATAATTTAGCTTCTTTTTTAGCTTGTTGCTTCTTTCTTTCTTCCATCATTTTTACATTAGAAGGGCTAGCCTCTACTGCAAATTTTTGAGGAATTAAGTAGTTACGACCATAACCATTTTTTACAGTTACCATTTCGTTTGTACCACCTAAGTTGTTTACATCTTGTATTAATATTACCTGCATAATTTTGCATTTTTACCCAACTCTTCGACAAGCTCAGAGTTTTCTCCCCCGGTTGGTGGATTAGGGTGGTTAAGAAAATTGTTTTTCAGTACTAAATACTAGGTACTTCGTACTTTTCTATTTTAATAAATCCGTAACGTAAGGTAAAATTGCCATTTGACGGGCTTTTTTTACTGCCGCACCTACCTTACGTTGAAACTTTAAAGAGTTTCCTGTAATACGGCGGGGTAATAATCTACCTTGTTCGTTAATAAATTTTTTCAAAAATTCGGCATCCTTATAATCAATATAATGAATACCCATTTTTTTAAAGCGGCAATACTTCTTTGGTCTTGCTTCGGCTTTAATTGCTGTCAAATACTTTATTTCGTTTTTTGCCATAACTTATGCCTCCGCTTTTTCAGTGTTAGAAGATTTTACGCCACCTCTCTTTCTATTATTGTAAAGAACGGCGTATTTGTCCAATACAGTAAACATGTAACGCATCTGCGATTCGTCACGTAAAAGCTGAATTTTCAACTTTTCATTGAAGCTGGTTGGCGCTGTATACTCCATTACCCAATATAAACCGGTGGTTTTTTTGGCAATAGGATAGGCCAGTGATTTTAATCCCCAAGGATTTGTGTTTGTTACTTCACCTCCGTTATCTTTAACTAAGGCTTCGTATCTTTTCTGAGCGGCTTTAAAATCTTCGTCAGACAACACAGGGGTAAAAATCACCATCAATTCGTAATTGTTCATTTCCCTTGTTTTTTGTTTTTATTCGCCTTGGCGAAGGAAAAACAGTTATAAATATTGTTTATTCCGTTTTTTTAACGGGCTGCAAAGGTACAATTTTTAATTAAAAATGAAGAATTAAAAATGAAGAATTTTAAACCCCTCAACACTAAACTCCTAAACACCTAAACCTAAAAGCTGTAAATTTGCACATCAACCCATCAAATGACTAAAAACGAACGAATTATCCTTTTTTTACTTGCCGCATTAAATTTTACCAATATATTAGATTTTATGATAATGATGCCGTTAGGCAATTATCTTATGCCCTATTTTAACATTACACCTCAGCAGTTTAGTTTGTTAGTAGCTAGTTATACGCTAAGTGCTAGTATTTCAGGTTTTTGTGCTGCTTTTTTTGTGGATGGTTTTGATAGAAAAAAAGTGCTTCTTTTTGCCTACATAGGCTTTTTAGTGGCAACTTTTGCATGTGGCTTCGCCCCTACTTACTGCTTTTTATTAGTAGCAAGGGTTGTGGCTGGGTTATTTGGTGGCTTAATTGGTGCTCAAGTAATTTCTATAGTATCCGATTTATTTACGTACGAACGTAGAGGTAGGGCTATGGGTGCAATCATGTCTTCGTTTGCAGTAGCCTCAACAGTTGGTATTCCTTTAGCATTATATTTAGCAAATTTAATTAGTTGGCATGCGCCTTTTATTTTTATAGCTGGTTTTGGTTTACTACTAATACCTTTTTTAATAAAATTTATCCCTGCTATGAATCAGCATTTGGCAACTGTACAACAAAAGCCAAAAATAAATACAGACAGTTTTTTTGCAGTATTTAAAGATAAACACCAATACCAAGCATTAATTTTTTCAGGAATGATGATGTTTGCCCATTTTATTATTATCCCTTTTATTAATCCATTTATGGAGTTTAATTTAGGCTATAGCAAAAAGCTTACACCATTAATTTATTTAGTTGGTGGCATTGCTGCATTTGTTTCGGCAAATTATTTAGGCAGATTATCAGATAAGATTGGTAAGCTAAAAATATTTACCATTTGCTTATTATTTTCGTTACCAATGATGTTTCTAATAACAAATTTATTTACCATTCCCTATTGGATTGTATTGGTGCTTTTTGGTTTATGGTTTACCGTAGCAACAGGCAGAGGTGTAACAGCTCAAGCTATGGTTAGCAACGTTGTAAAACCTGAGCATAGGGGAAGTTTTCAAAGCTTTAATAGTAGTATGCAGCAATTAGGCAGTGGTTTAGCAGCCTTAGTTTCAGGCTTTATCATTACTAAAAATGCCGATGAAAGCATAGCAAATTATCCATGGCTTGGGTACATTGGTATAATAGCAATGATTATTACGTTGTTTATTGCAAGAAAAAATTTTAAAACCTTATCCTAACTCTTCTCCTAAAGGAGAAGGAACAAGAAGACTAAAATAAGTGGGTAATTATTTAACCAACCTATACACCGGATATCTATTATGCACTGGCTCGTAATAAGGAGAATTTTTATAAATAAAATCTAACTGGGCTGATGCGTTACCAGCAAATTTTTCATCCAATTTTTTCTTAGCTTCTAATTTTATTTTTAAAGCAGGATTATTTTTTAAAACTTCAGCTGCTAAGTCATCCCATCTATAATCGCTATACCCTTCTTTTTGTTGAAGTATTCCATCAAAAAAATTCCAAGCAAAAAAACTATCATCACCCGTTGGCTCAAGCATTTCTATTAAATACCAATTGGCTCGTTGGTCTAAGTAAATAATATAATCACCTTTTAAAAATTTTATTTTTTGGGTAGATGTATATGTTTTTACGCCAGTGTTTTTATGATGTTTTTCGTATGGCCTGGGATAACTTTTATAGTCTTCAATTTTGTAGGCTTCAACTTCAATTGTAGTGTCGACATTAAATTGCTGCATAGCAACATTATTTAATTTTAATAAATCTAATACACTACTCCACCCTTGCGGAATAATGTATGCTTTTGGTGCAACAATAAAATTACTTGAGTTAAAAACATTTAAAAACTTTACTTGCTGTGTAAATGGTTTTGTTCTATCGTAATACATTCTTTGTAAACCAGTAGCATCGCTTGGTTTAAAGCCTTGCTCATAACCTTTAAATGTTATCAACTTATTTTTTAACGTATCTACTGTCCACAATAACGGAAAGCGAATGTTATTTTTTACCAGTTTTTTTTCTTCCTCTCTTGCAGCAATAAGTTCATTTGCCTTTATAGCTGACTTTTCAATAATCGTTTGCATAAAAGCAAAAGTGCTCAATACTCTATCCTTAAAAGGCTTTAGCATATGAGTTTCTGGCACAAAACCTATTGTTTGAAAAAGGGCTGCATAACCAGATGAATACCGTGGAGGATCGTAAAACATTTCCATACCCTTTGCAGGACTTGCAGTTTCAAAATTTACATACGGAATCATATCCCATTTTTTTTCTGCCATTCCAGCATATAATTGTGGCTCAAAATTTTCTTTTAAAAACTGTCCTAGTTTACTTCCTAATTTGTCGTACTGTGTGGTAAGCAGCGTCATGGTATGCTGATAATCGGCCCCATCGCTTACATGATTATCAATTAAAATATCAGGATCTAGCAAATGAAAGAGTTGAGCAAATGCTTTGGCATCTTTACTATCGCATTTGGTAAAATCTCTATTTAAATCTAAGTTTTGTGCATTACCTCTAAAGCCATATTCTAAAGGCCCATTCTGATTGGCTCTACTTGTACTTCCTCTATTTAAACATCCCCCAATATTATACACAGGTATAAAAGCTAAAGCAACATTTTTTGGTAAGATGATTTTTTTTGTAGCAATATCTCTTACCAATAGCATACTAGCATCAATGCCATCAGGCTCTCCTGGGTGTATTCCGTTATTAATTAAAATAACTACTTTATTTTGTTTATGCCATTTTGCAGCATCAAACTTTCCATCAGCACTTATCAATACTACATGCAATGGATAACCAGCATCTGTCATCCCCATCTCTTTTACAACAACTTCGGCATATTTTTTATCTAAATTTTTATACCACTCAATAGCTTCAAAATAAGTGGCGCTTTCCAACCCATTACTTTTTTCAAAAGCACATTGTTGGGCTTGGGTTGTTTGGCAAAATGCAAAAGCAAGAAGGATAACTATTTTTCTCATAAATAAAATTACTTTATTTTATAACATTAAGCATAATAAAATATTGCACTGCCTTTAACGGCATCGAATAAAAAGTGCTAGAAATATTTCCTATTTGTCGTCAAGAAATCAACGCTGTTCGAGCCAGCAATAATTTGAACTTTTTATAGAATTACGGCGAGTTCGTTGATTTTAGACAAATAGGAAAGATTTCAGCCTTTTTATTCGGAGCCTTGATTTTTTTGTTACTTTTTTTATCAAGAAAAAAAGTAAATAGAAACATTGATGTACAAATATTAATTTTTAACCGTAATAAAAAAGCACAGAAAAAAATCTGTGCTTACCCTATCAAAATACCATAAAAAATCATATCAAATCATCACCATCATAAAAAACTTGCGTTCCATCTTTATTGCCTTATCAACACCACCGTCCCCTTTAACTTAATCCTCTTCCCTGTGTAATCTGTAGCCTCTGCAATCCACACAAATGTAGCAGGGTCTTGTGGTCGTCCACCAAAAGTACCATCCCAACCTCTTACTAAATCTGTACTACTGTAAACCATTTGGCCCCAGCGGTTATATACCTGAAATAAATCTAACGACTTTATACCCAACGCAATTGGTCTAAAAAAATCATTATTATTATCGCCATTAGGGGTAAATGCATTAGGCACATACAAACCGGGCTTTACTGTAAATAATCGTACCCGTATACTATCAAAGGCAAAACAACCATTAACATCACTCACTTGTACTATATATTCAATATTACTTTGAGGCAATGCAATTGGGTTAGGAACAACAGTGCTGCTTAACCATCTATTATCGGGTAGCCATAAATAATCAGCACCGCCGCTTGCAAACAATTGCAAAGGCTGCCCTAGTACAACACTTGTGTCTCTTGGCCCAGCATTAGCATTTATTTTAACAACATTTAATTTAACTATCTTTTGCACAGGCTTGGGGCAACCTAGTATATCCCTAACTGTTAGTGTATATAAAACACTACTTGTTGGGTTTATTACTTGTGGATTAGGAATTGATGTATTACTCAAATAGGTTCTAGGACTCCAAGTATAAATTGTACCACCACTAGCATTTAGTTGAGTGCTTCTGCCAGAGCAAACACTAACATCTGGTGCTATAACAGTTGGGTAGGGTATTGGTCTTACTCTTATGGTATTTTGGGCAAAACATTTGTCGCTTATTTTACCCGTTACAAAATAATCAGTTGCAACAGTTGGTGTAGCGGTTGGATTTTTTATTGTAGTACTATTTAAACTTCCATCATTAGGTGTCCATGTATAATACAAAGCATTACTAAATAATCTAAGCACAGCCGCATCTCCAGTACAAACAGTAGTATCGTAATTATTGCCTTGTGTTACTCTATCAACTACATTTATTTTTACATCATCGCTACCACTACAGCCAAAAGCATCTGTAAAAGTTGCAGTATAAGTTGTAGTAACATCGGGGCTAACTAAAGGGGTAAGAGAGTTTACATCATTAATCATATAATTAGGACTCCACATAACCGAGCCTATACCCGTTACTGCTAATTGCAACGTATCAACCGTACAAATCAACGTATCTCTGGGTATGGTAAATGCTGGTTTATCCTTAACCTCCACTTGCCTAGGAATATTTGCTATACAACCTTTATCACTTTCTACAATAAGCGTAACATTATATAACCCTGAAACTGCATAATTATGGGTAGGGTTTTTTAAGATAGATGTGTTGTTTACTCCCGAACTTGGGTCACCAAAATTCCATGTCCATTTGTTAATAGTACCAAAGTCGTGTTGGCTTAAATCGTTAAATTGTATAGGGGTATTTTTGCATTGCCCAAGTACTTCAAAGGCTGGGCGGAAGCCAGGGTAGACTTTTACAGTAAGTTCTGCAGAATCTTCACAAGCCAAGCCTTTATTTATATAAAGTTTTACTAAATAATTTCCTGCACCCGCTGTGGTATAATCATGTGTAGGGGTTGCAGAGCTTGAAGTATCATTTACACCAGAGCCTGGGTCTCCAAATATCCATAAATAAGTATTTATACCAGTTGTAGTTGGATTGTCATTTTGAAAACTTACTGTAAACCCATCGCAAGTTGTAGGTTTTGGATCGAGCTGTGCCTTTGGAACTTGGCAATCATTTACTTTAACTAAAAAATCTTTCCGATGTTCCGCTATATTTATTCCATTTCTCCATTCTCTTACAATAACATTCACTACATAAAGCCCTATTGCACTTGGAGAGATTCCAGAAATTAAACCAGTTTGAGGATTAATAGAAACACTATTACCCAGAGGAAATGTTCCCGAAAAACCACCTGAATAGGGTACAGGTCTATAGAGAGGATTATCAGGCTGCCTAGTGTCAAGCCCTCCTGTAAATGAACCTCCGTCATAGGCTGCTAAAAATTGATAACTTAAAGAATCTGCATCTGAATCCTCTGCACTAAACTCCAAAGTAAAACTACTGTTATAACAAATTAATGCGGTATCTTTTAACCTTACTACTGCTGTAGAATTATTTCCAATTGCTAATATGTTTGTTCCTGGTAAAGTTGCTTCGTAAGTAGCCCCATGTTGATTACTTGTGCTTAGAGGATTATTATTGGGTACATTGTTTGAAGTAGCTCTACAACAATTTTGATATGCAAAACGATAACCAACGGCATTATTTGATAATTCTACTAGTGTAGAATATGAATTCACTTGATAACAAACTATTGGTTGGTTTGAAATACATGGAGGATATGTTGTTAGACTAATTTGAGGTTCTCCAATTTTATTTAATGTTATATTAACTATTCTGGAATATGGCGAAGCATTTGTAAATATCCCAATTATTGGGTTAGTAGGTGGGCAAGCCACTCCTGTACTTCCACCGCAAATTTGTCCACAGGTTGTAAATAGGCGCAACGAAACTTCATAAATGCTTGTATTTGGTTGTGAGCCAGGTCCTATAAATTTATAAAATACTTCTCCCCCCACTATATGATTAGCTTGGCATATAAAAAAAGAAAAAATAATTATTAAGGAAAGTAAAATTTTCTTCATTGAAATAAAGTATTCAAATAAATTAGACCTAAAATTAACAAAAAAAGCTGCCTTAATCAATTAAAGTACTAATTAGATTTACGGAAATTGGTATTTTATCGTTTTATTAAGAAATTGGTACTCAAGTAAAATTGCTTGAGTGTTTTCATACTACGATCATTTAAACGATTTATATATTTATCCTATTGCCTTTAGCAACCTACTTTTACAAAAATGTGCTATCTATTTGTTTTCTACCTTTTATTAATTGTACTAAAAGCGATTATTAGTATTACATAGATTAAACCATTCATGACTTTGAATGTAAATTATAATTAATAAGAAATTTGAAAAAACAATCAACGTAAAAATCTATAAAAAAAAAAGTAAACTATAATAGGGATAATATATTTATACTATTTTTAATGGATAAAAAACTCTTGTAGAAAATTAAAATTTAAATAAATTAAATTACCTTTTTAGGAGGTAAATCAAAAGCAACAGCTTCATGCTCAAAATGACCATTGTGTGAGCCATCGCAAAACGGTTTATTTTTAGAAAGACCACAGCGGCAAATACCTACTACTTCTCTTCCTTGTAAATTATAAACACCCCCATTTCGGTCAACAATTTCAAAATCGCCTTCAATTTTTAAAGATCCATTGTTGTTTATTGTAATTTTTGTTGTAGACATGATTTAATTTTTATTAAAAATAACACTTACTTACAACATATAAGTACAAATATGAAACCGGTTTTAAAAAGAAAGAGTAAGAAAAATATTTTTAATAAAAAAAAGGAGGCTGTTTTGAACAGCCTCCTTTAAATGATAGTTTCAATTGATATTTAGTTCAATTTAACCAGTTTTATAGCTTGCTTATTTTCCCCTTGTGATACTTCAGCAATATAGGTTCCGCTAGCCAAGCTAGCTCCCACCTTAATAATATTGGTCTTTGAAGCCACTTTGTTCACACTCCTCACCACCCCATTCATATCTATGATCCTTACCCAGATTGGTTCATTACTGCTGCTGATCACTTGTAGAGTGAATTCAACAGCCGACGGATTTGGATATACATTTGCTTTGAACAACTCCTTTGACACCTTAGGCTCAACGGGTGCTGATACAATAACAACTGGGGTTTTTATTTCCTCAACTTTATTTACGAACTGCATCGGTGGAGCAGGATTTGAACAGTCATACTTGTTCCAGTATACATACTTTCCGTGTCCATCAAGCTTTTCAATGATATACCAACCGGTCATAATAATTGGCCTGCTAATATCATTACCTCCGTGTACATGAAGTTTACCTACCGGTACCATTATATTTGCGGTAACCTGGCTGTTCTCTCCCTTCACTTCAAACTTCTCATCGCCTCCGGTATTATCGCCTGCATAGAAAGTAACTTTGGGTCCGCCAACATTCACCCTTGAATCATCTTCTATCGTTACCTTATCTTTTACTTTAACTGATGCAGGATTGGCAAAATTCACAATGGTAAGTACATTGGTATTTTTCTTTCCTTTCTCAATTTTAAGCTCCTGAAGGTTTATTACAGAAGCTGTAAAGGTTACCACAGCTCCTTCTTCAATGGAGATTTTACCAAAATTGTTACCGGTAATAGTGGCTGTTATTCCTTTTTTAACCGTTACATCTTTCCAGTTACCATTTAGCGTAGTATTGGTACTTACCGTGATATTGCTTAACCCGGTGGTATTACCATTATATGCAAAGAAGGTTGGGTTCGGACCACCAGTGGCTGGGCTGAACGTTCTGTTATTTACAGCCGATGGCGTTTGTACATTTATATTTTTAGCCGTAATCCGGTAAGGATCCAACACAGAATTTTTCTTAAAGTCTGCTTTGCCTTTTACATCGGTAACTCCCACATCACCGCCAATATAATGATACTCATCAAAATTTACTTCACGCTCTGCATAGATCATAAAATTAGTTGCATTCTGATCATCGTTTACAACCACGTTAAATGAACAACTGATGGGATTATTAGCCGCATCTATGGCTGTCCAAGTTACGGTAGTGGTTCCTCTGTTTAACAATACATCTGTAAATGATGTACCGCTACCGCTGGTTGCTCCACTAAGTGTATAGGTTAAGGAAGTAACACCGCAATTATCGGTTGCCGTTGCATTAAACTCAGTGTTCTGTACCTTATAGGTGCAGAGTCCACTATTGGTTAAACGGATAGCTGAAGCTGGACAAGTAATTACCGGGTTCTGGTTATCATTAACAGTTACCGTAAAGCTGCAGGTTGCAGTGTTTCCGCTAGCATCCGTTACCACAAAGGTATTGGTCGTTGTTCCTTTAGGGAAGAAGCTACCACTTGGTAAACCGGCAGTTTGTGCAACCGTTTGACCTGGGCAGTTATCCGATGAACCTATTGTGTAGGTTACCACCGCACCACACTGGTTAGCGTCATTATTGCGAACGATCGCACCCGGACAAGTGATTACCGGGTTCTGGTTATCATTAACAGTTACCGTAAAACTGCAGGTTGAAGTGTTTCCACTGGCATCGGTTACCACAAATGTATTGGTTGTTGTTCCTTTAGGGAAGAAGCTACCACTTGGTAAACCGGCAGTTTGTGCAACCGTTTGACCCGGACAATTATCTCCTGATGTTACTGCGTACGTTACTATTGCGCCACATTGGCCTTCATCGTTACCCACAACTATTGGGGCATTGCAGCTAATCGTTGGGTCTTCGGTATCATTTACCGTTACGGTAAAGATGCAGGTAGCTACATTACCGCTGGCATCGGTTACCACAAATGTGTTGGTTGTTACACCTAAAGGGAATACACTGCCGCTTGGTAAACCAGTTGTTTGTGCAACAGTTTGACCCGGACAATTATCAGTTGATGTTACCGCGTAATTCACAATGGCTCCACATAATCCTTCATCATTGCTAACTTCAATTGGTGCATTGCAAGTAATGGTTGGGTTTTCGGTATCATTTACTGTTACTGTAAATGAACAACTTGGTACTCCACATTCATTGGTAGCAGTTAATGTAACTGTTGTAACACCTACATTGAACGAAGAACCACTGCCATTGCCGCTTCCAGAACCAGTTGTTGCGCCTGTAAAGGTATAGCTGATAGCTGGTGTTGGAGTTCCTGTAGCAGTATTGCTGTAGTTAACTACTGCACTGCATATTCCTTCAATATTAGTGGCCGTTTGGTCACCAGGGCAGGTTATTGTAGGTGTTGGGTTTACATTAATATAATACCTTACTGGAGCGCCAGTACAGGTTACACCTGCATTAGAATAAGATGGTGTAACTATTATAGTTGCAGTTACAGGGTTAAGGCTTGTATTAGTAGCAGTAAAGCTTGGAATACTTCCTGAGCCGTTTGCTGCAATACCTATTGATGTATTATTATTCGTCCAATTAAATACAGTACCTGGCACGGTAGTGTTAAAATTTAATGCTGTGGTGGCACTGTTATTACAAACAGTTTGGCTTGTTGTAAGTACGGCCAGTGTATAATCCCATGGTAGAACAAGGTCATTTAACGCATTCACACCAGGTGTATTTTCCCAGGTTGTTACTACTACAGTATAAGTGCCCGCAGCCAATGGCGTTGTTGTTGCAATTCTTGATAAACGGCCTTGTGGCAAAAACCCTGCATCATCGTTAGCTGCTATTGAATTGGTACAAGACGATAATGGATTAAACCCTCCCGGTCCTACTAGTTGCAAGAAGGGATCTATATTGATATTGTTTCCAGCTGGCACTACCAATCCTCCATCACTGTTTAACAAACTTACCACAACGTTTGATGGTTCTGCGAGTGTGAATGTATGGGTTCTATAATGCACTGATGAACCTGCTGATGGGTCAACAGATACTGAACAAGTTCCTCCCTGGTTGTATTGCTCGGGTCTGGCATAAACCGGATCCGATGCTGATAAAATTCCTGAGAAATATTGAGCATTATCAAAATTTGGTGTTGGGTTTACGGTTATTGTAAAGGTTGTTGCAGTACCCGAACAGTTTCCTGCTGTACCAAAAGAAGGGGTTACTGTAATGGTAGCCACTAATGGTGTATTGGTTGTGTTTTTAGCTATGAAATTAGGAATATTTCCTATTCCGCTTGCAGCCAATCCTACAGCTGGCGTATTATTTGTCCATGTATAAACAATTGGACCACCGGTTGTAGGACTGCTTAAAATAGTTCCCCCAGGAGCAGCCCCAAAGCATACAACCTTATTGGCTACAGGGTTTACAATAGCAGTTGGGTTTACCCTTATAGTGAAACTAAGTGACTGACCAGTGCATGTTAAACCACCATTAGTAAACTGTGGTGTTACAGTTATTGTTGCAGTAACTGGTGCGTTGGTTGGGTTAAGTGCAGTAAAGCTGGCAATATTACCTGTTCCACTCGCTGCAAGGCCAATAGACGTTGTACTATTTGTCCAGTTATAAACTGTACCAGGAACTGTACCTGTAAAGTTTACGGTAGCAGTTGCGCCGTTATTACATACTGTTTGGGATGTTATAACATTTACTGTAGGAACAGGATTAATCGTAACATTGAATGAACAACTTACTGAGTTATTCGAAGGGTCTGTTACGGTGAAAGTATTCAAGGTTGTACCTACAGGAAAAACTGAACCTGAAGGTAAGCCTGATGTTTGGGTTATAACAAACGAACAGTTATCAGTTGCAGTTGGCATATTATAGTTAACCACCTGGCTGCCACATAAAATGATATCTGCAGGGCAGTTAATCGTTGGATTCTCATTATCTACAACTGTAACTGCAAAGCTGCAGGTTGATAAATTACCAGCAGCATCTGTTGCTGTAAAAGTATTTGTAGTAGTTCCAACCGGGAAGGTTGAACCTGATGGAAGACCTGCCGTTTGAGCAATAGTTTGACCCGGACAATTATCAGTTGATGTTACTGTATATGTTACTAGTGCTCCACATTGGCCTTCATCATTGCTAACAACGATTGGTGAAGGGCAGTTAATGGCTGGAGTCTCATTATCTGTTACCGATACCGTAAAGCTACAGGTGGCAGTATTGCCGCTGGCATCGGTTGCTAGGAAACTGTTTGTTGTTAAACCTACCGGAAATACACTGCCACTGGGCAGGCCTGCAGTTTGAACAACAACAGTTGAAGGGCCTGAACCTATACCAAATGTTCCACATACTCCAGTTGAACTTCCTATTGCCCAACCACTATAATTTCCTGTTTCAAAACTACCATTCACCAGGCTACTACCAGGTATTTTAATATTATCTAGTAATACATCAAGGAAAAAATTATTTATTGTTGCATCCACAATTTGCAGACGTACCTGTTGACCAGCATAAGCAGACAGATTATACGTATAACTAGTCATTGGAGTAGAAAGTGGAGAACTGGCAGTGGTTTGAAACAATGTTGTTATCAGTGCATTCGTAGTAGGATTCCTTAATTGAACTGCAATAAATTGATTGGTACTGAATGAACTGAAATGATTAGTATACTTCAAATCGAAGCTTAAATTAATCGAACCACTTGCAGGTAAGGTTACATTCTGATACATAAAATGTGTAGAACCGCAATTCTGTAAAAAAACAGCCATTTTTTGTCCATCAGTTGGGAAGAAAGATATCGGTAAACCCGGACTGTTTTGAGTTTCAAACACATTATTGGCATAATCAAAGAATTGGGCTCCACTGTTTAATGTGTGTACACCAGAATTAACCTGATTACAATTATCCGTTACGGTAGGCTGACTGTATGTAACAGCAGCTCCGCACTGATTGGGAGAAGTTGAAACTGTGATTGCCGCAGGGCAGGTTACAATTGGTGGTGTATTATCGATTACAGTTACGGTAAATGAACAAGTACTTTGATTATTCGCTGCATCTATTACAGTGTAGGTAACAGTTGTTGTTCCAACTGGGAATACACTACCAGGGTTATGCGTACTGGTTACTGTAACCGTTCCACAATTGTCGCTAGCGGTTGGTGAAGTCCAGGTTGCTGTTTGGCTGCAACTTGTGTTGCCAGGGCCGGTAGATACAGTAATGTTTGCAGGGCATGCGATTGTTGGACTCTGATTATCGTTCACCGTTACCGTAAAGCTGCAGGTGGCTGTGTTGCCACTGGCATCGGTTACCACAAAAGTATTGGTGGTAACACCTACAGGGAATACACTGCCGCTGGCTAAACCAGTTGTTTGTGCAACGGTTTGACCCGGACAATTATCTCCTGATGTTACTGTGTACATTACAATTGCTCCACATTGGCCTTCATCATTGCTCACCACAATTGGGGCATTGCAGGTAATGGTTGGGTTTTCGGTATCATTCACCGTTACTGTAAATGAACAACTAGAAGTTCCAATAGCATTGTTTGCTGTAGCCGTTACTGTTGTTGTTCCTACAGGGAAGAAACTTCCAGGTTGATGACTATACGTAATCGTTGATGCAGGAATTGCTTGTGTCTCTGTTGCAGCAAAACTTACGTTTGCACCACACTGACCTTGGGTATTATTTACTGTAATATTTGCAGGGCAAGTAATTGCTGGTGCAAGTCCAGTAACTGTTACCGTAAATGAACAGCTTGTTGATAATCCTGCAGCATCTGTTGCAGTATAGGTTACAGTTGAGGTGCCAATTGGGAAGGTTGAACCAGAGGCTAAACCTGCTGTTAATGCTGTGGACACCCCACTGCAATTGTCTGTTCCTATTGGAGCAGTGTAATTAACAGCTCTACCTGCAGCACTTGTAGCAATTAGATTGATATTTATTGGACAAGTAATTGTTGGTGCTTGATTATCTACTACTACCACATTGAATGAACAAGTAGTTGCATTACCTGCCGCATCAACAGCACTAAATGTAACAGGTGTTGTACCCACAGGGAATACATCACCAGAATTATGCGTACTTGTAAATGATGTTACACTACAATTATCGGTAGCACTGATAGATGGGCTAGCGGTTGCTACATATGTTCTGAAGTTCAATTTCCATCCCGGATTTAATCCATAGCTATTAGAAAAATACGTACCCTGATTCGATGGATTTCCTCCTAATAACATTAAGCCTACTCCAAAAGCACCTACAGGACTTTGAATTCTGATCGTATACGTTTGACCTGCAGTAACAGTAGGTTGATTGGCCGGTACTAATGGAAGACTAGTCCAGTTATTGTCATCAGGATAATTATACGTACTTGAGTAGATAGAAGTACCACTAACTCCTACACCTTGATAAATAGTAAGTGTTCCATTAAATGGTTGAATACCGTTTCTATATAAATCTACTTGAGTTAACAAACCATTTCTTCCGGCGGTAAATGACTGCCACTGATCTGTTCCGGCGGTACCAATAAATATATCTGTAATTTGTTGATCTACTGTAGGTGCTAAAGGCGGTAAAGTGAAACTTACTGGAGCACTACATTGGCCCGGAGCTGCATTAGCAGTAATAGTTCCAGGACAATTTGCAATTACAGGGAATTCAGTATCTGTTACTGTTACAGTAAATGTACAACTAGAAACACCTACTGCATTGGTTGCAGTGGCTGTTACTGTTGTCGTGCCTACAGGGAATAAGCTACCAGGTGCATGACTATAAGTAATGGTTGAAGCTGGAATAGCCGTTGATTCTGTTGCTGCAAAACTTACCGTAGCACCACATTGACCTACTGCATTATTAACTGTAATATTAGAAGGACAAACAATTACTGGTGCTAAACCTGATACAGTAACTGTGAATGAACATTCTGCTGTTAAACCAGCTGCATCGGTTACTCTATGGGTAACTGTTGTTACCCCAATTGGGAAAGTTGACCCACTTGCTAACCCTGCAGTTCTTGCAGTGGTTGCACCTGGGCAATTATCTGTTCCTACTGGTGTTGTATAAGTTACAACTGTTCCTGATGCACTTGTTGCAATAACTGAAATATTGGATGGACAGCTGATAACAGGTATCTGTGTATCAGGAGTGGTTACCACAACAATATTTTGAGGTGCTGAAATAAAAGCACCATTCTTTATACGTACCTGGTAATTACTTGCAGTAAGACCGGTAAACACATTGGTAAGTACAAAAGGTGCATTATTTAATGAATATTCGATGGTGCCAGAACCGCCTGTTACATTAACAGTAATACTGCCATCACCTGCTTCCACGCAACTTTCATCAGTACTAGTTAAAGTAAAAGTTACTGGAGGAGGCAATACTGTAATAGTAATAGGAACCGAAGTTGAACAAATACCATTATTTGTTGTCAAGTTATATGTTGTAGTTGAAGCAGGTGAAACAGTAATAGGATTAGTTGTAAGGTTTCCTGGATTCCAGGCAAAAGTAGTCCCTGCAGGTGAACCGTAAGTAACGGTAACCCTTGCATACACATTACCTAATGATGCTGCAGGTGCCATACCCATGGCTGTTGTAGAATTTGTGATGTTGAATGTATTAACTCCGCCTATATTGTATATGGAAGGATTTGGAAAGTTCAAGGTTACAATTCTTTCTGAGGGAGGTAAACTGCAATCACAAAAACTAACTGTTTGTCCATAAGTAGGACCAGCCGCTCCATTCAAAATAGTGGTAAATGTTTTTCCGTTGTGGCATTCTACCCCAACAGAAAATTCGATTGTTACATTTGATACATTACCAGCACCTATATCCGTCCACCTTATCCCTTGGTTATTGTTTCCATAAAATGAAACAGTATTACAACCATTACTAGGCATATTTAGCAGATCTGCCACTGGCACAAGATAAATTCTTGTACTCTGAAAAGTTCCTGTAAGTGTTGTAGATCCTCCAAATGGAATAGTTGTTGCCGTTGCACTAACTGAGGTAGTTGGTGGTACCTGTGCTGTAACATTCACAACGGGTGACGGACATCCGTTCACTACATTAGAAACTGAATAAGCTCCGGAAGTTGTTGCAGTATAATTTTGAGAAGTTGCTCCGGCTATTAAACTATTGTTTCTAAACCACTGGTAAACTGAACCTGCTGCACTGGTTAGAACTACTGAGCCGCCTTGGCAAAAAGTTAAAGGGCCTCCGGCAGTTATAGGCCCGGCCGCAGCACCTGTACAACTAAAAAACGTTTGAGCAGATTGCGTCCACTGTCCACAAGTGAATGTTGGATGTCTTTGAGTAACACGCCATTTCACCTCCCCTGGCCCAAGGGTTGAATAAATACTCGCAAGAGAAATTGTTACCGGGTTTAATGGTATTGCTCCGGCACCAGCTATGTAGCCAGCATTGCTAATATATAAATTGGTTGTGCCATTAAAGGCCTGGCCAACAAGTTTCAGTTCCACCTCAAGTCCGTAAGAGCCACAGTTGCTAGAATATGCTTTGTTAGCACCAAAAGTAACCTGCGTTGCCGTTAAAGTCATCGATAGGTTATTAACGGGTGCATCACAATCGCAGGCCATTAAAGGATTTACCCCTATAAAAAATAACGCTGCAATTAATAATGAAAGTACTTTTTTCATGCTGTTTTGTTTAAAAATTTAAAGGTTTTATTTTAAAATCTATTTTCTTCAGGTGAGGTTATTTATTGATTAAAATATAATTAGTCCTTGGGCAGTCCCTAGCTTCAATGAAGTGCTTACATTTAAACAGTATGTAACCATCGTTGGGCTTTCAAGTAAACCGGACAGTAGTCACTAGTCCAAAACGAAATGAATACCAGATGCGCCAAGAGAAATAATTAGCAAGGAAAATATTGCTACGAGAGAAATAATTGTAAATTTTACTTTTTTACTTAAGAAGTGTTTAATTGTTCTCATAATTTGGTTTAATAATAATGAATCTATCAACAAAATAGTTGATTAACTTTTGCTAGTAATTTATTTTAAATAAAATAAATTATAAAATGGATAAATTAATCTTATCCACTTAGGATAATATTAATAGAACATTTTTTACCTTAAAACATGGAAATCATTAAACAGATTGACATATTATTGTAATACGTTTAAATGGTGGTTATTAGAGGAGTCAGACTTTAAAAAAGTATCAGTTGGTATTGGTAATGTGAATATGAAGTATAAATTTGACAAAAGCAAACTATTTTTTAAAATATTCTGTAATCTGTAGAAATTATCTTTTAAACACTTTACCAGTAGGCCTTTTAGGCAAAATTAATTTATTGTTAGTTGCCTTCAAATTACATTTAAAAGCAACTAGAACGTGTAAGACTAGACGAATTTGTAAAATTACTTTATGAATTTTACTTTCTTAATTTCATAGTACTTTGTTTGCGGAATAAATTACTTTTTTGAAAAAAAAAGCAATAGTATCATTCTGAAAAATACTGTTATTGCTAGATTACAAAATATTTTTTGGCTTGGCCATAGTAGCAAATTCCTAACACTTCAATAAATTATATACTCCGCCATTCTAGTCAACTATTTTAAAATTGCTTTTAATATTATATATCCATTGTCGTAAAAATAATCTTGTTATAATCATGATTTATTATTTTTAAATACTAAAAATTCTATAATAATAAAGAGTAGAAAACTTCGATTTAAGTGTTTATAGAGCATTGCTATATAAAACACGATGTTTATAAAACAAAAAAAGACTTTCGAAATTAATCATAAGTCTTTTTTAAATTAATCTACGAGCAGGCAGGTAGGGCAACTACATACTCTCCTCCCGCCATTGAGGGCAGTACCATCAGCCATGACGGGCTTATCCGTCAGTTGGCGGATAGGTATGTGATACATTGACTGTATTTTTTGATTGAATTGAAAAATAGAAATTATAGAAAACAAAAAAGGCTTTCAAAATAAATCTACCTCCTGCAGGCAGGTATGGCAGCTAACTAATCGCCTCCCGCCATTGGCGGGACAGTACCATCGGCAAAAAAGGGCCTATCCCGTTATCTTTAAATTTTTATGAATAGAAAAATGGAGATTATGAAAAATAAAAAAGCCTCTCTGTTTCCAGAAAGGCTTTTAAAATAAATATGGCAGCTACCTACTCTCCCACATTGTTGTGCAGTACCATCGGCCATGAGGGGCTTAACTTCTCTGTTCGGTATGGGAAGAGGTGTACACCCTCGGAAAAACCACCATAAGATGATAATCCGAAATAAACGGAAATATTGTACATATTGGGATAAGAAGTAAATGTTGTAATTGTATATACTTATTTTTCCGAAGAAAAATAAAAAATAAAGCTTACGGGCAATTAGTACTACTCGGCTTTGATGTTACCACCTGTATACCTATAGCCTATCAACGTCGTAGTCTCCGACGACCCTTAAAAGTAAACTCATCTTAAGGAAGGTTTCACGCTTAGATGCTTTCAGCGTTTATCCTGGCCACACATAGCTACTCTGCATTGCACCTGGCGGCACAACAGATACACCAGCGGT
>JANMEU010000008.1:0-42946 GCA_031377245.1 Bacteroidota bacterium
CTACCTGGCTAAACCTGGTGGATGCAGGAACCGGCTCCCCCATAATAGCCATGCAAAAAAGAGCAGAAGGATGGTGGTATATTTCTTATCCCACTACCACACCAAGTCTATGGTTTAAATACCCTGCAACACTTAATGAAACCTATGCGTATGTATTTGGAACTTGCACCGTAAAAGATATCAATGCATCAGTAACAGTTCCTGCCGGAACATATAATGGCTGCTATAAAGTAGATGGTAATGATACTAATAGTTTGGAAGATGAATTTTGGTTTACCAGCACTGGAGCAATACTAGTAAAATTCAACACGTACGATCAGAGAGTTGCAGGCCCTGCATCAAATGTTTATCGCAAAGAATCGTTGGAGCTTATAAGTTTTACCCGGTAAACAAAAACAGTTGTGTACTATTATTAAAAGCCTCCAAAAGAGGCTTTTAATTGTTTACTGTGCCGCCTCGTCATGCAAATAATCCTTTCTCTTCAATTCAAAATTTCTACCAAGGTATAAACGACGCACTTGTTCATCGCCAGCTAACTCTTCGGCAGTGCCATGCTTAAATATTTTACCATCAATAAGCAAGTATGCTCTATCGCAAATACTTAAGGTTTCGTTTACATTATGATCGGTAATTAATATACCAATATTTTTATATTTTAATTTAGCTACAATAGCTTGTATATCTTCAACAGCAATAGGATCAACCCCTGCAAAGGGTTCATCTAATAAAATAAATTTAGGGTCAACAGCTAATGCTCTGGCAATTTCGGTACGGCGGCGTTCGCCACCACTTAGGGTATCGCCATTATTTTTTCGTACTTTTTGTAACCTAAATTCATCTAACAAGCTTTCTAATTTTTCTTTTTGTTGTGCTTTGTTTAGTTTGGTCATTTCTAAAATAGCTGTAATATTTTCTTCTACACTTAATTTTCTAAACACACTTGCCTCTTGTGGTAAATAACCAATACCCATTTGTGCCCGTTTGTACATAGGCAATTTGGTAATATTAATGTCGTTTAAAAATACTTCGCCTTCATCAGGCTTTACTAAGCCTACCACTTGATAAAAGGAGGTAGTTTTGCCTGCACCATTTGGCCCAAGTAAACCTACAATTTCGCCTTGGCTTACATTAAACGACACATTGTTTACAACAGTGCGGCTGCCATAAGCTTTTACTAAATTTTTGGTATGTATAGTTAAATTCAAAACTTGTGTTTTTACAAAAATAACGTAAAGGATTGAATGGATAAACAAGCTAATACATTTAACAACTGTTTGTGCTTTACTACATCTTAACTATGTTTGCATTTAATTTATTATTAACTTAAAATAATGGGGCCCATAAAGGGTTTAGGTATGAAGGTTACAGACCATATTGCACAAGCTAAAGATACATTAATGTCGTTTGAGGTACTGCCTCCTTTAAAGGGAAAAGGTATTGAGGCGTTGTATACACACTTAAACCCATTAATGGAGTTTAAACCAGCTTTTATTAATGTAACTTATCATAGAAGTGAGCATGTTTTTAAAAAACGTGTAGATGGTACGTTTGAAAAAGTAATTGTTCGTAAACGCCCTGGTACAGAGAGTATTTGTGCGGCTATTATGAATAAATATAATGTTGATACGGTACCCCATTTAATTTGCGGAGGTTTTAATATAAACGATACTGAAGATGCCTTAATTAATTTACGTTATTTGGGTATTGATAATGTGTTGGTGCTACGTGGCGATGCTGCTAAAAACGAAACCGCTTTTGAACCAGAACCGGGTGGACATAAATTTGCTAGCGAATTACTTAAACAAGTTGTGGACTTAAATGCTGGTATTTATTTAGATGATGAATTGAAAGGTACACATAAAACCGAATTTTGTATTGGTGTAGCTGGCTACCCCGAAAAACATTTTGAAGCCCCAAACCTAGATACTGATTTACAATATTTAAAAGCTAAGGTTGATGCTGGTGCAGATTATATTATTACGCAAATGTTTTTTGATAATAAAAAATACTTTGCCTTTGTTGATGCTTGTAAAGCTGCTGGTATTAATGTGCCTATCATACCAGGGTTAAAACCCATTTATACAAAAAAGCAATTAACCATTTTACCCAAAACATTTAGTATTGAATTACCTACTGACTTAAGTAACGAAGTATTAAAATGCAAAAGCGATGAAGATGTAGAAAAAGTGGGTGCAGCTTGGTTATTACAGCAAAGCAAAGAGTTAAAAGAATATGGAGTGCCGGTATTACATTATTATACCTTGGGTAGGCCGAAACTAATTGCCGATGTAGTGAGGGATGTTGTTTAAGCCAATTATTATGTTTGATATAATAGCTTTTGAGAACGATGAAAATTAATAAATACAAACTCTATTTTTTATTACTTGGATTATTGCTTGCTTGTACTTATGGAAAACAATTATGGTATACTTTAACTTATAAAAAAACAAGTGGTATAATTAGAGAATACATAATGAAAAAAAATAAAGGAAGAAGAGCAAGAGTTTCCTATTACCCAATAGTAGACTTTAAAACTGGAGATTCCTTATATGCTTTTTATGGTAGTGCAAACTTACATGATACTTATTACGATGGTAGCACAGTGCCTGTAATTTATAATCCACAAAACCCCAATGAAGCTTTTGTATATACTTTTTTAGGATTTTGGGGTAACTCATTCTTAATTGTATTTCCGCTTTTTGTTGTAATCTCTATGTTTTTATTGCCTGTAGGCGCTTTGCCCAAAATACTTGTCATTAACAAAAACAGTATAAAAAATAAATTTAGATAACATTATTTCAACAAAGATTTAAACACGTTTTCATTTACTTTAACTGGATATTTCTTTTTTAATTCGCTCAACCATTGCTCTTCTACAATGGTTTGATAATCGTTTATAATTAACCCTTTGGCCTCATCAAAACTACGTTGTTCGTTGGCGTTATATAGCTTTAAAACTTTTACAAAACTTGCCGTTCCATCTAACGCATTTATAATAGGCTCTGTAGTATTTCCAATAATTAAAGTAGCACCTTCTTTTACAGGTAGTTGTGTAACCTCATAACGAGCACTGTCTGCTTGTATGGTATTATTAGCCTCTTCGGTTATATTTTTCCAAGATTTTTCTGCATTTAAATCTAGTATTACTTTTTTAGCTGTTGCTTCGTTGTTGCAATTAAATAAAAGCACTAAAGCACTTGCCGCCCATTTATATTTTGCTTTGTTTGCTTCATAATATTTCTGTAACCCGGCATTATCGTTGGATGCTTTGCTCCAAACTTTACGTTCCATAATTTCAAATAACATATTGCCTTCTTTAAACTCTACCATTTGGTATTTATAATCGGCATTATACGTTTCTAAATTCTTTTTATAAAAATCTAAGGCGCTTGTGCTAACAAATTTTGTTAATAAAGTGGCATTACTTTCCCCTTGATAAAGCTCATTATTTGTTTTGTATTCCTTTATAAAGTTTAGCCAATTTGCCCCAGTAAACGCTGTTTTATTAAACGAAAAAACGGTTTTATTAGCAATAGGAAATTTTGTACTTACAGCGTTAGGATTTTTAGTTATGCTGTCGGCATATGTATATAAATCGGCTTCTTTTATTGCTGCATTTTTTTTATAGCCAAGTTTACTTAAAATTTCTTGAGCAAATTTTTCTTTGGCTGTATTTATTCTAGCATCTTGTTGTACACGTTGTTTTAGCTCCATTAAAAAATTAGATGCGTCGGTACTAGAGGGTGTAGGTGTTTGCTCTAAGCGCTTTATAATATGGTAACCAAAAGCGGTTGTAAATACCGGAGAAACATCTCCATTTTTGCTTAGGCTAAAAATTTCTTTTTCAAACGATGGTTGAAATTTTCCTGTGGTAAATTCAGGAAGCTCTCCTCCGGCAGCATAGGTCATTTTATCATCGCTATAGGTTTTTGCCAAAGAGGCAAAGTCGCTACCCTTTTTTACTAAGGCGTAAATAGAATCTGCTTTTGCTTTTATTTCTGGGCTGTTACTAGCATCTTGCCCTGGAGCAAAAGCAAATAAAATTTGTGCAATACGCCATTTACCTGCGCTTTTTCTTTCTTCAATGTTTTTAAAAATATGTACACCTTTTTTAGATCGATAAATAGCAGACGCTTGCCCAGCGCCTAGTTTATAAATAATATTTTCATACTCGTATGGTACAGAAAAAGCTGTTACAAAACCAATATCGCCATGCTTTACAACACTTATTTTTGATGCCTCGGTTGCTAGTTGATTGTACCCTGTTTTACCTTCTTTTAATTGTTTGCTAATTTCTTTTAACGCTTCGTAGGCTTTAAGGGTATCGGTAGGTGTTGTGTCGTCCTTAATGGGTATAAAAAAATGATACGTATGCACATCTTTCTGTATTCTTTCAAACGCTTCGTTGGTTAATGCTTCTACACTTTTTTCATCGCTCATGTAGCTGTCTTCCACTTGTGTTTTAAAACTTTGTAAATCGTATTGTAACTGTGGCAGGGTATCAATACCTAAATCTTGTGCCGCCCTTACTTTTAACTTAAATTTTGTGTACAGCTCTAAATATTCTTTTAAGGAAGCTTCTTTATCTGTAACTACAGTTTTATTTTTATTATAGGCTTTTAAAAACTCTTCTTTGCTAACAAGGTTAGTGCCATAGCTAAAAAGTGTTTGTGCAAATGTTGTAGTTGAACTACTTAATAAAAAAGAAAAAAATACAATAGACTTCAATTTGTTTAACATATCAATTAGTTCGTTTTATTTTTTTTAAGTTTTTCTTCAAGCAACTCATTCATTTGTGGTATGGTTAGTTTTTTGCAAATTATCCGTTTGTCTTTATCTAACAAATATAAAATAGGTGTGCTTGTAACATCGTACAACTGCCTAAAGCTGGGTTTTTCTGCAGCATTGTCGGCGGCTATCATTTCTTTAGTTTGGTAAACATGTTGCCAATCATCAATTTTATTATCGGCAATAAATTTTAACCATTCAGTATTTCCGTTGGGATCGTTTTCGGGTGTATATACTGCAAATATTTTTACACCCTTACTTTTCCAGCTAGCCCTGTAAATACTATCCAACCTTGGCACTTCTATTTTGCAATGCCCACAGGCAGGGTCCCAAAAACAAACAACCGTAAAATTTGCGTTTATGTTATATAAAGAAGTTGGCTTGTCAGCTGTATCAATCATGTCTAAATTAGCAGCTTGCTCCCCAAGTAAATTACTCATAAGCATTAAGGCTCTGCGGCTAATATATTCCATTTGGGTAGCGTTTAGCCAGTAGCTAGCTCCCTTACTATGATAGTTGTTATATAAATGAACCAAAACAGCATCTTGACCCATATATTTTGGGTTTAAATAAAAATCGGTGTACCAGTTTAATAAATATTTGTATAACTCTGGGCTACTACGGGCCAATAATAATTTATAATCAATATCTTTTATAAGGCTATCTGCATTTATTTCTATGTCGCTATAAAAACGTTGTAGTTTTGGTAATAAGAAAGGTGTTCGAATTAGTCTATCATCCATAAACGTTATACCATCCCAAAAATGTTTTTTGTAGTAATAAAAATTAGCTGCAGTATCTTCTCTTGTTTTTGGATTTTGCATTAAAACAGGCGTTTCTATCATTGCTAATAAAAGCGAAGCCATCATAGATTGAGGCTGATTTTTAACAATACTCTCTCTATACGCACTCATTTCGTTACTATAGGCATTGTACTTGTTTTCGTGTAAAATAGAGTCGGCTTTTGTAGTACTTGCTAAATAGGCTTTGCCTTCGGCATCTCTTAATCTACCTTTAGTAGTTACTGTTTTTTGATATTGTTGATACAATATATTTTCTTTAGAGCCCGTAATTACCGTTTTGTAAACTAAATCGGTACTATCCAGTTTAATGGTAATTTTTTGTTCTTTATCAATTAAAAAATCTACCCTACGCCTATCGGGTAATACAAGTACATATATGCCGCCAAGCAGTTTTGCTTTTCCGGCAAATGTTATGCTGCCATCTTTTTTAATAATGCCACTATCTTGTATATTTAAGTTGCTGCCATTATAATAGGTAAAATAGGTTAGGCCTTTTGTATACCCTTTAGCTTTTACGCTTATTAAGTAAGCCTGTGCAAAACCAATTTTTGCAACTAATAAAACAAAAAATGTTGTTACTATCTTTTTCATTGTATAATTAAGGATAGCAAATGTATTTAAAATGGTTGATTTAACTATGGTTTACTTAAAGGCAACTATATATGGAATGCCTATTATTAACAACTATTTTACAAATAAATTTATCAAAAACAAACGACGAGAACAAAGAGCAACAGGTTTTAACCAAACTATTTCCGTTATTGCTTTGTAGGCTTTGTATCGTTGTGTGCAACAAAAAAGTATTTTTGCCTTGTGAAAAAAGAAAAAAAGCGAATTGTACTAGAAAATATTGTAGTAACTGACTATGCTGCAGAAGGTAAGGCCTTAGCAAAAATTGATGGCAAAGTAATTTTTATTAGTGGCGCTGTGCCTGGCGATGTGGTGGATATATTTTTAACCAAAAATAAAAAGGACTGGGCAGAGGCAAGGGTTATTGAAATAAAAACACCTTCTACAGAAAGGCAACTACCCTTTTGTAAACACTTTGGTGTATGTGGTGGTTGTAAATGGCAAATGTTACCCTATGCAAAACAACTACAATATAAACAACAAGAGGTTGAGCAAAATTTAAAAAGAATTGGCAAGGTAGATTTGCCCAAGTTAATGCCTATTGTTGGCGCAGATGATGACAAACATTATAGAAATAAATTAGAGTTTACATTTAGCAATAAAAGATATTTATTGCCCCAGGAAATGGCTACTGAAGAAACCACCTTGCAATCCAACGCATTAGGCTTTCATGTACCTCGTTTGTTTGATAAAATAATTGATATACAAGAATGCTTTTTAATGGATGATGTAAACAATAGTATTCGAAACACTGTTAGAGATTTTGCATTACTACACAGTTTTACTTTTTACGATGTAAGGCAGCACACTGGCTGGTTACGCAATATTGTAATTCGTTATTGTACAACCGGAGAGTTAATGGTAAATATTATTTTTAATAACGAAGATGAAAAAAATAGAAAATTATTATTAGATGATTTATTGTTAAACGTTCCATCAATCTCAACATTACTATATACCATTAACCCAAAGTTTAACGATACCATTTACGATTTAACACCAGTAACCTATTTCGGCAAAGGTTACGCCATAGAAAAATTAGAAAATTTTTCATTTAAAATTTCCCCTAAATCATTTTTTCAAACAAATACCAAACAAGCCGAAAAGCTGTACCAAATTACTAGAGATTTTGCAGGGCTAACAGGTAACGAAGTGGTGTACGATTTGTATTGTGGCACTGGAAGCATTGGTATTTTTTTAAGCCAAGGAGCAAAAAAAATAATTGGGGTAGAAGCTATTGAAGATGCTATTGAAGATGCTAAAGAAAATGCAGCCCTAAATAACATTAACCACACCCATTTTTTTGCTGGCGATGTTATTAAAATTTGTAACGATGATTTTTTTGCAACACATGGCAAGCCAGATGTGGTTATTACCGACCCTCCAAGAGCAGGAATGCATGAAAAATTAGTAAATAAATTACTAGAAATTGAAGCTCCAAAAATTGTATATGTAAGTTGTAATACTGCTACACAAGCAAGAGATATTGGTTTACTTAATGAAAAATATAGTGTACAAAAAATACAGCCTGTAGATATGTTTCCGCATACCCATCATATTGAGTGTGTGGTATTGTTGGTATTGAGGGAAAAAGAGCTATAAGCTAAATTTTTTTTTCGTTGATTTTATAAAATTTTAAAAATTAATTTATGTCGTTTTTTAATGCTGGAAATAGAGTGCAAAAAGATACACCCATCGTTTTAAATTTAGTAATTATAAATGTGTTGGTTTTTATAGCACAAAATTTATTTAATAAAGAAGATTTTTCTCTTTCGGATAAACTAGCCATACACAATTACTCATCGGATTATTTTGAGCCTTACCAAATCGTAACCAATATGTTTGCCCATGGCGGCATAGGGCATATCTTTTTTAATATGTTTGCTTTGTACACTTTCGGCTCAATATTGGAGAGGGTTTGGGGACATAAACGTTTTTTAATTTTTTACCTTATTTGTGGGTTGGTTGCAAGTGTTGCATCTATGTTTTTTTTAAAAGATCAACTATTTTTTGATAGTGTAAATAATCAAAATGTTTTACAAGTAGGCAGCGCTTTGGGTGCCTCAGGTGCCATTATGGGTTTGTTTGCTGCGTTTGGTTATTTGTTTCCAAATACCGAATTGTATATTATGTTTATCCCTGTACCTATAAAAGCAAAATGGGCGGTAGCGTTAATGGTAGCCTTAGATTTATTTGGACAGTTTGGACCCGTTAAAACCGGTATTGGGCATTATGCACATTTAAGTGGTTTAATCACTGGTTTTTTACTTGTTTTATATTGGAATAAAAATAATAAGAAAACAATCTATTAATACTTAACAATAAGTTGAGTAAACTGTTAGTAATTTTGCATAAACATATTTTTTATGGGCGAATCGGAAAGATATATGGATTTTAAAAATAAAGGCAGTTACAAAAAACGTACGCCCTTTACACTTGGCGACCCTAATAATGCAGTTATGAGCATTGTTACGGTAAACATTATATTTTTTTTATTAATACTAGTTACGAGGGTTTTTTATTTATTTACGCATCAGGGGCAGGGTATGCAGGCGTTAGATTTTGATGCAATAAAATGGTTTGCTTTACCAGCAAATTTGGTGGAGTTTAGCGAAAAACCTTGGACCCTTTTAACCTTTATGTTTTCTCATGGCGGTATGCCCACTTTTCCATTGTTATTAAATGTGTTAAGTAGCATGCTTTGGCTTTGGGCTTTCGCTTATATTTTACAAGACTTATCGGGCAACCGTTTTATTTTTCCTATTTACATTTATGGTTCGGTTGTGGGGGCTATATGTTTTGTTATTGGCTGTTACAGCATCCCCTCTTTTAAGCAAAATATGGGAGGTTTATTTTTAACGGGCTCCACCATGGGCACTACAGCTATTGCTTTAGCCGTTACCACACTATCGCCCAACTACAAAATGTTTCGTAATATTCGTAACGGTATTTCGGTGTGGATTTTAACGTCGTTGTATTTGGCATTAACTTTTATAAGTGCTGTGCTATTTAATAATGTAAATAGTTTTGCGGTACTAGGTAGCGCATTGGTAGGCTTTTTGTTTATTTATTTTTTACAAAAGGGTAAAGATGGTAGTGTGTGGATGATTAATTTTTACAATTGGGCTACTAATTTATTTAACCCAGCTAAAAAAGAAGACCGTACATCCGTTAAAGAAAAATTATTTTATACTACTGGAAATCGACCTCCCTATGAAAAAAAATCAACTATAACTCAACAACGAGTTGATGAATTATTAGATAAAATTAGCCAAAAAGGATATCACTTTTTAACGGATGAAGAAAAGGAATTTTTGAAAAGAGCTAGTAAAGAGAGCTAAATTTTATTCAATAGCTGCATTCAAAAAATCAAGCATTGGCTTTAATTGCTTAAAAGTACTTTCAATAGTTTTTAGAATTTTTTTATCGGTAAGTGCTGCATTGGTTAAGGGTACACTTGCTATAAAACTCTTCATTTTTAAATACGTAATTGCAGGATTTGTTTCATCATACCCTTTTGGTGGTCGTACTAAATAATCTACCCCTTCAACACCATTAGTAAAAACTTTTTTGAATGACTTGCTATCTACAATTTTTTTAAACTCGGTAAAATTATAATCAATTTCTTGCCTTATTTTATTTAAATCTGGTGGCATTGGCATATACAAACCGCCGCCTAAAAAACTTTTTCCAGCCTCTACGTGCAAATAGTACCCTGCATTCTGCACTTTTTTTCCTCCCTTATTAAAACTTGCACCCATATTGTTTTTGTAGGGGCTTTTATCTTTACTAAATCGTACATCTCTATTAATTCTAAATACACATTTTTTTGGCTCAAGGCCAATTAAGCTGTTATCAAAAGTGGTAACTAGTTGTATGGTTTTATCTACCAGTAGTAAAAAATCTCCTTTAGCTTCTTCATATTTTTTTCGGTTAGCATCAAACCATGGTTTGTTGTTATTTTTAGTTAATTGTGCTAAAAAATTTATAGTAGAGGATTGTAACATCGTTTTATTTTTTGCAATTTAAATTAAAATTAAACACATAGACACATAGGGTTTATTTATATGTGCCTTTGTGTTTTAGTCACCTTTTATCATTTTAACAATAATAAAAGATGCATAACCATTAACTTTATGGTATGCCTAAAAGCCTATTTAGACGATTTACCAAAAAGTTTTTTATTATTATCAATCTAATAATTGCTGTATTATTTTTATTAGGCTGTTATGGTAATTGGTTTAACCCAACTAGCTTTTGGTTTTTAGGGTTGCTTACATTAGGTGCATTTTATCTATTGCTTTTATTACTAGGCTTTATTTTATTTTGGTTATTTATAAAACCAAGTTGGTGTATTATTTCTTTAGCAACTATGCTGTTAGCATACAAGCCTATTACACAAATTATTCCGTTGCGTTTATCCTCCTCATTTGTAAAAACAAAACAATCCAATAACATAAGGGTAATGAGTTGGAATGTGGAGCATTTTGATATTTTAGAGCATAAAACGCATCCCGAAAAAAAGCAGCAAATGTTAGAGTTGATAAATGAATACGAACCAGATATTGCTTTTTTTCAAGAAATGGTTGGAGGGATAAAAAATGAACAGGCTATTAATTATATACCAAAAATGGTAAATCAATTAAATTTTGAAGATTACCATTATAGCTTTAACGAGAAATTAGATTTTGATGGTGATCATCATTTTGGTATTATTTTGTTTTCAAAATACCCCATTATAAAAAAACAAACCGTACGTTTTTATCCAAACGATTATAACTCTATTTTTCAATATGCCGATGTTGTAAAAGATGCAGATACGTTTAGGGTTTTTAATATACATCTTCAATCCTTAAAATTTAGTAATAGCAATTTGCAATACATTGAAAAGCCTACGGTAAAAGATGAAATTGATTTACAAAAAACAAAAAGCATTATTAGTAAATTAAAAACAGGTTTTATAAAACGTAAGGTACAAGCCGATAGAATTGCAGCTGAAATTGCAAAAAGCCCTTACCCTGTAATAATTGGTGGCGATTTTAATGATTTGGCTAATAGTTACGCTTATAACACCATTGGCAAAAACCTAGGTAACAGTTTTGCCGAAAAGGGCAGCGGTTTAGGCCGTACCTTTAGCGGTATAAGCCCAACTTTACGTATTGATAACATTTTTGCTAGCAAGCAATTACAAGTTTTGCAATACACTTCCCTTAAAAAAAAGCTTAGCGATCATTACCCCATAATTGCCGATTTTAAATTTGTAAAATAGTAGTATCTTTACTTTGTAATGAAAAAATACTCTTCATATTTACAATTGTGTTGCCCTTGCGGCATTCTATAATATCTTTGTTGCTACACAGCATTTAACATTCAAATCTTTTAGCTTTTATTAAACACTCAATGTGTTGTTCTTAAATTTAATTTATGTCTTTAAAAATATATAACACCATAACCAGAGAAAAAGAAGTATTTACTCCTATTAACAAAGGCTATGTAGGCATGTATGTATGTGGACCAACGGTGTATAGCGATGTGCATTTGGGCAACTGCCGTACATTTATTTCGTTTGATATTATTTATAGATACCTAAAATATTTAGAATATAAAGTACGCTATGTACGTAATATTACCGATGCTGGACATTTAGAGGGCGATAGAGATTTAGGCGATGATAAATTTACCAAAAAAGCAAAGTTGGAAAATTTAGAGCCAATGGAAATTGTACAAAAATATACGTTGGGCTTTCATGATGTAATGCGAATGTTAAACACTTTGCCACCAAGCATTGAGCCAACGGCAACAGGGCATATTACCGAGCAAATAAAAATGACGGAGCAAATTATTGCCAATGGTTATGCATACGAAGTAGATGGTACCGTTTATTTTGATGTTGAAAAATATGATAAAGAAAAACCGTATGGCATTTTAACCAACAGAAAATTAGAAGATTTATTAGAAGGCACTAGAGACCTTGGCGGACAAGAAGAAAAAAGAGGTAGGTTAGATTTTGCCCTTTGGATAAAAGCTAAGCCAGAACATTTAATGCAATGGCCAAGCCCCTGGGGAATGGGTTTCCCGGGTTGGCATATAGAGTGTAGCGCTATGAGTGAAAAATATTTAGGTAAAAAATTTGATCTACATGGTGGTGGAATGGATTTAGCAGCTACACACCATACCAACGAAATTGCACAAAACCAAGCTTGCAATAAAACAAGCCCAGCCAATATTTGGATGCACACCAACATGCTTACCGTAAATGGTGCAAGAATGAGCAAAAGCGCAGGCAATGGGTTTTTACCAGGTGAGTTATTTACAGGCAACCACCCTTTATTAGATAAGGCTTACAGCCCAATGGTGGTTAAGTTTTTTATGCTGCAAACACACTACCGTAGCACGCTAGATTTTAGTAACGAGGCATTACAAGCAAGTGAAAAAGGTTTAAAGCGTTTGTGGGAGGCATATGAATTTATAGGCAAGGTTGAAAAAGTTGAAGAGGTTGAAAAAGTTGACACTGAATTAAACGATAAAATTTTAGCCGCATTAAATGAGTTTGATACTAGCATGAACGATGATTTTAATACAGCAAAAGTATTAGCTAATATGTTTGAGTTGGTGCCTATTATTAATTCTATAAAAGATAAATTGATTGATATTAATACCATTCAATCCTCTACCATAACATTAATACAACAAAAATTTAAAAGTTATTTAGAAGATATTTTTGGTTTACTACCTAGTAACGAAATAACAAATAGCAAATTAAATGAGGTAATGAATTTATTAATTGAGATTAGAAAAGAGGCAAAAATTAAAAAAGATTTTGCCACATCCGATAAAATAAGAAATCAATTAACTGAAATGGGTATTAACTTAAAAGATGAAAAAGGTGGAGAAATGAGCTGGAGTTTATAAATTACTTTTAAATAAAATTGAGGGTTAAAAGGTACAGAAACATGGTATCCTTTTAACCCTTTTCTTTTGTATTGCTAGCCGGTTTAATAAAAATTAAACAACTCACACCTTTAATTTATACAGTTCACTCCTTTTTTTAAAATTCTTGTTTAAAATGTTGTTGTAGTAGTATAAACAAAAACATTTTAACATGAAAATCAACAAATTCTTCAATGGCCTATTCCTTGCTTCAATGCTAGGATTATCAATTTTTAGTTTATCATCTTGCGATAATGATGATGATACTCCACCAGTTACAAATACTATTACCGATATAGTTGTAGCGGGTGCAAATTTTAGTGTATTAGAAGAGGCGGTGGTAAAAGCTGATTTAGCTGCTACATTACGTGGTGGCACATTCACCGTATTTGCGCCAGACAATGCTGCTTTTAGTGCTGCAAATATAACCTCAGCAACAGTAACCTCTTTATCGCCAACTCAATTATCAGATTTATTATTGTATCACACCATTGGCTCTAAAATATTAGCTGCCGCTGTTCCTGCTGGTCCAAATGCTAAAGTTATTACAGCTGGTGGCGACTCAATTTTTGTAACCAACAAACCTGCAGGTGTATTTATTAATGGTATAGCTGTTGCACAAGCAGATATTAATGCAGATAACGGCGTAATTCACAGATTGTCAAAGGCATTAAATAAACCAAGTGGTAATATTGTTGCTACAGCTCAAGCTTCTACTGGTTTGTTAGACTCTTTAGTTAAAGCTGTATTAAGAGTAAATAATACACCTGGCGGAAATCCTGCTATTGTTAACCTATTAAGCAATAATACGTTAACCGTATTTGCACCATCAAATGCTGCGTTTACTCAGTTATTAGGAGCGCTAGGTTTAACAGATATTAATCAAATACCTATTGGTACGTTAAGTGCAGTATTAGCTTATCATGTTGTTGGTGGCAGAGCTTTTTCATCGGATTTAGTAGCAGGCCCATTAACTATGTTTGCTAATGGAAATACAACCATTGGGCTTACAGGTTCTCCAACTATTAGAGGAGCAAATGGTGTTTTAAACTTAAGTGTTGGCGGAAGCACTAATAATACTTCTGGTATAATTGCCACTAATATTATGTGCCGTAATGGTGTTGTACATGTAATCGATAGAGTTTTACTTCCATAATACTTATCCCTATTTAAAATTACAACGCACTGGTAAACAAATTTACTGGTGCGTTGTTTATTTAATAAGCCATGTTTAATCATAAATATAGATACTATCTTATTATAGGTTTATCACTTTATACCTATTTAAGCACCGTGTTGTGTGAAGTATATACCTACTTTAAAATTGATATTGAGTGGTATGTTGCTTTATTTACCATACTGTTTCTCACGCTGGGTATTTGGGAAAGTAACCGATTGATAGAGCCTATTTTTCATAAAAAAATTACACAGTCTAAAAATAAAATACGTTCGTTATGTATTTTTTTTATGGCAGGCGCATTTAGTACAACAATTCTAACCGTTAGTATTGTTTTTTTTGTAAGTATGGGGCTTCATTCTCATATGCTTAAAGAAACCTTTATACCTATAAAATTAAATTTAATTTATGCATGGTTAGCTAATTTGCTATTCCACCTTTTAAATGCCATTATGTTTTATTTTACCGAGTATAAAACAAAGTGGATGGAGGCTGAAGAGTTAAAACGTATATCAGCACAAGCCGAATTGCAAATAGTAAAAAGCCAAATAAATCCTCACTTTTTATTTAATAATTTAAATGTATTATCTGCCTTAATATTAAAAAATACAAGTGAAGCTAATAAGTTTATAGAAGAATTTTCAAAAGTGTATCGTTATATTTTAAACAATCACGATAAGGAGTTGGTGGATGTAAAAACGGAAATGGATTTTATTAAACCGTATATTTTTTTATTACAAAAGCGTTTTTCCGAATCCCTTAAAATTAATATTACCATAAACGAAAAGTACCAAGCGCTTTATATTATTCCAGCATCGCTACAAATGCTTATAGAAAATGCTATTAAACATAATATAGTTAGTAAAAGCAAACCTCTGGTAATTGACATACATAGCAACGGAAATAACACCATTGTAGTTAGTAATAATTTACAATTAAGAGATTCTGTAGAGCACTCTACAAAAATTGGGCTAGCAAATATTGTTAAACGCTATTTATTGGTAAGTGGTAAAGAGGTAATGATAGATAAATCAATAACGGATTTTACAGTAACCTTACCTCTTTTAAATTTGAATTAATAGTATGGATATTTTAATAATAGAAGATGAAATACTTGCACAAGAAAGGCTACAGTTTTTATTAAAAAGTTATGACCCTAGTATTAATGTAGTGGCCTGTTTAGAAAGTGTAGAAGAAACGGTACATTGGTTTAATACAAAACCTCACCCCGATTTGTTGTTGATGGATATTCATTTATCGGATGGATTGAGTTTTGAAATATTTAGAAAAACAACAATTAGAAAGCCAATTATTTTCACAACTGCGTTTGATAATTATGCTATTGATGCTTTTCAACTCTTTAGTATAGATTATATTTTAAAGCCAATATCGGCTGAGGCCTTAGCCAATGCAATAAATAAATATAAAAATATTGCAAGCAGTTTTGTTCCTAAAGATTACACGTTGCTTACCGAGCAGGTTAATGACAGTTTAAGTACTAATTATAAAAACCGTTTTTTAGCAAAAGTTGGTCAGCGTTTATTTTTTATTGCAATAGCAGATGTTGCTTATTTTAGTGCAGATAATAAAATTGTTTTTTTAATTGATAAAGATGGAAACCGCTTTGTAATAAATAGCACTATTGAAAAATTAGAACCTCAATTAAATCCTAAACAATTTTTTAGATTAAATAGAAAAATTATAATTAACGCAGATGCTATAGAGCAAATAAAGCCCTATGTAAACAATCGCCTAAAACTTCAGTTAAAAGGTATAACAAACCACGAAGAAATTATTATTAGCAGAGAACGAGTAGCTGATTTTAAAGCCTGGGCCGATAATTAGTTTTTAGCATAAAAAATAAAGATATTTGTTGCAACTAATTTTTATGCAACATTTAATACATCTACAAAAAGATAAAAAATTACAAAACGTTATTTTACCACAACAGCCGTTTGTTTTAACAAAACGAAAAAATGTACACTTGCATTTGTGTAACTCTATAATGAGCCAACAGCTTAGCACAAAAGTGGCCGATGTTTTTCAACAACGTTTTATTAGTTTATATAAGGGCAAAACCCCAACGCCACAACAAGTTATACATACAGAGTTTGAATTATTACGAAACATTGGTTTAAGCAATGCAAAAGCAAACTATGTAAAAAATGTTTGTCAGTTTTTTATAGATAATACTATTACCGATACTCAATTGTATAAAATGAGTAACGAGGAAGTGATTACTTTTTTAACACAAATAAAAGGTGTTGGGAAATGGACGGTTGAAATGATTTTAATGTTTACACTTGGTAGAGAAGATGTATTTGCTGTAGACGATTTAGGAATACAGCAAGCCATGTGCAAATTATATAAAATAGATGTTGCAGATAAGAAATTGATGAAAGAAAAAATGCTTGTTATCAGTAAAAAATGGAGCCCTTATAGAACATATGCTTGTAGGTATTTATGGGGCTGGAAAGATGGATAATGATTATATTCCCGCCGATTACGCTGATATCGCTGATTTTTATTCAATCCTTTATCTGCGTCGTTTGCGTAATCGGCGGGACAAAATTTTATTTCCCAAATTTTTTCTTCAACATAGCTAACGCATCTCCAATTGGCACATCAACATTTTCTTTGGGTGTAAATGATGGTTTAGGTTTTGTATACTGTTGTTTTAGCGGTGCAGGGTCAGTTTGTTTTATAGAAAGTGCAATACGTTTTCTATCCTTATCTACCTCTAAAACTTTTACCATTACTTGTTGGTTTAATTTTAGCACTTCGTTTGGGTCGGTAATATATTTATGGGCAATTTCCGATACATGCACCAATCCATCTTGCTTTACACCAATATCTACAAAAGCTCCAAACCTAGTAATATTGGTAACAACACCAGGTACATCCATGCCAATGTGCACATCATCTATTGAAAAAATATTAGCAAACTCAAATTGTTGTGCTTCGGCTCTAGGATCTAACCCTGGCTTTTTTAATTCTTCAATAATATCTTTTATGGTAAGCTCACCAATCGTTTCTGTTTTATATTTTTTACTATCAACTGTAATTAAAATCTTTTCATTTTTTATTAATTCATTTAGTTGCAAGCCCAAATCTTTAGCTATGGTTTCTGCAACGTTATAGGCTTCTGGGTGCACTGCACTATTATCTAAAACATTTTCGCCATCGTTTATCCGCAAAAATCCTGCACATTGTTCAAAGGCCTTTTCTCCAAGCCTTGGTACTTTTAACAATTGTTTTCTATTTTTAAATTTTCCATTTTCGTTTCTATATTTTACAATATTATCGGCAATACTTGTACCAATGCCACTTACATAGGCTAGCAAATGTTTACTTGCGGTATTTAAATTTACACCTACTTTATTTACACAACTTAGTACAGTTGCATCTAATCGTTCTTTTAATTTAAACTGATTAACATCATGCTGATATTGTCCTACACCAATACTTTTTGCATCAATTTTTACAAGCTCTGCCAACGGGTCCATCAACCTGCGCCCAATACTTACACTGCCTCTTACCGTAATATCGTAATCGCCAAATTCTTCTCTGGCAATTTCACTAGCACTGTAAATACTTGCGCCATCTTCATTTACTAAAAAAACATGTAAGCCTAATTCAAGACCCTTAATAAATTTTTCTGTTTCTCTACCAGCAGTACCATCGCCTATGGCAATTACTTCAATACCGTATTTTGCTACAAGGTTTTTTATTTTGGAAGATGCTTCTTGCAATCGATTATTTTCATGCACATAAATTAAATCGTTGTGTAGCAAATCGCCTTGTTCGTTTAAGCAAACAACTTTACAGCCAGTACGGTAGCCAGGGTCAATAGCTAATGTTTTTTTACTGCCAACAGGTGCCGATAATAAAAGCTGACGTAAATTTTCTGCAAACACAGTTATAGCTTCGTCTTCGGCGGCAACTTTTAAATTTGTCCTACATTCTGTTTCTAAGCTTGGTTGCAGCAATCGGCGATACGCATCTTTAATAGCTTTTTTAATTTCGGGTGTACAAGTGCTGCTGTACCCTTTAATAAAATTTTCTTCTATTAGTTCCAACGCCAATTCTTCTTGTGGAGCAATAGCAATACGTAAAAAGCCTTCTAAAAACCCTCTAAAAATTGCTAGTGTTCTGTGTGATGGAATTTTATGAATAGGCTCACTAAACTCAAAATAATCTTTAAACTTTGCAGCTTCGGTTTCTTTATCGGCAATTACTTTGCTTTGTAATGTTGCTTGTTTTTCAAAAAATGTTCTAAGCTTTGCTCTTACAGTAGCATCTTCATTTACCAGCTCTGCAATAATATCTCTTGCGCCTTGCAACGCCTCTTCGACAGTTTTAATAATTTCAGTAATAAAATTATTTGCTTCTGTAATTAAATCAACTTCATTATTGGCAAGTATTAATATTGCTAAAGGTTCTAGTCCGTTTTCCCTAGCGGTTTGTGCTTTGGTTTTTCGTTTTGGTTTGTAGGGCAAATAAATATCTTCTAAGGTAGATAGTGTAAGGGCTGCATCAATTTTTTTCTGCAACTCCTCTGTCATTTTTCCTTGCTCTGTAATTGTTTTTTCAATAAAGGCTTTACGTTCTGCAAATTCTTTTAATTGATTGTTGATTGTTTCTATTTGCTGAATTTGTACTTCATCTAAATCGCATGTTTTATCTTTTCTATATCGGGCAATAAAGGGAATGGTACTGCCTTCGGCAAGTAATTGCAAAACAGCATCTACCTGTGTAGTTTTTATAGTTAGTTGTTGTGCTATATGGTTACTAAAACTCATTGTTACGTATTTTTAAAGAGCAGCGAATTTAGGTGGGTAATGGGAGATAAAAAAATTGGAGATTAAGTTTGTATATTTATTTACTAAAATAATAATTAGTGCTATGTTTTCAATCATCGATTTTAAAGAAAAATACGAAAAATATACTGACGAAGAATTATTTGAAATTCATTCTACAAATGCAGATTATTCGAATGAAGCGAATATTGCATTAGATGAAGTGATAGATAAAAAGGGGGGAATGGATGCTCTTTTAAAAAGGCTTGAGCAAAAAAATATTATACCTAATGAAATAAAACGAATTACAATAGAAATAAATAGTTTAGGTTCTGCAACAAACGATTCTTCATTTTTAAAGACGGTAATTAAATCTGATATTCTATCTGAAGAAGATTTGCATAAAATTATTGATGAAAAATTTGCTATTTACGAGGCTAATAAAAAAGACAAAACTGTTACTTCTAAAACCATAATAGTTGGGGGAGTTAGTGCATTTGTAGTGGCTATTGTGTGTGGTGGCTTGTTTGGGTTGTTATTAATATACACTGGGGCATATCATATTCTGTTGTTTGTTGGATTGTTTTTTTTATGTTATGGTTTCATAAAATTAATTACAAAACAATCTTCAAACAATGCTGCCATATTTATATTCTCTGTAGTTGCTACAATCTTGTCTATTGTAATAGGTTTTCAAGTTTATTATTATTTTGGATTTTTGGGATAACAATACCTACCACTCCACCAACTCCACCATCTTCTCCAAATAAACTTTATCTATCTCATCAAATTGATCAAGTAATTCACTATCTATCTTTATTACGATTATATATTGCTTTATTTTAAAAATGATTATCTATTTACCTCCAACAAAAAATCCTTTAGCTCCAAAAAATTGGCATTCATTTTTATACTTGTTTTTTCTTTATTAAGTTGCTCCGCTATTATTAAGGGTAAATTAATTTTTTCATTAATTATAGGTTCTACCACATCGTAAAATTTTATAGGGTGTGCGGTTTCTAAAAAAATTCCCTTTTGATATGGATTTTGTAACAAATAGTTTTGTAACCCTTTGTAAGCAACAGCTCCGTGAGTGTCGCATAAGTACCCATTTTGTTTATACACCTTTAACAAGGTTTCTTTTGTTTCTTCATCAGTAATGCTAACGCTAGTTAATTTATTTTTTAACTGGTTAAATTCATTATTAAACAATGTTAAGATTCGTACAAAATTGCTAGGGTCGCCAACATCCATTGCGTTACTAATTGTTGCAACTGCTTTTTGTGGAGCATAGTTTTGTGTTTTAAAATAATTTGACACTACATCATTTGCATTACAAGCTGCTATAAAATGCTTAATAGGTAAGCCGCTTTTGCTAGCTAAAAGCCCAGCACAAATGTTACCAAAATTTCCACTAGGCACGCTTATAACAGGAGGGTTATTCTTTTCTACCCATTGCTTATATGCAAAAAAATAATAAAATTGTTGTGGCAACCATCTTGCAACATTTATTGAATTTGCACTTGTTAAAAATAATTTTTGCTGTAACTCTTCATCTACAAATGCGGCTTTAACCATTTGTTGGCAATCATCAAATGTGCCCTTTATTTCTAATGCAGTAATATTTTTGCCTAGCGTAGTTAATTGTTTTTCTTGTACATTACTTACTTTGCCACTTGGGTAAAGTATAACTACTCGTACACCATCAATTTCATAAAAGCCATTTGCTACAGCGCCTCCGGTATCGCCACTTGTAGCAACTAATACCGTTATTTGTTTATCCATTCCTTTTACAAAATAACCTAAACACCTGCTAATAAATCTTGCACCAACATCTTTAAATGACAAAGTTGGCCCGTGGTATAATTCTAACGAAAATATAGAGTTGGTTATTTCTTTTAAAGGAATAGTAAAATTGATAGTTTCTGTTACAATATTATATAAATCTTCAGCGGTAATACAATCACCGATGTATGGCTTTATAACATCAAAAGCAATTTGTTCGTTACTATTCTTTTCAATATTTGCTAACCATTCCTTATTTAATTGAGGAATATTTTTTGGAAAATACAAACCTTTATCTGGTGCTTGTCCATTGATTGTAGCTTCTTTAAAAGAAACATCTTGGGCTTTTTTATTTAAGCTAAAATAATCCATACTTAAAAAATTTAGTTAACACTAATTTCTACACCATGCGTATTAATTGTTGTTACATAGGTATTAAATTCAATACCAATTTTTTTATAAATAGCGGTCATTTCTAATTCTATTTTTTTAGCCGTTATTTCATCTTTACTCAACATAAAAATAGATGGGCCGCTACCACTAATACCTCCACCCAAAGCGCCAACGTTAAGGCATGTCGTTTTTACATCATCAAATGCTGGTATTAACTTACTTCTTATAGGCTCTATAATTACATCTTGCAAGCTTCTGCTAATTAAGGCATAGTTGTTTTGTAAAAACCCTGTTACTAACCCTGCAACATTAGCCCATTGTTTTACTGCACTTTTTAATAAAATTTCTTTAGGCAAAATAGCTCTAGATTCAACTGTTTTTATTTCAATTTGTGGGTGTACAATTGTTATGTACATTGGCGGTGAAGTTAGTGGCACAATATCTAATGGGCTTAGGCTACGTATTAACGTTACGTTTCCAAAAATACAAGGTGCGATATTATCTGCATGTTTTTCACCACTTGCAATTTTTTCGCCATGTATAGCAAACTCTACTAATGTTTGTTTATCAAAAATATTTCCTGCCAAATAATTTGCCCCAACAACAGCTCCAGCAGCACTTGCAGCGCTACTACCAATGCCGCTGCCTGGTTTTATTAACTTATTTATTTTTACGTTAAAGCCAATATTTTTGTTTGGGTGTGCTTCTAAAAAAGCAATTAATGCCCCGCCTGCAACATTTTGTGTAGGTTTTGTTGTCAAACTGTAGCTATCTAAATGCGTAATATTAATTTCAGGCTTGTCAATTAATTCCATTTCCATTTCGTCGTAGGGTGCATTAACAGCTAGGCCTAATACATCAAAACCACAAACTAAATTTGCAATTGTAGCTGGTGCTTTTATTTTGATAGGTTTATTAAAAATTAATTCTGACATTTTGTAACTTAATTTTGAGAGGCTCTTATAATATCTGCAAAAACTCCACTAGCGGTAACATCTGCCCCGGCACCGGCACCCTTTACTACCATTGGTTGTTGACAGTATCTATCGGTATAAAAAAGAACAATATTATCTTTTCCATATAAATGATAAAAATCGTGTGCAGTATGTATTTGCTTCAAACCAACTGTGGCTTTAAAATTACCGTTATCCATTGAATTATAGGTTGCCACAAATTTTAATTTATTGCCTTTTGCATCGGCTTCTTCGTAAATTTTTTTAAAGTGGTTTTCTTGTATTTCCATTTCTGTATAAAAATCTTCTACCGTTCCTTGCATACAAGATGGGGGCATAAAACTATTATTTTCTATATCTTCCATTTCAATAGTATCGCCAGCTTCCCTAGCTAAAATCATTATTTTTCGCATTACATCTTTACCGCTCAAATCTAACCTTGGGTCAGGTTCGGTATATCCTTCATTTTGTGCTTGGCGCACAACACTTGCAAACGATTTTTTTCCATCGTAATTATTAAAAACAAAATTTAGTGTGCCACTAAGTACAGCTTCTATTCTATTTATAGTATCGCCACTGCTAATTAAATCATTTAATGTACCAATAACGGGCAGCCCTGCACCAACATTTGTTTCAAACAAAAAATTGGAATTATATTCTCTTGCATTTTCTTTTAGCTCTTTATAACAAACATAATTATTACTTGCTGCAACTTTATTACAAGCCACAACTGCAATACTTTTTTGCAAAAGCGGATTATACAACGAAGCTACTTTTTCGTTTGCAGTAACATCAATAAAAATAGTATTTCGTAAGTTTTTTGAAATAATTATTTCCATAAAATCTCCGATAGAAGCTGGTGGCGATTGCTGTAATTTTTCTTCCCAATTTTGTAAATTTATTTCGCCGTTATCGCTAACCAACATTTGTTTACTATTAGCAATGCCCATTAATTTAAGTACTAGTTTTTTATTTTCTTTTAAAAAGTTTTGTTGCTTTTGAAGTTGTGCAATTAAACGCTTCCCTACATTTCCTACACCTGCAATAAATAAATGAACTTGCTTGTAGGCAGCTTCAAAAAATGCTTCATGTAATACGTTTACCGCTTTATGTACATCCGCAGTTTGTATTACTGTGCTAATATTTCTTTCGCTACTGCCTTGTGCAATAGCTCTTATATTTATACCGTTTTTACCTAAAGCACTAAACATTTTACCACTTATACCCGTATGGTTTTTCATATTGTCACCCACCAAAGCAACTATAGCTAATTCGTTTTCTACAATTAAGGGTTCTACAATTTTGGTGTTAATTTCGTAACTAAAAGCACTATCTACAGCGGTTTTAGCAGCCTCGCTATTTATTTCACCTATAGCTACTGTAATAGAATGTTCACTGCTGCTTTGCGTAATAAGTATAACGTTTATTTTATTATTTGATAGCGCTTCAAATAAACGCTTACTAAAGCCAGGAATACCAACCATTCCACTGCCTTCTAATGTTATTAGGCATATTTTATTGATGCTACTTATACCTCTAATTACTTCGTTGGTTATTGTTGTAGTATTTTTTATTACCGTACCAATAGCCTCAGGTTCAAATGTATTTTTTATCCAAACAGGAATACTCAATTGCATTACAGGTTGTAATGTAGGTGGATAAATTACTTTTGCCCCAAAGTGCGAAAGTTCCATTGCCTCTTGATAACTAATTTCTACAATATTTTTTACATTGGCAACTATCCTTGGGTCGGCTGTCATCATTCCGCTAACGTCTGTCCAAATTTCTACACTTAATGAGTTTACACCAGCTGCTAAAATTGCTGCAGTATAGTCGCTGCCGCCTCTACCAAGTGTAGTTGTATTTCCTTGTGCATCACTAGCAATAAAACCTGGTAGTATTAATAAATTATTTTTTTGTTGAGCAAAATAGTCTTTAATTTTTTGATTCGTTTTTTCAAAATTTACTTGTGCAGCGCTAAAATTACTATTGGTTTCTATAAGCTCCCTTGCATCTTTCCACTCAATAAAAATACCGGTATCCTTTATTTTTTCAGCTATTAAATAAGAAGATAATAATTCGCCATAACTAACTATTTTATCTTTTATTCTATTGGTTAATTCTCCTAAAAGAAAAATTCCATTGCAAATATTAAGCACTTCGTTACAGCTTTTTTTTATTGCATTTATAACTTCATCATTACCTGTGCTAAAAATCAACTCTTGTGCGGTTAGTAAATGCTTTTGCTCAATTTGCTCAACTATTGTTTTATAGTTTTCATTGGCTTGTGCTGCTTCTGCAGCCGCTTGTAGCAACAAATCGGTTATGCCGCCTAAGGCTGATACAACAATAATTAAAGGTTGATTTTGATTGGATTTGCTAACAATTATATCAATTACCTTATTAATATTTTCAGCATTAGCTACGGAGCTTCCTCCAAATTTGATGACTTGCATATAGTGTTGTATAAAAAAATATAAAATTAAAAAAACTGCAAAATTTGCACAAAGGATAATATGATATGGAATATACTACGCCAAAGGCGTATTGATAGTTGTGGTTACTACCGTGGAAAAAGTACTATGTAATTTTAATAGGTTCATTTCTTAAAATGAAGGTAAGGGAAAGTTTTGGGTAAATTAAATAGCTATCATTTTAATAACATTTTGTAAATATTGACTATCCACCTCATCAAATTGATCAAGTAATTCACTATCTACATCTAACACACCAACAACACTATTATTACGAATAATGGGCACTACAATTTCGCTTTTGCTTAAACTGCTGCAAGCAATATGGCCAGGAAATTTTTCAACATCGGGCACTATTAATGTTTGTGCTTGTTGCCAACTTGCACCGCAAACGCCTCTTCCTTTTCGTATTCTTGTGCAAGCTATTGGCCCTTGAAATGGACCTAATACCAATTCATCTTCTTCACCATCTACCCTTTTTTTAACCAAATAAAAACCAACCCAAAACCAACCAAATTGCTCTTTTAATGCTGCGGTAATATTAGCAAGGTTGGCTATTAAATCTGGCTCACCGGTTAACACCGCTTCTATTTGCGGTAATAACGATTGGTAAATTTCTTCTTTTGTGCCTTGTGTTATTTGTAAATCTTCTGCCATTTGGCAAAGGTAAATAAACTTGTCATTTCGACGAAGGAGAAATCTATACCACTACAAAACATAAAGAGATTTCTCCTTCGTCGAAATGACAGGATTAAAAAGCCGCTAAGATTTAACTTAGCGGCTTTGCATTTTTCTTTGATTAGTGGCGTGGAAACTATCTCACTAGCTTCAATTCATCTATTAAGTTTTTAGCACCACCTAATTTATCAATACACCATAACACATAGCGTACATCAACACAAATAGTGCGGTTTAAATCTTTATCAAATGCAATTTTGTGACTTAGGGCTTCGTAATTACCATCAAAAGCTAGGCCTAATAAATTACCATTTGCATCAATTACTGGGCTTCCAGAGTTACCGCCTGTAATATCGTTAGTGGTAATAAACGTAACCACTAATTCTTTTGTACGCTTATCTATATATTGTCCAAAATCTTTTTTGCGTAATAACTCTACTTGCTTTGTAGGTAAATCAAATTCATAATCGCCTGGCTTGTATTTTTCTAAAATTCCTTTGCTGGTACAAACGTAATCGTAAAACACCGCATCTCTTGGGCGATAGCTTTTTACATTGCCATAACTTACTCTCATACTAAAATTAGCATCGGGGTACATTTTGTTTACGGCGGCAGGATTCATTTCCATAATGCCTTTTAAATACGCTTTGCCCAACTCATTATTTTTATTTACAAATGCAGCATACGTTGGTGCATATTTAACATTGTAATTTTTTGTAAAAGCAGCTGCATAAGCAAAGGCAGGGTCATCTTGCAAGGTTGTTGCTAAAGGGTCTTTTACAAAAGCAGCCCATTTAGCATCGTCTAATATCATGGTATTTGTAAAAACACTCTTTGCCCATTTTTGGTAGGTTGCTTCCTCTTTTAAACTACCAAAAGTGCCTTTCATGCCTTCGTAAAAACCAATAGGGTGTTGGTTTTTATCAACATCATTATAATACATCATTGCTACAGCAGCCATAATTTTTTCATCGCTTGGCTTATCCGCAGCTTCTAAATAAGCAGTTCTGTTTGCTGTAGCGGCATCTAATGCTTTTTTTAAATCTGCTGCTGAGGTATTCGTTTTTAATAATTTATCTTCTAAGCTTATTAAGCCTGCAGCAAAGGCTGCTAAGGGAGAGCCTAAAATACCTTCGTTTATAAATTGGCGTTGTTTACTGTAAGGCGTCCAAGTAGCATAGTTTTTTGCATAGTCGGCAAAAATATTTTCATATTCTGGTTTACCTTTTGCCCAACTTGTAAATTTATCTTCGTAGGCTTTTTTCTCCGCTTCGGTATTAAACTTTTTGAGTTGTTTTGTTTCTCCTTCAAAAAATTTCCAGTAGTTGGCAACACCTGCATAATTACCCGCTAATTTTAATTTTACTGCAGGGTCTTTAATCATTTGCTCATACATATACTTCAATCGCATATCTCTTAAGCCAACTAGTGTAGGGTTTTCTATAGCGTTTTTTAATTTTATACCATTGCTATTTTCGTAACGGTTGGTGCTACCCGGGTAACCATAAATCATAGCATAATCACCATCTTTAAATCCTTTAATGCTTACAGGTAAAAAATGCTTTGGTTTAAGGGGTGTATTGTCTTTGCTAAAATCTGCTGGCTTTCCATCTGCACTACCATACACTCTAAACACACTAAAATCGCCAGTGTGCCTTGGCCACTCCCAGTTATCGGTATCGCCACCAAACTTGCCAATACTTTCAGGCGGTGTACCTACAAGGCGTACATCTCTGTATCTTTTAAATACATACATAATAAATTGATTGCCCTTAAACATACTAAATATTCTAGCCTCTAATCCATTTTCTTTATCGGCCATTTTATCGGTAATAGCCTTGTATACTTCTGGTAATTTTTTTACTCTATCTGCCCAAGACAATCCTTTTACCGCATCCTCAACCTCTTTGGTAACATCAATAATTTTATCTAAAAACTGTATGGTTAATTTAGTTTGTATTTCTTGGTCTTTATTCATAGCATAAAAACCATCTCTTAAGTAATTATTTTGTACACTACTTGCTGTTGCAATAGCATCGTAGCCACAATGGTGGTTAGTAAAAATTAAACCTTGGCTGCTTACAATTTCTCCCGTACAACCGCTTCCAAAAATTATAATAGCATCTTTTAAAGACGATTTGTTAACCGAGTATAACTGCTCTTTGGTTAGTTTTAATCCACGTTTTACCATGTCGTTATACACTTGTTGGCCTAATAACATGGGTAACCACATACCTTCGTCGGCAGTTGCTTTAAGCAGGGAGATTGTTAAAACAATCGAAACAAAAAACTTCTTCATATAGCTTATTTTTTAAGTAACAAACTTAGGTATATTTTTTTGTTTATGGGCAATGGTTTTTTATGGCAACAGTATTGGCGACGCTCCGTTCAGCAGTAGAATACGTGGCATCTTTAAAGCCTTTCTCTTAAACTGTTCTTGTTAACTTTTTGCTATATAAAAAAGTGTTTACTATTAGTTATATTTGTCCAAAACCTTTAGAACTATAAATGGCAATAATTGATATTAGGCTTCCAAAAAGTATAGCAAGGGCACTTAACATTCCAATAAGTGATCCTAGGAGGCAACAAATAAAAGTGCTTAAAAAATTGCTTAAAAAAGCAAGGTTTACCGAATTTGGTCAGCGCTACCGTTTTGATGAAATTGGTTTTAGCAAACACCCCGGCAAAAAGTTTCAACAAGTAGTACCTACATCCGATTATACTAAAATTTACGACAACTGGTGGCACAAAGCAAAAGAAGGTATACCAGATGTTTGTTGGCCGGGTAAAATAAAATACTTTGCCTTAAGCAGTGGTACTAGCGATGCCACAAGTAAATACATACCTATAACAAAAGAATTAATACGCAGCAATACTATTACCAGTATTAAGCAGCTACTTAGCCTTGCCCATTATGAAAATGTGCCAAAAACTGCTATAGGCAAAGGGTGGCTAATATTAGGGGGTAGTACCGAGCTACAAAAAGGGCCTACCTATTTTGCTGGTGATTTAAGTGGTATTCAACAAAAAAATATTCCATTTTGGTTTCAAGGATTAGGCTTGTATAAGCCGGGTAAAAAAATTGCTGCTGCAAAAGATTGGACAACAAAATTAGATGATGTTGTGGCAAATGCCCCCAATTGGGATATAGGTTTTATAATTGGAGTACCAGCTTGGCTTCAATTATGTATGGAAAAAGTTATTGAAAAATATAACTTAAATAACATACATGAAATATGGCCTAATCTTGCTTTTTATGTACATGGTGGGGTTGCAATGGAGCCTTATAAAAAAGGATTTGAAAAGGTATTGGGCAAACCTATTACCTACATAGAAACCTATTTAGCTAGCGAAGGATTTTTAGCTTATCAAAACAGGCAAGACGCTGTTGGCATGCATTTAGTTTTAAACAACAATATTTTTTTTGAGTTTGTACCTTTTGATGAAACCAATTTTGATAGTGAGGGTAATATGGTGGATGAGCCTGAGGCCTTAATGATACATGAAATTGAGGAACAAAAAGATTACTCCCTATTAATAAGCACAAATGCTGGTGCTTGGCGTTATGCCATAGGCGATACTGTTAGGTTGGTAAATAGAGAGCATAGTGAAATAATAATTACAGGGCGTACCAAACACTTTTTAAGCCTTGTAGGCGAGCATTTAAGTGTAGATAATATGAATAAGGCAATAGAAATGGTGAGTGAGGAGTTAAATATTTCTATTCCGGAGTTTACAGTGGCTGGCATACCGCACAATAACTTTTTTGCCCACCAGTGGTATTTAGCCAGTGATGATAAGGCTAGTGCCAATGACTTACGCCAACGCATAGATGATAAACTAAAAGAATTAAATGACGATTACGAAGTAGAACGTAAGCATGCGTTAAAAGATGTTTTTGTAACCGTACTGCCCGAGCAAACCTTTATGGATTTTATGAAACATAAAGGTAAAATTGGCGGGCAACATAAGTTTCCACGAGTATTAAAGGGTAGTATGTTAAAGGACTGGCAAAGTTTTTTAGAGAATTACTAATCCTTTAGTACTGGGCAAGCAATATTCTTATTTTTCTTTCCAAATTTATATATAATACCAATTGATGTGCTGTGATAGTTATCTTTTTTAGTTGAATTGGCAGATTGACTAAACCCGTCTAAATAATCAGTAAATAGTAGACGATAACTAGTTTCCAAGCTCATTGAAAAACGTTCGTTTATATATTTTTCTACGCCAACACCCACGGGTATTGTAACTAAATTACGTGGTGTTCCATGCTCAATATCTTGTGCTAACCCGTTTGCAACAACGCTTCCTTCGCCAAAAAAACTAGTGTTTAATTGGCTATAATTGGGTTTTACTTTTGTAAACGAAATACCAGCACCCGTAAAAATATAAGGCATAAAACCTCGTTCATCAAAGTTTTTACCTAATATATTCCATTGCACAATAGCGGTAAATTCCTTTATTGCTCTAGTAAAAGAGAAGTTGCGTTGTTGCCTCCAATCGGGACTATTGTACTTGCTCTCATCTCCTTTTAATTTTGTAAAAGCCATATTAAACCTTGCACTTAAAAAATAATTAATGGGTTTTTTTATGGCTATTCCTAAACCAATCGATGGTGTTTTAAAAGAGCCTAATCGCTGTGGCGTTAAATCTCCTTGATAAATATATACTCCTGCATTTAAGCCTATACTTACATCGTTAAAAAATTGTGCCTTAATGGAGTTTGTACACAAAGAAATCAATAATGCCATTATTACTTTTACTTTCATTGTATTGTTTTTTGTACTTAAAAAATGAAAGCAGTAGATGATAGATTAAAATTAACCCTAATGATTTATAGGTTGATAACGCAGCCGTTTATAAAGAATTGCTTAGCAAAAGTTAAAGAAAATATAATAAGGTTTTTAACGTATTTTTATTTTATGATTGAAGCCTTTATAAAAGGATTTGCATTAAGCCTACTGCTTGTATTTTCGGTTGGCCCAGTAATATTTACCATTATTAAACAAAGTATTAATCATGGTAAAAAAGGGGGGTTTAGCTTTGTTGCTGGGGTTTGGTTTAGCGATGTTATTTGGGTTGTATTAAGCAATGGGTTTAGCGAAATTATAAAATCGTTATTAAATTTTAAAGTACCCATTGGTATAGCGGGTAGTTTATTTTTAATAGGCATGGGCATATATTTTGCTTTTATAAAAAAAATAGAACCAAAAAAACAACAAGAGGCTATTGAAATTGAAGGCGACGAAATTATTGTTGCTGGAAAAATTAGGCCAAACTATATCGCCCTATTTTCATCGGGGTTTATCATTAATACCCTTAACCCTGCAGTAATTGCTTTTTGGATGGCAATGGCTGTATCGTTATCGGCGGCCTACACCTTGCAACAACGTATTGTAATTTTTGTTACTTGCCTTGGTATAAATATGTTGGCAGATGTGGGTAAAGTTTTAGGGGCTGGTAACCTTGGTAAAAAATTAAGCACTAAAAATATTTTATTAATTAACAAAATTAGTGGTTACTTGTACTTGGTTTTTGGCTTAGTGGTATTAGGTGGAATTATTTATTCGTTACTATAATTTACAAGCCGCCAAGGTACAGCGTATTCAAATTATTTTTATTTATGTTCAAAAAAAAATATTGGCCCCTTCTTAAAAAAATATTTTTTTGGGTTTTTATTACCCATTTTTGTTGGTTTATTGTTTTTGTTTTTCAAACTTCAATCTATGAGCCCTTTGTAGGTTCCTTTAAACAAAAGGTTGTTATTTATTTATTAGGTATTGGCATAATTTCTCTTCTTTGCTATTTATTTTTACGAAAGTTTATGGTTGTAAAAAAGATAGCTACATTTTTGAAAAATGCTTTTTTTATTGTGTATATTTTTTCTTTTTTTTATTTATTGTATGGTATGGTTTTTAATCCGCCAATTACACTTACGCAATTAGGCAGCCTTGTTACAGCAAAAGGGCTGCATAGAGATTACATCAGTTACAACAACATGGGTAGCAATATTAAACTAGCTGTAATTGCTAGTGAAGATCAGCTTTTTCCTGACCATGATGGGTTTGATATTAAAGCCATAAAAGTGGCCATAAAATATAATAAACGCCACCCCAACAAAGTACGTGGCGCTAGTACGCTTAGCCAACAAACAGCAAAAAATATTTTTCTATTTCAGGGTGGTGGTTTTATACGCAAAGCGCCAGAAATGTTTTTTACATTTAGTGTAGAGCAGCTTTGGACAAAACGCACTATACTTGAACGTTACTTAAATATTGCCGAAATGGGCAGTGGTATTTTTGGTGTGCAAGCTGCAGCAAAAAAATATTTTAATAAAGATGCTAGTGCATTAACAAGGGGCGAAGCAGCGCAAATTGCAGCATGTTTACCAAACCCTAAAAAATATACAGTAAAGCCTTTAAGTTCGTATGTGGCTAACCGATATGATGATATAATGCGCCAAATGAATAATTTAGAAGGCGATGCGGATGTGCAGGAGATAATAAAATAAGTTTTTTTCCCGCTGACCTGTCTGCCGATAGGATGGTTTCGGAGATAACAAAGAAATTTTAGTTTTATAATTTATCAATGGCCGAAATTGCTTTTTGCAATCGCTCATCATAATTTCCGCTAATATCAACCCAAGGAGTGTGTTGATTTACTAAAATATCTTTGTAATGGTGATAAAGTTTTTCTCTAGTTTTTAAATCAGGGTATTCTCTTAGTTCATCTTTTACCCAGGGCAAATCAATATTACAAAGCAAATACAAATCGTATTTGCGTTCTACAATTCTATTTAATATCCAATGATGGCATTGGCCAAAAACAAACTCACACCACACTTTTAGTACATACATATCGGTATCAATAATCAATGGCGAGTGGTGAGTAGTGAGTGCTGAACTGGATTGTGTTGCTAAATTTCTAATGCCTTCTTCTTCATTATCCACCTGTCTTTTGGCAATCGTTAATAAATTTTCAAAGGAATAGGCTGTTCCGTTTTTAAGTAAATATTCTCTGGCATACTCTTTTACCCAAGCAGTTTTATAGTGTGCAGCAAGGTTTTTACAAAGTGTACTTTTTCCTGTGCTTTCGGGCCCAATAATTACTATTTTTTTAACCATTTTCTTTTTTATACTTCGTATAATCAATAATAAAAGTAACTACAAAAAATAATAGCATTGCAAAACGTATCCACTTTCGGGTGTTTGTCATGCCGGGTTGAAAATAAAACGATGCGGTAATAATAACAATTACAAGCGCTTTAAGTATTAAGCTTAATTTTCTATTTCGCATTCCACCTTGGTTTTGTTTTTAAAATTTTTTTATAAATAGGGCAAGTTATATCATGTGGGCTAGATAAATAACCTATGCTCATTAAAAATTCATTTACAATTTCGCCTCCTGTAAACTTAAACGTTTGCTTAAATAATTTTACCCACTCTTCTTTTGTTTTTGGGTTATGTTTTTCTATCCAGTTTTTAAAAGAGCCATATTGTTTTTGAATACCTAAAATTGCTTTTGCATTTTCAATAGCAGCATTTACTTTTAATTTGTTTCGTATTATTCCGGCATCGTTTAGGAGCCGTTCAACATCTTTTTCTTTATAACTAGCAACTTTTTTAATATTAAAGTTACTGTATGCTTTTCTAAAATTTTGTTGCTTGTTTAAAATGGTTGTCCAGCTTAGTCCTGCTTGGTTTATTTCTAAAATTAATCTTCCAAATAATTCATCGTCACTATCAATAGCAAAGCCATAGTAGTTATCGTGATACTCCTTGTGTAAAGACTGTTCGCCTTTTTTTAAATTAATTACAAAAGTGCAATAACTCATGTTGTTTTTTGTTTGAAATACATAGAAACATAGTATTTCCTATGTGTTTATCTGTTTTTTAATTACTTTTTTCCAGCTAACATAACCCATATAAGCCATTATTAAAAATAACACATACATCAATGTAAATAACATAAATCCTTTGTAAAAATTTAAAGGAATGGCAATTATATTACTAAATATCCAAGCATGCCAATTTTCAATTTTCCGTTTTGCCATCCACCACATAGCTGTTACGGCACTTGCAGAAACTAACGAATCTAAAACTGGGGTATTGCTATCGGTTACCTTAATTAATAAAAAATAAATAGCTGCCCAAAAAACAAAAAAGAAACCAATGCCCAAGCCCAACTCTTTTTTTGTACACCAACTTATTGGAAAAGCGTCTACCGCATCTTTTTTCTGCACCCAAAAATACCAACCGTATATACTCATTAAAAAATAGTAAATGTTTAAAATAGAATCGGCATACAATGGAGGGGTAGATAAAAAATAATAAACGTACGATGCTAATAATACTCCAATTATTCCAGTAGGATATACTAATACATTGTTTTTTCGGGCAAACCACACACTTAAAATTTGCATAATTGTACTAACCAGTTCTTGCCAACGGGCTAATTTTATATCTGCTATAAATTGTGTTACTATTTGTTGTATGCTCAATTCTACTATTTTATTTATTTACAAAAAACAAATTTAGTTTTTTAAGCTGTAGGTGTTGTTTATTTTTACAGCATAAATAAGCTTATGCAAAAAAATATTTTATTACTAGGTAGTGGAGAGTTGGGTAAAGAATTAGTTATTGCCTTAAAAAGATTGGGACACACAGTAATTGCAGTAGATAATTATGCTAACGCACCTGCTATGCAAGTGGCAGATGGTTTTGAAATTATTGATATGTTAGATGGTGATGCATTAGATGCTGTTGTTGCTAAACATAAACCACATTTAATTGTACCTGAAATTGAAGCTATACGTACTGAACGCTTTTACGAATACGAAAAGCAACATATACAAGTGGTACCAAGTGCTAAAGCTGCCAACTTTACTATGAATAGAAAGTTGATAAGAGATTTAGCTAGCCATGAATTAGGTGTAAAAACGGCTAGGTATTTTTATGCTACAACATTTGAAGAGTTTGATACTGCAGTAAACAAAATTGGAATGCCTTGTGTGGTAAAGCCATTAATGTCGTCATCAGGCAAAGGGCAAATGGTGTTAAAAAAAGAAGAAGATAAACAAACGGTTTGGGCCTACGCTATCAATAATTCAAGAGGAGATATTAAAGAAGTAATTATTGAAGAGTTTATTGCTTTTCATACAGAAATTACATTGCTAACGGTTACACAAAAAAATGGCGATACCTTGTTTTGCCCACCAATTGGGCATAGGCAAGAGCGTGGCGACTATCAAGAAAGTTGGCAACCTGTTGCTATAAGTAATACAGATTATGAAGATGCTTGTGCAATGGCAAAAAAAGTAACTGCAGCATTAACGGGTGCAGGGCTTTGGGGTGTAGAGTTTTTTTTAACTGATAAAGGCGTTTATTTTAGTGAGCTTAGTCCAAGGCCGCATGATACAGGTATGGTAACCTTGGCTGGCACACAAAACCTAAGTGAGTTTGAATTACATGCAAGAGCAATTTTAGGCTTTCCCATACCCGAAATAAAATTAGAAAAAGCTGGTGCAAGTGCGGTGGTATTAGCAAACGATACACTTGAACATTTTACCATTACTGGGGTTGAAAAAGCATTAGAGCAAAAAAATACCGATGTACGAATTTTTGGAAAACCCACTACAAGACCATATAGAAGAATGGCTGTGGCATTGGTTTATGATGCTATTGGTGCAGATATGGATGAATTGAGGAAGATTGCTAAAGAAGCAGCGGATTTGATTGAAATAAAAGCAATTTAATTTTTATACCACTTCCACGCTTTTAAATAGTTTACACCTTTGGTTGTTTTAAACCGAGTAGGTACTTGTTGCCACTGGCCACCTTTAGTAAACTGCCAAGTTATAAAATGTAAGTGCGGAAAACTAGTGTAGCCTGTATTGCCGCTTAACGCTATTAATTGCCCTTGCTTTACGGTATCGCCAACATTTACCAAAGCACCGTTTTGTTGAATGTGCCAATAACCAGCCCTAGTATTATCGCTGTGTTGTAGCACAATATTATTTCCAAACTGTCTGTACTTTTTATTCCAGCCGCCTTTATCACTATCTTCTTTTACTCGTAGTACAACGCCGCCCCTGGCTGCTAATACTTTAGTGCCTTTAGGCATTTTAAAATCTAACGCTGCTCTTTCTTTATGAGAAAACTTACCAAAATAACCTTGTACTAAAAACCTTGCTTTAGTATTTTCAAAAGGCAAGGTATAAATGTAGGATGTGTCATTTTTTATTTTTCCTTTTTGTAAATCTTTTATTTGTTTACGCAAAGGATCTTTACTTACATAACAACTTTGCAAGCATATAAATAAAAAACTAAAAAAGTATTTGGGTTTTATAAACATTAATCAAAGCTACTTACAAAATTATTTAACAAAGCTAATGGGGTATTGTTGAGGCTTGCTGTTAATTTATTCGCTTATACCATTTGCCTGGTCGTAAATATATAACCCCTTTTTTTGTGTAGAATCTTGTGGCAATTTCGTTACCCTCTGCATTTTGTAGTTGAAAGTGTAGATGTGGAAATGCAGTGTAGCCTGTATTACCACTATAGCCAATAAGTTGCCCTTGCTGTATGGTATCTCCAATATTAACCAGTACACCATCTTTTTGTAAATGCCAATACATGGCCGTACTGCCATCGTTATGTTTTATTATTATGTGATTCCCTTGTAATAAATATTCATCTTTTAAGCCACCCACATCGCTATCTTCTTTTGTGGCAATTACTACACCACCCCTTGCTGCACAAATTTTACTGCCTTTATGCATTTTAAAATCTAACGCCAATTCGCTTTGATGACTCATTTTGCTATTGTACGCTTGTATTAATAAAAACTTGTTGCCTTTGGCAAAAGGTAACGTATAAATGTGGCTGTTATCTGGTTTTAGGTTTCCGTTTTTTAAATTGCGTATTTCAGTGTTGGTTAATTGGGCTTGTGTGTTGAGTGTGTTACAAGAAATAAATATGAAGAGTAAAAATATTTTCATTTTACTAATTTATGAAAAAAGGTGTTAAGGAATTGTTTTAATTGTGGGGTTGCATTCGTGAGTAACGAACACGGTTAAAGGAAACTATAAATGTTTAGCCTAGTACCAAAGCCACACTTTTTCCAAAAGTGTTTTAGCGGCTGTTTTTTTGTCGGTTAAATTTTTTAGTTAAAAATATAATTATAGGAAACAATATAAATACTAACCAAATCATTGTGTGTCTTGGCAATATTTTATACTTATAGTTCATTGTGAATATTATTATCGTAAACAAAATACATAATACCGAATGTGCAATTGAAACTTGCTTATCAGAAAATCTTTCAATGTGGTTTTTCTTGTTTTCTTGTAACTCTTTTTTATAATTCCCATTCCTGCTTGGAAGAAAATTAACTAATAAAAGGAAATTTTGCATAATATAAACTGCAGAAACACCTAATAAGAAATATTGAAGTCCAATATTCAAGCCTTGGGACAAATATTCCGTTTTTTCAATGTCTTCGTTTTGAAATACTTTAATGATATTGTCAATAGCAAAAGCTGACATAATAACTGAACTCCAAATACTCAGAGTAAGTCTTTTGGCTTTAGTTAATTCGATATAAGTCAAGCCATTTAGAATTGAAAACGTTGACAATAAAAAAGCAATTGTTAAAATAGTAATAGCAAACCAATTATGATAATTGATAAAGCCATAATCAATTGTCCAATAGATTAGCGAAATTGATTGAAGCAATGTAATCCCTTCTGTTAATTTAGTAGTGACTTTGTCTTTATGAAAAATTCCAAAGTATATAGCAAAACAGGATATAAAGTAATAAGGCCAAAATTCTATATGGTTTTCAAATTCGTAATTTTTTTCCCTTTTACCTGGAAGAAAACAAAAAAGGCTAAAAAAATACGACCCCACAAATTGATTAACAACATCTTTCCAATTGTTAGTAATGCGAAAACTTTCAAATAATAAACCTGCAAATAAAGCAACTAAACTAACAGAAAATAATTTTCTATCGCTTATAGAAGCTCTATAGCCAATATAAATAGTCAAAGCAATTCCAAGAATTCCAACTATAGCAACAAACGGCGTCAAGTCAAAACCTGCTATTGTTTTACTTTGTGTTTTTTTTATTTTTCTGTTCGAAGCCAATGTATATTTCGAGTTTTGCAAAATTACAGCTAACATTAAGTGCTTTATGCTGTTGGGAAATTTACTTCCGTACGCCCTCAGCCGCTGCTAAATTTATAATTAAAAGTTCATTTTTTGTACAAATGTTCAAAGGTACTATACAAGCCCAAACTAACGATTGGCTTTGCTTTTAGCTGATGATTGCTAGTCTAGCCCCTATAACATAAAACCCCATGTTACCAGTAGTGCTCATGATTCAAAAAAATTAAACGTCACTTTTTGCTCTATGGAAAAATTTGTCATGTTTTCATTCCAATATTTTTTAAGAGCTTCTTTATTTGGTGTTTTTATTGTTTCAAACAAGCTTATTGCCATACACCAAGTTTCAACTTTTGCCCCAATTAAGTCTGTTAAATTGTTTTGTAAACCTATTTTGTCAAGATCCTTCCAAGATTTGACATATTCTATAATCCAATCATTACAGTAATTTTTGTGGTAGCCTACAATAACATTTAATTTATCCTCTTGTGGAATTACGTTAATAAAAACAGTCTTTAATGGAATTCCATTATGAAGAGCCTCAAAGATTTCGCCTTTATTATCTTGAATTGGATTAAAAGCAGCTGAGATTGAAACTTTAATAATGTCATAACTGAATGTATAGAAGATGAAATTTGAATTCAAATTATTTGCTATTTCATCTTCAAAATGTGATTTCATTAATTGTAAGTCCTCGATTGCTTTCTGAGTTTCTGCTATCACAGATTTGGTTGTATTAGTATAATCTTGAGAACAGCGCATTTGAATTATCTCTGATTGTAAAATATTTTTGTGCAACTCAAGTAAGTTTTGTTTTTTTCTCAATTCACCACAAAATGCCCTATACGAAAACAATAGTTGTGTCTTATACAAAGAGAAATCTATTGGGTGCTTTTCAATTGTTTGGAAAGTTTCTGAATCATGTTTATTACAAAATAAGGGCTGAGCTAGAGTGTAGGTGTTATCAATACCAACTTTTTTGAAATCCATAAGACCTTCTTTCTCAATTTTAAATAAATCATTTGGGATAATTTCAATAAAATGTCCATTTTCAGCTAATACATTTAAAATACCATTACGTTGCAATAAATGTGAATTAATTGAATATTCTGTGCAAAGCGGACTTAAGCATTTCCATTTAATCTCTTTACATTTTTTTTGAATTAATGAGGAAGCGATAAGGATTTCGAGGTCAGGTTCGTTCATTTTACAATTGGATTTCTTTTTGCATTACTGGTAACACATAAATATACGCAATTACTTTATTTCTAAGCAGCAGTAAAAGTTGGCCATAGGTTATGCCTTACCTGTTTTAATTTGTTACCAAAAACAAAAAAGCATTTTCGTTTAAAAAGATGGTTATTAATAAAAAATTATCTTTTGCTTTTATTTACTACTAATACAAGCTGGCAACTAAAGCCCAATGGCATAAAAAGTTTGGTTGTACTTGGCTCAAGCCAATGTAACACAAAACCCAGTTAGCTGTAGCTTTATTTTTTCCAATTGTCTGGTTTGGTATAGGTCTTCTTGCCATTGGCTACAATAGTTGGCATAATTGATTTTTCAAATTTTTGTTCGTTATCACCTAAAAACACAATTGGTTTACTTATGCTTAAAATATCAGCTGAACTTCTTTCTGGAGGAAAATATACTTTTACCTTCTTATCTGGAAAATTTGATTTTATTGACTGTAAAGTAGGTATTTGATCACTGTCTGCACTTATTAAAACTAAAATATCGGTATTGTTTAAAACACAATCCATTAACATGCTAATTGCTATATTAACATCGGTTCGTTTTTCTTCTTGTCCCCAAAAAATTTGTGTACATTTTTTACATCTAATGTCTTTGTTTTGGTATTTACCGTTTATAATTTCAACTAAATCTCCATTTAGTAATTTATTTGCAGAAAAGAAAGCTGATTGCCTACTACGTTTTTTGTCATCACTTGGTGGAGCAGTAAAATATTTAACTTTAATAAGGGAGTGGTCTTTATCTAAAAATTCGGTACAAAATTTTACCAAGTCAAGCCAATAGTAGTTTTTCCACTTAGGGAGTAATTTGGATTTGTCTTTTAAACCATTGTAAAAATTAAATCCGTCAAAATAAAATATTACTCTTTTCATGGTACAAAATAAAAAAGCTGCCATAGGCAGCAAAGCTATAATACAGAGACTACAGCGTGGAATTAGAGAACAAAATTAGGATAATTGCCCATATGAAGAGTATTTTTTTAGGATGAGCGGTAACATTTGATGTTGAATGGGATTTTGAAAATATTAAAGTTAATTTTCTTGTTTACACAATCTTCAATTTTTTTCTTCTTTTAAACTTTCCCTTTATGCTTAGGGTCAAAGTCAACCATCCATTCAATACCATATTTGTCTCTAAACATTCCAAAGTATGAGCCCCAAGGGCTATCTTCTAAAGGCATTTCTATTTGTCCGCCTTCGGAAAGCCCGTTAAACAATTTATCGGCTTCTTCTTTGCTTTCTGCACTTATAGAAATTTTACTTCTGTTTTCATTTTCATTTGTTCGGCCCATAATTTCGGGAACATCGTTACCCATTAAAACGTTTTTGCCAATAGGTAAAGCAATGTGCATTATTTTATTTGCTTCTTTTTCTTCTACTGGAAAATCTGGACTTGCTAAATCTTTAAAACGCATAACCGTTGCAAACTCTCCGCCAAATACTGATTTGTAAAATGTAAATGCTTCTTCTGCATTGCCGTTAAAATTAATATGGGGATTAATTAGTGCCATGGTTATTCTTTTAGTTTAAAATAAAATATAAGTGCGTTTCATCTTAAGTCTAAATTACGCTTAACACCCAAATATACGTAACTATAAAATTTCTATTTTACTACACTTTGTAAGAGCGTCCCAAAAATAATTATAATAACCAGTTCTAATGAATATAAGCAACTCAATAATGCTTGTTACCAAAAACAAAAAAGCATCCTCGTTTAAAAAGATGCTCAAATTATTTTATAGATTTCTCCTTCGTCGAAATGACAGAGTACAATTACTCCGCTTCCGCTACTACTTCCTTAACCTCTGGTATCATACGCTTCATCATACCTTCTATACCTGCTTTTAATGTTACGGTGCTACTTGGGCAACCGCTACAACTTCCTTGCATAGATAAGTTTACCGTTCCGTTATTATAGCTTTTAAATTGTATTGCACCGCCATCCATTTCTACGGCAGGCTTTACATAATTTTCTAATAATTCTTTTATGCGTTTTACTACATCATCATCATCTGCACTTACTTCGTTCGTATTATTCGTTTTCATTGCAGCAACTTCTTCCTCAATTATTACAGGTTTGCCTTCTTCTAAATAATCTTTTAAAAATTGTTTTATGGTAGGTATTACATCTTGCCAATCGGCAGTGTCTGCTGTTTTAGTAAGTGTAATAAAATTGCTAGCAATAAATACTGCTTTTATAAACGGAAACGCAAATAGCTCTTGTGCTAATGGCGATGGTTTTGCGGTGGTTTCATCAGCAAAATCTATACTCTTGCCCGGGTACAATAATTTGTTTGCCACAAATTTCATGGTCTCTGGGTTGGGTGTCATTTCGGTATAAATGCTTACTACGGTGTTGCCTGTTTTTATCATTACGGTGTTATTTAATAGTGCAAAATTAATACTATTTGGGGTGGGTTTTGTTACGAAAGTTGGAATTGATGGTTGTCCCGCTGATGAAGGAGATTGCGGAGAAAGAAAATGCTTTTAGATTATTCTCCCGCTGATGACGGTGATACCGCAGAAATAAATCAGCGTAATTGGCGTTATCAGCGGGAGAATCTCCTTACAATATCCTCAACTTAGCGTAATTAAGCATTATTTTTTTTTCGCCGTTAAGTTCAAATTGCACTGTGGCAATTGGGTTATGTGCGGCTCCTTCCATTTTAATTACCTCGCCAAAGCCAAATTTTTGATGCTCTACTTTTTGCCCTTCTTGTAAGTTGCTAGTGTCGCTGGCTATAAAATCTTCCGAGGGCGAATGCTCAATTGTTTTTGGTGCAGCAGGTACTACATAACTAGGGGTGGTTTTTTGTGGTGCACCGTATCTTTTTTCGGCTTGCGCTGCTGTATTTTTATTGGCCCAAGTATTTCCACCTCCACCAAAGCCTCGTTGCATTTGTTGTGTGGCATTGCCCCAACTATTACCCGTATTTTTTACCCCGCCTCCAGCATAACTTTTATCCACAAAATCTTCGGGTATTTCTTCTAAAAAACGGCTACTATCATTTTGTTGCAGTTGCCCAAAACGGTAACGAGCATTTGCATACGTTAACCACAATTTATGTTTTGCCCTAGTAATGGCTACATAAAACAAACGCCTCTCTTCTTCTAATTCCTCTCTAGTATTTATGGCCATTGCATTAGGAAAAAGCGTTTCTTCCATACCACCTACAAACACCACCGGAAACTCCAAGCCCTTTGCTGCATGTATCGTCATTAATTTAATGGTGTCTGCATCCGGATCTTTTTCGTCTGCATCGGTCAGCAAAGTAATTTGTTGCAAATAAGAAGCAAGGCTTTTATCTACCAGTTCCCCATCTTCATTGTCCGGGCTTTCTGTCCATTCCTTAATAGAGTTTAATAGCTCTTGTATATTTTCATACCGGGCAACACCCTCCGTACTTTTATCATTAAAGAGTTCTTTTACAAAGTTGGTTTGCTTACCTACATGAAAGGCCACTTCATAAGCATTTTGTTTTGTCAGCATACTGGCAAAACTTTTTATCATCGTCACAAAATCCTGTAAGGCCGTAAAGGTGCCTGCCCGAAAACCAAACTCGTTGGCTTTTTCCAGCACATCCCACATGCTGATATTATTTTCATTGGCTGACAATACCAATTTATCAATCGTTGTTTTTCCAATCCCTCTTGCCGGGTAGTTGATAATTCTTTTTAATGCTTCTTCATCTTTTGTATTGACAATAATGCGGAGATAAGCAACGATATCTTTTATCTCTTTTCGCTGGTAGAAACTAATGCCACCATAAATAGTATAAGCCAGGCCCATTCTTCGCAACGATTCTTCAAAGGCCCGGCTCTGTGCATTAGTACGGTAGAGAATAGCAAAGTCTTTATTGCTGTAATGATTGCGGAGTTTTTGTTCCTGGATACTGTCAGCCACAAATTTACCTTCATCATTATCCGTCATCGTCCGCACCAGTTTTATCTTTTCCCCTTCTGCATTTTCGGTAAAGAGAATTTTTTCTATCTGGTTTTTATTATTTTTTATTACTTCGTTGGCTACATGCAAAATGCTTTGAGTACTACGATAGTTCTGTTCCAGTTTTACCAGTTTTACTTCATCATAATCTTTTTGAAACTGGAGAATGTTTT
>JANMEU010000022.1:0-113393 GCA_031377245.1 Bacteroidota bacterium
TAAAATGCAAAATTTTCAACTTTTAATCCGTCTGGCAATATTAAATTCCCCTTTATTGTAGTATTAAATTGTTCATAAAAAAAAACAAGTTTCTCATATGTGAAACTGTCCTTATTTATCTCGTCAAAATGTTGCTTAAAACTATTCTGTTGATTAGTAGCTTGAACATATTTCAAGACATTCGCATAAAAAGGGGTAATTGTACCTTGTTCATCCCTTTTCCAATCTCTTGTATCAACTCTTTTCTGATTAATCTGTTCTTCCGAAATTGTAAATTTATATTTTGCCGAAACTCTAACAGAAAGCCCTAAAACCAACCTATCAGATTTTACAGAATATAAGGGGTGGAAACAAAAAGTCAATAAAGGAATAGTTGAAAAGCCGTTAAAGTCCTTTCCTCCCGTTTTTATTTCCAACTCCCAATTAGATGAATTTCTTACCGGCCAGCAACAGTATTTTCGCTTTTATGGAAATGTATTGGTAGCGGAAAATGGTAAAATCATTTTTCAAAAATCATATGGCTATGCCAATTTTGATACTAAGCAATTGCTAAATGATTCATCTGTATTTGAACTAGCATCGGTTAGCAAACAATTTACTGCAACAGCTATTTTACTATTAAAAGATAAAGGCAAATTAAAACTAACCGATTCGCTGCGGCAGTATTTTCCAGAGTTGCCTTACAGCGGTATCAGTATTTACCAAATGCTTACCCATACATCTGGCCTGCCAGATTATGAAGAAGCCATGAATGAAAAATGGGACCACAGTAAAATTGCTTTCAATAAGGATATGATTGCCTTTTTGGCCAAAGAAAAGCTACCTGTTTTATTTGCGCCGAGTACCAAATGGACTTATAGCAATACGGCTTATGCCCTGCTTGCATCCATTGTAGAAAAAGTGTCGGGGCAAACTTTTAGTGAGTTTATGGCAGCCAATATTTTTAAACCATTGCAAATGAACCATACCCGAATTTATAATACCCGCCGCTCATTAAAAGATACCATTGCCAATTATGCTTTTGGGTTTGTATATAATGATAGTTTGAAAAAACACCTAATGCCAGACAGTGTTGCCGAATTAAAGTTTGTAAATTATTTAGATGGTATACAAGGTGATGGCACAGTAAATTCAACCACCGCTGATTTATTAAAATGGGACAGATCTATAAAAAATCATACTCTATTGAGCGAAGCAACTCAAAAGGGAATGATGAAAGAACAAGCCATGGTTGATACGGTAAAGAAATCGCATTACGGTTTTGGAGTGTTTATGGAAAAAACTGATTTGGGTTATATTATTTCGCACTCTGGCGGATGGCCGGGTTATACAACCTACTTGGCAAGAAATGTAGATAAAGACCAAACCTTTATTGTACTGTCAAATAATTCATCTCCATCTCCCACCATAACCACAGCACTGCAACATATACTAAATGGCAAGCCAGTAGTAATGGCCTATCAACACAAAGAAATAAATATTGATAGCGTAACCCTGCAGCAATTTGTAGGAAAATATAAAACAACCAGTGAAATAAGTATAGAGCAAAGCGGTAACAAGCTTTTTCTGGTTGTCCCAAGCAGACAAAAGATTGAACTAAAACCTGAAACAGCCAGCAAGTATTTTTTTACCGATGGCAGCGATCGCCAACTAGAATTTGAACTAGATAACAATAAAAAAGTTACAAAAGCGTGGCTGATTAACTATGGAGTAAAAATAGCATTTGAAAAGATAAAGTAATGGCTCACGTAAATAAACGTTAACTACCATGAAAAAAATTACCACCTTCTTCTGCCTCTTTTTGTTTTGCATTAGCCTGTTTGCACAAAAACCCCGTGCAAGAGATATAGGAATTCCCTTTGATGGAAAACCAGGAAAGTTTAATGCAATCACCGATGTAAAAGGTGTGGAGGTTGGTTACAGCACCATCATCTCCGGAACAGGAAAAAATATAAGAGGCAAGGGCCCGGTACGTACCGGTGTTACGGCTATTTTACCAAGAGGCAGAAATAACAATCCTGTTTTTGGCAACTGGTATTCGTTAAATGGCAATGGCGAGATGACGGGCACTACTTGGATAACCGAATCTGGTTTTTTAGAAGGCCCCATCATGATCACCAATACCAACAGTGTTGGTGTAGTGAGAGATGCAGTGCTGAAATGGTTTGTAAAAACAGGATGGTACAAAGAAGATTTTTGGTACACTTACCCTGTTGTGGCCGAAACCTACGATGGTTTTTTAAATGACATTTATGGTTTTCATGTAAAAGAAAGCAATGCATTTGAAGCATTGGATAGTGCAAGGAGTGGCCTTTTAGCAGAAGGCAATGTAGGTGGCGGCACGGGCATGATGTGCCTGGGATTTAAAGGAGGCACCGGTACTGCATCAAGAGTTATAAAAATTAAAGACTCGGCTTATACTGTTGGTGTGCTGGTGCAATCAAACTTTGGAGGCAAAAATAATTTTACCATTGCCGGCGTGCCTGTTGGAAAAGAATTGAAGGACACGATGAATTATGAATTTAAAGCACCACCATCTTATCAACCCGGTGATGGTTCTATAATTGTGGTATTGGCAACAGATGCTCCATTATTACCGCACCAGTTAAAAAGAATTGCTACAAGAGTTTCGCTGGCTATTGGTATTGTTGGCGGCAGGGGTACTAATGGCTCTGGCGATATTTTCATCGCCTTTTCAACTGCTAACCCAACTGCTTTTCAAAGAGAAAATTTTACAAAGCTGGATGAACTGCCCAATGATTTAATCAATCCATTATTTGAAGCAACGGTAGAAGCAACAGAAGAAGCCATCATTAATGCGATGGTAGCTGCTGAAACGATGGAAGGAATTAATGGTAACAAGGCGTATGGCCTGCCACATAAACTGGTGATGGATGTGTTAAAGAAATATAACAGGATAAAATAAATAATTTTTAATGAAAAAAATAATAACCCTCTTTTGTTTTGTTACAAGTATGCAAACTGTATTTGCACAAAAAACCAATCTAGATTCTATACTGCAAAAAGTAGTGGTAGAAAAAAATGGAGACAAAAAATTTAATTTATTGATAAGCCTTGTAGGTACAGAAATTAATAATGACCCACAATGGTGTATTGAAACAGGATTAAAAATATTAAACCAATCAAAAGGTGAAAACAGCTCTGTTGAGAAGACCGTGGCATATTCTTTTTTGGGTCAAGGATACCGTCTATTGGGCAACCCTATTAAAGGGCTAGATTATCACCTTAAAGCTATTGCTACGGCGGAAAAAACAAATAACCTGTCTCTACTTGCTTTTGCAGAAAATCAAACAGGACATATTTACAGAGACAGAGAGGAGTATGATAAGGCAGCAAAGATTTATCTATCATCAACAGCACATGCAGAAAAGGGAAAAAGTGAAACACTAAAAGCCTGGGCTCCTTCTAACCTAGGGGCTGTTTATTTGGCAACTAATAATTTAGATTCATCATTGATGTATTCACAAAGAGCTTATGAAATTTTTGTGCGGTTAAAAACTATTGACAAAAATAGTGGGTATCTTTTTACAAACTTGGGTGGTGTACAAAGTAAAATGGGTAACCCTCAGCTTGCTGTTAGTTATTTCAATATGGCTATAAACCTATACCAAGGCTCTTCTAATATCAGGTATCTCAATCTGCTCTATACAGGTTTAGCAGAGCATTATCAGCGTTTTAAGCAAACCGACTCTTGTGCCTTTTATGCAAGAAAAGCAATTGCATTGGTTAGCAATACGTCTTTCTTTTACCTAAGTAGTAAACCAGCAAAACTACTAGCCGATATTTATGAAAAAACAAATTGCGACAGTACCTTAAAATATGCAAAGGTTTTAAAAACAGCCAATGATTCTTTAACCAGCAGCAAAACCAATCAACAAATATTGATGATGACCTTTGAAGAAGATATGAGGCAACAAGAAGTAGCAGCAGAAAAATTAAAAGCCGAAGAACAACGTAACCAAAACATTCAATATGCATTAATTGCCCTCGGCATTATTGTTTTACTTACACTGTATTTACTTCTCAGTCGCAGTTTTATTACCAATACCAAACTGATAGAATTTTTTGGTGTTGTGGCTTTATTAATTGTATTTGAATTTCTCAACTTATTGCTCCATCCTTTTTTAGAAAGAATAACACATCACAACCCAATATTGATGTTGCTGGGGTTAGTGTGTATTGCTGCATTGCTTGTGCCACTTCATCACAAAGTAGAAAAATGGGCAACTGCTAAACTAGTGGAGAAAAATAAAAAGATACGATTGGCCAGTGCTAAGAAAACGATTGAGGAGTTGGAGCAGCCGTAAAATACCAGACAAACTGGCGAATTCCATATTTTACATTTTTTGCTAAATATGGAATTCAATTCCATATTTTACATATATTTACAAAAATGGAATTACTATGGTTAGCAGGCAAATATTAAGTGAAGCAAAAGTAGCCCTTACCCAATTTAGAGCATTGTGTATTACTGGACCACGGCAAAGTGGCAAAACAACTTTAAGCAAAAAGTTATTTAAAGGTAAGCCTTATGTAAATTTTGAAAACCCATCTGTGCAACATGAGGCAGAATTAAACCCTGAAGCATTTTTAAAAAAATACAAAGATGGTGCTGTATTTGACGAAGTACAACGGGTGCCAAATATTTTTCGTTATCTGCAAGAAATATTAGATAAGAATACAAAACGAGGTCAGTTTATACTTACAGGTTCTAACAATTTTTTATTACAGGAGCAGGTGTCGCAATCGCTGGCAGGCAGGGCAGGTTATTTATCTTTATTACCTTTTAGCTATGCCGAATTGGTAAATGCAAAGCTAGATAGTAAAGATATAAACAAGCATATACTTACTGGTGGTTATCCAGAAATATGGCAAGAAAAATTGTTGCCAGCTACATGGCTTAATAGTTACATACAAACTTATGTGCAAAGAGATGTGAGGCTGCTTAGAAACATAACAAACCTTGCGGCATTTAGTAGGTTTATAAATTTATGCGCCAACTATGCCGGGCAAATTTTAAATAGAGATGAACTGGCAAAGCAAACAGGTGTAGATACCAAAACCATTTTAGCATGGCTGGGCTTGTTAGAAAATAGTTATATTATTTATCTGCTGCAGCCTTGGTATAATAATATGAATAAGCGGATTGTAAAAAGTTCCAAACTATACTTTTATGATACTGGTTTGCTTTGCCATTTGCTTGGTATAAAAAGTATAACAGGTTTACAAAAACATACAGCTTATGGAAGCATTTTTGAAAACTGGATTATTACAGAAATTAAAAAAAATAATTTTAATGCAGGTTTAAATGAAGGCATGTATTATTTTAGGGATACTGTAGGCAACGAAGTTGATTTAATTACAGAAAGAGATGGAGAGCCTTTGGCAATAGAAATAAAAGCATCTACTAAAATAAATAATAGCATGTTAAGGGGATTACAGTTTTGGCAAAAAAATCAACCGAAGAGCAGTTGTATTTTATTGTATGGCGGTAAAGAAAATAAAATGGCAACTGAAACTATGAGTGTTACTGCCTGGACAGAAGTAATAAATCTTTAGAAATTATAATTATGAAAAAATTAATACCCCTCCTTTGTTTTATTGCAAGTATGCTACCGATTTTTATCGGGACAGCCCTTGCACAAATCAATAAAACGGTAATTACAAAAGCCGAATTAGCAGCCATTAAAAACCCCTTAGAGCGTTTTACAGCCACCATTAAATTTTTAGAAAATGCAGATACCGGAGAAGGCGATGCTATAGACAGTGCCTTGTGTATTGACTTACAAAAAATGGCAACGCAGTTAAAAAACGATAGTCTGCTTGCTATAAGCTATAATTGGATATCGTCCTACTTTGCTTCAAAGGGAAGAACAAATGAAGAAATAGAGTTCCTCTACAAAGCTTTGCCCTTAGCCGAAAAGTATAACGATAAAAGAAGAATTAGTTCTATTTATTTTGATTTGGAAAGTTCATATAGTGGTTTGGGTAAAAAAACGGAATCCAATGATTTTCTTAAAAAAGGCGGAGAAAATTTGCCAGATAAAACATCGCCAATGTACGATTATATGCTGGTACAATATCAACGAAGTATGGCTGCTATGTTCTTAGATAAAAAGCAACTTGACTCTGCATTGTTGTATGCACAACTCGGTTATCAAACAGCCGAAAGGTTAAATGTTAATTTATACAAGTTCCAATCATTAGGGATACTTGCAAGAGTATATGAAGCAAAAAAAGAACCTGAAATTGCCAATGTATATAGGCAAAAGAGGATGGTAATAGCACAATCTTTTAAAGGCAACAGAAGAAAATTTGAAGCCTACATTGGTTATGTTGGGTACTTAATTAGAAAAGACAGTTTAAAAGAAGCCACAGTACTGGCAGAGAAAATGTGGACAATTGCACAGCAAGAACAAAATCAGGGTTTGATATTAGGTGCAGCTACCGTCAAAAGAGCTTTATACGATAAATTAAACAAAACAGATAGTGCCTATTTTTACTCCAGGTTAGAAACAGAAACCAGAAAATTAGTTTTTGATCAGGAAAAATTATCTGGCATACAGGCTATGGGGCTTAAAGAACAGTTGCGTAAAATGGATGAAGCTGCAAAAGATGAAGAAGTAAAACAGCAACGCAAACAAAACATTCAGTACATATTCTTAGCCATTGGCATTGTAACATTTCTTATTCTTTTTTTTCTGCTAAGCCGCAGTATAGTTGTAAACGAAAAGTGGATTTCGTTTTTTGGTATTTTAGGTTTACTAATTGTGTTTGAATTTGTCAATTTACTCATACATCCTTTTTTAGAAAGAGTAACACATCACAACCCAATGCTTATGCTATTGGCATTGGTTGCATTGGCATCATTACTTATTCCATTACATCATAAGTTAGAAAAATGGATAAAAGAAAAAATGACAGATAAAAATAAAAAGATACGGTTGGCTAGTGCTAAGAAAACGATTGAAGAGTTGGAGAAAGAATAGTTAAATTTACACACCTAAAAATGGGTTATGAAAAAATATTTCTTTCTCTTATTATTTCCTTTGCAATTAACCGCACAACAATTTTCTGCAAAAGAAATTGCTGGTTGGCAAAAGCAATCGAAAAACGTAACTATCATTCGTGATAATTATGGCATTCCACATATTTATGGTAAAACAGATGCAGATGCTGTGTTTGGTTTATTATACGCCCAATGTGAAGATGATTTTAAACGAGTAGAGATGAACTACATAGAAAAACTGGGAAGAATGAGTGAAGTAAAAGGTGAAAGTTCATTGCAGAACGATTTGTACATTAAACTCATTATTGATTCTGCAGATGCGGTGGCCGATTATAAAAAAAGTCCGGTATGGTTACAAAAACTATTGAATGCTTATGCCGATGGTATTAATTATTACCTGTATAAACATCCTGAAGTAAAACCTGCGTTACTAAACCGTTTTAAACCATGGTATCAATTGTTATGGACAGATGGAAGCATTGGTGCCATTAGCACCGGTAATGTTACGGACAACGATGTAAAAAGTTTTTACCTTGGTGCAGCGGCACCAACCGTAGCTAAAACAAAAGATTTTTTTGAAGAGCTAAATACCGGCTCCAATGGTTTTGCAATTGCTCCTTCCAAAACAGCATCGGGTAATGCTATTTTATATATTAACCCACATGTTACTTTTTATTTTAGGCCCGAAGTGCATATGGTAAGTGAAGAAGGTATGAATGCATATGGTGCTGTTACTTGGGGCCAGTTTTTTATTTACCAAGGTTTTAATGAAAACTGCGGTTGGATGCATACCAGCAGCAATGTAGATGTAGCCGATATGTACAACGAAAAAATTATTAAAAAAGATAATGAGCTGTTTTATGAGTATGAAAAAAAATTAAAGCCCGTAACACAAAAGCTAATTACACTACGTTATAAAAAAGATGATGAAATAAAAACAAAAGTAATTACCACCTACTCCACCCATCATGGCCCCATAATGGCCAACCGCAACGGACAATGGATAAGTGTACGAGGGTACAACCGCTCGTTAAAAAGTTTGATACAAAGTTTTCAACGGACTAAAACAAAAGGGCTAGAAGATTATAAAAAAAATATGGCCATGCATGCCAACACCTCTAACAACACCGTGTTTGCCGATAACAAAGGAAATATTGCTTACTGGCATGGAGATTATGTACCCAAAAGAGATAAAAAAATAAATTGGAGTAACCCTGTAGATGGTACTACTACAGCCACCGAATGGAAAGGTTTGCATACATTGGATGAAATAGTGCATGTATATAATCCGGCTACGGGATGGATACAAAATTGTAACTCCTCAGCTTATTCTGTTTCTGGAAGCAGCAGTCCTAAAAAAGAAGATTATCCTAATTACATGGCGCCCGATGGAGAAAATTTTAGAGGCATTAATGCTGCAAGAGTATTAAGTGCAGAAAATAAATTTACGATTGATAAAACAATTGCCGCTGGGTACGATAGAAAATTATCCGCTTTTGAAGTATTAATTCCGGCATTGATTAGTTCATTTGAAAAAAATGTTTTAGTTACTGATACTTTGTATGCTGAATTAGCAGAACCAATTCAATTATTAAAAAAATGGGATTACTATGCTGCCGAAAATTCAGTAGCAACAACACTGGCCATTGAATGGGGAGAAAAACTTACCGTCGCAGCAATTAGGGATGACCAAATAACCTTGATGAAAAAATTTGCTGCTACCGCTACCAAAACAGAACTGCTTAATCCACTACTGGTTGTACTAAAAAAGTTGAAAACTAAATTTGGCAAATGGGAAATGCCGTGGGGCGATATTAATCGTTATCAACGCATCTCTTCTGATATTATTCAAAAATACAAAGATGATGAACCAAGTTTTCCCGTTGGATTTGCGTCGGCATCTTGGGGACAGTTGCCTTCCTATAGTAGCCGTACCTATGGTACTAATAAAAGATACGGCTTTCATGGTAACAGTTTTATTTGTGCTGTAGAGTTTGGCAAAAAAGTAAAAGCAAAATCTTTATTGGCCGGAGGTAATAGTGGCAATCCTTCTTCCACACATTTTACCGACCAGTTAGAAATGTATACAAAAGGAAAATTTAAAGATGTATTGTTTTACAAAGAAGATGTGTTGAAGCATGTGGAAAAAACATATCATCCGGGGGAATAAGGATTTACAAATTTTAAATTTATACGATTATTGTTTACAAGCATTTAAAATAATAGCTTTGTTATAATGGATAATCAAGAGCCTAAAAAAGTACGAAGAGTTAGATACAGTGGAACACACCCAAAAGCATTTAAGGAAAAATATAAAGAGTTACAACCAGCGTTATATGCTGCTGATATAGACAAAGTAATGCAGCAAGGGCGTACACCAGCAGGTATGCATCGCTCTATTTGTGTAGCCGAAATCTTAGCTATACTTAATATAAAACCCGGGCAAATAGGGCTTGATGCTACACTAGGTTATGGCGGACACAGCATAGAAATGCTTAACTGTTTATTACCCAACGGAAAATTATTTGCATTAGATGTTGACCCGATTGAACTTCCAAAAACAAAAGAACGATTATTAAATTTGGGGTTTGGTGAAGATGTTTTAGAAATAAAGAAAATGAATTTTTCAAACATAGACCAAGTGATTTATGAATCGGGGAAATTAGATTTTGTATTAGCCGATTTAGGTATTTCATCTATGCAAATTGATAACCCAGACAGAGGTTTTTCTTTTAAAATTGATGGCCCATTAGACTTACGCTTAAACCCTAAAAGCGGAAAATCGGCAGCTGCATTTTTAAAAACAGTTACTCAGCAACAGTTGGAAGAATTGCTTTTTGAAAACGCTGATGAACCCAATGCAAAACAAATTGCTAAAGCCATTTTGTTAAAAATAAAGAGTGGGTTTAGTATTGACACCACTACACAATTACAACAGATAATTAAGGAAGCACTTACAGCAATATCAAAAAATAATAACGACGATGTTGTAAAAAAATCTTGCCAAAGATGTTTTCAAGCCTTGCGTATAGAAGTAAATGATGAGTTTGGAGTGCTAGATAAATTTTTAGAAAAATTACCCAAGGCGTTAAAAAGCGGCGGTAAGGTTGCCATACTTTCTTTTCATTCGGGAGAGGATAGACGAGTAAAAAAATCTTTTCAAAATTTTTTAAGAACAGGTTTGTATAGCGATATTGCACCAGATATTATTAGACCATCTGTTGAGGAGTGCACCACCAACCCAAGAGCAAAATCGGCAAAGTTGCGGTGGGCTGTAAAAGCATAAAAACAGTTGTACTCCTTATTTTTTAAGTTTAATTAATACTTATCCCTTTTAGAACGAATACTAATACCGTTTATATTTATTCTACACTCCAATTCCGCTGGCGCTACATTGTACTGTGAATAAATTATAACGGCATTATACCTCAAAACCTATTGGACCAAATAGTATTTATAAAAGGTATAAAATACCCAATAGCCACATTGCAAAACCAATTATTGATATTACATTTACAACAACTAAAAAAACTAATATGAAAAAAATCTTATTCTCGGCATTGGTAACCATTTTTTGTATTGCGGTATCGTCATGCACAAATGAAACAGTTAAAACAGAAGCCACTTCAACTTTTAATTTAGACTCTGCAAAAGCAGCTATTGCAGCAAGTAATGCAACATTTGGTAGTGGTTTTGCCACCGGCGACTCTGCAGCTTTTGCAAGTCATTACACAAGTGATGCTTGTATTAGCCCATCAAATATGCCAAAAATGTGTGGCACACAAGCTATAACCGCATATTTTAATGGGGGTTATAAAATGGGAGTTAGAGGAGTAAAAATAACTACCGATGAGGTTATGGGAGGTAAAGATGGTGTTATTGAAACGGGTATGTACGAAATGTTTGCCGACAAAGGTGTTTCTATAGATAAAGGAAAATTTATTGTTATTTGGAAAGAAGAAAACGGTAAATTAAAAATGTATAGAGATGTTTGGAATACTGATTTACCAGCTGCTCCTGCTAAATAAATTTTAATAAATATTTATAAAAGCCGATGTGTTTTGCATCGGCTTTTATTTACCCAGCAACTTCCCTTACCAAAACATTGCAAAAAAGAAGTAGATATGGGCTACAAAAAAAATACAATTAATTTATAATAAAAAAATACTCAGGGCAAGGCCTTTAGTTAATTAACCCACTTTTTCTCAATAAAAAAATAAACCATGAAAAAAATTATTAGAACTTTCCTTTTTGCCACCCTTGTTTTTACAGCTACCAGTTGTTTAGATATTTTAGAGGAAATTACACTTAACAAAGATGGCTCTGGCACCTATGTAACTGCTTATGATATTGCAAAATTTGTAGATACTTATGCCAGTTTAGATTCTACAGGACAAGCAATGAAGGATACAAAAAAATCATTGGATTCAACATTTGAGGTTCTTAAAAATAAAGTAGCTAGTATAAATGGTGTGTCGGCAGTGTACTTAGATAAAAGTGAAAAAAATGTAAATAAACTAAGGCTAAATTTTACCAATATAAATGTATTGAACGAAGTGCTTAACCTAGATAAAAAAGTTGCAAGTGATATGAATCTTTATTCTCAATCAAAAGGAAAACTAACCCGTAAAGATGGGGGAGTAAACTCCTCTTTGTTTGGCGATGATGAAGAACAAAATGAAATGATGGATCTTTTTCTTTCTGACATAAAGTATAGAATCATTTATAATTTACCGAATGCAGTAAAAAAAATGAAGAATGAAGATGCAACATTATCAACTGATAAAAAAACAGTAACCCTTGAAGTTTCACTTGGTGATGTTAAAGAAAAACGTAAGACCTTAAGCAACGAAATAAAATATTGATTTATAAACCCATTTTTAAATTCTGCTCGGGTGGCTTCGATAAATTAAATATTTAACTAGCTATATAACATATTTAACTATCACTAAATTTTTATAAAATGAAAATTATAACTAAAAAAAATTTACTCTTTTCAATATATTTAATTGCCTCTTTTTTAGCAAATGCTCAAGTAAAAGATAAGGATGGTAACACCTATAAAACAGTAACCATAGGCTCTAAAATTTGGATGGCAGAAAACCTTAATGTTAGTCATTTTAATAACGGCGATATTATTAAACAAGCAAAAACTACAGAGGAATGGGAAAATGGTTATAAAGCAAATAAGCCATTGTGGTGCTATGTTAATTTTGATGCTAGTACAGAAAAAAAGTACGGGAAATTATATAATTTTTTTGCAGTAAATAATATTAAAAAACTTGCCCCCACTGGTTGGCATGTAAGTTCTGACGAAGACTGGACAACAATGATTAATTTTTTGGAAGAAGACAAAGCTGTGCCAAAATTGAAAAATACCGAAGGCTGGAAAACAAGTGAATCTGGTATGAATGGAACCAATGAAACCGGATTTTCTGCAATGCCAGCAGGCTTTATGGCCTATTGGGGTAAATTTATTTCTACGGATAGGTTCGCCAATTTTTGGTCTTCTACTGTGATAGAAAATAAAAATAACGGCTACTCCCGATCTATTGATTTTAGTAATTATGTAAGAATACAAAGACATTGGGATACCTCAGCTGGTAATGGGCTTTCTGTAAGATGTGTTAAAGATTAATTTTTAGAATCAATAGATGTAAAAAGTGAATGTAAAACCAATTTATAATTTTTATGAAAAGTATAATAATTGCTATTTTTTGTTGTGCTATGTTTCCTATTGCATCAATAGCCCAAACCAAACAAAAAGCCGAAACAGCGTTTTTAGCAGAGCTCAATAAAATAATAAGTAATTCTAAAGAGCAGCATTGGGCCTACAAAGGCGTAATGACAATTGACTCGGCATTTGCAATTACTAAAAAAGGGGAATTATCAGTAACAGTGCGTTACACAGAAGATACCGATGTTGTAATAGCAAGAATGGTAGCACCTATAAAGAGAAAAATGAGGGTGGCTTACGATTTGTACCTTATACTAGAATACAACGACAATGATGTTTCTGCCTACGAAACAGCCAAAAACGGCACTCATTTAAAAGAACTGGAAAAAACCAATTATTTTCATATTGGCGTGCCGCTGTACGAAGGAGATAAACAACAGGAAAAATTACAAAAGTTATTGGATAATTTGTTGAAATATTATACCAATTAATCAGCCGAACTCCAATGAAACAAAACCCACTCCGTTTTAGTTTCAATTAAAAAATTATGCTCATTCCAAGTGTCATCAAAGGAAGTTACTTGTAATATATCTGCTTTGCTAAGCAACTCAGTAAAAGGTTTAGGTAGCTCATTTTTACTAAATTCAAAACCTGGCGCTGCGGTAATGCCTGCTATAGTGGCACTATATTGCTCCCAAAATTTTTCTGCAGACATAAGTTTGCCGCTGGTATTTGTAAACCCTTTTTCTGCTATAAAAAATTGTATAAACTCTTGTATTGATGGTGTTGTATCATGCCACTGCCGTTGCCAAATGTTTAGCGCTTTGGCTTCTTTTTGCAGTAAATAAATGAGTGCTGTTGCATTCGTTGCTGCATATATTTTAGATAGGGTTACTACTATTGCTCTGTTCCAAAATGTACTGCTTGTACTCAAATCATAAAAGTCGGCTTTTTGCCAGTTACCATCTTGTAACAAGTAATCGTTTTGTGGTGCGGTAAATAAAGTTGCTATGTTCATTTTAAAAAATATAAGGCACTGAGTTTATTACAAAGTTACAATCAGGTAGCATCTCCTTTAGCAACAGCATTTTATCATTTATTGCTACTGCATCTTCATCAGAAAATAATATTTCGGTAAGTTTTGTAAGGGCACTTAATTGCAAAATACCATCAATGGTAATGCCGGTATTTTTTACGTGTAAAAATTGCAGGCTGGTAATTTTATTTAAATCTGCAATGCAATTATTGTCTAATTCCGTACAGCCTTTTAGCTGCAATTCGTTTACATATTCCAATTTTGTTAATAAGGCAATGCTGGCATTGGTAATGTCTGTTTCATTTAAGTCCAGCATGTTTACACCCTTAACATTGGTTAACAGGTAAGCTAATCCTTCATCGTCTAAATCGGGTATTTGCCTTACATCAAAATGATGGTGATAGGCTTCGGTGTTAAGTATTCCAAAACGGCGTTGCCAATATTTTTTATTACGGGCCATATTTTTAATACTTCATCAATTTACTTACACTCTCTCCCAATCTACTATAGGCCATAAAGTTTTTTTCTAACTCTATATTAAACGGCATAGGTGTATCTAAACTTGCACAACGCATTACCGAGTTCATGCATAGCAAAAATATATTTTTAGGGTTATTTATAAATCTTTAGCGAGTATTTTTTTTACTTTACCGTTTTTATCAGATACAACGATGTAGGAGTTGGTAGCCTTGGTTTCGGCAATAAGTTTTTGTATGCCCTTGTCAAGTGCAGTTTTTATTTTTTCGCTAAGGTCCTCACGTTTTTGTTTAATCATCATCCCGTTTAATTTTATTGTACAATTCAAAGTTAATAATTTCTTTTTCTCCTGAAATACTTTTAGCAACTAATTGATAATCGCTGGCAGAGTTATCATACAAATACCAATCATCGGTTAATAGTGCGTATTTTGAAAAATTATTAATCCCTTTAGTATAACGCCTAGTAACAACTTCATCCGAAATATTGTGGCCTCCTTTACTTACCCTCAAAGCAACTCTGCTTTTTGCCAACTCTGCACTATTTAGGTAAATAAAAAAAAACGTAATACCGTACCCTTTATCTTTTGCCCGTTTAATAAATTTTAGATAAGACGAGCCCGATAAAGTAGTTTCAAATGAAAAGCTTTTATCCAAAGTTATTAACTGTTGAATTCTTTCAATCATAATTCTGGCAGCTTGAAATGCAACCCCTTCTACATTTAATGGCGATAACCCTCTTGCTATTTCATCAGCATTTACAAACTCTACCGTTTTAAAAACTTTGGGTAAAAGATTATAAGCAGCGGTAGTTTTTCCTGCTCCATTACAACCGGCAATAATAAATATATCTGGCATTATACCTAATAATTTAAAAGTTTTTGTAAACACTCTCCCAATCTGCTATATGCCATAAAGTTTTTTTCTAACTCAATATTAAACGGAATGGGCGTATCTAAACTTGCACAACGCATTACTGGAGCATCTAAATAACTAAAACAATGCTCGGCAATCCATGCAGCAATTTCGCCACCAAGGCCACCAATCAAGGTATCCTCATGTAGCAATAAAACTTTCCCGGTAGCTGCTACAGCCTCTTCAATAGCATCATAATCTAACGGTAGCAATGTTCTTAAATCTAAAATATAAATTGATGTTTGTGGATTATTTTTTGCATAATCTAATGCCCAATGTACACCTGCACCGTACGTAATAATGGTAACATCATCACCTTCTTGTACAATATTTGCTTTACCAATTTCTATTTCGTAATAGTTGTTGGGTACTTGTCCGCTAATACTTCTGTACAATGCTTTATGTTCAAAATATAAAACCGGATTTGAGTCGTTAATGGCTGCAATTAATAATCCCTTTGCATCTGCCGCTGTAGATGGATACACTACTTTTAAGCCCGGCGTTTTTGTAAACCAAGCCTCGTTACTTTGGCTGTGAAATGGCCCTGCACCTACACCACCGCCTGTAGGCATACGTATAACTACATCGGCATTTTGCCCCCAGCGGTAATGTATTTTTGCCAAGTTATTTATTATTTGGTTAAAGCCCACCGTTGCAAAATCGGCAAACTGCATTTCCATTACTGCCTTGTACCCTTCTAAACTTAGGCCCAATGCTGCACCAACTATGGCGCTTTCGCAAATGGGGGTATTACGTATTCTTTCTTTACCAAACTCTTTTACAAAACCTTCGGTAATTTTAAATGCACCTCCATACTCAGCAATATCTTGCCCCATAATAATTAGGTTAGGGTGCTTTTGCATGCTTAGGCGTAGAGCATCTTGTATGCCATCTATAAATCTTTTTTCGGAAGTTATTTGTTCCGTATTTCCTTCAACTTTCCCCTCTCCACTTTCCACTTTTAACTTAGGAGCATACAAATCCTTCTCTTCTTCATTCGTATCAACCACCATTGGTTTTGCTTGGTATGCAATGGCTAATTGACTTTCAATATGCGCTTTAGTTTCTTTTTTTATTTCGTCTATTTGTACCTGTGATACTATATTTTGTTGAACAAGATAGTGCTCATAATTTTTTACTGGGTCTTTCTGTTCCCACTCTTCAAATAAATGTGGTGGTACATATTTTACACCGCTAGCTTCTTCATGCCCTCTCATTCTAAACGTCATACACTCTATTAAATAAGGCTTTTGATTTTTGATGCAATAGTCTCTTACCCCTTTAATAGTATCATAAACTTCTAAAATATTATTACCATCTATTTGTATGCCCTCCATGCCATAGCCTTTGGCTTTATCAACCAAATTGGTGCAGCGGTATTGTTCGTTTGTTGGTGTGCTTAAACCGTAGCCATTATTTTCTATTAAAAAAATTACGGGCAAATCCCACACTGCTGCTACATTTAATGCTTCATGAAAATCGCCTTCGCTTGTACCCCCATCTCCAGTAAAGGCTAACGATACCTTTTGATCACCTTTTAATTTATAGGCCAAACTTATCCCATCGGCAATAGCTAATTGTGGGCCAAGGTGGCTTATCATTCCACAAACAAAATGTGCTGCACTACCAAAATGAAAACTTCTTTCTCTGCCTTTACTGTAGCCTTCTTTATTGCCTTGCCATTGCATAAACAATTTACTTAAGGGCATTTTTCTTGTGGTAAATACTCCTAAATTTCTGTGCAACGGCATTATCCATTCATCTTGCTGTAAAGCCAATGTTGCCCCTACTGCAATAGCCTCTTGCCCAATGCCGCTAAACCATTTACTAATTTTTCCTTGACGCAATAATACCAGCATTTTTTCCTCTATCATTCTGGGTAATAAAAGGCTTTTGTAGGTATCTATTAATTGTTGGTTAGATAAATTTTTTTTGTTGAACTGCATGCTGCAAAGTTAATTGATAAAATGCAGAAAATTTGCCACAGACCTGCCTGCCGGCAGGCAGGTTACAAAGGATTAACACAAATATCATTTGCCACTTAAACAAAGAAATTTTTAAGATTACTATTGGATTAATGGTGTTTTTGTATACCAAAACTGGTGAAATAGGCTTTTGACTTGGCTAAATTTTTGTTTTGCATTTCTTTAACAGCCAAACGTTGTGTAATAAGAATAGAGAGTGCATCTTAGCACAATAAACTATCAAATTATGATCAAAAACTTAAAACTATTTGCCCTATTAATTGGTACAATTGCTGCCATTACCACTTTAACAGCTTTTACAAAATCATCTACCCTAAATAAAAAAACAGCTGTAGTGCAGCCAAAAATACAAGCGGCTATTTTGTTAGATGTTAGCGGCAGTATGGATGGCCTTATTGAGCAAGCCAAAGCACAATTATGGAATATGGTAAGCACCATGAGCAAAGCAAAATGTAGTAACGATGTAACCCCTCAAATAGAGATTGCTTTATACGAATATGGGAGAACTAATAATGATGTTGCAAAAGGTTATGTAAAACAATTAAGTGGCTTTACGAATGATTTGGATAGCCTTAGTAAAATCTTATTTAGTTTAAAAACAAATGGTGGCGATGAATTTTGTGGCCAAGTAATTAAAAGCAGTTTAGATGAATTGGCTTGGGATGCTGCACCAGAAAACTACAAAGTAATTTTTATTGCAGGCAACGAAGATTTTTTACAAGGCACTATAAAATATACAGAAGCTTGTGAAGTTGCTAGCAAAAAAGGGGTAATTGTAAACACCATTTATTGTGGCCCAAAAGCACAGGGCATTGCAGAGCATTGGAATTTATTAGGAGAATGTGGTAATGGCAGTTTTACAAACATAAATCAAAACGATAAAATAGAAGATATACCTACACCTTACGATAGTTTGTTAATTACATTAGATGGTAGATTAAATAATACCTACTTAGCGTATAATAGCTTTGGTTATTCAAAACTACAAGAGGTTGTAGTGGTAGATAGAATGAATGCAAGTATGAGCAAAAGTGCTGCTATAAAAAGAGGAAAAGTAAAAGGCAATAGCAATGTATATAACAAAGCAAGTTGGGATTTAATAGATGCCAAAGAAAAAGATAAAAATGCCATAGCAAAATTAGATAGAGCTGCTTTGCCAGATAGTTTAAAAAGAAAAACAAATGAAGAACTAGAAAAATTAGTTGATGAAAAAAGCAAACAACGCAGTGCTACACAAAAACAGATAGTAGAATTAAATGCAAAACGAGATGCTTATATAGCTGCCGAACGAGTTAAAAATGCAACGAATAAAACTACGAATATGGAAACAGAAGTAGAGCGAATTATAAAAGAACAAGCCAAACGTTACAAAATGATTGTACAATAAAAATATTGGTTTTTACAGCAGCCGTTAAGCACCGTACCGCTTAATGGCTGTTGTTTTTATCTTTACTACTAGTTACAGTAGCTTTTATTTTACCATTTACCAAACCATTAAAAAAAGATAATAACACACTAAATAAAAGGGCGTACCAAAAATTTAGTACACTAAAGCCATGCACAAAATAATCATCTAACAAAATAACACAAGCGTTTATTACAAATAAAAAAATGCCTAGTGTAAAAATTGTTGCAGGTAAAGTAAGTAGTATTAATAGGGGTTTTACAAAAAAGTCTAATGCAGATAGTACCACCGCAACAATTACTGCACTCCAAATATCTTTTACCTCAATACCGGGTAAAATATAAGCCAGTAAAAAAACATTTACTGAGCAAACTATTATTTTAAGCAACCAATTTTTCATACTTTATTTTATCACTAATTACACTAATTTTCGCTAATTACATAAATAAAATTTATGCTTATTCGATTATATTGGTAATTAGCATTTTACACAACAACCAATTCGTAAAAATCGCTTGGGTTTAGGTATTTTTTTGCAAGCTCTCTTATTTCTTCGGCTGTTATTGTTTTTATGGCATTTACCGATTGATAAAAATAATTTTCATCTAAATTATTTAACAATAGGTTTTTCCAACGCCCCATTATTTGAAAAGGCCCATCAAGGTCGCCTAGGATTGTGCCTATTAAATAATTTTTAACCAACATTAATTCTTCCTCATCTACCAACTCTTCTCTAAGCAATTGCATTTCTTTATATACTTCTTCAATAGTTGCTTCGCATACTTCTTTGCCAGCATCGGTACTAATAATCCAAGCAGTTGAGCCAATATGATTTTGTATATAACTGTGTATACCATAGGTGTACCCTTTATCTTCTCTAATATTGCTCATTAACCTACTGCCAAAATAGCCGCCAAATAACGTGTTTAGCACCATTATGTTCATAAAATCGGGGTGGTGTCTATTAGGAAATTCTCTTGCAATACGTATGGCACCTTGTACACCATTTACATCGTTTTGTATACGATACTTTTTTTCTGTTGCTAATTCTCTTTCGTGGGTTGGGGTTTGATATTGAGCCGGACTTAAAGCCAACTTTCCAAAATTTTCATCAAGTAATTCAAAGATATTGCCGGGCAATTTGCCACTTACAAAAATTACACAATTACCGTTAACATAAAACTCATTAAAATAATTTTTTAAATGGGCAGTAGTAAATTTATCTAAATCTTCTGCGTTTATATACGCTCCATACGGATGGTTTTCGCCATACAAATAAGCATCTATTAAGCGACTAGCCACAAAATCGCTTTTGGTAAGGCTTACACTTAAGCGTTGTTTTGTATTTTGTTTGTAAATAGTAAATTCATCTTCATTAAAGATAGAGTCGGTTATCATTTCTTTTACCACGGGCAGCAGTACATCAAAATGTTTTGCAAGGGCAGATAATGAAACTACGGCTGTTTCGTTGTAACAACTTCTATTACAATAGGCCCCGTAATATTCAAAATGCTCATTTAATTGAAATGCCGTTTTAGTGCTTGTTCCATTTTTTAATAAGGAGTTTGTTGTGCCAGCAACACCTTTAATTTTTTCAAAATTATTGCCAGCATTAAAAACTAACTCTACCTGTAACACATCTTGTGCACCAGCATCAATTGCAAATACTTTTACCCCATTATTTAGTGTAAATTGTTGATAGGGTTTTAATTTTAAATCAAATTCTACTGCATCCTTTATTAGTGGTGTTATACTTCTATCCATTCTACTTAGTTGTTTGAATAATAATACAGTGTATTACTATTATTTTCATCAAATATTATTTTACTTTCTGCAATTAATTGCTCAATTGTTACCGCTCTATATTTTTCTAATTCGGTATTAATTAAATTAGCATCTCCTAGCAGTTCGTACATAGCAAGACTAGTGGCTCTATTCATCACACTCATATCTTCAAATGCCATCATGCTTTCTGTTTTGTTCTTTACTTTTTCTAATTCTTTATCGGTAATACCTTGTTGTAGTTTTATTATTTCTTCGTTAATGGCAGCTTCTGCATCTTCCATTTTTACCCCTTTTACTAATTTACCTTCAATGGTAAGTAACCCAACATCGGTACTTCCTAAATGGTAGCATTCTATATTACTAAACAGTTGTTTTTCTTTTACCAAACTTTGGTATAATCTTGATGAGCCCCCACCACTCATTATTTCGGTAATTAAATCGGCCACATAATATCTATCATCTAACCTTGGGTAAATATGCCAACATTTATATAACGCATCAAGCGGTACATTAGCTTTTACTTCTTGTTTACGAGGGGCTGTTTGCTTAGGCTCTTGTGGTAAATTACGTTCGTATTTTTCGCCTGCAGGTATTGGGCCAAACCATTTTTCGGCTAACGTTTTTACTTGCTCTAACGTTATATTACCTGCCACAACTACTATTGCATTGCAAGGTGTATAGTGTTTAAAAAAGAATTCTTTTACATCTTCCAATGTAGCATCTTCTACATGTTTTAGCGATGCACCAATCGTCATCCATTTGTAGGGGTGTGTAGTGTAAGCTAACTCCCTCATTTTGTGCCACACATCGCCGTAAGGTTTGTTTATATAATGCTCTTTAAATTCTTCGCAAACAACTTTACGTTGTACTTCTAAACTTTTTTTCCCAAATGCTAGCGATAACATTCTATCACTCTCTAACCAAAAAGCTGTTTCAATATTTTCGGCTGGTAATTGGCAATAATAATTAGTTAAATCGTTAGTGGTAAAGGCATTATTTTCTCCACCAGCTTTTTGTAAAGGTTCATCGTACTCTGGTATGTTAATACTACCGCCAAACATAAGGTGTTCAAACAAATGTGCAAAGCCTGTTTTGTTGGGGTTTTCATCTTTTGCACCTACATTATAAATAACATTAAGCACAGCCATTGGGGTACTTTTATCTTCATGTACTACTACTTTTAAACCGTTAGATAAGGTAAAACTTTCAAAATTTATCATAAGGCAAAGGTAAGGGTAAGCGTTAGGTTGTACATTACCTTTTAGCGAATACTCAATGTATTTAGCGTTAATAATTTTATAACATTTTTTCTTCGTATTAAAATTTTAATGCTTTCGTTAGTGGTTTGTAAAATATCTTTATACGCTTGAATGTTATTACTAATATTGCTATTTACTCCAATAATTTCATCGTCTATTTCAAAGCCTGCTATGTCAGCAGGCGAGGTTGGAATTACATCTTCTACCACAATAACACCATCTACATAATAAATTCCTAATCCGGTATAGGCATAATCAAACGGCTCTTTAAAATTTGTGTTGGGTAAAAGATGTATTTCTCTTGCTGCATAGTTAATAATTAAGTTAAACCGACGTAATAAGTCGTTTCCAATTAAACCACCTATGTATGGGTAGTTGGTTACATTGTAATCATCTTTATAAATATAGGTTGGTATATTTTTAAACTTATAAGGGCCTAATTTAAACTCTTTTATAACCGTAAGCTTCATTTGCGATTTACCTGCCATACCCTGTGCCTGAGTTATTACCGGTTTACGTTTTTTTAATAAGATGCTGCTATCGGTTACAAATTTTTCGCTAAGCAATAAATACAATCCAGCACCTGTATCAATATAAAAATTAAAATTTTGTTTAGTATTATCTTTTAACGATGCCCATTGTATGGGCAACGCTGTAAAAACCGGTGTTAGTGTGGTTCCTTTTTTAGGGTAGTCTATTTTACCTAACGAGTAAACATCTATAAACAAACTATCAAAATTTATTTTTACTATGTATTTACTAAAAAAGCTATACCCAATAATTCCATCAATTTTTTCGCCATAAACACTAGTTAAAAGGCTATAGTCGTTTATATGAAAATTTAAATGAGGAATAGATAAACCTTTAAAATGAAGTGTTTTATCAAATATAAAATTCACTTTTCGTACACCCCCAATTCCTGTAATGGTAGTATCTGAGGCTTGTGTTGCAATATTAAATTCGGTACAAGTAGCACTATCTAAGGAAATACCGCCGCTACCCGTGTCTAAAATAAAATTTAGGGTATCTTTTACGTTATTAAATTGAGCATTTATAACAATTACGCCACCACTAAATTCCCTAAAAGGAAATCGGGTTATAAATTTAGAGGGTGGTTGAGAAAGAATTTCTTGACCAACAACATTAAAGCCTGTTAAAAAGGCAAATAGTATAAAGCAACTAATCTTCATGTAGTAGTTATTCGAATATACAACCTAATGGATGTACTTTTGTTGTTAATTACATAAATGGAAAAAATGGAGTTAACACACGTATTATCAAAAGCTTTAAACTTTGAGTTTTTAACGGTTGAAGAGGGTATATTTTTGTTTGAAAACGCACCTTTAACTGAATTAATGTATGTAGCCAACGAGTTACGTAAAAAGCAGGTACCACATGGTAAAGTAACTTGGCAAATAGATAGAAACGTAAATACCACTAATGTATGTATTGCCAATTGTAAGTTTTGTAATTTTTATCGCATTCCCGGCCATGCCGAAGCCTATATTACCGATATTGAAACCTACAAACAAAAAATTGAAGAAACCATTAAGTTTGGGGGAGATCAATTATTGCTACAAGGTGGCCACCACCCAGAGCTTGGCTTATCTTTTTATGTAAATTTATTTAAGGAGTTAAAATCGCTTTATCCCAACATAAAATTACATACCCTTGGCCCTCCAGAAATTGCACATATTACTAAGTTAGAAAAAAGTACTCATAGAGAAGTGTTGATGGCGTTAAAAGAAGCAGGCATGGATAGCCTGCCAGGCGCAGGTGCAGAAATATTAACAGATAGGGTTAGACGCTTAATAAGTAAAGGAAAATGTGGTGCACAAGAGTGGTTAGATATTATGCATGAAGCCCATAAACTAAATATCACAACTAGTGCTACCATGATGTTTGGCCATGTAGAAACCCTACAGGAACGTTTTGAGCATTTGGTACAACTACGAGAAGTACAAAGCCGTAAACCTGCTGATGCTAAAGGTTTTTTAGCCTTTATTCCATGGACGTTTCAAGATGTAGATACTTTACTTACCAGAATACGTGGGGTGCATAATTTAACTACAAGTGAAGAGTACATTCGTATGATTGCCATTAGCAGAATAATGCTACCCAATGTTAAAAACATACAAGCTAGTTGGTTAACTGTTGGTAAGCAAGTAGCCCAACTTTGCTTACAAGCTGGTGCTAACGATTTTGGAAGTATTATGATAGAAGAAAATGTGGTAAGTGCTGCTGGTGCTCCACATCGCTTTACAAGCACTACCATACAACATGCTATTAAAGAAGCTGGTTTTGAACCCCAATTGCGTAACCAACAATACGAATGGAGGGAAGTACCAGAGAGTATTGTAGAGCAAGTAATAAATTATTAAGAACCCCAAACCCCTAAAGGGGCTTTACTGAAAGACAATAACAAATGAATAAAAAAATACTACATCGCTTTAGAATGATTGGCATTGCCGAAGGAATTTCTTTTTTAGTTTTATTGTTAATTGCAATGCCCTTAAAATATTTTCTTAATTTTCCTCAGGCTGTAAAATATGTTGGTTGGCTACATGGCGCTTTGTTTGTAGCCTATATTTTTGGTGCACTTTCTGTTTTTAGTAATTTAAAAAAACCTTTTTTATGGTTGGTAAAAGCTGGTGTTGCTGCTTTTTTACCTTTGGGTACATTTATTTTTGACAGAGAATTGAAAAGAGAAGAAGAAGAAATGGGCAATAGGCAATAGGCAGAATCATTCGTGGCAATTTGTGGTATTCGTGGCAAAAAATTATCCGATATTTGCATAACAAAATTTTTCGCCTATTTAATTTTTCGGCAAACATCACCGTAATCAGCGACATCGGCGGGAGAATTCAAATAATAATCTGTGTTAATCTGTGAAATCTGTGGCTAAATATGAGTAATCTTAAATCGCAATTTTTATTAAGAGATGATGTTACGTTTTTAAATTTTGGCAGCTTTGGCGCTTGCCCTAAACCTGTGTTTGAGCGATATCAACAATATCAATTAGAGCTTGAGCAAGAGCCTGTTCAATTTATTACCGTAACCGGTTTGCAGTATTTAAAAAACTCGAGAGAGGCTTTGGCCGCTTATATTAATTGCCCTGCAGATGATGTGGTGTATGTTACCAACCCATCTTACGCAGTAAATATTATTGCTAAAAGTTTTAACCTACAAAAAGACGATGAAATTTTAACAACCGATTTAGAATATGGTGCTTGCGATAGAACATGGAATTATTATTGCAAAAAAGTGGGAGCAAAATACATTCGTCAGCCAATAACACTATCCATACAATCGAAAGAAGATTTAATAAATGAATTTTTTAAAGGCTTAACAAGTAAAACAAAATTAATTTTTATAAGCCATTTAACTAGTAGCACGGGCTTACGTATGCCTGTAGAAGAAATTTGTGCTATTGCCAAACAAAAAGGTATTTTAACTTTTGTAGATGGTGCACATGCCCCGGGGCAACTTCCTTTAAACTTGCAAACTTTACAAGCCGATATTTACACAGGTGCATGCCACAAATGGATGATGACACCAAAAGGAAGTTCGTTTTTATATGTAAAAAATGAGCACCAACACTTGTTTGATCCGTTGGTAGTAAGTTGGGGTTACGAAAGTACAAAACCATCGCACTCTCAATTTTTAGATTATCACCAAATGCAGGGCACCAGAGATTTTTCGGCCTTTTTGTGCATACCCAATGCAATAGAATTTATGCAACAAAATAATTGGAGTGCCGTTAGTAAAACGTGTAAAGAAATGGTGCAACAAAATGCAGCAAGGTTTTGCAAGTTGCTAAATGCTACACCAATTGCACCAGTAACAGATGATTTTATTTGTCAGTTGTATAGTATACCAATAAAAACTAAACAACCGTTAGAGTTGCATCGTCATTTTTTTAATGCCTATAAAATTGAAGTACCGGTTATGCCACATGGCAATAACGTTTTTCTTCGTTATTCCATTCAAGCGTTTAATACACAAAACGATTTAGATAAATTGTATAATGCGGTAGAAGATATTATTAAAACAACAAGTTTTATAGAGGTATAATTATTTCAACAACAATTTTGCAAACTTTTTTACTTCATCAATTTCGGCAACAGGTATTGCTTCGTTTTTAATGTACTTGCTTTGCAAAAAAAGCACTCTTTTGTGTTGAGGATATTTTGCTAAAATTTCAGCTAACATTTTCCCTAATGCTTCATCTTTTTCTGGTACTGCAGCAGTTAGGGTTGGCTTAGTTCTATCTCTAGTAATTTTTTTTAAAATAATAGCTTCTAGTGTGGCAATTTTTCCTTGGGGTATTTCAGGTGTTTTTTGGGCTTTATCTAACAAGCCTTCTAGTTGCTTTTTGCTTAAGCCGCCTCTTGTACAATATTGGTTGTATAAACTATTTATAAAGGTAGAGGTGGGATGCACCGCCTTCATTTTTGTAAGTATATCAAAAACAATATTTATATCTGCCATTGGGGTAAAGCTACCAAAAGAAATGATAGTGGATAAAATTTAGTTGGTTCTTTATCGGCTGGCTGAAGACCAAGCCTCGGCTGTGCTGAGTGGGCGGCTACCAAAGACGGCGGAGGACATTACCACTTAACTGGATTTCCATTCCTATCGATTACAAGGTTTTTAAAAACATATGATTTTTTGTTAATATTATCAATTACATAATAGTCGGTTCCAAATCTCCCGGAAAGCGGCAGTTTATTTTCTATCCCCTTTAGATAAGAAGCGCCTGCACTTAAATAATTCTTCAGTATAAATTTTTCAATTTCAAAACCCTCAGTACGCTCAGACATGATAATTTCTTTATGCCTTTCACGCTTGTTTGAAAAATAAAATTCTTTCTGGTTGTCGGCGACAAGAGCAGAAAATTCGAGACTTTCAATATATGGTGCACTATCACTCCAAGAAAAAATTAAAATGAAATCTTCTTGGATTTTAGTGCCTATCTGGTCAAAAACATATTTTGCAGGCTTAAACTTCCTACCAAGAAAAATCTTATTACTATCATTGGAAAGATTATACTGATTTGTATTTATTACAACCTCTTTATACAACTTATTAGTCCTGCAACCAAAAAGCAGAAGAATGAATATTGTTATTACTAAATATTTAATCATTTTTTACTTTTTTAATATCATATGCCTCCGTTGTTCACTTCTTCCCATTATGAGTGAAGGCCCAACAATACTAAGATGCCAAGGCTTGGTCTTCGACCAGCCGACCTTTGAAAAGTTTTATTGATTCTTAAAACTAATTAAATTAACCCAAGTAGTGGTTATTAAATTAAAACAATAAAAATCTTTTATAAAAAAGCTTTATCGGCTGGTCAAAGACCAAGTCTCGGCTGTGCTGAGTGGCAAATTACCATCGAAGCCAAAGGAAATTTGCGTTTCATCAAATAGTATATATTTCTTAAAAACATTATGCGTAAACTTTTTCTTTTTGCTCTTATCTTATCAATAGGCAGTTCTACTATTGCACAAACTACCAATAATGCTACGCAAGGTTGGCTTAGCTATACAGATTCTACTACTGGTATTAGTGTTAACTATCCAAGTAACTGGACATTAAAAACAACTAATCCAAAATCTCCTATTGTACTTAAAGCTCCATTAGAAAATGCTGATGATATTTTTGCCGAAAATATTAATTATGTGGTAAGGGTTATACCTCAAGGGAGTAAGATTTTGTTAACTGATTTTTCTAGTGCCATTACAAAAACTGTTGATGATTTTAAATAAGAATACGAAAAAAAAGTACAATGGATGGGTGCCGAAGCTCTTGAGTTTGAATATAGTGGTATTCCAAAAGGAGATAAAACAAGCCTAAAAATAAAACTATTGCAACGGATTACAATTGTAAACAGTAATATGTATTTAGCTACTTACACAGCAGAAAATGGTAAAGTGGATATGAATAAAACAACTGCAATAAAAATTATTAACCTAACTACATTAAAAAAATAAAACCCCACAAATTTGTGAGGTTTTACGTTGTGGGCCCACCTGGGCTCGAACCAGGGACCCCCTGATTATGAGTCAGGTGCTCTAACCAGCTGAGCTATAGGCCCTTTCTTTTGCAAGAAAGATTTTTATATCTGTACTTTACCTCTGGTTTGGTAAAATAGTATTTCAATGTTTTGGCCAGAAACTCTCCCGATATTAATCGGGATGCTCTAACCAGCTGAGCTATAGGCCCTTTCTTCAAGTATTTTGAAGATTGAGGCTGCAAATATAATCAAACTCTTAGTAATTTTAACGCTTCATTAAATTATTTGCCGTTATTTTGCACCTTCAAAATTAATTATGAAGAAAATAGTACTTGCAGCATTTACCCTTATTTGTGTTTCCGTTGCTTTTGGGCAAACAAAAAAAACGAACAAACAGCTTATAAACAGTGCCGGAGATCATTTAATGGTTCAACTATCTGCCGACTTTTGGAGCGGTACACCAGATAGCATTAGTAGTAGAATGAAAACCATTGGCCGGGGTGGTAATATTTATGTAATGATGAATAAACCCTTTAAAACTAATCCTAAACTAAGTATTGGCTATGGTGTAGGTGTAGGTACAAGCAGTATGTATTTTAAAAAAATGGGTGTTAATGTTTCTTCTAACACAGCTAAATTACCATTTGTAAATCAGGACAGTTTAGATCGTTTTAAAAAATATAAGCTAACTACTGCCTATGTAGAAGTTCCGTTAGAATTTAGGTTTACTGCTAAACCAGACAACGATAGAAAAAGTATAAAAGCTGCTATTGGTGTAAAAGTAGGTACCTTAATAAATATACATACCAAGGGTAAAACGTTACAAAATAAAAATGACGGTGCTATTAACTCATCTACCGTTAAGGAAAGCAATAAAAAGTTTTTAAATACAACAAGGTTAGCCATTACGGGCAGAGTAGGCTATGGCAATTTTTCTTTATTTGCTAGTTATCAAATAAATAATTTATTTAAAGATGGTGTAGCGCCAGAAATAAAACCATTTCAAATTGGCTTATGTTTAAGTGGGTTATAGGCAATTAAATCTAAAATATACATTGATCCCAACTTTTATAGTTGGGATTTTTATTTGTGGCTGTTTTACAAAACACTAACTTTGCACCTCTCCCGATTCATTCGGGACCACAAAAATGAGCGACGAAATAAAACATGAATGTGGGCTAGCCCTTATTCGTCTACGCAAACCGTTTAGTTACTATCAACAACAATATGGTACAGTATTGTATGGCTTAAACAAGCTATACCTACTCATGGAAAAACAGCACAACCGAGGGCAAGATGGTGCTGGTATTGCTGCTGTAAAGTTAAATACTGAGCCTGGTTATCCATTTATGCATCGCTTACGTAGCTGTGCCAATCAACCCATTGCCGATATTTTTGCACAAGTAGGTAAAGAAATTGCAGAGCTGGAAAAATATCAACCCGATATTAAAAACCACCCAGGTTTAATGAAAGGGCATTTAAATTATTTGGGCGAACTGTTGCTTGGGCACTTACGCTATGGTACACAAGGAAAAAATAATGTAGATTTTTGTCATCCGTTTATAAAGCGCCACACCATTCCGTCAAGAAATTTAGCCCTTGCTGGTAATTTTAATTTAGTAAATACAGATGAGCTTTTTGGCTTAGTAAATATTGATCCAGGTGAGTTTCAACGCCAAAGCGATTTAGCTGCAATGATGGAGGTTTTACATCATTTTATTATAAAAGCAGATGAAGCTTTTCCGGGGGCGTTAGATATTGTAAAAGTGCTAAAAAAAGCCGTTCCACTTTTTGATGGCGGTTTTAATTTTAGTGGCATTTTAGGAAATGGTGATGCTTTTATAATGAGAGATGCCCATGGTATTCGTCCCTCTTACTATTACATAAATGATGAGGTTATTGTGGGTGCTAGCGAACGTGCAGCTATTCGTACAACCTTTAACGTTGGCGAAAACGAAGTGTTAGAATTAATGCCTGGCAATGCTTTAATTATAAAAGCGGATGGCAGTTACAGCATTGAACAAATTTTAGAACCTAAAGAAAGAAAGGCCTGTAGTTTTGAGCGTATTTATTTTAGCCGTGGTAGCGATGAAAAAATTTATAGAGAACGTATTGCTTTGGGATATAATTTAAGTGCAACGGTATTAAAAGCTATTGATTACGATTTAAGAAATACTATTTTTTCGTTTATACCCAATACCGCCGAAACTGCTTTCTATGGTTTAATAAAAGGCGCTGAAGATTACTTAAAAAAAATAAAGATAGAACGTATTTTAAGCTGGAATAAAGAATTTGATGAGGAGAAGTTAGCCGAAATGATTAACCGCAAAATACGTATTGAAAAAATTGCCATTAAAGATGTAAAATTACGAACGTTTATAACGGAAGATAGTAGCCGAAACGAAATGGTACAACATGTTTACGATATTACCTATGGTACCGTTAGAAAAAATGAAGATGCCCTAGTTGTAATTGATGATAGCATTGTAAGAGGTACTACCCTTAAAGAAAGTATTATACGAATGTTATCTAGGCTACAACCTAAAAAAATTATTGTAGTTTCATCGGCCCCACAAATACGTTACCCCGATTGTTATGGAATAGATATGAGTAAATTAGGCGATTTTATTGCATTTAAAGCTGCTATTGAATTACTTAAAGAGACTAAGCAAACGCATATTTTAAACGAAATGCTTTTAGAGTGTAAAGAGTTGTTAAGTAACAATCAGTTACATACACAAAACGTTGTTCGAAAAATGTACAAACCATTTACACTTCAACAAATATCTGATAAAATAGCACAGCTAATTACACCTGAAGGATTAACTATCCCTGTAGAGGTTATTTATCAAACCATTGAAACATTGCATGAAAGTTGCCCTACCAACCTTGGCGATTGGTATTTTACAGGCAATTATCCAACCCCCGGGGGTAACAAGGTGTGTAACAAAGCCTTTATGAATTATATGGAAGGAAAAGATGTACGAGGGTACTAGTTTATATACCGCATACACATAATAGCTAAATTCATTTTTAAACTTTATTGAACCGCAGATTTTGGTTCTAAAATTTAAATCAGCCTAGCTGTGCAAATTTGTGTAACCAGCAGGCAGGCAGGTCTGTCACCTTTTATTATTACTTTTATCTAATGAAATCTCTATTCATCATTCGCCATGCAAAAAGTAATCAAAGTTTTTTGGGTAACGATTTTGAGCGCCCCTTAAACGAAAGAGGTTTAAGAGATGCCCCTGAAATGGCAAAGCGATTAATAAATAAAATACCAACAATAGATGTATTTATTAGTAGCCCAGCAAAACGAGCAAAAACTACCGCTATTGCTTTTGCTGAGTTCTATAATAAATTAAGTGATGAAGTAGTTTTAGTTTCTGCTTTATACCATGCCGATGTAAATACTTTTTACGAAGTAATTAAAAGCTTACCTGATGAATTAACTAGTATTGCTATCTTCTCTCATAACCCAGGCATTACATATTTTATAAATGATTTGAGGTGTGGTGTTACACTTGATAATATGCCTACTTGTGGTGTTGTGGGTGTGCAATTACATACTAATAGTTGGGATAATTTTTTGACTTGTAAAAAGGAGTTTTTGTTTTTTGATTATCCTAAGTTGGGGTAAACCACTAATGGCACGAATTTACACGAATAATTTTGCTACGCAAAATAGATATAGCCCCAGAAACACGGAAGATTGAAGATAGTTTTTTGTCGAGAAGACGGGAAGTGAAAAACCTTTTTGTGTTATCTGTGAAATAGATCTGTGTGTATCTGTGGTAAAACCTTTTTAACCAAGCCTAAATAATAATTACAATTCCTTTTTCATATATACTACATCATTATTAGGGTTTTTATAATAGGCCTCAGTTTCAATAAAATTATATTTTTTGTATAATTTTATGGCTGGCTGTAAACGCTTTAAGGTATCTAACCGTATTTCTTTGTAGTTTAGTTTTTTTGCTATTGCTATACATTCTTGCAAAAGTTTTTCGCCAATACCCATGTTTTGATAGGGCAGTTGCACCCACATTCTTTTTAGCTCACAACTAGTTGAATCAATTTTGCGTATGGCGGAGCAACCAATAAAATCATTATCATTTTTGCACAATACTATACCTCCGCTAGTTGCTGCATACATTATACTTAACTGCTGTAATTCTTTATCAAAGTTTTGAAAACACAAATCTATATTTAACCATTGGGCATATTCGTTAAATAAATGTTGTGCAGCCTCGTACTCCAGTTGGCTAGTTGCTAAAATATATTCAGGCATTTTTTGTAGTGCTTTTTGTAGTTAAAAATACGCCAGTAAAAATTAAAATCGCTGCTAGTATTTTATATTTATCTAACACTTCTCCCAAAAAAATATTAGCAATAATAGCTGCAAATACGGGCTGTGTATAGATATACGCTCCGGTAATACCTGCACCCAATGTTTTAAGTCCGTAAATGTTAAAAAGGTAAGCAAAAAATGTTCCGGTAACCACAACCAATAAAATACACATCCATTCTAATGATGAAAATGAAACAAAATCAACTTGTGTTACTTGATTAAACCCCAAGGGTAATACCATAAAAAAACCTATCGTAAATACCCAACGTATTACATGTAAAGGGTTATATTGTTGCATTAAAGGTTTTACTAAAATAAAATATGCGGCATATACAATTGCATTTAAAATGATGAGTACGTCTCCCAGTAAAATATCTTTTGCGTTACCTTCTGTATTTTTTGCAGTAATTAAAATAACTGCACCCGTAATACCTAAGGTTAACCCAAGTATTTTATATATAGATAATTTTTCTTTTAAGATATAAACGGCAGCTAACGAAATTAATATTGGAGTAATTAATAAAAGCAATGCTGCATGTGTTGGTAACGTAAGCGATAACCCTTTTATAAAAAACGTTTGATTAAGTGCAATACCACATAACGCACACAAAACAAATTTACCCCAATGTTGTTTTTTTATTAAATACTTTTTATCGGGTGCAAAAAACAATAAGCTCCAAAATAAAAGTGCACTTACCCCTACTCTTAAAACATTTATTGCAAAGGGTTGTATAAAATTATTTGTAGTAAGATGTTTAACAGCACTAATATTTATGGCAAAAAATAAATTGGCAACCAATATGCCTATATGTGCTTTTTGTTTTGAGGTCAATAGCAAATTTTTATAAAGGTAAAATATTTTTAAGCTAAGAAACAAAATTTGCCAGGTACATAAAGTTGAAAACCAAGAAAAGATGTTTCGTTCCTCAACATGACTAATAAAAAAACCGCCTTGAAAAAATTCAAAGCGGTGTATTTACTAACCCAGTAAATATTTATTTTAATGCTTACTTTTAAGTTGCTTGTAGTTCCTTTAATTTTTCTCTTATTTTAGCTTCAATTTCGTTTGATAGTTCAGGATTATCTAACATTAATTGCTTAACCGATTCTCTTCCTTGTCCTAATTTATCGTTATTATAACTGAACCAGCTACCGCTTTTTTGCACAATACCTAATTCAACCCCCATATCAATTATTTCGCCAGCTTTAGAAATTCCTAAGCCGTAAATAATATCAAACTCTACTTGACGGAAAGGTGGTGCTACTTTATTTTTTACGACCTTAACTTTTACATGATTACCTACAGCTTCGTCGCCATCTTTAATTTGTGTCATTCTTCTAATATCCAAACGAACACTAGCATAAAACTTTAAAGCGTTACCACCGGTTGTTGTTTCGGGGTTACCAAACATTACACCAATTTTTTCTCTTAATTGATTAATGAAAATACAAACTGTATTTGTTTTATGAATAGTTGCTGTTAGTTTACGTAAAGCCTGGCTCATTAATCTTGCTTGTAAGCCCATTTTACTATCGCCCATTTCGCCTTCAAGCTCACCTTTTGGTACTAAGGCAGCAACAGAGTCAATTACCACTACATCTAATGCGCCAGATAAAATTAACCTATCGGCAATTTCCAAAGCTTGCTCACCATAATCTGGTTGAGAGATAAGTAAATTATCTATATCAACACCTAGGCGTTGTGCATATACACTATCAAATGCATGCTCAGCATCTATAAAGGCACACATTCCGCCTTTTTTTTGCGCCTCCGCTATTACATGAATGGCCAAGGTTGTTTTACCGCTACTTTCTGGACCGTAAATTTCAATTACTCTTCCTTTAGGTAAACCGCCAATTCCTAAAGCACTATCTAAGCCAATTGATCCTGTTGAAATTACCTCAATTTCCATATCGGTTTTTTCATTCATCATCATTACCGAACCTTTACCAAAGTCCTTATCAATTTTGTCCATTGTAAGCTTTAGTGCCTTTAATTTTTCTGCGTTGCTCATGTGTTTTGTTTTTTTAAGTGATGTATCTAGTTTTTGCCTTGTAAATGTATTATCGAAATCAAAGATAAGAGATATTTTTTATCAACACTAATTATTTTAGTATTTTTTTGATAATTTTTTTAGTTTATTTAAAAGAGGGTAGTGCCCAAAAAATAAAAACCCGTCATAGAAGAATCTAGACGGGGTGTTGTTCAAGCATAAGAAAAATCAAAAAATTTGATTTTTAATTTTTTAAGGGGACCGGGCTATTAACGGGCCGACAATGAATTAGTTTCATAGCATTTACAAATTGAACACTCTTTTTTGAAACAAACAATACCACGAATAGGGTATATTGAAGTAAAGCAGCGTTTTTTAGTTAATTTTGCTCTATAAAAATAAAAAAGTATGAAAAAAATATTTGTAATTGCTTCATTATTAGTTGGTTTTGTTTGTACAGCACAAATTAAACCTGCTGCCAAGGGTGTTACTTACGGTGTTAAAACAACTGCAAAAGGTGCCATTGAAGTACCCGTATTAGAAGAAAAATTAGTTACTGCAGCAAAATTTACTGGAAAAGTAAAAGGAACTATACAAGAGGTTTGTACAACTAAGGGTTGTTGGATGAAGTTAGCTACCACAGAAGGCGATGGTATAATGGTACGTTTTAAAGATTATAAATTTTTTATGCCTTTAGATATTGTTGGTAAAGAAGTAGTATTAGATGGTGTGGCTAAAGTTACCACTACATCTGTTGAAGATTTAAAGCATTATGCCGAAGATGGTGGAAAAAGTAAGGAAGAAATTGAAAAAATTACAGAGGCTAAAAAAGAAATTGAATTTATAGCAAAGGGTGTATTAGTTATTAAATAATTAATTTAGAAAATACTCTATATACAACTAATAGAGGTACATGGCAACTAATTAAGTGCTTTAGTTAAAATTTTATAACCGGTATTAATATTTAAAATTAAACTGAGCCTTCAATATTTTTATTTCAAATTGTTTTCCTTCTATTAACTCACCATCTAATTGTGCAAAAACGTTTTGTGGGGTTTGTATCGTTATTTGTTGAGTAAGATAATGCGTAATAAAAGATAAGCCTAAATGTTTACCTTTTTCAATAACGGGTAAGTAACACAACCTTTGTACAACCGATAATTCGTTACACAACACTACATTTAATTCACCATCTGTAATATCTGCCAATGGCGAAATATAAAACCCACCACCCGTTCGGCTTGCATTTGAAATATTTACCAATAAATAGTTGTTGGTTGTATTTAGTGTGGGTGATTGTATAGAAAAGTTAAACTCTTTAAAACTAAATATCTTTTTAATAACTAATAGTAAGTAACCCAAATGCCCACCAAGCCAACGTATAGATTTAATTGACTTTAATACTTCGCCATCAAAACCAATACCTACGCTATTTATAAAAATTTTATTATTGCAAGTAGCCGCATCAACTTTTTTGGGTGTTGCATTTAGTATTAATTCTATATGTTGCTTAAATGACATTTTGCCATATAGTTTCCAGTAAAAATCATTGCCTGTGCCACCTTTAAAAATACTAATTGCCATTTTAACAGATGGATATTTATTTAAAAAATAATTAACAGTTCCATCGCCACCTACTATCCAAGCTTCGGTAATTATGTCTATGTGTGTTGGCCATTCATCATTATAAATGATAAATTGAAAACTTTTTTGGGTAAGATGTGTTTTTAATACTGCACTAATGCTTAATGCTTTGCCTTTGCCAGCTGTAGTATTTACAAAAATTCCAATCATTTTTAAAAGTAGGGGTTTTTGTTGGGGTTAGTAAAATAAAACCACCCTGTTTTTTCCCTTAGTAAATATACTTTGGTATTTATGTAGCACTTTATGGCAGGGCGTTTGCTCATATGCGTAAAAACAATATTCTTTAAATCGTTTTTTCTACACAATAAAACATTGTTGTAAAACGATTTATATACATCCTATTTAGTTTGTTAAACAAATTAACACAAGAAAAACCGTTATGCTTAAGCTACTCTATATTACTTTTTTGGGATTTACCGCTAGTTCATTATTAAGTTTTACTACTAAGCCTATTAGCAGCTTGGCTGTAAATCCTAAAATAGAAATGTATACGCCAACTACAATAAATTTAACTACTGCAGATATTTTATACAGTAAATTTTCGTTTACAGGTTTATCTAAAGATGCATTTAGCTTAGCCTACAATGGGTATGAGCAACTATTAAAAAATAAGTTAGTTCTTAAAAATAATATTTTAACTATTATAGATTATAGTAAATCATCTACGCAAAAAAGATTATTCATATTAGATATAGCTACAGGTAAATTAATTTTATCATCGTTGGTAGCACACGGAAAAAATAGTGGATTAGAGTTTGCCAATAGCTTTAGCAACGAAAACGAAAGTAATAAAAGCAGTTTAGGTTTTTACACAACAGCAAATACCTACGAAGGAGAGCATGGGTACTCGCTAAAATTAAAGGGTTGCGAAAAAGGCATTAACGATGCCGCTTACCAACGAGCTATTGTTTTGCATGGAGCCAATTATGTTAGCACTGATATTATTAATGCACAGGGTTTTTTAGGTAGAAGTTTAGGTTGCCCAGCAGTACCCGAAAATATTAGTAAAAAAATTATTGATAATATAAAAAACGGGAGTTGTTTATTTATTTATCATTCAAAATACAAATCTAAAATTATACAATAAAAATATTGTTAGGCACACAGGGAGAAGAAGAGCCTCATCCGGGATGGTGAGGCTTCTTCGTATTTGTACTTTTATGATTTCCATATTTTATTTTTACCCAATATTTCATTTATTAGTGGCTCGATAATGTCAAAATTATCATTATTATCGTTTATTAAAGGCATATCAATTTCCTTTAGCCCGTTATTAATTTTAAGATATTGATAACCCGTTCTAAACCCATCTTTTGGTCGCTTAAATGAATTGCCGTCATTGTTATCATACACTAGCTTACATTTCTTACTTAGGTCGATCAAATATCTATAAAAATTAACGTCTTGTATTTCATTATTTACAATTTCTTTATTTCTAGAATAAGCATAGTCATAAAGAGATGCCAAATACCTTTTATTTTTCTTGGTAATAATTATTTCATAATTCTTAGCCAGGCTCCAACAACTATGGCTTTCATAAGAAAGCTTTAATGTTTCGCCTTCTTTAATAATTATAAAAGGAATTAAAACACTAGTATCGTTTAGAATTTTTTCGTCAAAATGTTTTGTTGCAATTACCGAATCGGGTACTTCAATTTTTGACAAATCAAGCTTTTGATTATTTGATGAATATTGATAGCATGATGAAAGAAGAAGTATTGATAGTGCTCTAAACAATTTTCTCAAGTTGGATAGTTTTTATATAATAAATATTCAAAAAAGTCACAATACCACAATCGCTGCCACAAATTGGCTTAATAACCCTGCTATTAATCCTATATAAATTTCCTTTGTGCTATGGTCGCTTATAAGCAACCTTGCCGTACAAACTAAGCCTGTAATAGCTATTGCTATACAAAGTGGCCATGTCATTAGCATGGTATTACTTTTCATTATTAATAAAAAAATACCTAACAAACCTCCTACGCCTGTAGCATGCATACTTATTTTAAAATAAATATTTGCTAACAAGGCAGCACTACTTGCTAAAAAAACTCCTAATAAAAAACTACTTAAAATTAAAGGGTAATTGGTTTGATTTTTAAAAACCAAATAGGCCCAAAAAAAGAAAATACCACAAGCCATGTAAGGGATAATTCTATCTTTTTGTGTTTTTAAAAAAATAGATTGTATAAAGCCTACGGCTTTTAAAAGTACTACTGCTAACAAGGGAAAAGCTACTACGTTGATAAATACAATTAACAAGGTTTGCTTTTTTGCAGCCATACTAAAGCCACTAAAATAACTAGGGTGTATAAATACTAAAAACGCCACCGCATATAGCGGAATAAAAATAGGGTGAAAAATATACGAAATAAGATGTGCTATAAATTTGACCGCCGACGATTGACCGCTGACCACTGATACACTGTTAGCATCTGTTGTCTGTTGCATATTGTCTATTGTCTGTTGCTTATTGTCCATTGTCTATTGCTTATTGTCTTTTGCTTATTGTCCATTGCCTATTGCCTTTTGCTTATTGTCTATTACTTATTGTCTATTGCTTATTATTAAAGCTCCTTTCTTAACCTTGCTACCGAAATATTTAATTGCTCTCTATACTTTGCAACAGTACGCCTTGCAATGTTGTAACCTTTTTCTTGCAATAACTCTGTTAAGCGTTCGTCACTTAATGGATGTTTTTTACTTTCGGCCTCAATTAAATCGCTTAATATTTTTTTAACTTCTCTAGTACTTACTTCTTCGCCACTGTCCGTTTGTAAGCTTTCGCTAAAAAAGAATTTTAGTCTATACGTTCCAAACTCTGTTTGTACAAATTTGCTATTGGCTACACGGCTTATGGTACTAATATCTAAATTAGTTTCTTCGGCAATGTATTTTAAAATCATTGGTCGTAACTCCGTTTCATCACCAGTTAAAAAAAAGTTTTGTTGATAGTTCATTATAGCCTGCATAGTTCCTGTTAAGGTATTGTGGCGCTGCTTAATTGCATCTATAAACCACTTAGCACTATCAATTTTTTGCTTTATAAAAAGTACCGCTTCTTTTTGGCGTTTATCTTTTTTGCTCCCTCGTTCATAGTCTTTAAGCATATCTCTATACCCTTCGCTAATACGTAGGTCGGGAGCATTTTTACTATTTAACGTAAGCTCTAATTTTCCTGCATTATTAAAAATAAAAAAATCTGGAATTACATAAGTCTCTGCTTTGTTTACAGCGCCAATATTGCCGCCCGGTTTAGGGTTTAATTTAATTATTTGGTTAATAACTTCTTTAAGTTGTTCATCTGTTATACCTAACCCTCGTTGAATTTTTTCGTAATGCTTTTTAGTAAACTCTTCAAAGTATTTTTCCAATACTTTCATAGCTAGTTGCACCGCTTTACTTTGATCACTTTTTCGTTCTAACTGCAACAGTAAACATTCTTGTAAATTTCTTGCAGCAATGCCAGGGGGCTCAAATTGTTGAATTTGCAAAACTAGTTTTCCTATTTCCTCGTCGGTAGTTATTATGTTTTGCCTAAAGGCTAGGTCATCTACAATACTACTAATCTCTCTTCGTAAATAACCATCGTCATCTAAATTTCCAATAATTTGCTCAGCAACTTTATGGTTATGCTCATCTAAATTAAGCATGCCCAATTGTTCTAACATTAATTCGTTAAAACCAGTTTCCACTTTATGTGGGCTTTGCCTTGTTTCATCTTCCTCCGGATAATTATCATCTCTTAATTTATAATCGCCTACATCATCATCGCCCTCCTTTACATATTCGCTAATATCAATATTATCGTATTCCTCTGCACTGCCGTCTGGCTCAAAGTCATCATCATCCTTATCTTTAAACTCATCATTCGCTTCGCTATATTCATCATCGTGGCCCTCTTCATCTTCTTCTAATGCAGGGTTTTCTTCAATTTCTTCTTTAATACGTTCTTCTAAATTGGCCGTAGGAATTTGCAACAACTTCATTAACTGAATTTGCTGTGGCGATAGCTTTTGTAGCTGCTTTTGATATAATCCTTGACTTAAAGACATTTACCCCAAACTCCTTAAGGAGCTTTACTTTTGTTTTGTTATTATTAATTTTGTTACCAACATTTGTTTTTTATGGCATCATCGCCTGCCTGCCGGTAGGCAGGTTGCGTCGCATTACGTTCATCGGCATACCAATTGGAATCTTTTACTGTAACACATTTTTTAACACCAACAAAAAACTATTTAACTATTTAAAGTGTAAATTTACTTACAAACTTAGTTGTATAATGAAACAAAAAGCTAAATTTTTATTTTTTTGCATGATTTTTGCTGTAGGCGGCGTTTTGGGACAAAAAACATCTAGTCTGGTAGCCTTTAAACCTAGCGTTACAAAAAAATCAACTATTTTTTTAGGAAGTCAAACCAATACTATACTGCCTAAAGAATTTAACGATATTTCCATTAGCTGTTTATCCATTAGTAAATTTATTGTAACAGCCTCTTCCAATAATAAAACATTTATTCCGGCTAATTTTTACACTCAAAATTTTGGTTTTTTTTGTAAGAAAGAGTTGCAGTTACAAAAAGCCATAAAAGTGCCTTTTGTATTTAGATTAGGCAGTGTAGAAATGTGTGATAGGTTGGAGGGGAAGGGGAAATGAATTAGTTTTTAATTCCTCACCTCTTCAAACGTCTTATCATAATCCTCCCTAACTGTACCCATCCATCTATCCCAAACTAGGGTGTATAAACCATAGTTACCTTTAAATAATTTGTGGTGTTGGTTATGTGCTGTGCCAGTATTTATCCATTTACCTATCCAAGTTTTATTAAAGCCTTTTGGGTAAAGCTCGTAACCTAAATGCCCATACACATTATATACAATTTGGAAAAACATAAAAATAAAAAACGCCGTTTTGTGTACAGGAATTGTAAATGCAACTAAAGGCACAATGCCACTTTCTAAAACTGCCTCTAATGGGTGAAAAGCATAGGCGGTCCATGGAGATGGATTGGTAGATTTGTGGTGTATTAAATGTACCGACTTAAATAAAGCTGGCTGGTGCATTAATCTATGTATCCAATAAAAATAAGTATCATGCAAAATAAACATCCACACAAAACTTAAGGCATAAAAAAAATAATTTTTAACAGGGCCATAGTTAATATTATTGTATGGCTTTAATACAGCAAAACAAATATATGCAGCAGTGGCAAATAGTAACATGGAGATTATGGAGAAAAAAACATCTCTATAATAATGTGTAGGCTTAGGAAATAGTTTTTGGATTTTTATTTTTTGAAACGCCTTAGGAAATAAAATATAAAAAACTATAAACGCTACGCCTGCTAAAATAAAGTACCGCCCCGAAATTTTTTTAATGGCGGTAAACCAAGGTTCAAAATCCATAAAAATTTTATTTCATCTTTTTTAAACATATTTCTTCACCACGGCAACAATTTTTTCTCCTTTTTCTTTAATCTGCTCTTCTGTCCAAAGTAAACTAATTGCGGTGCTAATACAACGGCTCATAACAGCATTGCTTACACTAAAATCTTTTGTGGCATGGTGTATTACTTTTTCTTTAAGCTCTGGGCTAAGGCTGCTAAGTGTTTGGGCATTTTTTAAATGATCCCACTTGCGTATATAATGCCAATTATTATTATACCAGTAAAAATTACCTGCCAAAATTCCTTGTGCTTTTAAATCTTCTACAACAGCATTAGCTATTTCGCCGTTTGGCAAAAACCAACTTAAGAAAGAGCAGCTATCGCCAGCTTCATCTGGTACTCGTCTAAAACTTATTTGAGGCACGGTACTTAAAATTGCTTTTAAAGCTGCTTGGTTTTTGCGTTGTATAGCTAAAAATTCGTTTACCCTACCAATTTGTGCTAACCCTACGGCAGCATGTAATTCGCTTATTCTATAATTATATCCAATAATGGGGTGTAAGTCTGCTCCTCTATCAACCCCTTTATGATCATGACCATGGTCACTGTAACCATCACAACTAATGTATACATCTTCCCTATTCGTCATAACTACTCCACCTTCGCCACATGTCATGGTTTTTACATAATCAAAACTAAAGGTACCGGCATCGCCAATGGTACCTAATTTTTTTCCATGGTATGTACCTCCAATGGCTTGGCAAGCATCTTCTACCAATACTAAATTATGTTCGGTACATATTGCTTGTAAAGCATCTAAATCGGCCATACTACCGCACATATGTACGGGCATTATGCATTTTGTTTTTGATGTAATGGCTGCTTTTACTGCTGTAGGGCTTAGGGTTAGGGTGTCATCAACATCTACCAAAACGGGTACTGCACCTACACTTATTACTGCTTCAAAACTTGCCACAAATGTAAACGTTGGTATGATAACCTCATCGCCATAACCTACGCCCAACGCTAATAAAGCTAATGTAACAGCTGCTGTTCCATTACTTACAAGTTGCGAATATTTACAACCGTAATAATCGTTTATTGCTGCTTCTAATTCTTTGGCTTTCCAATGGCCATTTCTATTTCCATCAAAACCATAACGCATTAGTACACCATTTTGTACCACATCGTTTAAATGCTTACGTTCTATATCGCTCCAAAGTTCGAAACCGGGCATAGTAATTAATTAAATTTGAAAAAATATTAAGTTACAAAGGTAAATTATTTTGAGACGCACTTTATTACCTTATTTTATTTTAGGTGTTTTTGAAGGTTCTTTAAAATAATTCAATTGCAAACTATCATTCCATCCATTAGGATTTTTGTTGAAAGATTTGCTACTAAAAAAAATCATGCCGTTTATGTTAGGTTTATTTCGCAATGCCTCTATCATACGAGGCAATTGTGTTTTATCTTTCCAACTCGTATTACTTCCTGCCCTATAATAACCTAAGCCAATGTAACAATTTTTACCATAGGTATGTTCGTTCCACCAATCAACTAAAATTTGAAAAGGTGCGGCCTTGTGCTCAAACTCCCAATAAAGTTGTGGGGCTACATAATCTATCCAATCGTTTTTTAGCCATAATAAAATATCTGCATATAAATCATCGTAATTGGTTTGTCCAGCTTTTGTGTTACTGCCGTTAATACTATCCTTATCTATATTGCGCCATACCCCAAACGGACTTATTCCAAATTGACAGGCTGGATTTTCTTTTTTTATTGCTCTGGATAGCATAACTATTATAGAATCCGTATTGCTTCTTCGCCAATCATCTTTAGTCATTCCATTACCATACTTTAGGTAGTTGGCATTATCTGGAAACTCTTTACCAGTAATGCGATAGGGATAAAAATAATCATCAAAATGTATAGCGTCAATTGCATATCTATTTACCACATCTTTTACCACATTGGTTACATATTGCTGTACTTCTTTATTTCCTGGATCAAAATATTTTTTATCGCCATAAGTTAAAAACCAATTTGGATAAAGCTTTGTAACATGTGTTGCTGCTATCGATGCTTTATTAATATTAAAATTTGCTCTATACGGGTTCATCCATGCATGAAACTCCATTTGTCGTTTATGCGTTTCTGTTAGCATAAACTGTAAGGGGTCGTAATAGGGGCTTGGCGGCAGCCCTTGGGTTCCGGTGAGCCACTCACTCCAAGGTTCGTAAGGTGATGGATAAAAAGCATCAGTGGATGGTCGAATTTGCATTACAATAGCATTCATGCCATTTGCTTTATGCATATCTAACAACTTAATAAATTCATTTTTTTGGGCTTCGGAACTAAGGTTTTTGGTAGATGGCCAATCAATATTATCTACAGTAGCCACCCAAACTCCTCTAAACTCTGGTTTTGTTTGTGCAACTATTGTAATGGGCAATAGGCAATGGGTAATGTGCAATAAGTAAAGGATAAACAGTTTCTTCATTTATTTTTCTTCTCTAATTTTATCTAATAATTTATTTAAAATAACTGCATCAGCATTGGATAACCTACCAAGTACTCCATCCAATTCATCTTGCTGTAAATCTATTTTGGCTAAAAGTTTTTTACCCTTGTCTGTAATTGAAATGTCTACCAAACGCTTATCTGCTTTACATACTACTTTTTTTACCAAATCTTTAATAACCAACCTATCAACAATACGGCTGGTATCACTCATTTTATCGAGCATACGTTGCCTTATCTGTAAAGTGGATAATGGCTGTCCTGCTCCCCTTAAAATTCGGAGTATGTTAAATTGTTGTTGCGTTATTTCATGCAAATCAAAAAAAGTTTTCATTCTTTCATTCATCCAATTATAGGTATAAATAAAATTAATACCTGCTTTTTGTTGAATGTTTCTAAACTTTTTTTGATTGATTTCTTGCTCTATTCCCATATGTAAAAAATTTAATCTTGCCAAACACTAACGCCTTCGCTACAATTTGCACAAATATCTATATTTTTTCGGCTTTGTTTAAGTTCGTATCTAAATTGTTTGTAATTAGCGTTGTTCCAAATTTGCTTAAAACTTTCTGTTTTTAAATTTCCTAGTTGGTGTGTAGCATCTTTATCAAAACAACATGGCACTACTAAGCCATCCCAAGTAATTACATTTGCATGTTGTAACTTCCAACAACGATTGGCTAATTTATTTTTTGCAGTGTAGGTGCCATCACTATTTTTTTTATAGCGGCTAAATTTATCTGTAATAGGAATTAATTGATTAGGATCGTTTTCAAAATCATACACTTGTGCTGTTTTAAAACGTACTTCATCTACACCCACTTCTTTTGCCAATCGTTTTATATCTTCTATTTGATGTTCGTTTGGCTTTACTACCAAAAACTGAAAAAACACAAACGGAGTTTTACTGTTCAATTCTTTTTTCCATTTTACAATATTTTTTGCCCCCTCAATTACTTTATCCAACTTGCCTCCAACTCTATATTGTTCATAAACATCTTGTGTTGTACCATCAATAGAAATTATTAATCTATCTAAACCGCTTTCAATGGTACGCTTTGCATTTGCGTCGTTTAAATAATGTGCATTGGTACTTGTGGCTGTATATATTTTTTTTGAGGCTGCATACTTTACCATATCTAAAAAATCAGGATTTAAATAAGGCTCCCCTTGAAAATAAAAAATTAGATACAATAATTCTTTATGAATTTCATCTATAGTAGTGCTAAAAAAATCTTTTTGTAACATGCCAGTTGGCCTTGTAAATTCTCGTAAACCACTCGGGCACTCGGGGCAACGTAGGTTACAGCTTGTAGTAGGCTCAAACGAAATAGAGACTGGATACCCCCATTGAATTGGCTTTTTTGACAACCGACTTATGTAAAAACTACTCAGCACTTTTATACCGTTCCAAAAACGGCGAAGGGTGAGCTTAGTTAATAGATTTATACTATCGGTCCAGTTTACTTGCGGCATTACTGCAAAAATAACGTATAATACATTCTTAACTGGCGTTAAGTTTTTTCTGCAGCAAGCACCATTTTTATCTCTCCGTAACTTATACTTTTTGGCAAATTATCTATTAATGTTTTATGGCTGAGTGCACCATGTATTGCCACAGCATCTTTTATTTTTTGTAGCTTTTCTTTTGTTATAAAATCATTAATATCTAAATCGCCTAAGCCAATGTAGTGAGCTAAATGCCCTTCAATAGTAGCAACAGTATAGTTTCTGTCTTTTGCAATTTCATCAATGCTTTTGCCTTGTTTGTATAAATCGTACGTTAACTTTTTAGTATCAACTTTTGGCTCTGTGCTTTTTGGTTTTCTTTCTTTTTTGGGGTTGTCTAATTTTACCGCCATATTTGTTTCAATATTATTACGGCTGCAATAGCTTTCTACGGCATCAATAATATCATCACCATACTTATCAACTTTTGCTTTGCCAAAACCAGTTATTTGCAATAAGTCTTTTTTAGATAAGGGCAAATAAGTGCTTATTTTTTTTAACGTATCTTGATTGGCTACCATATAAATTGCTAAGCCCTCGTCCTTTATAGTTAAATCTCTCCAACGGCGTAACGTTTCGTACAGCTCAGCATTTGGTGTGTTGGTTGATTTAATAGATGTATTACCACTAGCGTAGCAAGTAAGGGTATATTTTGGTGTAACATATTTTAATTTGTGTTGCAAAAAAGCAGTTATAGAAAAAGCATTTTTACAATATTGCAAATAATAATGGGTAGTATAAATAGCTAACGCAAATTCATTTAATTTTTCATTTATTGGGGTAGCAGTTTCTTTATGCTCGGTAAGTAACGGATGGTTTTTTATCTGATTAAAATACCCATCTAACTTTGGAATAAAGTGATTAGCAGCATCGGTAATTCTTTTTTGAAGCAAACTGTTTTTTTCAATCGTTCCTTCTTCTTTCATTAATTGTGCTACAAGGCTGCTAAATTTTAAACCTACAGCTTTATCATTAGCAATCTTTAAACGTACATTTTCTATCCAACCCACAGCGGTATTATCGCCATCAACGGCAATGGTTAAGGTTAATTTTTCTTTATGTTGATTAATGTGAAAAGCTAATACACCAACAGCAGTTTCTATTTCTTCAAACGAAAAAATATGTTCTACTAATTGTTGCGTAAAAATTTGCCTAGCGCCTTCAAAACGCTCTGCCAACGAACCTTTTACTGTTAGCGATTGTTGGCCCTTAACTACATTATCGTTACTTGTAATAGCACTGCTGGGTATTTTGCTTAATAAAACAATACCCTCCAAACTTGTACAACGGCTAAGCGCTACATAAACTTGGCCACTACTAAATGCGGCACCAGCATCTATCATTACTTTTTCAAATGTAAGGCCTTGGCTTTTGTGTATGGTAATTGCCCAAGCTAGGCGTAGTGGGTATTGCTCAAATGTTCCCATTGTTTCTTGCTCTAGCTTTCCATCGTTTCTGTTTAAAGTGTATTTACTATTTTCCCATATTTCTTTGCCTACAGTTATTTGCTCACCATCACAATCCACTACTACTTTTTCATCTTCTAACGAAACAACAACACCAATTTTTCCATTAAAATATCGTTTTGCAATTGCATCATTTTTTAAAAACATTACTTGTGCTCCTTCTTTTAAAACAAGCTCTGCTTCTACCGGATAAATATGTTCTGGAAAATCGCCAACTACTTCTGCTTTATAGGTAAATGATGCTTCGTTTAAACGTTGTAGTTTTTGTTGGTTAATTAAATCGGCTTGGTTATTATGGCTGGTAAGTGTAATATATTTTTCATCTGTCGAAGGCGAAAAGTTTGGATTATAACGTACATGCAAATCTTCAAAATCATCAGCATCCATACTATTTGTACGTACCTTATTTAAAAGATTTACAAAACTTTGCTCTTTTTGTCGGTAAATTTTATTCAGCTCAATTAATAACGGTGTTTGCTCTTTTATGGCAAGGCTATCAAAAAAGAAAGGCGATGCATAATATTCATTTAATATATTCCACTCTTCGTTTTTAGCTACGGGTTGTAGTTGATGTAAATCACCAATACATAACAATTGTACCCCTCCAAAGGGTGTATTGTAATTGCGGCGTACGCTTCTTAAAACAGTATCAATAGCATCCATTACATCGCAACGCACCATGCTTATTTCATCAATTACCAACAACTCCATTTTACGTAAAATTTGTAAGCGGTTTTTGTTGTGCCGTATTTTTGCCAACAACTCGTCTTTATTATTTTTTGTGGGCAAAAATGGATGAAAGGGTAATTGAAATAAACTGTGCAGTGTAACACCACCAGCATTTATTGCAGCTACGCCAGTAGGTGCTGCTATTACAATATTTTTGGTAGCATTATCTTTTAAATATTTTAAAAAAGTAGTTTTTCCTGTACCCGCTTTACCGGTTAAAAAAATATTTTCGTTGGTTTCGGTTACAAAGCGATATGCTAGCTCGAAGATTTCGTTCCGTTCTATAGTTATCATTATTTATTTCGAATGTTGAATTTGTAAATTTCGAATATTTTTTAGGTTAAGCTGTTTTTATTTTTGTTGTGGCTGTTTTATAATTTTCCTTCGACGTTTTGCCTTGAGCTGTAAAAATTGCAGTAAGCTCTTTTGCTTCTGTTGTTAATGCAGCTATTTTTTCTGGCTTAACAATTTCAGCGTCCATCATTAATTCCAACCAAAAATAAGATTCATCTGCTTCTTCTTCAATAATGGCTAATTTATAAATAAAGTCTTTTGTAGATTTTGCTTTTAAAGCAGCCCTATAATTTGCTGCTAGGGAGGTTGCGCTTCTTATTAATTGTTTAAGCAATATTTTATCAACATCGTCTGCCTTAATTACTTTTCCCATCTTTATAATACGTAATGCAAAAAGCTTTGTTCGTTTTTTTAAATCTTCCTTAGTCATTTCAAAAAAGTATGTTATAAAAAAGAATTTGTGAATTTTAAAGTGTTATATACATTCAAAATTCACAAATTCAAAATTCAAAATTATTCTTATGCCGCTGGCTTTTCACCGCCAATCATCAACAACTCATTTGCTTGTACTTCGGTAATGTATTTTTTTACACCATCCTTATCGGTATAGCTGCGGTTAATTAATTTACCTTCAAGGGCAATTTCTTTTCCTTTAGTTAAAAACTTTTCGGCAATTTCTGCAACGTTACCCCAGGCTACAATGTTATGCCATGTTGTTTCTTTTTCTTTACGGCCTGTACGGCCTGTGTAAGTTTCGTTAGTTGCAATACTAAACTTGGCTAGCTTTTTACCATTTTCGGTAGTAATTACTTGAGGTGCGTTACCTAAATTACCAATCAATTGTACTTTGTTTCTTAATGCGTTCATAATTTTTGTTTTTGTGCCGTGCTAATGTTTTTGTTGCCGTGCTGTTAGTTAATTTGTTTTGCCAACCCATTTTGTGATTGACAGTGCAAAGATGCGGCGGCAAAAAAGCGTTAGTCGGAGATTAAACTTTTACTTACCTTTATAACCGTATGTAAACGGATAAACAATTTAATCTTTCTTTAAAACCCTTGCTAGTATTATGTTACAGAAAAAAGAACCCACTTTATGTTTAAGCTGCGAAAAGCCCGTAAAAGGACGAAGCGATAAAAAATTTTGTGATGATTACTGCAGAGCAGCCTATAATAACGACTTAAAAAGCGCTAGTAACAACTTAGTACGAAACGTAAATAATGCCCTTGGAAAAAATAGACGCATTTTAGAAAGCCTATTACCACAAGGTGATGCAACAGCAAAAACGAATCATGATAAATTAATTGAAAAGGGGTTTCAGTTTAAATACCATACCAGTATATACAAAGCAAAAAATGGTAACACCTATTTTTATTGTTACGAATATGGCTATTTGCCTTTAGAAAACAATTGGTATTTAATTGTAAAAAGAGAAGAGGATTAAAGGTTAACTACCACATCAATTATTTGCAATAGATCGTTACTGTGCCATCTAAACCGAACAATATATCCTTTTTCTGGAGCGGTTTTTTGCCTAAATGGTATTTTTAAATTATAGTTTACGCTACTTCCTTCCATTGTTCCTTTAACTTCTTTTAATAAAACATCGTTTGTTTTTATTGGGTTTAAATTTTTGTCGTACACCCAAAACTCTTCTCTACCTTCTAATATTCCTACAAAACTACTTCCGTCAATTTTTAAAATATCTAGGGCTACGTAAGCCATTTTAGGGGCTGTTTTTATTGTAGTATCTACACTAACTTTTACACTAGCTACTTTTATATCATTTATTTGTGTTGTAACATTGGCTGGCGATTTTACCGACTTAGCAATTTTTGAAAGTAACAACGCTTCGCCCGGTCGGGTAATATTTACAGGAAACTCTAACCGTAATTGATTCTTACTTTTTGCATCATACAATCGCACTTTAATAATTGCGGTAGTATTTGTTTTAATAGCCTGGGCACTTATCATACATTTTACAACGGGTATTGTAAAATCTTTTAGGGTAAATCCGGTTGTAGCTTTTGCTAAAAATGCATTAGGATTAGTAAAAAGTATTTCGCCCTTTGATGAAACTATGCTTACCTCGGCTGCAGCAAAAATTGTTTTTTTTGCATCGCCAGTAAAACCTGTAGGTTGTTGTATATAAATTTCTATTTCTTTATTTATTGGAATACGGTTGGTAAGCAAGGTCATCGCATTAAGTTTTACCTCAATGCCTTTTATAGTAACCCCTTCTTGAAAGTACTTTATACCTGTAAATGGTGCAATACTATTTTGTGCACTACTTTGATGGTTTACGCCTATAAAAATAAGCATGAACAATACTATAGTTTTGGTTACGCCAGTGATTACTTTCATAAAAATTTTAATTTTCTTTTTAACGCATTTTACTTGCTTTTATTACTTAAAGCCTTTTGCAAGTTATTTACAAACTTAAGTAAACCTTTACAGTAAAATAAATTATAGTGCATTGGGAGTACATGTACACAAGGGTGGTTGTAATGGGAAGTTTAAAAGTGAGGTAGGACTAACTTGAATAAGTGTTTGGTTTTGTGGAAATACTAAACGAAGTGGGGTGACAAGTTTTATTTGGCTAAAACTGTATTTTAAAACTTAATAATTTAATAAAATTGACTTTACTATTTTAGATTTTCGATTGTATAACTTATCTCTCTTATCAAAATCTAAATGACAGAAATATTACTTTCAATTACGGCAGGGTTAGTTTTATTCCTATTTGCTGTAACCAATTTGTCGGAAACCCTAAAATCTGCACTTGGGAAAAATGCCAATAGTTGGATTAAAAAATATACATCCAATTCTTTTAGTAGTTTTTTAGTTGGGATTGTTGTCACCACCTTACTTGACTCTTCATCTGCCGTAATCATTATTACAATTGTATTAGTCAATTCTAATATATTAACTTTTAGACAAGCAATGGGAATAGTTTTAGGAGCAAATATTGGCACAACAGTAAGTAGTCAGATAATTGCAATGGATGTAGGAAAGTATTCCCCAATTTTTTTACTTATTGGCTTTGTGCTTCTTTTTATTGCAAAATCAGAAAAGCTAAATAACATTGGTAAGACTATATTATATTTCGGAGTTTTATTTTTTGGACTTTTTACTATGGAGAATGCTGTGGAGCCTCTTAAGGATGAGGCGTTTTTTAATGAGTGGATGAAAAAAACCGAAAACCCTTTTGTTGGGGCAAGTGTAGGTGCAATTGTAACGTTAATTATTCAGTCTTCATCAGCAACTGTAGGCATGGCAATTATTTTATCTAAAAAGGGACTAATAAGTTTAGTAGGGGGCATAGCAGTAATGCTTGGTGCAGAATTGGGAACATGCAGCGACACTCTATTAGCAACTATTAAAGGAAGCAGGCAAGCACTAAAAACAGGTTTATTTCATATTACGTTTAATTTGCTATCAATAATCGTTGGGCTTATTTTGTTTTATCCTTTTATTGAATTAGTAAAAATAATAAGTTCAGGAGCATCAATAGAAAGAACTGTTGCAAATGCTCACATGATATTTAATATATTGGGTGTTTTAATTTTTATTTGGACAATTCCATTTTTTGAAAAAGTATTGAACAAATTATTGCCAGATAAAGTAGTTATAAAAGAGAATGAAGTGATTAACGAAGGCTAACCCTTTGTAACGCAAGGTCCCGCTACACTAATTGGCTGGAGGGAAAATAAAAAAGACCAACATTTCTGCTAGTCTTTTGCTCCCCAATCAGGACTTGAACCTGAGACCCTCCCGATATAAAATCGGGATACTCTAACCAACTGAGACATTGAGGAATATTGTTCAACTTTTACACAGTTTGAACCAGTACTCCTCCAAACCTAGATTAGTGGAGAAATTAAACTAGGCGGAGACTTTGTGTCAGAATTGTGTCGGAATGTGTAAAATAAAAAAGGGTTTCATTCGATGAAACCCTTTAGTGTATTTGCTCCCCAATCAGGACTTGAACCTGAGACCCTCTGATTAACAGTCAGATGCTCTAACCAACTGAGCTATTGAGGAATATTTTTCAACTTTTTTACACTGTTTGAACCAGTGCCCCTCCCGATATAAAATCTGGATGCTCTAACCAACTGAGCTATTAAGGAGTTTACCACTTTTTAAAAGCGGATTGCAAAAATAAGGCTTTTTAGTTTTTTAGAAAAAAATAAAGTAAACTATTTACAAGCTTAAAACAAGCTATTTTGCTGAACCCCTACAAAAATGCCCTCTTTTCTATGTTCTATAGGGTAAGTTTTTAAAAAATAACCTTCGCCACTTACATTTCTACCATTTTTTAGGTCGAATTTATACCGATGAAGAGGGCAAACAATATTTCCTAACGCATCTATAAACCCATTTGCCATTACACCACTTGCATGGGGGCATTTGGCTGCACAGGCAAAAAGCACCTCATTGTGTATAGCTACACATATTTTTTTATTGGCAATTTCAATTTCGGTTAAGGTAGCTAACTCAGCAATATCTTCTGCTATTTTGTGCCATTTTATCAACATAAAAAATTGAAAGTGATTGTAATTTTAATTGACTCTTTTATAGATTTCTCCTTTGTCAAAATGACAAACTATTCCATTTAATAAAAAAATTCTGCCCTATACGGATACCGAATTTGATACATCTCTCTAACTGCATTTAAAATAGTTTGTCGGAGCAAATCAATATTTTGTTTTTCTAACGCAGATATAAATACACAACTCCCTTTTGTTTCGTTTTGCCATCGTTGTTTTAAATCGTTTAATAGTTCTTTTTTTACATCTTCTTCTAACCACTCATCAAAGGTATTTTTTATAAACGCATCCATTTTATTAAAAATAGTTACGGTTGGTTTTTCGGCACTTCCCAACTCAGTTAATGTTTTATTTACCACCGTTAATTGTTCCTCGTATTGTGGGTGAGAAATATCTACCACATGCAACAACACATCTGCTTCTCTTACTTCATCTAACGTACTTTTAAAACTTTCTACTAAATGATGGGGTAGCTTACGAATAAAACCTACTGTGTCGCTTAGTAAAAAAGGTGTTTGTTCAAACACTACTTTTCTTGTAGTAGTATCTAATGTTGCAAATAATTTATTTTCTGCAAATACATCGCTTTTGCTAAGCACATTCATTAGGGTAGATTTACCAACGTTGGTATAACCTACTAAGGCCACTCGTATAAACTCTCCTCTATCTTTTCGTTGTGTAAATGCTTGCTTGTCAATTTCGAGTAGGCGTTTACGTAATAAGCTTATTTTATCTTTTACTAAACGTCTATCTGTTTCTATTTCGGTTTCGCCTGGCCCTCTTGTACCTACGCCACCACCTTGCCTTTCTAAATGCTTCCACATGCCTCGTAGCCTTGGCAGTATATATTGATATTGTGCTAACTCTACTTGTGTTTTTGCTTGTGCAGATTTGGCTCGGCTTGCAAAAATATCTAGTATTAAATCGCTACGGTCTATTGTTTTTACTTTTAACGCTTCTTCTATATGTTGTATTTGAGAGCCCGTTAACTCATCATCAAAAATTACTAATTGTATATTGCCTTTTAGTAAGATGAACTGTTTTATTTGCTCTAGTTTTCCCTTACCTACAAATGTTTTACTATCGGGGTGGGGTAGTTTTTGGGTAAATCTTTTTATGGTAGACGCTCCGGCTGTTTCGGCTAAAAAAGCTAACTCATCTAAATATTCATTTACTTGTTGTTCGGTTTGATCTTTAGTTACCAACCCTACAAGTATTGCATTTTCTTCTTTATTGGTTATTAATTGTTTTTTTTCAATCATTTTTTTTGTTTAGTTCTTATACCTAATTGCACCTATTTTACAAAGGTCGCAAATTGAAGTATATAAAAGTAAAACGTTCCGTTGTATAACGGAACGTTTAATATTATTTTATGTACGTTTATTTTTTTATGTCGCTATTTATTAACCATTTTTGCATTTCTGGGCAACTCTTAAATTCTTCGTCAATTTTTATATAGTAGGTTGGTATTTTTTTTGTAAACCAAGCCTCTAAAATATCATTCTTTTTTTCTTCTACCGCCCTCGTTGCTACTCTATCGTAATCATCTTTTAAATTTTCTCTATGCGGTGTTGATTTTGTTTTTAAAAATACAATTCGTTGTCCCTTCTTTTTTCTCTCGTCTTCAAACTCGGCTGGTTGAGAAAACTGACCTACCGTTAAATCTTTAAGCATAGTTACTAATGTTGGATCTAATTGATCGATGGTTAAGTAATTACTTCCATCTCTTCCGCTTATAGCTCCTGCATTAAATTTACTTCCTTCGTCGTCGCTATATTTATTTACAGCTTCTCCAAAGGTTAATGCCCCTGTCAATAATTTTGCCCTTACTGAATCAAGCTTATCATAGCCTTTTTTTAAATCGTCTTTAGTTATTTCGGGTATTATTAAAATATGTCGAACCACGGCATCATCTCCAGCACGACTATCTAATTTTAAAATATGGTAACCAAAACGGGTTTTAAAAGGATTAGTAATTTGCCCTTCCTTAAGTGTAAAGGCTTTGTTTAACCAAACAGGATCAAGCTCTTTACTATTTCTATTTATTTCGTATTTACCACCTGTTTCTTTACTTCCAGGGTCTTGCGTATACAAGCCTGCTACTTTTCCAAAGTCTTTTTTGCCAGATTCTATTTGCTCTTTAAATGATTTTAGTTGTTCTATGGCATACTCTTCCGCTTCTCTACTTGCTTTGGGATAAGTTACAATTTGGCTTATTTCTACCTCGCTTTCATATAAAAATAAACTGTCTTTTGGAATTTTATCGTAATAAACTTTTACTTCGTTTGGTGTAATGCGAATATCGCTGACTACTTTATTACGCATTAACTGTGCTAGTTTTCTATCTTTAAAGCCGTCTTTAAAATCTTCTTTTAATTGATATACTGTTTTACCTGCCACTCTTTCTAATTCTTCTTTTGAACCATATTGCCCAATAAATCCTCGTATTTGATTATCTATTTCGGTTTCAACCTCTTCCTCTGTTATTGGTAGCGAATCTTTTTGGGCTTGTAGTACCAATGCTTTTACACCCATAGCTTGCTCTAACACTAAACATTTAGCATTTGGTGGCAACTCCATTCCTTGGCGTACCATATCATTCATACTATTTTCAATATCGCTTTTTAAAATAATTTTATCGCCCACTACGGCAATAATTTTATCTGCAACTACACGTTGGGGTTGTGCAATAGAGATAAGAAATGAAAAAGTTGAAATAAGAAATAAGAAAAGTTGTTTCATTGTTGTTATGTTTTTTTAGCGCAAAGGCGGAGAGATGCTGAGTTTTGATATGTCTCTCTTTTACTGCTTTTTAACTTACAGATTTAGAGAATAATTTTCCTCTGCGACTTTGCGTCTCTGCGGCTTTCATCTTCAAAATTATATTTTACAAATGTTAAAAGCCACAACTATTGTGGCTTTTAACAAAAAATTACAGTGTTCGTTTTACTTCAATTTCTTCAAACGCTTCTACAATATCTCCAATTTTAATATCGTTGTAATTGCGTATTGTTAAACCACACTCCATACTGGTGGTTACTTCTTTAGCATCATCTTTAAAGCGCTTTAAGCTACCTAGCTCACCGGTAAATATTACAATACCATCTCGTACAATACGAATGCGGTTGTTACGAGCCATTTTTCCATCTAACACAAAACATCCTGCTACCGTAGCTTTATCAAACTTGTACGTTTCTCTAATTTCTACGTTAGCTAATATTTTTTCTTCCACTGTTGGTTCTAATAAACCTTCCATTGCACTCTTAATTTCTTCAATGGCATTGTAAATAATAGAGTATAGTTTTATTTGAATACCTTCTTGCTCACCAAGCTTTGCAGCTTGCATACTTGGTCTTACGTTAAAGCCTATAATAATTGCATCGGATGCATTTGCTAAGGTTACATCACTTTCGCTAATGGCACCTACTGCTTTATGTATAACTCGTATTACAATTTCCTCGGTACTTAATTTTTGTAAACTATCGCTCAATGCTTCTACCGATCCATCCACGTCTCCTTTAATAATTACATTTAATTCCTTAAAGTTACCAAGTGCTAAACGACGACCAATTTCATCTAACGTAATATGTTTTTTAGCCCTCATACCTTGCTCTCGTAGAATTTGGCCACGTTTGTAGGCGGTTTCTCTTGCTTCGGCTTCGTCGGTAAATACTTTAAATGTTTCACCAGCTTGTGGGGCCCCATTTAAGCCTAAAATTAATACGGGTGTACTTGGTGGAGCCACCTCTTCTCGTAAGTTGCGCTCATTATACATGGCTTTAACTTTACCAAAAAATTGACCACTTACAATCATGTCGCCTTGTTTAAGGGTACCGTTTTGCACCAAAATAGTGGCTACATATCCTCTACCTTTATCTAACGATGCTTCAATAATTGTACCGTTTGCTTGTTTTTTTGGATTAGCCTTTAACTCTAAAATATCTGTTTCTAATAATATTTTTTCTAATAAATCATCAATATTTAAACCTTGTTTTGCACTAATTTCCTGACTTTGATATTTACCTCCCCAGCTTTCTACCAATATGTTCATGCTGGCTAATTGCTCTTTAATTTTTTCTGGATTAGCACCGTCTCTATCTATTTTATTAATAGCAAAAATCATGGGCACATTTGCAGCTTGAGAATGTGATATAGCTTCCTTAGTTTGAGGCATTACTGCATCATCTGCCGCTACAACAATTACAGATATATCGGTAACCTTTGCGCCCCTTGCTCTCATTGCTGTAAACGCCTCATGACCTGGTGTATCTAGGAATGTAATATTTCGTCCATCCTTTAACGTTACCTCGTAAGCGCCTATATGTTGTGTAATTCCCCCAGCCTCACCTGCAATTACATTCGTGTGTCGTATATAATCTAGTAAAGATGTTTTACCATGATCTACGTGACCCATAATGGTTACAATTGGTGCTCTTGGTTCTAAATCTTCTTCATTATCTACTTCATCATCTACTTCTAATTCTGCAGCATCGTCAACTCCAATAAATTCTACTTCAAAATTAAATTCGCTTGCCACAAGCTCTATAACGTCGGCCTCTAAACGCTGATTGATAGATACCATTATACCCAAGCTCATACACTTGCTAATGATATCGGCAAAGCTTACATCCATTAAACCAGCTAATTCGCTTACCGATATAAACTCGGTTACTTGTAGTTTATTATCTACACCACTATCTGCTCCTGCTGTTTCTGCATGCTCATCTCTTTTAGCTTTACGGTATTTAGCTTTAAGGCTTTTTCCTCTCCCGCCAGCACCAGCTAATTTTGCTTGTGTTTCTTTTAATTTATCTTGGATTTCTTTGGCGTCTATTACTTTATCTTGACGACCAGCTCCAGTATTTGCACCTGTTCCTGTTTTATTAAATCTATTACCGCCCCCAGCTCCTGCAGTTCTGTTTTGTCCGCCTTGGTAGCCGCCTGTTCCTGCAGGTCTATTTTGTCCGCCTTGGTAGCCGCCGCCTGTTCCAGCAGGTCTGTTTTGTCCACCTTGGTAACCACCGCCTGTTCCAGCAGTTCTATTTTGTCCGCCCTGGTATCCGCCTGTTCCCGTACCTGGTTGTTGACCACCAGCTCCTTGCTGGCCTGGAGCTTGTCCTGGTTTTTTAGCTATTGGAATTCGTTTACGCTTGTGCCTATCGTCGTTATCTTTTTTTGGCCTTGTATCGTTATCAACAGGTAACGTTATTTTTCCTAAAATTTTAGGGCCCAATAATTTATCTGCCTGTATATTTTCAATTACTGGTGGTAAATCTAGTTTTGGAGCTTCTACTTCTTTAGGCTCTTGTACCTTTATCTTTTCTTCTACTTTTGCTTCCTCTTTTTTTGTTTCTGCTTTTTTTGCAGTTTTTTTAGGCTCTTCTACTTTAGCCTTTTCTTTTGGCTCTTCTTTTTTTGCCCCTTTTTTGGGTCGAGTAGATGAGTCTATTGCATCTAAATCTATTGTGGCTAAAATTTTGGGAGCTTCAATTTCTGGAGCTTCAATGTTAGTAACTTCAGCACTTTGTTCTTTAGCCTTAGGTTTTTCTTTTTTTGCCTCTACTTTTTCTTCTGCCTTTTCTTCTACCTTTTCTTCTACTTTTTCAATTACTACAGGTTTGGGCTTTTCTTCTTCAACTTTTGGCTCTTCTACAGGAATGGGTGCTACAACAACGGTTTCTTTTTTCTTTATGGAAAGATCTTGTTCGTCCTTTTTCTTTTTAGGTTCAGATGAGCCCCCTGTTTTTATCAACTCTACTTTTTCTGCTTTTTCTTTTGCTGCTTTATCTTGTTGAAACTCCGATTGTAAAACCCTGTACATAGGCTCAGTAAGCTTAGCGGTGGGTTTTAAATCATCGTTATTAAAACCTTTAGATACAAGAAAATCTACAAGGGTATCCTTACCTATGTTAAACTCTTTGGCAGCTGCCATCAACCTTGGTGTATTTAATTCTGACATATTTTATTTTTGTTAGTAGCACTTTTAAACCACTAACGATTAACTTTTTTACTATTTATTCAAATTATTCTTTTCCAAACTCTTCTGTTAAAATCTTACGAACCTCTGCTATAGTTTCTTTTTCCAAGTCGGTTCTACGCTCCAATTCTTCTGCACTTAACTCTAATACAGAGCGGCCTGTATCGCAACCTACTCTTTTTAATTCCTCAATTATCCATGGTTCTATTTCATCTGTAAATTCATCTAAATCAATATCAAACTCTTCGGCTTCGCCTTCATTATCTCTAAACACATCTATTTCAAAACCGGTAAGCTCACTTGCTAATTTAATATTTACTCCTCGGCGGCCAATGGCTAAAGAAACTTGGTCGGGTTTTAAATATACACTAACTCGTTTGGCTTCCATATCAACATCCATACTTGTAATTTTTGCAGGTGTTAAGGAGCGTTGAATAAGTAATTGTGTATTTGCCGTCCAATTTATAACATCAATATTTTCATTCTTTAATTCCCGTACAATACCGTGGATGCGGCTACCTTTCATACCAACACAAGCACCTACTGGATCAATTCTATCATCATAACTTTCTACAGCTACTTTTGCTCTTTCGCCAGGGTCTCTTACTATTTTTTTAACCACTATTAAGCCATCAAATATTTCTGGCACTTCTATTTCTAATAGTTTTTCTAAAAAGCTTGGGCTTGTTCTTGATATAATAATAATAGCTTGGCTATTTTTTAACTCTACCTTTTTTACTACGCCACGTACAGTTTCGCCTTTTTTAAAGTAATCCGAAGGTATTTGTTCTGACTTAGGTAGCAACATTTCGTTACCTTCTTCATCTAAAATTAATACTTCTTTTTTCCATACCTGATAAACTTCCCCACTAACAATTTCTCCAACTCTATCTTCGTATTTTTTTATTAAGATGTTCTTTTTAAGATCATTAATACGGGCAGCAAGGGTTTGCTTACCGGCCAATATTGCTCTTCTACCAAATTCTTTTTGTATATCTACCTCTTCATACAATTCCTCACCAACGTTATAATCGGGTTCAATTTTTCGGGCATCTTTTAATTCAATTTCGGTAAGGGTGTTGTATAAATCGTCATCGTCAACAATTGTTCTTCGTCTAAAAATTTCTAAATCGCCTTTTTGGTCGTTTACAATTACGTCAAAACACTCATCACTTCCGTATTTTTTACGAATAAGTGTTTTAAATACGTCTTCCATTACCTTCATTAGCGTAGGACGATCAATATTTTCGGCCTCCTTAAACTCTTGAAACGAGTCAATTAAATTTATACTTGCCATATTCCTTGTTGGTTATTTTTTTGCTTTTTAGCAACTTCCCCTCCAACTTGGGGTTTTGATATATAATTAAAATTTAACTTGTACTTTTGTTTGTTTTATGTCGGAAATAGGGACTTCTAGCTGATTTATAGTCATTTTTTTTCCTTTTCCTTCAGTTATTTCTATACTAATTTTTTCCTCATTTGCCTCCAAAAGCTTCCCCTCAAGCCTAGTATCATCTAGTTTTATAACTTCTATAAACCTGCCAACATTTTTTATGTATTGGCGTATAAGCTTTAATGGTTCGTCTATTCCTGGGCTAGAAACCTCTAACGAAAAATCTCCGTCGGGGTAAAGCCCCATTTCTTCCATTTGCTTATACAAAGCTCTATTTATTTTTATACACTTTTCCAATGGCAAGCCCCCATCAGCATCTATATAAATTTTAAAGTTATTGGTTGGCTTTATTTTTATATACACCAAAAAAACATCCTCTTGTAATAAGGGTTGTATTAGGTTTTCTACCGTTTGTATGGCTGTTTCTGTACTCATTAAAAAAGAAGAAGGGAACTGTTAGGTTCCCTTCTGTTGTTTCGTTGTGTAATGCAAATGTACTAAATGAATGCGGTATGGCAAAACTTTAGTCCGATAAAGAATCAATATTGTTAGTGTTTTAGTTATTTATTACTTCTTTTTCCGTTTGTACTATTTTAACAACTAGCAATTAAGGGGTTTTATACCTTTGTGTTATTATGTTAAGAACACTATTTTTATTATTTGGTTTGTACCTCTTGTACAAATTAATTTTTGAATTTATTATTCCTGTTTACAACGCCACTTCGCAGGTTAAAAAAAAGGTTGGAGAAATGCAGCAAAAAATGAATGAACAAATGCAGCAAGAAAATAACTTCACCACTCCTCCTAAACAATCTAGTACCGAAAAGCCAAAAAGAAATGATTACATAGATTTTGAAGATGTAAACAATGGAGTATAACTACTTGTTTATGTGCAATAGTCTAGGGAGTATTTCCTCAATAGTTTCATTGGGTAACAAAAGGTGTGTTACAATTCCTACTTCATTGGCTGATGGTATGTTTATTTTTGAATCATCAATAAACAAGGTTTCAGCTGGATTTAAGGTGGCATCGGCTAATACAAACTCATAGATATTTTTATGTGGTTTGCGTAACTTTATTTGATGGCTATAATACGCTTTTGTAAAATAATCATTAATATGTTTTCCATTAAATTCTTTTTTAAAACTAGTATTAAAAGCGGCTTGATGAATACTATTGGTATTGCTTAATAAATACAAGGTATAGTGTTGAGCAAGGGTTTGCAAATACGCAATGCTTTTGGGTCTAAAGTCTAGCAAAAGGGCGTTCCAAGCGGTTTGTATTTGTTGGTTAGTTAACTCTTTCGGTGCTAATTTTTTAATCGCTATATAAAAGTCTTCTTCGCTAATTTGCCCAGTTTCTAAGTCTTCAAATAATGTATTAGCATTTAGTTGAGAATACATTTCATCAAAATTTAAAACACCTAATGCATTAAAAGCTTTAATAGTTTTGTAATAATCAATATTGATAAGTACGCCTCCTAAGTCAAGTATAATATTTTTAATAGCCATCGCAATTTTTAATAATTTATTTGTAAAAATAACATAGTATCTTACTATACTTAAAAAAATTCTAATGAAATTTACTCTAACGCTATTTTTACTATGCAGTTTTTTATTTACACAAGCGCAAGAAAAAAAAGTAGCCCCAACCTCTTTAGAATTATTTAGTACTATTAAACGTATGGATAGCCTTTTGTTTTTGGCTTTTAACACTCAAAATTTAACTGCGTTAAAATCTTATTTTACGAACGATTTAGAGTGGTTTCAAGATAATGGCGGATTAATTAAGTACACTACTGTTTTTAAAAACTTTGGTACGATGTTTAAAAACAAAAACATATTAACCAGGCAATTAATTGAGGGTAGTTTAGAAGTGCATCCAATAAAAAATTATGGTGCAATAGAAATTGGAACCCACCAATTTAAACATATTGAAAATGGTAAAGAAGAAGTAGGTACTTTTAAATTTTTAATGATTTGGAAACTACACAATAAGGTATGGAAAATTAGTAAGGTGGTAAGTTACGACCACTAAGTGAAAAATTTTAACCCTATTTATCTCCTACAACTCTTGTAATTTTTTCTACACCATCATCTACCTTAACCTTTACTGGCTTAAAGTTTAAATTATTTTGAACAAATTTTTCGTAATTGTGGTATACCACATTAAGTGCAATAAAATTCATTACATAATTACGGGTTTCTGCAGGCAGGTATGCTTTAATATCCCAAAAACTAGGGTTGGGCTTTCCACTTTTACGCATAGCTTCCCACACGTTACCTACACCGCAATTGTAACTGGCTACTATTAGCAACCAGTTGTTATTTAAATTTTTACTTCTATCTCGTAAATAACGTGCCGCTACTTGGGTAGACTTATTTAAGTTTTTTCGATCGTCTTTAACAATGGGCTTTTTACTCTTTAGTGTGTCGGGTATTTTTAGTGCTTTCTTTTTTGCGGCTAATTTTTTTTGCTCTGCCTTTGGTTGAGGAATATAGGTTATGCCGTATTCATTTGCAACTTCATCCATAATTTGCCAATAACCTACTGCTCCAGCACCCGAAACCGCATTGCCATTAAAAGCGCTTTCTAACGCTATTAAAACCTTAAACTCTTGTGGAATATTATATTTTTTAAATGTTTTTAAAATTTTAGGAAAGAATTTTTTTCCTTTATTATGCATTCTTATCAAATAATCTCTTCGGCTATCAGCAAATTTTTCAATATAATCCAAAGTTTCTTCTTCGTTACCAACCAGTATGCTCGGATAAGCTACGTTGACAGCAAGAGTATATGAAGTAACTGTTTTATCTTTAAAAGCTAAAAGTGGTTTTTGACTACTATCTGCACTTATTCGTTTTGCCTTTGCACCAATTACATTATTGTGTAATGACACAAAAGCTAAAAGGGAAAAAAGCAGCTTTTTATTAAAAAAATAAGTCTTATACATATATAATATCATGCCTTATTGTTCGTTATTATAACAAAAAAATGAGCGTAAAGGTAACGTTGCTCCCTTTTTTTTATTGCTTTTTCACAAAACTTTAAGAACTTCATTACTTTATATAACATTTACATTATGCGTTTGTTACTACTTATTTTATGTATTGGATTTTTACAAACCAATGCACAACAAATTTTACCTATAGACAAAGATTTAAATTCTATAATTGAAAATGAAAAAAGGGCTTTTGCCCGATTAGGTGGCACTGGCAATGGCACTGCCGATTTATTAACTTTTGCAAGTACAAATTTCGATGTAAAATATTATAGATGTGAGTGGGAGGTAAATCCTGCTATAAGATATATTACTGGTAAGGTAACCATCTATTTTACTATAAGTAATTCTACCAACAATATTGTTTTAGATTTAATGAGTCCGTTAGTTGTAGATAGCGTTAAGCAACGTAATAGCCTACTTTTAAAAACACAAACCCCAACTACCGTTTCTATAGATTTTACTAGCACACTTAATGTTGGTGTGTTGGATAGCGTAAGTATTTTTTATAAAGGCATACCGCCCAATACTGGTTTTGGATCATTTGCTACAGAAACCCATGCCAATGTGCCTGTTATGTGGAGTTTAAGTGAGCCGTATGGTAGCCGAGATTGGTGGCCCTGTAAAAATGGATTAGATGATAAGCCTGATTCTATTGATATCATTATAACAAACCCGGTTGCTTACAAAGGGGCAAGTAATGGAATGTTGCAAAGCGAAACTTTAATAGCCGGTGGTACCAAACGAGTTTCCCACTGGAAACACCGTTACCCAATTGCTACCTATTTAGTTTGCTTTGCAGTTACCAATTATAGTGTGTTTAACGAAACTATTGCTTTGGGCACAACGAATTTGCCTTTTCAAACCTATTGTTATCCAGAGAGCTTAGCCAGTTTTCAGGCAGGCACCCCTAATCTTACTTATGCTATGCAATTGTTTCATGATAAATTTGGCGACTACCCTTTTATCAAAGAAAAATATGGGCATATTCAGTTTAATTGGGGTGGCGGTATGGAGCATCAAACAGCCTCTTTTATGAACAATGTATCCGAAAACTTATCAAGCCATGAGTTAGCCCATCAATGGTTTGGTGATAAAATTACGTGTGGTAGTTGGGAAGATATTTGGCTTAACGAAGGTTTTGCTACTCATGCTACAAGATTATATAGAGAAACGAAGTACGCAGTAAATGCAGCAGCATTATTAAACGAACGTAGAAATGAAATAAACTTTGTTACATCTGCCCCTAATGGTAGTGTTTGGGTAGATGATACAACAAGTGTAAACAGAATTTTTAGCAACCGACTTACGTATTACAAAGGTTCTTATTTAATAATGATGCTTCGTTGGATTTTGAGTGATCAAACTTTTTTTACAGCCATTAAAAATTATCAAAAAGATCCGTCCCTAGCCTATGGTTATGCCAGAACAAACGATTTAAAAAGACATTTGGAACAAGCTAGCGGGAAAAATTTAACCAAATTTTTTAACGATTGGTATAAAGGGCAAGGTTATCCAAGTTATAAAGTAAGTTGGAATATGGTGGGTAATAGTTCCGTAAATATTAAAATGGATCAAACCACTTCCGATGCCTCGGTTAGTTTTTTTGAACTACCTGTTGCTTTAAAATTTAAAAATGCAACCCAAGAGCAAACAATTATTGTAGATAATAAAAGCAATGGCGAAAACTTTTTAAAAAGCATTTCTTTTGTGCCAGATACAGTGTTGGTTGATCCGGGTTATTGGTTAATTACCAGAAATAATACTACCCTTAAATTACCAGCGGTTACTTTTCCAGCAAATACCATAAAAGTTGGTGCCAACCCTTTTAAAGATAAGTTTACCATTCAATTGTATAACATAACCTCTACACCAAACCTTACCGCAATTTTATATAATACATTAGGGCAAAGGGTAGCTACTAAAAATATTGTTTTACTAAATGGCGAGGCTATTGTTGATATGCTAACAAGTAACTTGGCAAGTGGACAATATGTTTTAAAAATTATGGGGGGAAATATTAAGTATGTAAAAAAGATGATAAAATAATTTTTTATACCTAGTTTTAAACTCTTTTTTTAGTGCAATTTTACAACGGTAATACTGCTCAACCCTTTTATTTTTAACCTTGGCAAAGCAAAAAAAATCTGCAACAAAAATTTTTGCAGTCAACCTAATAATTCTAACCATTGTGGGTTGTGCAACTTATTTTATTTCCAACTATTTTAATAAGCCTCGGTTTATTCGGTACCCCGGTTTTGACATAAATATTCCTGTAAATTTTTCTATACATGGTATTGATATTAGCCACCACCAAGGCACCATTGATTGGGATGAGGTAAAAACCATGAAAGTGCGTAATATAAAAGTTGGTTTTGCTTTTATAAAAGCTACTGAGGGAACAACTACTACCGACCGAACATTTAGGCCAAACTGGTTTAATGCAAAAGAAAAAGGTTTACCCAGGGGCGCCTATCATTTTTTTGTAGCCAGCAAAAGTGGTAAAGCACAAGCCCACCAATTTATAAAAACCGTAACTATACAAAAAGGAGATTTACCACCGGTGTTAGATGTTGAATTAATTAACGGCACTTCTAAAGCAGATTTACAACAACGAGTAAAAGATTGGTTAAGTACAGTTGAAAATTATTACCACGTAAAACCAATTATTTATACCAATGCAGATTTTTACGAAAACTATTTGGCTGGTGTTTTTGATGATTACCCCCTTTGGGTAGCCCATTATTTAGTTGAAGATAAACCCCGTATTACACGTAATTGGATAATTTGGCAACACAGTGAAAGAGGGCATGTAAATGGCATTGATGCGTTTGTTGACTTTAATGTATTTAATGGAGATAGTACAGATTTTAAAAATTTACTTATAAAATAAATCTTTTTATAAAAATATATTTTGCAATAGTCCCATTATAGGGGCTATTTTTTTTACTTTTACGGTATGCAAAAAAAATTATTTCTGTTAGATGCGTTTGCCCTTGTATTTAGGGCGTATTATGCCCTTATTCGTAATCCTCGTATTACAAGCAAAGGCCGTAATACCAATGCACAATTTGGTTTTACCAACACCTTAATAGATTTAATTACCAATCAAAAACCTACACACATGGCCGTGTGTTTTGATACCAGCGCTGCAACCGAACGCCATACGGACTTTGCCGATTATAAAGCCAATAGGCAAGAAACACCCGAAGATATTTCTGCTGCGGTACCTGATATAAAAAGAATTATTGAAGGATTAAATATTCCTGTGATTGCTATTGATGGGTACGAAGCCGATGATGTAATTGGTGCATTAGCAAAACAAGCAGAAAAAGAGGGCTACGAAGTTTTTATGGTAACCCCCGATAAAGATTATGGGCAATTGGTTAGTGAAAATATTAAAATTTATAAGCCTCCATACCAAGGTGGCAACTTTGAAATATTGGGACCAAAGGAAGTGTGTGCAAAATGGGATATTGAAAGAATTGATCAAGTTATTGATATTTTAGGATTGATGGGAGATGCTGTAGACAACATTCCGGGTATACCTGGTGTTGGAGAAAAAACTGCGGCTAAATTATTAAAAGAATATGGCACACTAGAAAACGTATTAGAAAATGCGGCAAACATAAAAGGAAAATTAGGCGAAAAAGTGTTAGCAGGAAAAGACCTTGCTCTATTAAGTAAAAAACTTGCCACTATAATTACCGATATTCCTGCTGCTGAGTTTCATGAAGAAAATTTTAGGATTAAGGAAATGAATAAAGAAGCCTTAACAGCAATTTTTGAAGAGTTGGAATTTAAAACCTTAGGTAAAAGAATTTTAGGAGACGATATAAATGTAGCTGCCGAAATATGGAATAAGGATAGTAAGGCAACTACAAAAAGTGAAAAAAATACTACAGCTCAAATGGATTTGTTTGGAAATATTGTGGAGCAGGCGCCACAAGACCAAACAGCTACTACAGGCTCCAACGGTGATGTAGAAGAAAATACTTTGCCGATTGATAAAAATATTAACAACACACCCCACCATTATTTTTTAGCTGATACTCAACAACTCATTAACGAATTAGTTGCTACGTTAGCTAATGAAAAAGAAATTTGCTTTGATACCGAAACAACAGGCATTGATGCAAATGAAGCAGAGTTGGTTGGCTTAAGCTTTTCCGTAAAAAAAGGTGAAGCCTATTATGTGCCTTGCCCAATAGATAGAGAGGAGTGTATTAAACTCCTAAACAATTTTCACCAATTATTCAATAATAAATCTATAACATGGATAGGGCAAAATATTAAGTATGATATGCTACTATTAAAATGGTACGGTTTTGAATTATTAGGAAATACATTTGATACCATGCTTGCCCATTATGTAATTGAGCCAGATGGTAAAAGAAGTATGGATGCGTTGAGCGAAAAATATTTAGGGTATGCCACTGTACATATTGATGAGTTGATTGGAAAGAAAGGAAAAAATCAAGGCAATATGAGAGATGTGGAACTAGAAAAAATAAAAGACTACGCTGCAGAAGATGCTGATATTACGTTACAATTAAAAAATACGTTTCTACCCCAATTAAAAGAAAAAGAAGTGGAAAAGGTTTTTTACGAAGTAGAAAACCCTTTAGTAAAAGTATTAGCTGCCATGGAGTTTGAAGGCATACGAATTGATGAACAATTTTTAAATGAGTATAGTAAGGAGCTAGAACGAGAAGCAAAAACAGCCGAAGAAAGTGTGTACCAACAAGCTGGTGTTCGTTTTAATTTAGCTAGCCCCAAACAATTAGGCGAAGTATTATTTGATAAACTAAAATTAGACCCAAAAGCCAAAAAAACAAAGACAGGCCAATATGCAACAGGCGAAGATGTGTTGCTAAAACTAGCTGCACAAAATAAAATTGTAGATGATATTTTAGCCTTTAGAGAATATACAAAACTTAAAAGCACTTACGTTGATGCGTTACCGTTAATGATAAATAAAAAAACAGGCAGGGTACATACATCGTATGCACAAGCGGTAGCGGTAACGGGCAGGTTAAGCAGTAATAATCCTAACCTGCAAAACATACCCATACGAACCGATAAGGGAAAGGAAATACGAAAAGCATTTATACCAAGAGATAAAGACTATGTTTTAATAAGTGCCGATTATTCACAAATTGAGTTACGTATTGTGGCTGCTATTAGTGGCGATGTAAATATGTGTGAAGCTTTTAGTACCGGAAAAGATATACACACCGCTACTGCTGCAAAGGTTTTTAATGTTGATGAAAAAGAAGTGACTAAAGAAATGCGTTACAAAGCCAAAAGCGTAAATTTTGGTATTATTTATGGGCAGGGTGCTTTTGGCCTTGCCGAAAATTTAGGCATATCAAGAGCAGAGGCAAAAGAAATAATTGATAACTATAAAAAACAGTTTCCTAACATACAAAAGTATATGGATGACACCATAAATTTTTGTAAAGAAAACGGATATGTAGAAACATTGATGGGGCGTAAACGTTGGTTAAAAGATATTAATAGTGCCAACTTTACTGTACGTGGCTTTGCAGAACGAAATGCTATTAACAGCCCCATACAAGGAACGGCGGCTGATATGATAAAATTAGCTATGATAAAAATTGATGCCGAATTTAAAAAACAAAACTTTAAAAGTAAAATGCTTTTGCAGGTGCATGATGAATTGGTTTTTGATGCCTTTAAAGAAGAAGTAGATAGTATAAAGCCTATTATTTTACATTGTATGCAAACAGCTTTAGCATTACCTAATGGTGTACCAACCGATGCAGAAATTGGTATGGGAGACAATTGGTTAAAAGCTCATTAAAAAAGAAAATTAAAAAAATGAAACAACAAAAACACCTTTACATTTTTAGCAATGCCCGTATTGCAAAAATTAATAAAAGCAATGGCGAAATAGTTTGGGAAGTAAAATTAAAAGAATATGGTTTGAGCCATGTTGCTATTGGTAGCCTAAAAGTAGAAGATGATAAAATTTATTTTGGCGGCTATGGCAAATTGCTTTGCTTAAAAGAAAAAGATGGTAGCCTTATTTGGAAAAACGATTTAAAAGGCTGGGGGTTCGGTTATGTAATTTTTTCAAATATCAATACTGATGAAGCGATGGTGGCTGCAAACCAAGCAGCGGTAATTGCAGCTACCGCTTAATTATAAAATTTACTCCCCCTCATTCCAAGCATCAAATAACATATCAAAAAATACATTTTCTTCTTTACTTATATGCCCATCTGCTTTTATTAAAAATAGGGCAAATTGTAAAAGATGGTTTCGTTGTTCTTGTGTGGAGTGCAAATAAAATTTATCCATTTGCTGTTGAAAATGTAAAGCAAAGTCTTCTTTTTTTAAATTACTTAATACCTCCATTTCATCATCTAAATTAGGAGTAAAATTAAACTCGGTACTTAACCAGTCTCTAATAACAATATCTTCCTTTACATTTAATTTATTATCAACAACGGTTAATAACATAAGTAAATGATACCCTGCAATTGCTCTTTCCATTTTATTAATTTTATGTAGCAATATTAAACTGTTTTTAGGAACTTTGCAACATGCAAAAACCAATACTTATTTATTGTTACGATGCCTATTGCGGCTGGTGCTACGGATTTAGCCCTGTAATAAAAAAAATTGCCGAAGAATACAGCCTCCAATTAGATGTTGAAGTGCTTAGCGGAGGCATGATGATTGGCGAAAACAAAATGCCTATTGAAAAAATAGGACCCTACATACAAGGTGCTTACAAAAGAGTAGAAGAGGTTACCGGTATAAAATTTGGCTATGATTATTTATGGCACACCGCCAATCCTGATAAAAGCGATTGGATAATGAATAGCGAAAAGCCAGCTATTGCCTTGTGCATTTTAAAAGAAATTTATCCGGAACGGCAACTAGAGTTTGCAGGCGATTTACAATATGCATTAAATTACGAAGGAAGAGATTTAGACGATGATGAAGCCTATAGACATCTTTTAGAAAAATATAGTGTTAGTGAAGAAGAGTTTTATACCAAACTAAAAAGTGAAGAGTTTAAAGAAAAAGCTTATTACGAATTTGCGTTGTGTAAGCAATTAAATGTAGATAGCTATCCACAGGTATTAATACAATTACATAGCAATAAATTTTATTTAATTACAAAAGGCTTTAGTAAGTATGAAGAGATAAAAAATGGAATTGAAAAAGCATTAACTGAAATAAAAGCAGGGTTAAATTAAGGGGTTGCTATTGCATAATTAAAAACTAAATAGTATTTTGTTACCCTAAAACTACATACAATGAAAAAGTTATTTCTATTCATTTTTACAATTAGCACTGTATTAGTTGCCTGTAATAACGAATCACCAAAAAAAGAAAACAATACAACAAGTACTGAAAAGAAAGATGATACTAAAGCTTCCGACACCAAGCCTACTGATGCAATTCCAAAAATGCCAGACTCTGCTGCTATGGCTGCAATGATGAAAGCTTGGGAAGATTTTGCAAAGCCAGGTGCAATGCATCAATGGTTGGCAAAAACAAATGGCACTTGGGAGGCAGAGGTTAGCCAATGGATGGGTACACCAGAGCCTACAAAAGCAAAAGCTACCATTGTACAAAACTCAATTTTGGGTGGCCGTTATGTAGCTGCTAAATTTATTTCTACAATGATGGGTCAACCTATGGAAGGTATGAGCACAATGGGTTATGACAATGCTAAAAAAGTGTTTACTAGTACATGGATAGATAACTTAGGTACGGGCATTGTTCACATGAATGGTACGTACGATGAAGCAACCAAAACCCTTAACCTTAAAGGCCAACAAACCGATGCATTAACTGCAAAAGACACTGATATTAGAGAGGAAATGAAGATAATTGATGACAACACCTATAGTATGGTTATGTATGGCACCGGCTTAGATGGTAAAGAGGCAAAATTTATGGAGGGTATATTTAAACGAAAAAAATAAAAGTATTTGAATCAACATATCAAGCCTCTATGTTTTTAGAGGCTTTTTTATTTCCGCTTTAAATTTTTCTCATACGTTGCAATCCAATCAGCCACCGTTATTTTACTACACAGTTCTCCAATTAATTTAAAAGGAATGTTTGCTGGTTTTTTAAATCGAATGCAACTTTTGCCCATGTCTAATTTTTCTATTCCCACTTTTGCATATTCATCTGTAAACCATTTTAATAGTTTAGGATCGGCATATATACCCATATGGTAAAAGTTAATGCTGTTTTTTTGCGAAGCTAGGCCAGCAAAGGGTAGTGGGTCCTTAGGGTTACAATGATAGCCTGCTGGGTAAATAGAATGTGGTACACAATAGCCCATCATTCCATAACTCATAACTTCTTTAAACCCTTTGGGAATATTTTTTTTAATTACAGCTCTAAGTTGTGTAATGGCTTTTTGCCTATCTTCTGGCAACTCTGCTATATAGGCTTCTACTGTGGTTGCTTTTGATTGCATGATTGTATAGTTTTATTGTTGCAAAAATAATTTTGAAAGGCAATGGTTAGCTTTCATTTTTTCTTTCCAAACACTCATACCACCAAGCATATTATTTACATTACTAAACCCATTTTGTGTTAGTTGATAACTAGCTAAAGCACTACGGTGAGCATGACTGCAATACACAACAATGTTTTTATCTTTAAATTTTTCCAACTCATTTCGCCTATTTTCTAACTCTTGTACCGGAATATTAAGGGCATTTTTTATAGCTCCAAATTTATCCGGCGCTTTACCTTTAAATTCCTCTACAGTACGTACATCTAAAAAAACTGTATTAGTATCTGTTAAAAAACAAAGGCTATCTATTAGAATGTTTTTAAACGATATGGTTTCTTTATTTACTAATTCCATTTTGCAACTACTGCAACTACCTGATGTATTATAAGAAGCTGTATCACAATTGTAACCGCAAGGTATACAGGTGTAAACTGTATCTTTTTTATTGATGGCTAATTTTGTATTGTTTTTAGGTGCATTATTGCAACTTACAAAAGTAAAAATGCTACAGCAAATACACCAAGCCTTAAAAAAACTATTCATTTTTATTTATCTTTTTATCAATTAATATCTTTACCTTCTTTCAACTTAGCAAGTAATGCTTCAAGCTGTTTTTTTGAAGCTTCATTAGGTGCTTGTAGTATAGCTTTTTCTCCATGCTTAATTGCATTTTTAAAATCGGCTTTAGCACTATAGCCACTCATTAAGCCATTATTTACACCAAACATATCTCCATATCTTTTTTGACTTGCTTTAAAAATTTCCATTGCTTTTTCGGCTCTTTTTTGTGTTATTAATTGCCTACCATACGCTGTGTATTGATTTGCCGTTGCAATTAACAATGCTTCATTCATTGTACTGTCGGCTTCGCTAATACGACTTAGTTTTTCGTAAGCCGTTGCTAAATTGCGTAAAGTAATATATGTTTTTTGTCCACCTTGCCCATCAATAGCTCTTTTGCTCCATATCAACGCTTCATTTAAATTAATGTTTTTATTAAAACAAAATTGAGTAGCGGTTAAAATTAATGCTGGCGTAAACCCTTTTCTACTGTTCAATTCACTTCTTAATCTTTCAAGTACAATGTTGTCTACATCCACATCTACCTTAAAGGGAATAGATAATTTTTCCCACTGCAAAGCAATAGTGCAACTTTTCTCTTTATGCTCAATAAACTCGTATTTCAAATATTCTACACTTTTTTCTAATGCTACAGTTTTTATATTTACTCGTAATGCATCGTATTTTTCATCATAATAAAAACTTCCCCACGCCTCGGTTTGCGTATTAAAAATTAAAACTACATTGTCTAAACTCATAGCCATATGTATGCTGTATGTACCGGCTTTTATAGCCTGCCCATCTACTTTTACATCATGCTCAAAAATAATGGTGGTATTTTCATTTGCACCAGCCCTCCAAGGAGATGTGTTTTTATTAGTAATAAAACTTTGGGTACTAAATCCGTAGGGTACTAAATATCCATCCCCCCAAATTTTACCTTCTCTTTTATTTACATCTGGCCTACTATACTTAATGGTTATGGATGTTATGCCTACTTCTTCGCTTATTGTTGCTCGTGGATTATTACCGCTTGCAGGCAAATCTAATTGAGCAAATAATGTTGAAAAGCTATGCAGTAAAAATGTAAATGCTATTATTTTTTTCATTTATTATTTTTTTAGATTATTTTATTTCTTTTTTCCGTAGGTATTCTAAATCATATTCTGTACTCCATGTTAGTCCATTATCTTTACTTATTTGACCGTGCTGTCGCAATTTTTCTTTTGATAAATTTGTGAATGTCATTTTCCGTATTGCCATACTGTCTTTATTAAACTTAAAAGGGGTACTACTGTAAATTATTTGATTATTTTCAAACTTACCAATTAAATACTCGTTTGTTCCGCCCACATTATCTACCCAAGTTTGTTGCCACTGTTTTGTTGCCGAATTATAGGTGTTAAAACTTTTGCCTGCATAACGTAAGCCCTGTTGTAATGAGGCGCTTGCCCATTCTTCTAAAATAACACAACTATCGAGTATCAATGTTATTTTGCTATCGCCAGCTTTTTGCCCATTTTTTCCAAACGCCTCCCATTCGCCCAACCAAAAATCGAATTGCCTATATACAGGGTTGCTACACGGCAACTTTTGAGCAATAATGGCTTGGGATAGTAATAACACAAACGAAGTAATAAAAAATTTTCTCATAATAATTTGTCTAGAAAAATAGTAAAAAATATTGACAGTATATAGTACAAAATGATAAGCGGCGATGCCATTTTACACAATTTCCATAAATATTTATTTTACATGCATTTACATTTTTTTAACAATAGAATTGTGTAATCGCTAAACCATTTTCATCCTACTAACAAATCAAAGGTTATGCAATTTTTTAAAGATGCTCGTTATTTTCAGCTATTGTTTCAAAGTGTTTTTTTAAGTTATGGAATTTTTTATTTGCATTGGCATGCAGATTGGTGGCTATATGCAACCTATTTTGGCACAAGTATACTTACACAAATACTATTCGAATATTTTTTAGGTAAAAAAGATATCAGTTACAGCAAACGTATTCGCTTTTCTTTTCCCTCTGTTTTAATATCATCTTTTGGATTAAGTTTATTACTAAAAACAAATGCCATAGAAGTAGCTATGTTTGCTGCGTTTATTTCTATAGCAGCTAAATTTTTAATTCGCATAAAAGGTAAACATATTTTTAACCCTAGTGCATTGGGTATTGTGGCTGCAATAGGTTTAACCAACAATGCTTGGTTTAGTCCGGGGCAATGGGGCAGCGGAACTGTGTTATTGTTTGGTATTGGTTGCCTAGGTTGTATTGTAGTTACCAAGGTACAAAAGCTAGATACTAGCCTTGCTTTTTTAGGAACATTTGCATCGTTACTATTTATAAGGCAAATAATTTTTTTAGGTTGGCCATTAGATTTTTTTGTGCAAAGCATAAGCACAGGCAGTCTTTTACTGTTTTCTTTTTTTATGATTACCGACCCTAAAACAATACCTAATAATAAATGGGCAAGAATAGTTTGGTGTATGCTTGTGGCAAGTGTTGCTTTTTATTTAACCACATTTAAGTTTATTAATGGTGCTCCTATTTATGTATTGGTGTTAGCACAACCCTTAGTTCCTGTGTTTGATTGGTTATTTAAGGGACAGCATTTTGATTGGAAACCCCTAAATCCCCCGGAGGGGACTTTAAGCCCCGTTAATCTTTAAACCTCCATTTAATAACTCAACAATAAAATAATACAATTATGAAAAAAACAACGTTAATTTTTGCTGGTCTTGCATCAGCATCGTTACTACTTATGAGCTTTTGCGGTTTTTATGTAAGCAAGGCCGATGGTACATTAAAAAACAAAACAAGCCAAGTAATTTTAGTACGAGATGGTAATAAAAATGTAATTACCATGTACAACGATTTTAAAGGCGATACTAAAGATTTTGCTATGGTAGTGCCCGTTCCAGTAGTTTTAAAGAAAGAGGATATTAAAGTAGTTGATCCATCCATTTTTAAAAAATTAAATGATTATAGTGCTCCAAGATTGGTTGAGTATTGGGATGAAAATCCTTGCTATGGAAATTATAATGATGCTGCTAAAGAAAAAAAATTGATGAGTGCAGGTGTGGAAGAAGTAGTTGTTACTGGAGCTTTAAATAGAAGAGTAGCTGGCGTTAAAATAGAAGCTCAATATTTAATTGGCGAATACGATATACTAATTTTAAGTGCTAAGGAAAGTGGTGGTTTAAAAAATTGGTTAAACAACAATGGGTATAAAATACCTGCAAATGCAGAAGAAGTACTAGACCCATACATAAAAAGCAACCTTAAATTTTTTGTAGTAAAAGTTAATGAAAAAGAAAAGGCAAAATTAAATACAAATTTTTTACGCCCAATTCAACTAAAATTTACATCGCCAAAATTTATGTTGCCCATACGCTTAGGCATGGCAAATGCCGATGGCGATCAAGATTTAATAGTGTATGCCTTTACCAAAAAAGGAAGAGTAGAGAGTACCAATTATAGAAATGTGAATATACCTACCGGTAATAATGTTCCGTTGTTTGTACAAAAAAATTTTAGTGCCTTTTATGGTAACTTATTTAATCGCCAGTGGCAAAACGAAGATAAAAATATTTCGTTTTTAGAATATGCTTGGAACGTTACGCCTATTAACCAAATGAAATGCGACCCCTGTGTGGGCAACCCTCCAACAGAGCAAGATTTAGTACAAAGTGGTGTATGGTGGTTGCAAGGAAAAGATTGGAATGATTATAGCGATGTGGATGAGGAAGAAGAAATAGACAACGGTAGCAGAAATGTACATTTTACTCGGTTACATTTTAGATACAATCGAACCTCTTTTCCACAAGATTTAATGTTTCAGGTAACCCCTAATCAAGAAAATTTTCAGGCCCGTTATGTAATTACACACCCTGCACAAGGCGATTTAAGTTGTGCCCCTGGTAAAATATATTTGAAAGAATTAAAGGCTAGGCGTAAAAAAGAAATAACAGAATTAGTAAAGCTAACCGGAAAAGATATTAGTAGTTGGCAAGATATAGTGAACAATGAGGCCGAAGAAATACAAAACAAAGATGTTGCGTACACTACAATTATTAAGGAGAAAGAAACAGAAAAAGAAGACAATACCCCTGTTGGAATACTTTCATTAGCTGCTATAATGCTAGGTGGTGCTGGATTTATGCGATACAGAGGAATGATTTAGGTTTTGGTTTTTCAGGTAGTAGTTAAAGCGTCTCAATTTTTATTGAGATGCTTTTTTGTTTTACAGTTAAGACGAAAAGACGGTAATATACTTTTATAGAATTCTGTTTTAAAAGAAAACCCCTTGCACAATTGCAAAGGGTTGTTAGTTATAACATACTTAATCAAAAAACTTAATTTCCGCCGCCTCTGTTTCCGCCACCACGTTGTGGTCGTAAAGAAGGCTCTATTTCATTTTTCCAGGTTTTCATTTGCTCTTCTGTTAAAATTGCTTTTAACTTATTATCTCTTTCGTCTGCTAGCTGTTGGCGCATTGCCATCATAGCTTCTCTGTCGGGCCTATCTCCTCCACTTCTTAATTCGGCCATTTTTGCATCTTGCTGTTTAAATAATTCTAAAAAAATGCTATCTACTTTAGCTAATTTTTCAGCAGTTAATTTAAACGCACTATCTATTTTTTCATGAATAGGTTTTAATCTTTCCTCAGGTGTTTGGCGTTGAAAGCCTCCTTGTGCATACATAGTTGTAGTACCTACAAGTAATGCTGTTGCTAATAATAAAAATTGTTTTTTCATGTTGTATATATTTAAAATTTACTTTTTCTTTCTTTCCCAAACTTTGTAAAATAACGAATCAAATTTTGGCAATTGCTCTGCTGTACAAATTTTTCGTACAGCTGCAAAGTGTGCAAGCATTTGTTGATCCATAATTTTTTGTTGTATTGCATTTTTTTCCACTGTTTGTAAAATGGCACTATCGCCAAATCCCTTTATTCCTAATTCTTTTAACTGCTGCTGTTTATTAATTTTTATTGAGTCAAAATCGGCTTTCATTTTTTCTTTGTGTTGCTTATTAAGCAAATCTACTTGTTGTAATTGTGTAGCATTAAACCCAATTTCTGTTTTTAAAAATGTAGTCATCTTTGCTCCTCTATCTTCTCTTTTTCTTCCACGCCCATCATCTTTATTTAAAAACAAAAATAACAAGGCCGCATTGCTTAGTAGTAATAAGCCAATAATAATTAAATACAATTTACTTTTAGGTGTATTGCTCATTATGGTTCAATATTTTCGGTGTAATTTAATGAGGTTATATTGGCGTTGTACTCATCTACAGTTACTGCTTGTTCTTCATTGATAGTATTAGAGGTATTGTAATTTCTTGAAATTACAAGTACATTAAAAGCAATTATTGTTAGCATGCAAGCCAATGCCACCATAGGTTTACTAATAAATTGCAAGGCATTATCCCATACCGATGAGTTGCTATTATGCATTTTTGCATTCATTCGTGTAAGCAAATACGGTTTACCCGTTGCTCTTTTTACATTATCTAAACTGTTCAATGCTTCATCAACCCAGTTATTAATATTTTCTTTTTTATTCATACTACTAAGCAATGTTTTTAGTATAATATTCTTGTACTATTTTTTTTAAATTTGTTTTAGCTCTTGCAATTAACGATTCTGTTGCTTGCAGTGATATGTTCATTATAACAGCTATATCTCCATATTTTTGTGCCTCTAATTTATGCAACGTAAAAGCAATTCGTTGGTTATTGGGCAATTGTTTCATGGCTTTAAACAATTGACTTGCCATTTCTTTGTTTTCCATTACTACTCCTGGGTGGTGAAATTCTTTCCCCTCATCAACGTCGTTTTTATTACCGCTCCAAAAATAATCTACAAACCCAAATCGTTTTTTTCTTTGTTGTTTTTTTAAATAATCTAATGCTTTTGATATTGTTATTCTATACAACCATGTACTAATTTTTGCATCGCCTTTAAAAGATCTTATTGATTGAAACACTTGTATAAAAACCTCTTGTGTAATTTCATCTGCATCATCTTCGTTTTGTATAATACCCAATGCGGTATTGTAAACCATATCTTGCCATTCATCTATAAGCTTTTTAAAAGCTTCGTTATCTCCTTGCTGTAGTGCTATAATTAAATCGAGTTGGTTCAAAACTATTCATTTTGTTATCTACTTTAAAAGTACTAAAAATTTGGAGCACCGCCCCCCATTCCACCTGGTCTAAATTGCCTATCGCCCCCTTCTCTATTAAATTGATTTGTTTTTGGTGTACCAAAGTTTTTTAATTTATACGTAAACGTTAGCATAAAATATTGTTGTAGTACTTGCGTTTGAGCATCTTGAATATAGTTGCCTGTTACCGTACGTACTATACTTTGGTTTTGCTTTAATAAATCAAATACCGATAATTTAAGTTCCCCTACTTGTTTCTTCAATATTTTTTTACCAATAGCAGCATTCCATAACCAATAGTTTTGATTAAAGCCTGCCCCTAACCCTCTATTAATATTTCCTGATACATCGTTTTGTATAAACCATCCTTTTTTATTTAATAAATTTAGTTGTGCCCCAATTGCCTGGCTAGTGTACTTTGTAGCTGTGCTATTTATTGTGTTTGTAGCAGAATTATTAAAATTTACATTGTACGATACATTGTAATCTACATACTCACTAATATTACTAGCTAATACTACGCCTGTGTTATAGGTATAGGCATCCGTTTCTGTAACATTATTATTAATTAACCCAGGCAGTTTTGAGTAACTAAAACCTGCACTTAAATTAAGTGTTGTTTTTATTTTTTTTATAGGCATACTATAGGTAAACAACGTACGTAAGCTTTTATATCCATTTAAATTTACAGGCTTTGTTAATTGAGATCCTGCTTTTAAAACAATGTTTTGTTGAATGGTAGTATCGGCCGTAGCAATATATGTAGCAGAGGTTATGTAGTCGCTAGCGGTTTGTAAAAATAAATTGGCAAAAAAACTATGTTGTGTTTTTGTATTGGTGTACGTATATCTTCCGTTAAAAAAATTTGTGTACGATTGCTTTAATTCTGGATTACCACTACTTACGCTTAATGGATTATTAAGGTTAACCACATCTTGCAATTGATTTATACTAGGAAAGTTTGTATTTGCTCTATAAAACAAACGAATATTGCTGTAGTTAGATAATTTTTTTCGCCATACTACATTAGGTAAAATATTAGTAAATGTTTGATTGACTTTTGTTGTTGTAGGAAAAACTCTATCGCTTTGTAAATTAGCAGTTTGAAAATTTAACCCAAAAGAAAGTTGCTCGTCTCTACTTTGTCCTAATCTGTAATTTAGGCCAGCGTTATGTGTGGTGATGGTGTTGTCAAATTTATTGCTAAGTGCTGTATCAAATACATTATATTTTTGCCCATCGTAACTAAAGGTTTCTTGGTTTGCTTTATTTTTTTGGATAGATGGCGTATAATCTATTTGTAGTTGGCTTTTTTTACCAATAGGTTCAGTAAACGCAATATTACCGCCAATTGTAGTGCCATTGGTAGCATTATCAGCAAATCTATTTAAAGAGGAGTCTGTTACTAAGCCATTTTTATAAAACTTAAATTTTGTATCTGTAAGTGTTTCGCCATCATTTTTACTCCATGCGGTATTAAAACCTACCGAAAGCGTACGGCCTCTTTTAGGAAAACTATGCCTAAGCATTATATTGTTACGTATGTTATATCCATTTTTATCGGCCTCGGTACCTCCTAAAGATGTATTGGTACTATCGTTTATAGCATAAAAATTTTCGGAAGAAAAATTAGATAGCGTGTTATTTTTTTGAAAACTTATGGTCGGAATAATAAACAAGCTGTTAGCCGAATCTATTTTGTACTCCATTCGTAAATTAATACGATGGCTGTAATTAGTAGAGGGAGAATTACTTTTTTGTATACTAAATAAATTTTTGGGATTAAAAAATGTTTCTGCACTTGTTAACCCTTCGTTTTCGTTTTTACTTTGATTAAAGAAGTAACTACCCGTAAGCGTTAATTTTTTATTATATACGTTGCTAAAGTTTACACCAAATGCATTGGTTTGATTTATACCGTTACTTTGCCCTACAGTAAAATTATCTGTTCCTCCACCCCCACCTCTGTTACCGCCGCCTCTGTTACCCCCGCCACCGCCGCTACTTGTTACACCCAATAAATCTTGCGATGAAAAGTTTTGCAGATTAATATTGTTGAAATTACCAACAAACGAAAGCCTTCTGTCTCCCTTAAATAAACTAACATTTCCCCCTGCAGAATAGGTTTCATTTGTACCTGCGCCAGCATAAATACGACCAAATTGTCCGTTGCGTATACCGCTTTTGGTTACAATGTTTACTGTTTTTATTGAGTTTCCATCATCAAAACCGGTTAACTGAGCCTGGTCGCTCAATCTATCAAACACCTGAATTTTATCAATAACATCTGCAGGTAAATTTCTTAACGCAGCAGTAGCATCGTCGCCAAAAAAATCTTTCCCATCTACTGTTACTTTTCTTACTTGCTCTCCTGCAGCAGTTACCGTGCCGTCTCTGGCAACTGTAATACCAGGTAATTTTTTAATGATATCTTCTGCAGTAGCATCGGGATTTACCTTAAACTGGCTTGCACTAAACTCTGTAGTATCGCCTTTTTGCCTAACTGGTTGTGCTTTTGCTACTATTACTACACCTTTTAAATCTGTTGCTATTTTAGCAATAGCAAATGGTATTGCTACTTTATTACTAGCTTGTAAATTAATTTTCTGTTCTATTTTTTCGTAACCGCTATAGCTAATTTTTACCAAGTAAGCATTAGTGCTTAGCTTATTAAACTGAAAGTTACCATTAGCATCGGTTAATTTAAACATTTTTAGAGCCGTATCTTTTTGATTTATCAACGTAACGGTTGCTCCCGTAATAGCTGATTTGTCTGATTTATCTGTAACTGTTCCTTTAAGTGTTATATTTTGACTATTGGCATAGTTAAATACGATCATCAATAAAACAAAGGAACTTATTTTTTTATATAAAAATTTTACTTGCATGGTTCATTAGACGACAGGCTTTAAAAAAACTGTCGGTATTGTATAATTTTTTTAGTAAAACGATAATTACAGCTTAAAAGCACTGCTTTTTAACAAAAAACTGCTACCAATAGGCTAATTAATACAGTTTTTACAAGTAACTTGCATCCCTAAAAGTGTATAAAAATGGAGTATAATAAATTAGTAAGTGTTACAGGCCTAACCGGTTTGTTTGAGTTAGTATCATCTAAAGCAGATGGTGGTGTTGTTCGTAGTTTAGAGGATAACACAACAAAATTTGTAAGTAATAGAATACATCAATTCTCTCATTTAGAAAGTATAGAAATATATACTACAGCAGATAATGTAAACTTAGTAGATGTGTTAACCGCTATGAAAAGTAGTACCGAAAAGTTACCAGATGCTAATGATGCAAAAGCGGTAAAAGGTTATTTTGAAAAAGTATACCCAACTATGGATTTTGTACGTGTATATGGCAGCGATATGAAGAAGATGATAAAATGGTTTAGTGTGATTGAAAAAAACAATATCGAAATTAAATTATCAGAAGCTGGTGAAAATGTTGCACAAGAAAATATGGTAGCCAAAACAAAACCAACTGAAACCAAAACAGCCTCTATAAAAAATAATGCTCCAGCAAAAAAAATTAATAGCCCACGCAAAATGGCCTAAGGTTAAAACGCTGATAGCACAGATAAAATATTAATTTCAAAAACATCCTACTCAATTTTAGTAGGATGTTTGAATTTAACAACTCACCATTCACTTTTCACTACTCCCCATGTACACAGCAAATATTCAAAAACAACAAAGAAAATTTTTACCAAAAGAGTTTATAGTAACTGATTGGAACAGCCTTGAACCCTTTTTTAAAGATTTATTAGATAGAAATATTAATACCAAAATAGAGCTAGAGCAATGGCTTAAAGACCAAAGCGAATTAGAAGCCCTTGTTAGCGAAGATGCTTGTTGGAGGCAAATAAAAATGACTTGCGATACAGAAAACAAAACATTGGAAGATGCCTTTACTTTTTTTGTGCTAGAAATTCAGCCTAAAATACAACCCCTGGCCGATGCGTTAAATAAAAAATTAGTAACCCATCCTTTACTAAATGAATTAGATGCTGATAAATATTTTACCTATTTGCGTAGCGTTAAAAAAAGTATTGAATTATTTAGAGAAGAAAATATTCCCTTGCAAGCAGAGCTTAGTGTATTGCAACAACAATATGGGGTAATAAGCGGAAAAATGATGGTAACTGTTGATGAAAAAGAATACACCCTACAACAAGCTGCTAAATTTTTAGAAAGCCACGATAGAAATAAAAGAGAAGAGGTTTACCATAAAATACAACAACGCAGATTACAAGATACTACTACACTTAACAATTTATATAATCAATTAGTACAAAAAAGAAATCAAGAAGCCATAAATGCAGGATTTGAAAATTATACAGATTATCGTTTTAAAGAGTTAGGGAGATTTGATTATACCAAACAAGACTGCTTTAATTTTCATGATGCGGTTAAGCAACATGTGTTACCCTTGGTAAATTTAATTTATCAAAAAAAGAAAGAGAAATTAGGGTTACAAACTTTACGCCCTTGGGATATTGATGCAGAGCCTATCGGTACACAACCTTTACATCCGTTTACTACAAGCCATGAGTTGGTAAGCAAATCTATTGAGTGTTTTACAAAACTTCGTCCTTTTTTTGGCGAGTGTTTGCAAAAAATGCAGCAGCTTAATCATTTAGATTTGGATAGCCGCAAAGGCAAAGCACCTGGTGGCTATAACTGCCCCTTAGCCGAAAGTGGCGCCCCGTTTATTTTTATGAATGCTGCAGGGCAAATGCATGATGTAACTACAATGGTACATGAAGGTGGCCATGCAGTACATAGTTTTTTAGCACACCCGTTGGAGTTAAGTGGCTTTAAAGAATACCCTATGGAAATAGCCGAAGTGGCTAGTATGGCAATGGAGTTGTTTAGTATGGATGAATGGGAAACTTTTTTTAATAATGCTGATGATTTAAAAAGAGCAAAAGAACATCAATTAGAAAGAGTAATTACTATATTTCCATGGATAGCTATTATAGATAAATTTCAACATTGGATATACGAAAGCCCAACACACACAAACGAAGAGCGTACCGCAAAATGGAACGAAATACTACTAGAGTTTAAAGACGATGTAATTGATTACAGCGGTTTAGAAAACTACCGCAGCAACGCTTGGCAGCGCCAACTACATTTGTTTGAAGTGCCCTTTTATTATATTGAATATGGTATTGCACAATTGGGCGCTATTGGTATGTGGATGCAGTTTAAAGCAAATAAGCAATTGGCAATGGACAATTATTGTAACGCATTGGCTTTAGGCGGCACCAAAACCTTGCCCGAACTTTATAAAACCGCTGGGCTAACGTTTGATTTTAGTCCAGAAAAAATTAAGGTATTGATGGATTTTGTTGGGGAAGAGATGAGAAAATTATAAATCGTTATTCTTCTGTGGGTGTTAATTCTATATTTTTATTAGTAACAAGAGTGTAAATAACTTGTGGGTGTGCGTAAATGTAGTTGTTAAACTTATTTCCTAAAATAATAATAGTAAAGTTGTCGGTGGTAAAACGATAAAAACAGTTATTATTTCCGTGCCAATAACCGTTATGAAAAATTACTTTTTGATCAGGATAATCATACATACGCCAACCTAGTCCGTAGTTTTGATACCCTTGCTTTTCAAAACTATAAGGCATATACATTTCTTGCAGGGTTTGCGGCTCAATTAATTTATTTGTGTATAAAGCTTGATCTAATTTATACAAATCTTGTACGGTACTATAAATACTTTTGTCGCCTGTTATTCCATCTAATGGCATATCTTTTTGTTCCTTCCAACCTCCTTTATAATTTTTGCAATAAGTTGGTTTATGCGTTTGTGTATGATCAAAAACGTAAGAATCATTCATTTCTAAAGCATCAAAAATAGTAGCTTTTACAAATTGTGCAAACGATTGTTTACTTATAATTTGTACGATATAACTTAATATGACGTAATTGGTATTTCTGTATTGAAATTTTGTATTGGGTTGGCGAATAAGTTTTGGTTTTTTTTCAATCAATAAGCTCATTAAAAAATCATTACTTAATAAAGAATCGCCTATGGGTAATTCTTTACTCATAGCAATTCCAAAATATTCTGGTAAACCACTTCTATGGGTTAGTAAGTTGCGTATGGTTAAATTAGGATAAGGAAAAGTAGGAATATATTTTGTTATGCTATCATCAAAATTTAAGAGTCCTCTATCTTTTAAAAGAGCAATGGCTAAAGCAGTAATAGGTTTACTAACACTTGCTAGTTGGCTTGGTGAATGGGCATCAATCAATCGTTCATTTTGCTTATCACTATAGCCAAAATATCTTTCAAAAATAATATTGCCTTTATATCCTACTAAAACCTGTCCACTAAAACCTGCAACAACTCTTTTTTGATAAAATGAATCTAGCTTGTAGGAAATGGATTTTAGATCTTGACTATTAACGTCTAAGTTTTTAATAACCACTGCGCTATATTTAACAGTGTTATTAGCAGACTGTGCTGTTATCTTCGGTATCCAAAAGATAAATAATATAAAGATAACTAGTCTGTTCATTATAAAAGTATGATATAGTTAGAGTGTATAAAAGTCAAGTTAATTGTTTTATTTTTTCCACCCATTTAGTACATATATATAAAACTTATGTGCTGGTTTTTTATTTCGCATTACTTCAATTGTTGCAATAGAATCAATATTAGTGTAATAGGGTGCATATACTTTTTTGGGGTCGTAAAATTCATCAGAATGTACAATGCATAACGCAGTATCCATTGTATTGTATTGTACTGCTTTTTTGTTTTTCCAGTCATAATTATGTAAATCTTGAACAGAGCCTAGTCCTATCATATTTATTTTCAAAGGCCTTGCAAAAAAATATTCCTCATGAGCTCCCCACCAACTATTACAAATTAATGGAACTTTATTTGTTGAAAGTTGATTTGGGAATTTATCATTGTAAAGTAAGGCAAATTTTTTACTTGCCTCTTTCCATCCAAAAGAGTCTAAGCTAATGTCTCCTTTACCTAAAACATCGGCTTGTTTATTACCAAAAGTACCAGGGTAAAATGCTACAGCTACAATTATGAAAAAAACAAAAATCAAACAATAAAAAAATAGCCATTTCGAAATTTTTTTAAAGCGATTAAAATGTAGTCTAGATAAACCAATAGCTGCTATTGGTATAAGTGTAATATATGCAGGTCCACTCCAGTGCGGCAATGCTTGCCTAAAAAGAGCAATACCCCAAATAATAAGCAATAGTGGTAAAGCAATAAATTTAAAAACAGTTAGTACCGGAGCATTTTTAATTTTTTTTGAAAACACAAACCAAGCAATAATAAAAATATTAAATGGGTTATTCACAATTAGTTCTCCTACCCACTCTTTTAATAAACCTAGCCAATGCAGTTTGGTATCGTTTATGGTTACTCGTTGACTATGGAAGCGATAAGTAATAAAGTCGTTTTGTATATTCCAAAGCAATATTGGTGAGCATACCATTGCCGTTAGTAAAATAGAAATATAAAACTGCGGTAATAAAAACCAATTTTTTTTATAAAAAAATACGTATAAAAAAATACCCCCCCATAAAAAAACTCCATGCACTTTGCTCATAATACATAACCCAATACTAATGCCTAATAAAATCCAATATAACCATCGCTTTTCATTGTTAAAAATTTGAGTTATTAAATACATACTACAGGTCCAAAAAACCATTTGAGGGGTATCTGGCATTACAAAAAGGCCAGCAGTAATACTTGCATAAAATGAAGTGTTGTATAAAAAAACACCAATAAAGGCGGTTCTTTTTGAATCTATAGTATCAATTGTTTTATAAATAAAATAAGATGAAATGGCACAGCTTACAAGGCTTCCTAAACGTAAGAAAAAGGTATAATCTTGTAACCAAAGATTTAAAGTAAATAGCCTTATCCAAATAGCAATCAAAGGAGGGTGATCAAAATAATTCCATTGCAAATGTTGACTGTATGTCCAATAATAGCTTTCGTCACTACCTAGTTCAATAGCACTACATAAAATAACACGAATGCTGGTAAATAGTATTACTAATAAAACGCTTTTTTTTCCATAAGATAAATCGTTATAAAATTTCATTAAACTATTTAAAAGGTGAGGTTTTTATGAGCTAATATTTCTATGTAATATTCTCCTTGAGGGTTAATTTACAATCTGCACAAAGTCCTTTTACTACCATAGCAGCATGCTTTGGTGTAAACCCTTTAGGTAATTTAACTGTTGGTACAATTACATCATCTAAGCAAATTGTTTTGTTGCAATTGGTGCAAATAAAATGCACATGGTTATCGTGGTGGTGCCCCTCTGCACAATCATCTTTGCACAAGGCGTATAAAATACTATTGTCTGTTGTAGGTATATTATGAATAATCCCTTTTTCTACAAAAGTTTGTAATGTACGGTACACCGTTACTCTATCAAAAGCGTTTGCTGTACTTTTTTCAATATCAGCATGTGCTAAAGCGCCTTCTGAAGAAAGAAATAAATCTAAAATTTTCTTTCTGCCATCTGTAATACTTAAATCGTTCTTTTTTAATATGTCTAAAACACTATTCATTCTTGTAATTTACTAAATAAGTTTTGGGTCAGCTAATTGTAGATAAATTTTTTCTTGGCTCAAGAAAAAAATGGAATAATTAACTCTATTCAGGGTTATTGGTAAAACCATTCATAAAACGCTTGGTCGTTACTTTTTCTTTTAATAACCGTTTAACATCTTCAATTAATTTTTGTACCTCATCCTCTTTTAATCCATCATAAACACCACGAACTCTTCGTTGTTTGTCTAATAATGCAAAAAATTGGGTATGTATAAAATCTTCGGCAATATTTTGTGTACTATCGGGTTTTCCATTATCTATTCTATAACTCTGTCTAGCCATTTTATACAATTGTTCTTTATCCCCAGTTAAAAAAAGCCAATTGCTTTTTTCTATTTTTGGTGCTTGTATATTTTCTACTTCTTCAATTTGGTAAGAGCCATCTTTTTGTTTTACCAAATTACCGGATAGCATTTTTTGTTCGTACGCTTTTAGTAAGGATACGGTATCGGTTTCTGGCATACAGCTGTGCGATAATATCATAAAATTTTGCTCGCCCTTGTATACATCAAACACCCTACGCATATTTGCATTCATTTTTGGACAAATGCCTTTACACGTGGTAAAAAAATATTCGGCAACATATACTTTATCCGTTATCTCTCTTTGCGTAACGGTATCGCCATTTTGATCTACAAAACTAAAATCGCTTACATCTGCATTTATCACACCAAGTGTAGATGCTGTAAAATCATAATCTCTAAATAAGGCAAAATAAAACCCAGTTAAAAGCACCACAAAAAAACCTAAGTAAATCAATAACCTCTTTTTCATTCGTTGAATTTTTTGCAAAATTAAGTTAGATAAGCTAGTAAAAATTATAAAACAATAAAAGTTGCAACATTATTGCAAAATTGTTATTTTTGTATGCTAATGAAATTAAATTGGGACATATTAGGAGCTACTACCTCCATTGCTTGTGCAATACATTGTGCTTTATTGCCAATTGTTATGACAAGCCTTACCCTATTTGGTGTAGAAATAATTCATAATCAATGGTTTGAATGGGGAATGATTTTTTTAGCTTTTTTTGTGGGGGCCTATTCTTTATTACATGGTTTTGTAAAACACCATCAATCCTATATACCGGTATTGGTTTTTTGTGCAGGGGCTTTATTTTTAGTGTTAAAGCAATTGTTGCCTATGTACGAGTATTTGTTTTTAACAATAGCGGTAGTACTCATTTTATATGCACATACCCGCAATTACTTACTTTGTAAAAAAAGTAAATGCTCATCTCCACACCATAAACACTAAGATTTAATTTTCCATTTTTTTTTAAGATGAACGTATAATGCAACGCCAGTGCCTATAAAAAAAATGTAATAAACAATATTTTGCCATGAGGGTTGATGCTCAAAAAAGCCATAGTTTTTGTATATGCCAAATGTAATTTGTACTAGCATCCATAAAATTAATATGCCAATGCTTTCGGCAATACGTTTTAAAAACTGAACCGTTTCGTCTTCCATATAACTACTATTTTTTTACGAATACCCTTTGGAAAAACAATATAGCCCAACATCAGCTTTGCCTCATTGTACTAGTTGTTTTTATTTATCAGCATTTACTCCCGAAAGTTTTCGGGATAAGATTTATAAAATATTGGCATATTATATAAATCACATTGCTATAACAACACTAGTAAAGTTAAGGTTTAGTATTCGTATATTTTTTTGAACGCTTTTTTTATAACGCTGCTATGGTAACCAAACTTGGGTTGCTGGTTTGTGGACTTTCTATTAGCAATTTGTTTTCGTTTACTTCTTTAATAATCCAACGATTATTAAGGCTATTTAAGGTAGGGTTGTAGGTATTAAACTGAATATTTATTTTTTTAGAGATATTATCTTCCATCCATTCTCCACTGATTTCAACGCCATTTTTTTTAGCAATTACCTTGCCATCAAGCAAAAACGAAAAAGTGTAACTTAACATATCCTCTTGCCCTAAAATATTTATTGAGCAATTTCCTTTTGTAATAAGGGGGGTGGCGGCTTTTCCTTTTTTAAAGTCATCTATACCGGTAAAAGCTAGCACATACAATAGTGCGGCACATTTAATAGCAAGTAAAATAGCTGGTTTTTTCATTAAAAAAGATAATAGGACACTTATATAACTCAAATACCAATTATTTATTGTGTGTTTTTACTTTTTTAATCCTTTAAAACTTCCATCATCCACCGTTTTAATAAACTTAATTAAGCCTGTAAAATAATGTTGTTGGTCATCCCACATGCTACAATGGCTTCCGTTGGGGCAAATTAAACTATCGCCTTGTTGTACTTGCGTAGCCATCCATTTCATATATTCAGGGTCCATGGTATCATACTTGCCTCCAATGGTTAAGGTAGGTATTTTTAGTTGAGGCAAATCTTTACTTCTATCCCAGTTTTCTAAACGGCCGCTAACACCAAATTCCGAGGGCCCTTGCATCATTACATAAATTTGGCTGTTTATATGAGGGAAGGCCCTATTCAACGCCTCTGGCCAAGTTTTTAATCTGCATAAATGCTGATTATAAAAATTAGTTGTTAGCAGTTCCATATATTTTGGATTACTAAAATCGCCTTTTGCTTCAATAGCTCTAATGGTATCCAATACTTTTTTGTCCATTTGTTTAGCCAACACATCATCGGCATATTTTCCATAAGCTGGGCAACTAGCCATCATATTGCTTATAATTAACCCTTTTAAATTAGCTTGATATTTTAGTGCGTATTCTGTTGCCAAAATTCCACCCCAGCTATGGCCAAGCAAATAAAAATTGTCTTTATTCAACCCTAATGCCTTACGTACTTGCTCTACCTCTTCCACAAAACGTTCTGTTGTCCAAAGACTACTATCGGTTGGTTTATCGCTAAAATAACTACCAAGTTGATCGTACTCATAAAACTCAATACCTTCTTTAGGAAAAAAGCTTTCGAAGCTTTCAAAAAATTCATGTGTACCACCAGGCCCACCATGCAATAACAGTACTTTTATTTTTGGGTTGTTACCAAATTTTTTTGTCCAAACATTAAATTTGCCCACAGGTGTTTCAATCGTTATCATTTTTACACCGCCTGTTTGTACGCCACTATCTCTAGTAGCATGGTATTGTTGTAGGGTAGGTTGGTTATTATTTTGGCAAGATAAAAAGCAAATAATAACAAATGCTAAAAGTAAATTTTTCATTAGAAGTTTTTTATAAAAAATATAGTTTCCCACTAAGACACGAAGAACACAAAGTTTTTCTATTTAGTTTTTTAAGGAGAATAGTACAATTGTTTCTAGGTAATTATGACTCCTACAAAGACACGAGGAACACAAATGTTTTTCTTTGTTGTCTTTGTGCCTTTGTGGAAAAACCTCTAAAATCTAGTTTCTAAATACAACGGTAACATAGCTCTCCAGGTTGGCCAATCGTGTTTCCATTCTTTTCCCCACACATCTAACTCGTAGGTAATTCCTTTGCTGTATAAAATACCTGCAAAATGTTTTGATGCTTCAGGATCTTCGTAATCGCCTGCGCCTGTAAGTATATGTATATGATTGCTTTTGCGTATTTGCTCCAATGCATTATGATCGGTAAGGTTAGCAATATAATGGTGGGGTGAGTTAAAGTAAACTTGATCATCAAAATAACCTTTTGTGTACTCCGTTAAATCGTACACACCGCTCATTGCAATTACGCCATTTATTAAATCGGGGCGTTTTAAAAACAAATTCATGCTATGCAAAGCCCCAAACGATGCACCACAAGTAATTATGGGGGTTTCGGCAGAGGTGTTTGTTTTTATAAACGGAATTACTTCGTTGTAGACATACTCGTTAAATTGATTTTGACGAATAGCTTTATGCTCACCCAGCATTTCGTTATTTAACCAACTTTCGTTATTAATGCTATTGATAGAAAATATTTGCACTTTACCACTATTGATATAGGGGGCTAGCGTTTCCATTAATTGAAAACGTTCGTACTCTAAATAATCTGCTGCTGCGGTAGGCACTAATAAAATAGCAAAACCATAATCACCATAACGTACAATAGGCATGTCTTTTTGCAGGGCTGGGCTATGCCAGTTAAATAATTCTCTCTTCATAAATTCTACCAATATTTTTTTATAAAATGAATAAGTACATATGCAATGAAAACAATAAAAATTAAAGAAAATGTCATCCAAACAACTAGGCCTATATCTGGTGCAACCAATGGGTTTAATTCTAAAATCATACTAATTTTTTTACTATAAAACCCCTTCCTTAATCTCTGTCCACAATTCTCTATAACATTTGGCGGCATAACTGCTATTGGCAAATTCCATTATTGGTGCTTTGTGTACACCCATTTTTTCTACATCGCTTAGGTAAGGTATATAGTTTTGAAAAAAGCGTTTGTCTTTATATAACTCCGCCATAATATCGTTATGCATGGTTTTGCGTAAATCGGTCATCGTAAAAAAGCACATCATCTTACTTATATCCAAATCCTTTTCTTTAAAATAATCTTTTACCATATGGTAAGTGCGTATACTTAATGTGGTAGGTATTACAGGCATTAACACAATATCGGCTGCATTAAAAATATTTTCGCTAAGTGCACTAAAGCCTGGGGGGCAATCAATAAATAAAAAATCGTATTCGCCTGCTAGTTGCTTAATTACCTGCTTGAGTCTGTTTTTATTCCCCTTCATTTCATCTAACATAATATCAGATGTTTTGGAGGAACTATCAGCAGGTATTACATCTAGCAGTTCAAAATCGCTGCTTAAAATAGCGTTTTCTAAATCTGCATCTTTAGTAATTAGTTTTTTTATACCGGGGTGTACTTTGGGCTTTGCTTTGTAGTAAAAGCTACTTGAGCCTTGTGGGTCAATATCCCAAAGCAGTGTTTTAAAACCATCTGCGGCAGCTAAATAAGCAAAATTTACACAACTGGCGGTTTTGCCTACACCACCTTTAAGGTTGTAAAGAGCAATTGTAGTCATATTTTATTTTTTATTGGTAAAGGATTAGTAAGATAGTAAAATATTTTAAAGATTGTACTATGTAGTCTAAATTTATTACCGCAAAAGCCCCGCCAATGCTATTTTGTAGCATTAAAATAGGTATAGCCCTTATGTTAAAGTAAAATTAGGAGTTGCTTAAATTTATGAGGCAACATTTAATCGAGTAAATTCTGTACCATTAAAAATACGTGCCAAGCCAGTATCTTTTGTAGTTTGGTACTCCTTTAATTTGCTTTCGCTAACAATACGCCAAAGGTTTTTTGTTTTTAACTCCGTATAGTCTGGTGTTTTTATAAAAATTCCTTTAATGGTGCTTCTTGTTTTAAAATAGATGGTTATAGTAGATTTGTCCAAATGGGCATCCATTACCTTTTCAATTTGTTCGTTTGTCATTACTTATTTTTTATTTTTATACTATGTACAGCTGAAAGGTAGAAGGTGTAAAAGTGCTCAACTACTTAATAAATTTCAATCTGAATCGAATAAAGGTAATGAATTTTGGGGAGAAAACGGCTAAAAGCTTGATTTTACTGCTACTTCATCTCTTCCAGCACCTTTTTTAATCTAAACATTTCGTCCCTTAATTTGGCAGCTTCCATAAAATCTAGATCTTTGGCAGCTTTTTCCATTTGCCTTTTGGTGCTAGCAATTTTCTTTTCCATTTTGGGTATGGTTAGGTATTCCTCCTCTTCGGCGGCAATGGATAGTGTTTCGTCATTATTTAGTGCGTATGCTTTTGAGGGGTCGTACCCTTTTACATCTAACACACTGCCTTGAGCCATAATTTGTTCGGTACTTTTGCTAACCGTTGTTGGGGTAATATTGTGTTTTATATTATATTTAATTTGCTTTTCTCTACGGCGTAGTGTTTCGTCTATCGTTTTTTGCATACTGTCGGTCATTTTATCGGCATAAAATATTACCAAACCATCTACATTACGGGCCGCCCTGCCTGCCGTTTGTGTAAGGCTACGTTCGTTTCGTAAAAACCCTTCTTTATCGGCATCTAAAATGGCCACCAAGCTTACTTCGGGCAAATCCAAGCCTTCTCGTAATAAATTTACACCAACCAACACATCTATTGTACCAAGCCTAAGTTCTCTTAAAATTTCAACTCTTTCTAACGCATCAATTTCGCTGTGTATGTATTTACTTTTTATATTGATGCGTTTTAGGTATTTATCCATTTCCTCGGCCATGCGTTTAGTAAGGGTGGTTACCAAAACTCTATCGCCTTTTATAATTCGTTTATCAATTTCTTCTAACAAGTCATCAATTTGATTTATGGATGGGCGAACTTCAATTGGCGGATCCAATAAACCTGTGGGGCGTACTACTTGCTCTACTACAATCCCCTCGGTTTTAGCTAATTCATAATCGCTTGGTGTTGCACTTACATATATACTTTGATTTAGTAAATTTTCGAACTCATAAAAATTTAAGGGTCTGTTATCTAATGCACTAGGCAAACGAAAACCATAATCTACCAACACCATTTTTCTACTTCTATCTCCACCATACATTCCACTTACTTGTGGTATGGTTTGATGGCTTTCATCTATCATACAAATAAAATCTTTAGGGAAATAATCTAACAAACAAAAAGGCCTTGTGCCGGGTAATCGCCTATCAAAAAACCGACTATAATTTTCTATTCCATTACAATAACCTAACTCTCTTATCATTTCCAAATCGTAATTAACTCTTTCGCTTATACGCTGTGCTTCAATATATTTTCCGCTGTTTTTAAAGTATATTTCTTGCTTTAACGCTTCGTCTTGTATTTCGTGTACTACTTTTATTAATTGCTCTTTAGGTGCTACGTATAATGTTGCCGGAAAAATAGCTGCGTTGTCTACATCACTAATACGCTTACCCGAAGAAAGCTCAAGCGTTTCAATGGTTTCAATTTCATCGCCAAAAAAAGTAATTCTATAACCAAAGTCAACATAGGGTAAATTAATATCCACCGTATCGCCTTTTACTCTAAAGGTTCCTCTATTAAAATCGCCTTCGCTACGGCTGTACAAACTATTTACCAATGCATGTAAAAAGCCTTGTCGGCTAATTATTTGCCCTTGTTTAATGCGTATAATCCCATTTTCATAATCAACAGGATTGCCCATACCATAAATGCAACTTACACTTGCTACAATAATGATATCTCTACGGCCGCTAAGCAATTGTGCAGTGGCTTGCAAGCGTAGTTTATCTAACTCTTCATTTATGCTTAAATCTTTTTCAATGTACGTACCGCTTACTGGCATATACGCCTCTGGCTGATAATAATCGTAATAGCTTACAAAATACCCTACAGCATTATCCGGAAAAAACTGTTTAAACTCACCATACAATTGTGCTACTAGGGTTTTGTTATGTGTAAGTACAAGCGTTGGCCGTTGTGTATTTTGTATAACATTGGCCATGGTAAATGTTTTACCACTGCCCGTTACACCCAATAAGGTTTGATATTTTTCTCCATCAATAATGCCTTGTGTTAACTGCTCAATAGCTTGTGGCTGATCGCCTGCTGGGGAATATGGAGATTGTAGATTGAATTGCATGATGTGTTATGCAATTTACAAAATGAAATGTAGTTACTATTGTTTTTTTATATAAAACAGCTTCGGGTGACGTTTAAAAAGTAACCGTTTGTGCCGCCGCATTATTCTTTAAAAAGATAAGCTGTTTTTTTTCTTTTAAATAGATCATTTTACGAACCTCTCCTTTAATTTTTAAGCCCGAGGTTACATAATCTACCATTGTAAATTTACCCCTTGCATTTCCTTTTAATAGCAATGCAGCCGTTGCATCGTAATTGCCTGTTGATACATCTGCATCATTATTGTTTCCGCAAACCAACATATCTTTTATCCCATCTTTATCAAAATCTTCTACAACAATATCGTTTATGGTAGATAGTTGTGCCCGTTCTGGTAAGGCCTCAAAAGCAAAGCGATTGTTTCCGTTATTAATTAATATACCCGATTCAAAACAATTGGCAACAAATTTTTGCATGCCTTGTTTTTGCTCTGCAGTAAAAATTTCGTCCATTGTTTTGCCAGAGTACATATTGTATCGAGTATATTTTTTTCTGAACATGGGCATTTGATCAATTAACGCATCTCTACTATACATTGGGTAACATTTACCAAAAATATAGTAACCTAAAACAGCATCGTAACTTCCATTGCCATCAAAATCTTTTGCATAAATGGTTGTGGGCTCGTTTATATTGCATTGTATTTTTGAGTTAGCGCCTCTGTTACCTACAATTAAATCCATGTCGCCATCATTATCTACATCTTCTGCTTTAATAGTATTCCACCAACCAGTTAGTGCATCTAATTGCACAACAGAATCTTTTTGTATGCCATTGCTTTTAAAATTGATAGCTACAGCAGCTTGTTGTTTTATAAATTTAGTTTGTTGGTATGTATAAATAGTTGTAGGCATCCACTCGCCTGTTACTATTAATTCGTTTATTTTATCTCCATCAATATCGGCCCAGGTTGCAGCATTTATAATACTTGTAGTTAAAAGTTCTGGGGCAATAGTTGATATAACATTTGTAAACAGGCCTCTATTGTTTTGTAAAAGCATGCTACCATCGGACTGTGGAAATTTACCTGGCATTACTCCGCCGCCTACAAATAAATCGGTATCACCATCTGCATCAAAATCTAACGCAATTATACAACTTCCATTGGCTGTTTCGGTTGGTAATGCGTTTATGCTTTTTGTAAAGTTGCCCTTTCCATTATTTAGGTACAATCTATCTTGGTAACTGGTTGATCCTTTTTCAAATTCGGCGCCGCCACTTACTACATATAAATCCATATCGCCATCGCTATCTGCATCAAAAAATAACACCCCATTATCTTCAAAAGCTTTATCTTTTTCAAAAACAAGTTGTTTACTTTCTGTAAAACTTCCGGTAGTAGTTTGTAAAAATAATTTTCCACTTGTACCTGCCGAGCCTCCAATAAAAATATCTTCTAATTTATCGCCATTAACATCTGCTTTTGTTGTGTAGGGCCCTTTTCGACTGCATTTGTAGGGTATTAAAGGCTCTCTTTTAAAATCGATGTAATCGTTTTCGGTATGAGTGTAATTAAATTTTGTGGGGGAATTAATTTCTGTAAAAACAGTTGGTTGTTTTATAGCACTACGTGTGGTAGGGTTTGCCTCATCTTCATAAAAAATTATGGTTTGGTTAGCCGCAACATTATTTTGTATAATTTTTTTGCCCGACGGAAATTCAACTTCTACCTTAGCAATTGTTTTGTTTACGCCTAATCCAAAATGCACTTGATGTTCTACAGTGCTTAAAAAGCCACGTTGCGGATCGTAATGTTGTACTTGCAATTGCCCATCGGCAAATGTTAATTTTATTTTACTACCATAAATTTCTTGTTGTAGGTTTTTTGATTTATAAAATTTACAGTTAATAAAATTTGAAATTAAATCTTGCTCGCTATTATTTTTAAAAATAAAAGCCTCATCATCTACATTATTTACAATTAAATCTAAATCGCCATCATTATCTAAATCTGCATAAGCAGAACCGCTTGAAAAAGAGGCTGGTTGGTCCATCCAATTAGTTGTAAAATTGTCTAATTTTAAGGAGCCATTATTTCTGTATAAATAATTTTTTGTTTTTACAGACGGCATGCTATTTAGCCATTTTTGTAAATCTACCGATTGGCCTCTGTTCATTGCATTTATTACAGAGTCTAAAATAAATACTTTATAGTCCCAGTCGGTTATGTCTCTTTTTAAACCATTGGTTACATAAATATCTTTCCATCCATCATTATCAAAATCACCTATTAATGGAGCCCAACTCCACTCTGTTTCTGCAACACCAGCGTAATAAGAAATTTCGCTGAACGTTCCGTTACCATTGTTTAATTGAAAGCTGTTGTGTGGATATTGGTAAAATAAATTGAATTGTAGTAACAGTTGAAACTTGTCGTAATTTTGATTTACGGCAAACAATTGTTTTTGCCTTTTTGGTTCTTCTACAGCCATATCTACAACATAAATATCTTGGTGTCCGTCGTTATTAATGTCATTAATATCTGAACCCATTGACGAAAAACTTACATGGTTTACATACGTAGTAAGTTTATTTGTAAATGTTCCGTTTTTGTTATTTATAAAAAGGGCGTCAGGTTTGTTAAAATCATTTGCTACGTATATATCCATCCATCCATCTTCGTTAATATCGGCAAGCGATGCACTTAGTCCAAAAGCATGAGAAATAAGCCCTGCTTTTTTGGTAACATCAACAAATTTGCCGCCTTTGTTTTCGTATAACCTGTTACTTACATACACCGTTGTTGTATCTTCTACATAAACCAATTTACCATTTTGCATTTTTGCAGGTATATGCATTGATTTACTAAAATCGGAATTGTGGTTCACAAAAAAAACATCTTTGTCTCCATCATTATCATAGTCTAAAAAATAAGATTGAATGGTAAAGCTAGCATCATCTAATCCATATGCTGAGGCTTTGTTTGTAAAAGTTAAATCGCCATTGTTTATATAAAGAATTTTTTTTCTGAGGGAGGGGTCTTTAAACCCCGATTTGCAAACGAGAATATCTAAAAACCCATCTTCGTTAATATCTACCATATTTACACCAGTTTTTAACCCTTCGCCACCATTAACTCCAGCACTCAAAGTAATATCTTTAAACACTAAGTTTCCTTGGTTTAAATAAAGTTTATTATAGCCCCGTGTAGATGAAAAGTAAATATCTGAAAGCCCATCGTTATTTATATCGCCAATACTTACGCCACCGCCCATATAAAGGTTTTCATACAAGTACAAAAACATATTGGGGTCTTCAATAATATCGTTTCTAAAACTAACGCCAGATTCTGAAGAAGGTACTAGTGTAAATTTTTTTTGTTGAGCAAATGTGTTGCCTATTAGTAAACAAAAAACAAAAAAAATACTATGCCTTAAATTCATGTTTTTATTTTATAAATTAATATGCTAATTTATCTAGCACAACGTTTCCAACTGCTTTCCCTTGCTGTACACTTATATTGGCTGTTTCGGGGTAATGAATTCCTCCATAAACCCTACTGGTTGAAGACTCCAACGAGGCTTCGTTAAAAGAGGAAAACTTACGTGTGCCTTGCCCAAAGGGGATTTCGGTTTTATCTTCAAAAGAAAAATTATCGCCTAATAAAGCAGTAAGCACTGTAGCTGCTGCATTAGAGGTAACCGAGTGTCCACTTGTAAATTCTGGAAAGGGTGGTGTTTGAAGATAGGGCTGCCAGTTTTTATCTACCTCTCTATTAATTATTGTTATAGGGCGTATTAAATTTGTTTTATACTTTTCATGCCAACAGCTAATAAACCCATCAAAAATAGCAATGGCTGTTAGCGTATATGCTTGTGCTGTTTTTTGTATAGATATATTTTTTTGTTCGCAAGCTTGTTTAGTTATCATTATCCAATGCCCTCCCGGAGAAATTTTATGTATAAAATAATTAAGGTGACCAATATTATTTGAAACATTAGGATTATCATCCCAATACAGTGCTATACTTTTTTGAATAGAGTCTAAGTTTTTTCCTATTCGATAAGTTTGCATCATTGTTTTATAAAACACCGATTTTTTTGATTTGCTATATACCAACTTTTGCTTTGGTGAGCATTGAGATGGCGAAGAAAGTGTTAAGGGTCGAATGGTACTCCAATTTGGCTCTAACCCTTGAGCATAATCAAGCGGTGTAGGCTGCCAATCGCCAGGTTTATTGGTAATTATATAACGCATTAAACCTCGGCTTTTTAAATAATTATCTTTTTTACTGTACCCAATAATACTATCTGCTATTTGTTTACCGTAGGCAATTGAATTTTTAAAAATAACAGAGTCAATGGTTGTGGTTTCTTTTTGTATAAAATCATTTCGCCATTCTTCAAACTTATTTTCTGTGGCTACCAAGGCTTGTGCAGTGTAACAAAAAGAAATACAAGCCGCAACCTCATTATCTATTTTATTTGTTGGTTTTGGTAAAGGCTTTAGCCCGTTAAGTTTACCCGATAAAGGTTGTAGTTGGTTTTCGTTGGTTGCTATGCATTCGTAAAATGCAATGTTGGGGTATACATAAATGCGGCTAGCTACAGGAGGGTTAAACAAATCTTGCATTACAGTATTTATCAGCAAACTATTTAACTCATGTAGTTTATTAGCCTTGTTTTGTGCAAGTACGTTACCATAAATAATGGTAGAAAGTACAAAAATTAATAACTTCTTCATTTTATAAGCAGGAATAGTTTTTCAAACTTACAATAAATAAATGGCTTATTTCTTTAGTGGCTCTAGCAAATTTTCCAAGCCATTTATTTTTATTTCGTACAAGGTTTCTAATAATATACCCAATTTGCCTTTTGGAAAACCTTTCTTTTTAAACCATTCTAAATAAGCTACAGGTATAGCACTAAGTACGGTCCCTTTATATTTTCCAAAAGGCATTTTCATTTTTACCAACTCTACCAATAGTTGCCCATTGGGTTGGTTATGCACATTATCTTCCATTTAATCCACTTATTAATTTATACCAAGTTAATATGAATTTTATAAACCATAATCTTAATACTTTTAATCGATAATTTTTTTATGTTCATTAAACCTTTTGAGTTTATTTCATTCTATTGGTAATGCCAACAAATAAAACTATTAAAACAAAAGCTGTTGTTAGCAATCACATTTTTGCTACAAGGTATCAAGATGTTGATGTTAAGCAAAATAGTCTACACAGCTCAACATCATTTAAAAAAGGTGAGGTAATATGCAACTTTACAGCAGGTGTTACCCAAACTTATGCCACCTATTTAACAGTACAAGTAGGTATAAGTAAACACATAACGCTACAACCTGAGTTTTTACAATACATAAATCATAGTTGTGTACCCACTGTTTTTTTTGATACCACTTCAATGCAGTTAATTGCCTTAAAAGATTTGAACAAAGGAGATGAGTTTACTTTTTTTTATCCCAGTACAGAGTGGGATATGGCACAACCTTTTGTGTGCAATTGTGGTAGCACAAATTGTTTGCAATTAATAAATGGAGCATCTCATTTAAGCTTATCTACTTTACATAACTATAAACTAACTAATTTTATACAACAACAATTGCAAAGCCAAAAGCAAGCCGTATAAATTTTATATGTTTTTACACTTAGATGTTCCGTTAAATAAAATAAAAGTTTGGGTATTAGCTCCATATGTACAAACTAATGATGCTAATATTGATTACTATTACGACTTTAGCCAGAGCATAGAAGAATATACCAAAACATTTGCTGAGCTTGGTTTACAGTGGCAATGGCAGCCAGTTACCATGCAAACTTATGTTGAAGTAATTGAAAAAATTGTAGAAGAAAAAAATAGCGGCAATCTCTTTCCAATTGTACTAAATATTTGTGATGGAGATGAGGTAAATGGTACTCCAGGCGTTTCGGTAATAAAGCTTTTGCATCAAAAAAATATAGTTTACACAGGGGCCGATGAATATTTTTACAACATTACCACATCTAAAATACCTATGAAGGTTGCTTTTGATACCGCAGGAGTACCTACACCAAAATGGGAAGCTATTATAACTGTTTCTACAAACACTCAAAACATCTTTGAACAATTGGGCACACCCATAATTATTAAGCCTAGTGTTAGCGGAGGCAGCATGGGTGTAGGCGTAAAAAATGTAGTAGAAAATATAGATGAACTAAATGAGCAAGTTGCTAAAATGTTTGAAGGATATAGAGGTTGGAATTTAGCTAGCGATGGCTTAATTGCAGAGGAGTTTATTGCAGGACCAGAATATACAGTCTTTATATCGGGTAGTTATAATAACCCAATGCAAGCTAAAATTTACACCCCTGTTGAGCGTATTTTTCATGCCTCATTACCCATAAAAGAAAAGTTTTTAAGCTTTGATCGTTTATGGGAAATTTATGAAGATGAAGAAGCTATGCCTAATAATGAAAACTTTTATGAGTACGCTTTACCCAATAAAGATATAATAGATGAAATAAAAAAAATTAGTTGGGATGCTTATGTTGCCTGCAAAGGTGTTGGATACACAAGAGTAGATGTACGACAAGATGCTATTACAAATAAACTTTATGTTTTAGAAGTAAATGCACAATGCGGTTTAAGCGAAGATGAAAATTATACTAGCATTGGTGCTATATTGCGGTTTAGTAATGCATCGTTTAGTAATTTAATAAAAGATATTTTAGAAGATGCGGTGAGTAGGTTTTCGCCACAGATTACACAAATTGCCACAAATTAAAAATGAGTTCACATTCTAATCAATCTTCGCCACAATCTTTGCAAGCTCCTCCTTTAGGCGGCGGAGAGGGTTTACGTATTTGTGTACTTCAGCCCGATTATTCAACTTCATCGGTAGATTATCAAAACTACGATCCGCCAAGAGATTTAAGCTCCTTGATTCCAAATGCTTCATTCACTCATGTCTTTTTAAATAAACTTACCACCTACAAACAACTTAAAGAATTAAGCAAACAAAAATTTGATATATACGTAAACCTTTGTGAAGGCTATTTAGAGTGGGAAGTACCTAGTATAGATGTTATTTATTGTTTAGAGCTTTTAAACCTTCCATTTACCGGGCCTACAAGTTTATTATACGATCCACCAAAGGAGTTAATGAAATATGTTGCCTATACCGAAGGAATAAAAACACCTAATTATGCATTGATTACAATGGATAGTGTAATTGAGGAGGAATGCAAACATTTACAGTTTCCGCTTTTTGTAAAGCCAGCAAAAGCAGGCGATAGTTTAGGTATAGATGATAAAAGTTTAGTAAACACTACCGCTGAACTTAAAGAAAAAATTGATACAATAATAGATGAATATGCACCATTATTAGTTGAAGAATTTGTTGAGGGTAAAGAATTTACCGTAATGCTTGTTGCTAATGATGATGATAAAACGGTTACTGTTTTTAAGCCTGTTGAATATATTTTTCCGCAAGGAAATACCTTTAAAACATATGCGTTAAAAACAAGTGAGCTACACCCAAACGCAAATATTCCCTGTAACAATAAAGAGCTTGAGGCTGAGTTAAAGTTAGCTGCTACTAAAATTTTTAAAAGCTTTGGCGGTGCTGGATATGCCCGTTTAGATTTTAGAGTAAATGATAAAAACGAAATCTTCTTTTTAGAAATAAATTTTACTTGCTCTGTTTTTTATACCGATGGATACCAAGGAAGTGCCGATTATATATTAAATTATGATGGTTACGGCCAATCTGCTTTTTTGCAACATATAATAAAAGAAGGTATATATAGGCACAGCCTTAAACAAAAAAAATACGCCCTAAAAGGCAATGCAATTGCTGGATATGGCATTTACGCTACTCAAAACATTGCCATAGGAGAAGTTATTTTTAAAGGCGAGGAAATGGCACAACGTATTGTTACTAAGTGCTTTGTAGACAACAATTGGGGTGTTAATGAAAAATTAATATTTGCAAAGTATGCTTACCCAGTAAGTTCAGCCGTATATTTGCTGTGGGACAACAACCCGGCAGAGTGGGCTCCACAAAACCATAGCTGCAATGCCAATACTGGCTACAAAGGTTTAAATGTACTTGCCCTAACACCCATTAAAAAAGGCGACGAACTTACCTTAAACTATGCATCTTTTTTAGATGATACTATGGAGCCTTTTAACTGCCAGTGTGGTAGTCCTAATTGTAGTGGCTTAATTACTGGAATAAAAAACAATTCCGTAACCGAAAGAGAAAATAAAGCCACCGATTAAACTAACCCCCTTTCTTTCGGTCTTACTAACAACCTATTAAATTCTAAAGGATTTGTCATTTCCACGATTGGGGAAATCTATTTACTTTATATAGATTCTTCGTTCCTAAATATGACAAGAAAAAATTAATGAACCAGTAGATAAATTTTTATGAGTCGTTTTCAAATTTTAAGAAGTTTAATGAATTTACATCGTAGGCAATTATTATTGACCTATTTTTTATTTTCATTAGAAATGTTGGGGGCCTTATTACGTCCGTTTTTTTTAGGTTTAGCTATTAATGATTTATTAAAAGGTAGTTACGAGGGCTTAATTATTTTATCGGTATCACATATTATATGGTTGTGTATAGGCACGGTTAGGCATATGTATGACACTAGAACGTATAGTGCTATTTATGTTTCATTAGTTACTAAGTTTTTGGGCAGAAAAAAATCGCAGCAAGATGTTAGTAAATTGAGTGCCCATAGCACTTTGGCCAGAGAGTTTGTAGATTTTTTAGAATTTGATTTAGTTTATGTAATTGAAGCCGGGTATAATTTAATAGGCTCGTTAATTTTATTATTTTTTTACGAAAGTAGTGTAGTGTTAATGTGTTTAGCTGTTTTAATACCTGTTGTTTTAATAAGTAGGGTTTACGGTAAACGTATGCAATACCTTACCAAAAAGAAAAATGATGAGCTAGAAAACCAAGTAGATATAATTACTAACGCCGATTCTAAAACGCTTACAAGGCATTATAATAAGTTACGTACGTTGCAAATAAAAATGAGTGATCAAGAGGCTTTTAATTTTGGCTTTATGGAGTTAATGGTAATGATTGTTTTAGGTGTAAGTTTATTACTTACCTACCAAACCTCTGGTACAGCAATATTAGCCGGTAATATAGTTGGTATTTTTCTTTATGTTACCAACTTTGCAAAAGGGTTAGAAACCATACCTTATACTATTCAACGCCTTACTTCGTTAACAGATATTACTAGAAGAATAGAATTACAACAAGATGATTTTGGCGAAAGCATAAGCCAACCCTCTTCAACAAAAATTAGTACTAAAAAGAAAACTTGGGCTAGGTTGTAGGGGTAGCAAACTTAAAAACTGGCTTTGTGCCCATTTAAAAATATCGTTTAAAAAATTATTAAATTAACAACTATGTGTATACTTTTAAGTATTAAAACTATACACAATGGGCCTACCAAATGAAAACAAAAACGATGCTACAATTACCGCCTCTTATTTACTTTTACGCCAGCTCATTGGGGTATTAGGCATTTCCTTACCTTTTATTCTAATTATACTAGCAAATTTATTGGGTAGCTGTTCGGCTTTGCAGGTCTCAATTAGTCATTATTATTATACCGTAACACATATAATTTTTGTGGGCACCCTTTGTGTGTTGGGTGGTTTTTTAATTACGTACCGAGGCAATAGCCATTACAAATACGAAAACCTGGTTTCTAATTTAGCGGGGTTATTTGCATTTGGTGTTGCTATGTTTCCTACATCGTTTACAGATTTTAAAGAAAAAAATGCAGCATGCCAATTTATTTATTTACTGCCCAATAATAAATTGCCTAGCTATGTAAATAGTTTGCATTATGTATTTGCAGCGCTGCTATTCATTTGTTTTATTATTTTTTGTATGCGTATTTTTCAAGATGCTGATGAGGGTAAAATGGATGTAAAAAAGAAAAGAAGAAATAAAATTTACAAAGGTTGTGGTATTACTATTTTAATAAGTATTTTATGTATTGCGGCTTGTACTATTTACGAAAGAATTACGGGTACAACTCTTTTTGCTTACTCTACCTTACTTTTTGAGACAACCTCTTTACTACCCTTTGGATTTTCGTGGTTATTAAAAGGCTCGTTAAATTGGAAAAATTCTAAAAGCAGTATGGTACGAAAAATGATTAAAGTTGTTCGCTAATTCAATTTTACCTGCCCATGTATACCATTAATATTTGAACATCGCTTGGGTTTACACCACTTATACGACTAGCTTGACCAAGCGTACGAGGTTTAATTTTTGTAAACTTTTGTTTGGCTTCGTTACTTAACGAGCTTAGCTTTTCGTAATTAAAACTTTCGGGTATTAGTAAATCTTCTAGCTGGCCCATTTTTAGCGCTAACTCTTTTTCTTTTTCAATATAGCTATTGTACTTCAATTGTATTTCTACTTGCTCCAACACCTCGGTATCAAAAGTAGCTAAGGCATTTTGTACAGTAGGTAAATGCTGTTGCATTTTTTGCAAACTAATATTAGGTCGTAAAATTAATTGTGCTGCTTTTTGTCTTACATCTAACGTAGATGATTGTACGCTTTCTAAATAACTATTTACTTCTTCTGGTTCTATAGATAAGGCTTGCAAAACATTTTTTACTTCTTCTACCTTTTCTATTTTTTCTTTAACTCGTTCCATCCGTTGCTGACTAGCCAACCCTAAGCGATAGCTTTTTTCGGTTAGGCGTATATCTGCATTGTCTTGTCGTAAAAGTGTTCTAAACTCAGCACGGCTTGTAAACATTCTATACGGCTCATCTGTTCCTTTATTAATTAAATCATCAATCAACACACCAATATATGCTTCGCTTCTACTTAAAATAAAAGGCTCTTGATTGGTTGCTTTTTGGTGTGCATTTATACCCGCCATTAGCCCTTGGCAAGCCGCCTCTTCATAACCCGTTGTACCGTTTATTTGCCCTGCAAAAAATAAGTTTTCAATCAGCTTTGTTTCTAAGTTAAATTTTAATTGTGTTGGCTGAAAATAATCGTACTCAATTGCATAGCCTGGTCTAAACATTTTACAGTTTTCGAACCCAGGAACCTTTTTAAGTGCTTGATACTGAACTTCTTCTGGTAAAGATGAAGAAAATCCGTTTACATAAATCTCAACGGTGTTAAAGCCTTCTGGCTCTACAAATAATTGATGCCTGTCTCTCTCTGCAAAGCGGTTTATTTTATCTTCTATACTTGGGCAATACCTTGGCCCTGTTCCTTGTATTCTTCCTTGAAACATGGGACTTTGCTCAAAGCCTGTTTTTAAAATTTCGTGTACTTCTGTGTTGGTATAGGTTATCCAACAGCTTTTTTGCTGTGCCGTTGTTATTTTTTTAGTATCGGTATAACTAAAGCCTACCATTTCCTCATCGCCACACTGTTCTTCCATTTTGCTGTAGTCCAAACTTCTACCATCAATACGTGGGGGAGTTCCTGTTTTTAACCTATCGCTTATAAAACCAAGACTTACCAGCTGTTCTGTAATACCAGTGGCTGCCTTTTCAGCCATTCTTCCACCGCCAAGTTGTTTTTCACCAATATGTATAATGCCGTTTAAAAAAGTACCGTTTGTTAAAACAACCGATTTTGCCGTTATTTTATGTCCCAATCCGCTTACAACACCGTAAACTCGACCATCTTTTACCAAAAGTTCATTCACCATATCTTGATAAAAATCTACGTTTGGTGTCTGCTCCAACATCTCTCTCCACTTGGTAGCAAACAACATTCTATCACTTTGGGCTCTTGGGCTCCACATGGCTGGGCCTTTACTTCTATTCAGCATTCTAAACTGAATCATACTTTCATCGGTAACAATTCCGCTATAACCACCCAAAGCATCTATTTCTCGTACAATTTGCCCTTTTGCTATACCGCCCATTGCCGGATTACAGCTCATTTGGGCAATCGTTTGCATATTCATAGTAATAAGCAACACTTTGCTGCCTAAGTTAGCTGCCGCTGCAGCGGCCTCACAGCCTGCATGCCCTGCACCTACAACAATAACATCATATTCTGGAAACATAATGCAAAGATAGTAACACTAATTTTGCGGATTGCACTAATTACACGAATTATAAACCTAGATTATCAAACTGTTTTAATTGATTTTTTTGCTCCTCCACATCTTCTAGTTTTTCGCCTTGGTTAAGTTGTGTAAACTCATAGGTACCAAAAGTTGATAGTGTTTCTAAGTACGTTTTATTTTCTAGCAAAAAATTTTGCTGCTGTTGGTTTGCGGTTAATTCCAACACATCTAGCTTGTTTAGTTTATCTATCATTAATAAACATAGTGGGTAATGGGTTTTTTGGTACAGTTTTTCAAAATACCGCTTGGTTTCGTACATATCCACCCTATTCCCTTTGGTTTTAGTATTCAAAATATTCTCTACTCGTATATTAATAAAGCTCCAACAAAGCTTTAGTTCCTCCTCGTCCTTTAAATCGAACAGGGCAACGGGCACTATATGATCAAATTGCCAAGCGGTAGAAAAGTTATCCCAGCTTAAGCTTTCATCAAACTGTAGTTCTATCCATTTTCTAAACATATCTATTGGTAACCCAAAGTATGGGGCATACTGACTGCTTTTGTTTTTTTCTAAAACGTACCTACGTAGGGCAATTTGCCATTTACGCTTTTCATTAAAGTTAAAATCTGTTGTATTGGGTGCTGTTTTAGTTGCCATAAAACAAAACTACTAATTGTTTCGGTACGAAACAGGGATACGTGAAACAAATAAGTAAACATTGTTTCGGTATGAAACTGTTACTTGTGGAACTATTTAAAGTATGCTGCTAAGTAGCTATCCTCGGCTTTACGCATTTTCTTTATATCGCTTGGTAGCTTGTCCTTGTAGCCACATAGGTGCAAAGCGCCATGAAATATTACTCGGTGTAACTCTTCTTTATATGTTGTTTGGTGGGTTTGGGCGTTTTCTTTTACCCTATCTATACTTATATATATTTCGCCCTGTATGGGTGCATTTTTATTAGCTAGGTTAAACGTAATAATATCGGTATAAAAATTATGCTTTAAAAATTGCTTGTTAATGCCCAGCAAATAAGCATCGGTACAAAAAATATATTCCATACTTTCTACCAAGGCCCCTTCTTTTTTAAATAGAGAAACCAATTGTGCCTTAAGCCTCGTTTTGCTTTTAAATGAGGAAGAGGAAACATCTAAGTAATTAAAATTGATTGTTGTCATTGGTTATTTTCTAATATCGAAATTAGATAAGTATTTTGAAATGGTAACTTTGTACTATAAGTTGGTGTGAAGAATTTAAACCACAATTGGATTTAAAAGGATAACACTTTTAAGGAAAGCTAAAAATATGAATAAACGATTATCAGAAATAGAGATTGGAAAAAAAGTAATAATTAAGCATTTTGAAAACGATGAGCTTTTTTTAAAATTAATGGAAATGGGCTTAGTGCCTGGCGAAGTTATTCTAATAGATCATGTTGCTCCACTTGGTGACCCTATTTGTATAAAAGTAAGCGGCTACATGTTGAGCTTAAGACTAGATGAAGCAGAGGGCATTATTGTAGAAGACGAACAACTAATTATGTAATAAATTGATTGTTAACTATTTATGAATATTGGATTATATTTTGGCAGTTTTAACCCTATACATATTGGGCATTTAATAATAGCAAATTTTTGTGCCACCCAAACAGATTTAGAGCAAGTATGGTTTGTACTATCTCCTCAAAACCCACTGAAAAACCCAGCTAATCTTTTAAATGAATACCAGCGCTTGCATATGCTAAATGCTGCAATTGAAGATGATGTTAAATTAAAATGCAGTAAAGTAGAGTTTACTTTACCAAAACCATCCTACACTATTGATACGCTAACGTATTTAAAAGAACAATATCCGCAACACACGTTTAATATAATTATGGGTAGTGATAGTTTTCAAAATTTACCCAAATGGAAAAACTATGAGCAGCTGATAAAAAATTATAAACTATATATTTATAAGCGACCGGGGTTCCCAATTGAAAACACCCTTAAAGCTACTATTATAGAATTGCAAGCCCCCTTGCTAGATATTTCGAGTACGCATATACGTAAGTTAGTAAAAGAAAAAAAGTCAATTCGCTTTTTAGTGCCCGATGTAGTAGAAAAAGATATTGCAGCAAATAATTATTATAAATAGTTAGACAAACAGAAGCGGCTGAATAAGCGTTGAATGCTAAATAAAATAACCCAACATAATACACACCCCAACAATAATAGGGGGAATAATTTTAGTATAATTTAGTACAACAAAAGTTCCAATAATTACAAAAATATCTGTGCCACTAATAAGGTTTAGCTCTGTAATGTGTAGCTCTTTAAGTAAGTAATAAGTAGCCGCTAACATTATACCAACCACTGCAGCGTTAATACCTTCCAACGCTCTATATACAACTACAAACTTTTTTAAGTGTTGCCACACCGGAAAAAAGAATAACACCAACAAAGCGCTAGGTAAAAAAATACCAACGGCACCAATAATACAACCCAGCGTTTGTTGCAGTTTTCCTTCGCCCTTTAAAGCAAGACCTCCTGTAAATGCAGCAATAGAAAATACTGGGCCCGGTATTGCCCTTACCATTCCTGCACCAGTTAACAATTCATCTCTCTCTAAACGAATTACGTTTACATCATTTTTTTTAAGCATCCGCACACTGGTTGGCCTAGCTACAAACTGATCTAGCATTAAAGGAATTAACACATCTCCCCCGCCAAAAACAAAACTTCCAAAACGATAATTATTTTCAAAGAGGTTATATGCTTTTCGATTTTCCCATTGTTGTTTACGAGCGGTTTCGCTTAATGCACCAGCAACAATAAAAAGCAACACAAACAACCAAATGTTTGTCCAACGAATTTGTTTAGGCTTAATTTTTTCTGTTTCGGAAATACGCTTATTACTAAAGTTGGTAGCTATGCCACCGGCAATAATTATTATAGGAAAAATAAAAGGCGATTTAAAAAACAGATAACAAAGTATACAGGCAAATAAAAGGATAAATTTTGTAATAGTGTTTATGATAGAAATAGTAAAGGCCCTATACGTAGCAAAAGCTAAAAAGCCAATAGCCATAGGTGGTATAAATTGAAAAATACTAGTAGCCAATGTTCCTTTTGTACCAATGGCTGTAACTAAAAAAGATAAAGCCCCCATTAGTATGCAAGCAGGTAAAATCCAAATAACTAAGGTAAGCACCGCTAAGGGAATGCCGCCACGCTTGTAGCCAATAAGTGTAAGTGTTTGTGTGCTAGAGGCGCCTGGTAAAAGCTGGCAAAACGAAATATAGTCCATCAACTCTTCTTTGGTAACATCTCTACGTTTATCAACAAAGGTTTTCATCATCATACCAAAATGCCCCTGCGGTCCACCAAAGGCGGTAACGCTATGCAAAAGAATAGCTTTTAAAAAAGGGATATGGCGAAGCAGTTTCAAGGTTTGAATATACAAAAAAGCCTCCAAGTATGGAGGCTATATGTAACAAAAACATTATCTATATTATTTTTCTAACCGTATATTATAACTAGCCACAAACTTCTTTTGTTCGCTTTGAACTTTTTCATCTAACAGTTCTAACTTTTTTTGCCAGCCACCAAACTCTTCTTGCAGTTTAGCTAATTCAGGCTCGTTATCCTGTGCATTCATCATTTTTATAAGCACATCGTAACTACCAACAATACCATCAAAGTCATCAATCATGGCTTGCCTAAAATTTTCGCCATCTTTTGGTCCGGCTACTGCTTTAAGTTCAAGAATTTTTGCCTTAGCCGAGTTTTTTACTTTAGTTAATTTAGTTAATGCATCCGAAGTATCGGATTTCATGGCGTTAACATCATTCATTAAGTTTAGCTGAATTTTAACCAGCTTATCATTAAACTCTTTAGCATCTTTTGCTCCACAACTTATTAAAGTGGCTAATGTAAAAAACAGTGCAATTAATTTTAGTGCTTTCATTTTATCGTTTTGGTTTTTATTTATTTTTTTAAGCCAATTTCTCTTAAGCGTTCATCTAAATATTCTCCGGCGGTAGCATCGTCATAAGCTTTAGGGTGAGCATCGGTTATACAGGTATCCAGACAACGCAAACTCATACTACTTTTTGGATGCAAAAAAAACGGGATAGAAAAACGAGACGTATGCCAAAGTTCTCTAGCTGGGTTTACAACCCTATGTGTAGTACTACACAATTTATTATTGGTAAAGCGTTGTAACATATCGCCTACGTTAACCACAATTTGATCGGGCAAGCTAGTTACACCAACCCACTCATTTTGTTTGGTTAATATTTGTAACCCATCTGCACTTGCGCCAACAAGTAAGGTAATTAAATTAATATCCTCATGCTGCTCTGCCCGTATGGCACTTTTAGGTTCGTGTGTTATGGGTGGGTAATGTATGGCTCGTAAAATGGAGTTACCATTATATACATAGTCATCAAAATAATGCTCTTCTAAATTTAAATACAAGGCAATAGCTTGTAATAAAGCCGTACCACTTTTTTCAAAAGCCCGGTAGGCATCGGCAAAGGTTTTATTAAAAGGAGCCACTTCGTTAATACTAACATTTGGCGGATACTCTTCTTCCTTATAATTGTCTCTTGGGGTTTGCCCATATTGAAAAAACTCTTTTAAATCTGGCGCATCGCTACCTTTTGCATGCTCTTTACCAAAACTTGTATAGCCACGTTGGCCTGCTAAGCCAGCAATTTCGTACTGCTTTTTTTTATCTAACGGTAGGCTAAAAAACTCTTGAACATATCTATATAAATCTGCAATAAGCTCATCGGGTACACCGTGGTTTTTTACGGCTACAAATCCAACTTCTTCATAGGCTTTTCCTAAGGCTTGTACAAAGGCATTTTTACGATTTTCATCTCCCGATAAAAATTCTGCTAAATCAACTGAAGGAATTGCCATAAGTAGTATTTATATTTACTCTAAATTAATTGTAATTTTCAAAATGCACAAATCTACTTTAAACGTACTCTTTATTAGTACTTGCCTTTTGGTAAGCTGTAGCAACAAAATTATAAACACAACAAATTATACTTTTAAAGCCGATGACAGCAAGGCATTTTATACCAATTTAAATTATTGGGCAGCACATCCTTTAAAAAAAGATATGAGCGATAATGTGCCTAAACCATTAGGCAGTTATGACAGTACACAAAAACAAGTAGATGTATTTTTTATACACCCCACTACGTTATTAAACTATAGCGATGAGCGACTGAATGCAACGCTAGATGATATAAGCCTAAACAAAAAAACAGACGAAAGCACCATATTATACCAAGCCAGTGTTTTTAACGAAAGTTGTAATGTATATGCACCACGGTATAGGCAAGCGCATATAAAAACATTTTTTATGCCTGCGGCAGATGTGCAACAAAATTTTGATTTAGCGTATAGCGATATAAAAAAAGCTTTTGAGCAGTATTTGCAGACCTACAACAACGGTAAGCCCATTATTATAGCAGCACATAGCCAGGGCACGTTACATGCAGCAAGGTTACTAAAAGAGTTTTTTGAAAACAAGCCTTTACAAAATAAACTAGTGTGTGCCTATATTATTGGGTTGCCTATTACACAAAATTATTTTAGTGTGTTGCAGCCCTGCGGTAATAGTTGGCAAACGGGTTGCTTTATTAGTTGGCGTACGTTTAAAAAAGGCTACGAGGGGCCAGCCTATGTTTTAAAAGAAAAAGAAAAGGTAGTAGTAGTAAACCCCTTAACCTGGACAATGGATAGCCTAAAAGCCCCAAACACAAAAAACAAAGGAGGTGTACTTAAAAATTTTAATAAAATAGTACCCCGTGTGGTAGATGCACAAGTACATAAAAATATTTTATGAACGAGTAAGCCCAAATTTTTTGGCAATATATTTTTAACCCAAAAAAATTACCATATTGCCGATTACAATTTTTTTTATGTAAACTTTAGAGAAAATATAAAAGAGAGGATTGGTGCTTTTTGGAAGAAGTAGGTTGAACTAAATTATTTACCTTTTTTGGTACTAGAAACATAGTTGGGTATAAGTAGGCATTGAGTAGGCTTCAAGTGGGAGTCAAGTGGGAGTCAGGTGGGAGTCAGAAAATGATGAGATTGGTGTGAAAGATATTGATTTGAGTTAAAGTTTAGACTATAATTATAGAAAAGAAGAAAATTGCAACAATACAAAATGACAGTCATTAATACATTGATAACCAATATTTTAATAGCTGTCAAAAAAAATTGTCGCAAAAAACAAAACAATTTTTTTATTTTTAAAAACAATACAAAATTACAGTCACTAACTAATTGCAAATGTATATGTTATATATTTGGAATAATTGTGGGTTTCGTGTAATATTGTGTTATGTGGCATTTTAAACAAACATCATTCTAACTATGGGAGCTTGGGGGACAGGAATACTTCAGAACGACACAACTGCTGACATTTGGGTAGAGTTTAAAGAACTTTACAACAAAGGGCTTTCTCCAAAGGAAATTAGACTTAAACTTGAAAAGGAATATAAGCCACAAAGCGACACAGAATATTATGCAGAAATATGGACAGGAATTGCGTATGGACAATGGATGTGTGGCGATGTTGAAGATTATACTTTCAAGAAACTAAATGACGCTACTAAATTAAAGTGGCTGACACTTTGGGCAGACGACAAAAAGCTTTTTGAAAAAAGGGTTAAAGCAATTTCTGATTTCATACAAAAAATTCAAACGCCAAGACCAAACCCATTAAGAAGAAAAAAAATAGTCGTTAGACATTCCTTCTTTAAAAAAGGCGACGTTATTGGAATAAAAATTGACGACAAACATTTTATCGTTGCAATTGTGACAAGCCACCAAGACTTTGAAAATGATGGACAAAATACAATTGCATTCACTGACCATTTTTTTAAAGCCACAACAACACTAAACAAAGTTCTTAATTCCAATATGCTTTACTTAGACATTGGCGGTTCTAATAAATATTACAGGGGATTTTATAAAGCTATATTTTCCGCAAGGAATATGGCTAAGCAAATTGACAAGGCATTTATTATTGACAAAATTGATACTACTGAATTTCTTTGGTTAGGAGTAGGAACACCAATTGGAGACTGGACTAAAATTGAGAATTTAGTTGAAGAGCAACTTAGCTTTCTTAAAAGCAATAAATCAGACAACCCCTTAAAGGTTTCAGTACACCAGTTCTTAAAAAGGGACGAGAAACTGGAAAGCATCTTAATAGAATGGGACAAAAAAATATTTAGAGAGAAACTCAATCCACAAAACGCCACATAACATTGGGTTTGGCGTTATTGGGGCAGGACGTTGTTATCTTCATCAGCAGCTGTCTCGTCCTGAAATAGGTTGTCTAAAAAACAACTAAAATGGACATTAAACAACAAGCCATAACGGAGTATTTAACCCAAGGTGTGGGTTACCGGCAATTGGCAAAGAAGTATGGCGTAAGCCGAACAACCATTAACAA
>JANMEU010000011.1:0-12567 GCA_031377245.1 Bacteroidota bacterium
CACAGAATTGTACTCCTGTATTACAGGTTGGTTGGTTAACCCGTTAATTTTTGTATTGGAAGCAATTAACTCTTTACTTAACCCATCAATTTTTTTTACTAAACGTTCCTCGTTTTTATTGATAAGTGTTTTTGAAATATCCAGTATAGGTTGTGTGCTGCGGTAATTATTGGTTAAGACTACCGTAAGTAATTCTTTGGTGTATGTGGTGGCAAAGCCCAGCATATTTTCCACGTTGGCACCCTGAAAACGATAAATGCTCTGGTCATCATCACCCACAACAAATACATTGGGCTTATCCCAGTAATTAATGAGCAGCTGTACCAGCCTGTTTTGTGTACCACTCGTGTCCTGATATTCATCAACCAGTATGTATTGAAATTTTTCCTGGTAATTGGATAATACAGCTGCATTTTCTTCAAACACTTTTATCACCCAGTTTATCATATCATCAAAATCGTACCTATTTTTTTTACGCATTAACTGTTGGTAATTATCAAACTCATTTACAGCAGCTTTTAGTTTTTGCATTTTTTCTTGCTCATCTTCAATCTTATCTTTTTTTAGATCCCCAGCATTAAACACTTTATATTTTCTTTTATAAATAAATTCTTCTCTATTGGGTAAATCATTTAGGTAGGCTTCAATTTTTTCATTTATAAATGCTGGCAACCAACCCTCTCTTTTCATGGCAGAAAAAAGCTGACGAAGATTATTTATTTCAAAATACACATCGCCTCTGTATCTTTTTAAGGTATTATTTTTTTGGAAGCCGTCTATTAGTTCTTTAAAAAGCTCAATACTTTCTAACTCAGAAATAGCATCTAAACTAGTTTTTTCAAAAAGCGATAAGTTATCTTGAATTACATCGTTACAAAATGCATGAAAGGTGTAAATATTTACTTTATAGGCAGCTGCTCCAATAAAATGTTGTAATCGCTTACGCATGGCAATGGTGCCAGCATCGGTATAGGTAAGGCATAAAATATTTTCGGGCAAGGCATCGGTATCTAGTAAAATTTTGCCAATACGAGCCGCTAAAATTTGTGTTTTGCCAGTACCGGGCCCTGCTATAACCATTACGGGGCCATCAATAGTATTTACTGCTTTTTGTTGGGCAGCATTAAGTTGGTTAAAGGTTTCGGTATATTTGGTTTGTAACTCATTATTTTTATGTTGCATAGTGGTTGGTATGGTAGGGTTATATACAATACCAATATAACCAAATTTATAACTAAAAATTTAGTACGTAAAAACAAATTACTTGTATTATTGTTATACCATTAAATATGTTGAAATGAGCAAAGTATATTCACTTAAAACCGTACAAAAATTACCCATAACGTTAGATGCAGCTTGGGGTTTTTTTAGTAGCCCGGCCAACCTTAAAGAAATAACACCCACTAACTTAGGGTTTACTATTGTTAGTAAACATCATGGCGAAAAAATGTATCCAGGTCAAATTATTGAGTATACGGTAAAGCCTGTTTTAGGCATACCCCTTTATTGGATGACGGAGATTACGCATGTGGTAGACAAACAATTTTTTGTAGATGAACAACGCTTTGGTCCTTATACCATGTGGCATCATCAACATCATTTTAAAGCTGTTGATGGCGGAGTAGAAATGACAGATATTGTACACTACAAACTACCCTTTTGGTTTTTAGGAGATATTGCAAATACCTTATTTGTAAAAAAACAATTACAAGGTATTTTTGATTTTAGGTGGAAAAAGGTTGAAGATTTATTTGGGGTTTTGTAGAAGTACGGATAACACTTATTTTTGAAAATTATTAACTGCTAACTGCCAACTGTTTACCCTGGCATTCTTGTAATATATTTTTCTATCTGTTTTATTTGATCTACAATTTGTGGAGTAGTTGGCTTATAGCTTTTTGCTTTGCGGAAAAATTCTTTTGCTGCCCTATATTCTCTTTTATTCATCATTATACTACAAAGCTGCAAGTAAGCAGCAGCATTATTTTCGTTGTCTGGTAAACCAGCTCTAATGGCTTGGCGTATGTAGGTCTCGCCCTGTTTCATATCGCCTTTTTGCATAGCAAGCATGCCTAATTGTAATTTATTAGCACCTTCCGCTTGGCCCATTTGCCCTTTCATTAGGGTACTATTTTGCATTAATTGATTACTCTTTTTTAGGTTTTTTTCTGCTCCGTCATAATCGTTTTCTACCATGGCTAAATTACCTTTAACCGTATAATATACAGAGCGTACTGGCTTAATTAATAACCCAGGAAACCAAATTGAGGCTATTACTTTTTTTGCCCCCTCCATATCTCCCTCTTCCATATAGCTTTGTATTAAACGCATAGGCCCCATAATAAAATGACCTACAATGGCTATAAGCGCTAAAAAATATAAAATAAAAGATGGCCAAAAACCAGCTTGAATATTCGTATAAATGGCTAGCGCTAGCAAAATAACCCCTATCCATAACCTATATTTTATTACAACATTTAACCACTTCATACTACAAAAATTAGTCCCGATAAATTCGGGAGGCAAAGATATAAATAAGAATTAAGAATTAGGAATTATGGTTTTTGGCTTTTTCATTAGCTAGAATAGCATAGTTTTGCCAACCAAATTTAGAAATTTTATATTTCTAAAAGGTAAGGGTCCCGTAGTTCAATGGATAGAATAGAAGTTTCCTAAACTTTAGATCCAAGTTCGATTCTTGGCGGGACCACAAAATTGTAAAAAGCAAGTTGCTTTTTAATGCCTACAAGCAAAAATTATTCGTACTAATCTTTTCAAATAGCCCTTTCTTACCACCACCTATATTAAGCGTTTACTATGACTACTATCATAGTATTAACTGAGGCAGGTTAGTATATTGCTTTTACTGTTTTCATACTTTACAGTTAAGTAAACTTAAATAATATGAAAAGTAGTATTTTATTTTTAGTGTTAATAGTGTTGCTAAGTTGCTCTACTTCAAAAATTACCTCATCGTGGAAGCAGCCAAATGTACCTACTGCCGATTTTAAAAAAATTATGGTAGTGGCTATTATAAATGCAGAAGAAATGGATTTGCAGAAGCAAATAGAAAAACATTTGGTAGGAGATATAAAGGCATTTGGATATAACGCAGTTTCGTCTTTTGAGCTATTTGGGCCTATGGCCTTCAAGAATATGAGAGAAGAGGAAATGCTAAGCAAAATAAAAAATACCGGAGCAGATGCAGTAGTTACTATCGTGTTATTAAATAAGCAAAAAGAAAGGTACTATCGTCCTGATGAAATTATGCAAACTCCTTTTGCTAATGAGTATGGTAAATTAAACGGCTATTATAATAACATTCAAAATAGAATTGTTAGCAAAGGCTATTACATAACAAGTACCAGTTATTTTTGGGAAAGTAATTTTTACGATCTCTTCAGTAATAAACTAATTTTTGCAGCACATACAAAATCTTTTGAGGCTAACTCAACAAATGCACTTGCTCATGGGTTTGGTAAAATTATAGTTACAAACATGTATAAAAAAGGGGTATTAAAAAACAAAAATTCAATTTTAAGCGACACTATTGAATAAAAAATTTAGTTAGTTTGTAGCATTACATATGTTAGTTTATTATTTTTCAGCAACGTCTCTCCTCCGAGCCAAAGTGTGTGAGCAGGACGTTGCTTTACAGAAAAGTGGGGTGTAATTTACGCAACGTCCCTTGTAGGAGACGTTGTATAAAAAAAATAAGTTAGCTAAATTGCAACGTACCGCCTACACATAAAGCTTGGAATAGAGATGTTGCTGGAAGCAAAAAGTATAAAATAAGTAATTAAATTTACTGCATTACCAAATTTCAAATTTTAAATGCAAATTATGTTTCGGTATTATTTAGTTGTTTTTTTTGTTTTGAATTTAGTTGTTGCTTTTTCGCAAAACCCTTACGTGGTAGTGTTGGGTGTAGCCCAAGATGGAGGCTACCCACAGGCTGGTTGTAAAAAAGATTGTTGTAAAGCTGTTTGGCAACATAAACGTGTTGAGCAAATGGTATCTTGTATTGCATTGGTTGACCCCATTAGCAATGAAAAATGGATGTTTGACGCAAGTCCAGATTTTACACAACAACAGCAACACTTAAATGAAATTACTAAAAATGATGCCGATTTAAATGGAATATTTTTAACCCATGCTCATATTGGCCATTATACAGGTCTTATGTATTTAGGAAGAGAGACGATGGGTGCTAAAAAAACAAAAGTTTTTGCTATGCCAAAAATGAAATCGTTTTTAGAGCAAAATGGCCCTTGGTCGCAATTGGTAAATTTAGAAAATATTGATATTGAAGAAATAGCTGAAGAAAAAGAAGTTATACTAAATGAAAGAATTAAGATAATTGCTTTTAAAGTACCTCGTCGTGATGAATTTTCGGAAACGGTAGGCTATAAAATTATTTCGAACAATAAGTCATTAATTTTTATACCTGATATTGACAAATGGCAAAAATGGAACCAAGACCTACTAAAAGTTGTACAGGAAAATGATTACTTACTTTTAGATGGCACATTTTATAAAGATGGAGAAATAAATAGACCCATGAGTGAAGTACCACATCCTTTTGTTACTGAAACGACCGAGCTATTAAAAGATCTAGAAATTCAACAAAAAAACAAAGTGCATTTTATTCATTTAAATCATACCAATCCCATTTTAAACGCCAATAGTAAAGAACGCAAAACTTTACAAAAGCAAGGTTTTAATGTTGCTAATCAAAAACAAAAAATAGAACTATAAAAAATTTAGCTTTGTAACTTCTTTGCAATAGTTTATAAATTGGATAAAGGAAAATTACTTTTATTTTTCAGCAACTTCCTCTTCCGAGCCAAAGTGGTAAAGCTGGAGGTTACGTTACATAGAAAAATTGGGGGTAATTTAGTAGTTCAATGGATAGAATAAAAGTTTCCTAAACTTTAGATCCAAGTTCGATTCTTGGCGGGACCACAAATAAATGGTAGGTTTATTAGCAGCCAACAACAACTGTGCATAAAACCAAATAAGCCTTTTCATGAGATTGATTTTACCAATTATAGTTGTTTCCCAATTTTTTTGCACATCGCTTTGGTTTGCAGGAAACGCAATTGCATCAGATATAACGAGAGATCTAAATCTTGATCACCATTTTTTAGCCCACCTTACAAGTGCTATTCAATTTGGATTTATTACAGGCACTTTGGTATTCGCCATTTTTACTATTTCAGATCGTTTTTCTCCCTCTTTGGTTTTTTTTTGTAGCGCTATTTTTGCAGGGCTTTTTAATCTTGCCATTAACATTAACCCTATTGATTCAACTACCATCCTTTTATTTAGATTTTTGACCGGATTTTTTCTTGCAGGCATTTATCCTGTTGGTATGAAAATAGCTTCTGACCATTATCAAAAAGGGTTAGGAAAATCGTTGGGGTTTTTAGTAGGAGCCTTGGTTTTAGGGTCAGCATTGCCCCATTTACTAAAAAATATTACTATAAACTTTCATTGGAAATATATAATTTATTCTACTTCTGCACTGTCATTTTTAGGCGGACTTATTCTGTTGTTATTTGTACCTGATGGATTGCATAGAAAATTTGGACAAAAAATAAAACGCACCCAATTTATGATAGGGTTCAAGAATAAAAATTTTCGTGCTGTTTCATTTGGATATTTCGGACATATGTGGGAGCTCTACACTTTTTGGGCTTTTGTGCCAGTAATGTTATCCGCTTATAATAAGCATTACCCTACAATACATCTTAATATTCCTTTATTATCATTTTTAATAATTGCATCTGGTGCTTTTGCTTGTGTATTTAGCGGAATACTTTCACAATACTTTGGTGCAAAAAAAATAGCCACACTTTCCTTAGTACTATCTTGCTTGTGCTGTATTACTTCTCCACTTTTTTTATTTTCTGCCTCTCCGGTTCTATTTATTGTCTTTCTATTTATTTGGGGGCTTTCAGTAATAGCCGACTCTCCTTTATTTTCAACGTTAGTTGCACAAAATGCACCTGAGGAGTCAAGGGGAACATCACTTACCATTGTAAATTGCATTGGGTTTTCTATTACCATTGTTAGTATTCAATTCATTAATTTGCTTTCAGACAAAATAAACGCTCAATATCTTTATATGTTTCTTGCCATTGGGCCAATACTAGGGCTTATTGTATTATTACGAAATAAAATAGCTACTGCCAACAACGGCTAAAAAAATTTGGTCAGATGGGCATACTTTGCCGGGTAAGACTTACACTAGTTAGTAAGCGCCCAATTAATATATTTTAGGTTTGGTTAGTGACTAGGCGATTAAAACCTCCTTTTCAATCCTTAGATTTATTTAGTATTTTGTAAAGAAAATAATAGAAGGGAGTTGTGTATATTTATGTTTTGGTGGCAATTTGAATGCGACACCCTACTAACACTAGAATTTGACAAATGAAATCTATAAAAACTTAAACCTTGAAATATAATGACATCAAGAAAAACAATTTTTTTTTTAGTTCTACTTTTTATCTTCGGCATTAATGCATCTGGACAAACAAATCCACCGCCAATGGCAATGCCTAGGGACAGTAGCGTTATTCTTGTAGACAAAATAATCGAGGTGACAAAACACGAAAAATATTTTATTGATTACTGTACGAAAAAAGTAAATAATTATGCAACAGAAAACAATTGGACATCTGAAAAGACAAACCAAATTTTAGAAAGCATAAAATTTAATTATTACAATTCGACAATTTATAATTCATACGCTTTTTATTCAGTTGACCAACTTAATACACTGCTTGCCTCATTGACTTTGTTAAACAATAATTCTAAAAATAACTTGACAATGGTTTTGACAAATTCAATGATGCAAAGTAATTTAGACTTGTTTGTTGACGGAGTTATTAAAGGCAAATATGTAACGACCAAATAGACAAAACTGCATACAACATGTCTCGTCCTGAAATAGGGGTTCTAAAAAATGTTGAGAGTAATTTACGCAACGTCCATTGCAGGAGACGTTGCTTGGAAAAAATTAATATTTAATTGTTAACTAATTCAAATGAAAGGATGAGAAATCCTTTCATTTGAATTTTAAAAAAATCAAAATGTATAAATTAATACTAACCATTAGTTTACTCTTTCTTTTACAAGAATCTTCTAATGGACAAAATACAAACACCAAAAAACAATTATTAAGTATTACAGGTGGACGAGTAGCGTTTGGAACAGGTGATATTCTCGGACTTGGAATTGGTGTAACATATGGAAGGGAATTAAACAATAATAAAAATAAATTAAGTAAATTAATTTTTGAAACTGAAGTGATTTTTGAAAATGGTTCTATAACCCCAAAAATAGAAAACATAACTATTCAGGATTTTAATAAACCAGGTTTTAGACATAGTACCAATGTAATACTTAATCCCAAAATAACTTGGCACCCAGCAACCAATAAATATTTAAATGGCTTATATCTTAGTTTAGGACCTACTCTTGGTTACACTTGGCAAAGTAGAGAAAAAAAAGCCACAATGCAATTTGACGGTATTCAATCGAACAGAGTTATTTTACTAGATTATAAAAATAAATTTATTGGTGGTTATAGAATAAATTTAGGATATGATATAGAATTAGTAAAGAAATATTTTTTTGGAGTAAGAGTCGATTTTAGTAATAATAATTTAGCGGATATTAACACTTTTGCAGCAATCAAATTTGGTAAAATATTTTAACTAAATGAAGGAACACCTATTTTTACCTCAAGGGGTATTCCCTTGCCTTCGTTGGCAAGTCACTTAAAAATTAAGCATTTCGGCACCTCACAATGGTAAACCTTACATACATAGACACAACGAAAAGTATTGACAAAGGAAGGTTAATTATGAAACTAAATTGGCTTGACAATTTCGAAATAATTACCGACAGAATTGCATTCTCCATGTTACTTGCCTCTTTCGTCAGATGCCTTTCCTTAATATACTTTCAAGGTGGAATTAATAATTCCAACGAAAAAGCAATCGGTTATGTTATTTTTCCAATTATTATTTCATTTAGTTTGTATGGCTTGTTCAGAAAAATTACCGAAAGTAGATTAATAAGTTTTGAAACTCATTTTGCAGAACACAGAAACAAAGAAGTTCTATTGATATTCCTGGAGCAAAAGGGTTATGACTTTGTTAGAGGAAATAAAGAAGTAGTAATTGCAGACGTAGAGGAAAGTCTTTCTTTTAACAAAATCTGGAAAAAGACTATCACATTTATTGTAGCCGACAATAAAATATATTTCAATATCGTAAAGAAATATCCGGTATTAAATCCACCTGTTTTATTTACACACTTATTTTTAAAACGGGACTTAAAAAAATATTTTAGTGACCAAGCAAATTAAACCGCAAGCAAGCTCCTTGCCTTCGTTGGTAAGTCACTTAATAATTATAGCCGAGGCTTGGTCTTTTACCAGCCGATAAATAAAAGCCATTTTCAAAAAATCTAAAACTAAAAAACCCAAATCAATTTAACTAGTCAAACTCCTAAACACCTCTTCTAAACTGCTGTTAGCTTGGCTTTGCAAACTTTGAATAGTTAAATTTTTATCAATAGCTAATTGAAGTAATTGTTTTTTAACACCATCGCTATTATTAGTTGAAAGTTGATAAGTGAATGGTGAACCTGGTGTTACGGCAGTTACATCTTGAAGTTTTTGCAACCACTCCATATTTATTTCATTAGTAAAGCCTACTGTTATACCTTGAGTAGATGTGTTGCCTTTTTGCAAATTGCTTAAGGTATCATCTGCTACTATATTGCCTTTGTTTATTATAATTACTCTATCGCAAATAGCCTCAACTTCTTGCATGATGTGAGAGGAGAAAAGTACCGTTTTATTTTGCCCTAAACGTTTTATTACTTCACGTATTTCTATAATTTGGTTGGGGTCAAGTCCGCTAGTTGGTTCATCTAAAATTAACACTTCCGGATTATGAAATAATGCTGCAGCTAAGCCTAGACGTTGTTTATAACCTTTACTAAGTTGGCCAATTTTTTTATTGGCTTCTAGCGTTAAACCAACTGTATTTATTATTTCTTCTATTTTTTCTTTACTTGTTTCAACGTTGTGTATGCTGCCTACAAATGCAAGGTATTCCCTTACATACATATCAACATAAAGCGGATTAGCCTCGGGCAAATAACCAATTTTACTTTTTGTTTCGTTGTTGTTAATATGTACAGTTATACCACAAACTTGTGCTGCACCACCATCGGCTTGTAGGTAACCAGTAATCATTTTCATGGTGGTGCTTTTACCTGCACCATTAGGGCCTAAAAAGCCAACTATTTCGCCTTTATTAATAGTAAATGAAATATTGTTTACTGCTTTTTGTGCTCCGTAGTTTTTAGAAAGATTAGTAACTGTTATTGACATATAAATATTTGCTAAAACAAATGTAAAATAAAACGCTGGTTTTTTTAACCAGCGTTTTTATGTGTTACGAAGTTTTATCGCCCTCGTTAGTTGGCTTTTGTTGTTGCCGCTGTGGGTTGTTTCTGTTTTGCGGTGGTCGCTGTGGTCTGTTTTGTTGGTTTGGGTTTGGCCGCTGTTGATTTTGATTACCTCTATTTTGATTACCGCCACCTTGCTGTTGATTACCTCCTTGGCCACCACTCATTGGTCTATTACCACCTTGTTGAGTATTACCCTGTTGAGTATTACCTTGTTGCCTGTTGTTACCCTGCCTATTATTGCCTTGTTGCCCACCTTGTCGTTCATTATCTCTGCGTTTGCGGCTAGTTTTTTCTAAACTCTTTAAGCTAATTTGCCCAACCACATCTGCATAAACGGGTTCAATATCTTTTGGTTTGTTGCTAGTAACATCTGCAGGTTCTAAATCTTCTGGGCGTATGCCTTGTTTATTTAACTCTTTTATTTTTTTTACACGTTCAATAGTAAGTGGGTATTGTTTATTACTATCTGGCATGGTGTACCACATTAAATTTCTAAAAATATCTTTCTTTACTAAAAAGGCTCTGCTTTTAGCCATTTCAATAACATCGGCATTTTCAGGAAAAAATTGAAGGGCATCCATGTACGTATCTAACTCGTAATTTAAGCAACATTTTAAGCGGCCACATTGTCCACTTAACTTGGTTTGGTTTATACTTAAATTTTGGTAACGGGCTGCATTTGTATTTACACTTTTAAAATCTGTTAGCCAACTGCTACAACAAAGCTCTCTGCCGCAACTGCCTATTCCGCCTACCTTTCCTGCCTCTTGCCTTGCACCAATCTGCCTCATTTCTACCTTTACTTTAAACTCTCCGGCGTATAATTTTATAAGTTCTCTAAAATCTACTCTATCATCTGCAATGTAAAAAAAAGTGGCTTTACGCCCATCGGCTTGTATTTCTACCTCGGCCATTTTAAGCTCAAGCTTTAATTGCCTTGCCATGGCACGGCTGCGTATTAAAACTTCGGCTTCTCTAGCTTTTGTTTCTTTAAGTTTAGCTAAATCAGCTGTAGATGCTCTGCGTAATATTCTTTTAATATCTACACTTTGTTCATCTATTTTATGTTTTTTTAGTTGTATTCTTACTAACTCACCGGTTAAATTAACCATACCCACATCAAAACCACTTACACCTTCTACAGCAATCATATCGCCTTTTTCATAATAGTTAGTGCTTGTATTTTTAAAAAAGAATTTTCGGCTACCGTTATTAAAACTTACCTCTACAACTTTGCAATTGCTTTCAGGATCGGCAAAGGGTAAATTTGCCAGCCAATCATGCACATTCATACGATTGCAACCGCCGCTGGCACAACTGCCATGGCTTTGACAACCGCTTGGTGCTCCATCTTTACTAGTACCGCAACTTCCGCAACCCATATAATGAAATTAATAATTAGAAATGAAAAATGAATAATTGATTGGTGGAGGAGATTTTTATGTACCCAGCAGATGTACTACTTTTAAGCTTCACCTGCCTGCCGGCAGGCAGGTTGGCGTCGCACTCTTGTACAGTGGTAATTTTATGGAGCCAGCAAAAGCGGACCCTATACTATTAAAAAATGTGCTTGCTGCCTAAAGCGTTGCACATTGGTATACAGTACAAGTGAGTGACACAACGATGATAACCAAAGCTGTAAAAGCTTGTTACAAAATCTTTACCTCATATTCCAAACAATGTCAATTAACCAAAATTAACGAATTGTTACTAATAATATGGTATAACTTAATAGAAAGGGCATGAAACAGCATTTTTGCGTTGGCGTTACGCTCAATATAATAACTGGCTTTGTTTAGTTCGTTGATAATAGCCTCTTGCTGGTGCAATTGGGTTATTTTGTTTAAACGCAGGGCAAAATCGGTTTCGGCATTGGCTTGTGGTTGTTCATTTGTAGTGCTAATTCGTACCGCCAACTCTAACAAATGTGCAAAATATTGAAGAAATTGCTTTTGCTTTTCTCTGCCAATTTTTGCAGTTTCATCTATCCATTTTACTTGAGCTTGTGGGTTAAATTTTACTACAGCGTTTAGCCATTCTCTTAACATAGTTTGCCAATCATCTTCGCTGTGTTGCAGCATTTGCAAAGCCTCTCGGTAATTACCTTCGGCAACTGCTGTAATTTGTTGTGCTTTTTGCATGGGTACACCAGCCCTTAATTCTAATGCGCTTTCAATATCTAATTTAGTAAGCATGGGTATTTTTACCAACTGTGTTCGGCTAAGTATAGTGGGTAAAATTTGGTTTTCATTTTCGGCCACTAAAATAAATAAGGTGTTTGCTGGCGGCTCTTCTATTAGTTTTAAAAGCTTGTTACCCTCTTTGCCTAAATATTCTGGCATCCATAGTATTAGTATTTTGTATTCGCTTTCAAAACTTTTTAAACTAAGCTTACGCAAAATATCGTTGCACTCATGGGCTGTAATGTTTCCTTGTTTGTTTTCGGCATTTATAAATTGTAGCCAATCGTACACATTACCGTATGGGCTTATTTTTATAAACTCTCTCCACTCTGTGATAAAATCTGTAGCAATAGGCTTATCGCCGCTTTTACGTGGAATAACAGGGTAGCTAAAATGAATATCGGGATGTACAAGTTCTAATGCTTTTTTGCAAGATGGGCAACTGCCGCAACTGTCGTTAAACGATGTTTGAGGTACGATGTTAGCTTTTGGTGCAGGCTCAGGTTCTCCAAATAAAGACGGTTCTGTCGATTTTTGGTTGTCGGTCGTCGGCTTACAAGTAATATACTGTGCAAAAGCAATTGCCAACTGCAATGCTCCGCTGCCTTCTTTGCCCAAAAACAATAAGGCATGGCTTAAGCGATTGTGCTGTACCATGTGAACTAATTGCTCTTTTACGGCTTTTTGGCCTATGATGGATTGAAAGGACATGGTGCAAAGATAGGAGATGAGATTTTTTTAACCGCAAAGGCACAAAGACGCTAAGTTGTATTGAGAATATTTTACTTCTTTGTGTCTTTAGTGGCTTGGTGGGATATGTTTTTTATTTTTTTTACCGCAAAGGCGCAAAGACGCTAAGTTGTATTGAGAATATTTTACTTCTTTGTGT
>JANMEU010000026.1:0-57835 GCA_031377245.1 Bacteroidota bacterium
TACGTGCTTTTTAATATTGGCTTCAATGGGTTCCAAACCTACGGCACATTTATCATTGAAAGAAACACAACCATCACCAATTAAACGGGCGCTGTGTAAAAAATTATAGATCATCACCGGTTTAAAAACATTCAATTCAAAATGGCCATTGCTGCCACCAATACCAATAGTAACATCATTACCCATTACCTGTGCTGCAATCATGGTTAATGCTTCGCATTGTGTAGGATTCACTTTGCCGGGCATTATTGAAGAACCTGGTTCGTTATCAGGAATATGAATTTCTCCAATGCCGCTTCTTGGTCCGCTCGACAGCATACGAACATCATTTGCAATTTTCATCAGGCTTACAGCAACAGTTTTTAAAGCGCCGTGAGCTTCTACAATAGCATCATGTGCTGCTAATGCTTCAAATTTATTTTCGGCAGTTTTAAAAGGTAGCTTTGTAAGCTTGGCAATATGTTTGGCCACATTTACATCGTATTTAGGTGGTGTGTTTATACCAGTACCCACAGCAGTACCACCTAATGCTAATTCACTTAAATGAGCCAAGGTGTTTTTTATAGCTCTCATCCCATGGTCTAACTGCGATACATAGCCGCTAAACTCTTGCCCTAAAGTAAGTGGTGTAGCATCCATAAAATGGGTACGACCAATTTTTACTATTTTCTTAAAAGCTTTAGCTTTTTTATCTAACGTATCTCTTAATTTTTTTATGCCGGGCAGTGTTGTTTCTATTAAAATTTTATATGCCGCAATATGCATTGCCGTAGGAAATGTATCATTACTCGATTGCGATTTGTTTACATCATCATTGGGGTGTAAATATTTTTCCTTATCGCTTAATTTACCACCATTTAAAACATGCCCACGGTAAGCAATTACTTCATTGCAATTCATATTGCTTTGCGTACCGCTTCCTGTTTGCCATACCACCAACGGAAAATAATCATCTAATTTTCTCTCCAAAATTTCTTTACATACTTTTCCTATTAATTCAGCTTTCTTCTTGGCAAGTATACCAGCATCTGCATTAGTTAATGCTGCTGCATGTTTTAGGTAAGCAAATGCAGCAATAATTTCTTTAGGCATTTTATTAATGTCCTCAGCAATTTTAAAATTATCAATACTGCGTTGGGTTTGTGCTCCGTAATAGGCGTTAATAGGCACTTTTACTTCACCCATGGTGTCTTTTTCTATTCTGTATTCCATAATAAGTAGTTAAATTGTATATATGAGTTGTGCAAAGATAATTGATAAAAAATAGGGAGTAAAAGCACCACGTATTATTTGTAAAAAAAGATATTAACATACGAATATTTACTATTTTAATATTCTAATAATAATTTTATATTTACCCATACTTTAACTTAAAACAATTAACTATTATGAGAAAAGTTTTACTACTAACCATACTGTTAGCAATGCTTACTACAGTAGGTTTTTCACAAGCCGATAAATTTTGGTCGGCTAACACCAAAAGTCTGAATTCTATTGTAACAGATAAAGCAGTTGCAAGAGTATCTTATCCAAAACAATTCAAATTATTTGAATTGAATATTGATCCACTAAGGCAACTATTATTTTCTATTGTTGATAACCAATCTTTAAAAAAGTCAGCAGTAATTTCTTTACCAAATACGGCAGGGGAAGTTGAACAATTTGAAGTGTATGAGGCGTCTAATTTTGAACCAGCGTTACAAGCCCAGTTTCCTAGTATTAGGGCTTATTCTGGCAAAGGAATTACAGACAAGTATGCTAGTTTAAAATTAAGTATTTCGCCAAAGGGAATACAAACCATGATTTTTAGATCAGAAAAACCAACGGAATTTATAGAGCCATACTCTAATGATCATTCTATTTATGCTGTTTATATTTCTCAAAGAGATAAAGGAAAATCTGGATGGACATGCTCCACAGTAGAGGATAAACTGGTAACAAGTTTAAATACGCAGGTTTCTTCCTTAACAGGAAGTTCAAATGGTACAGTTAAGACGATGCGTTTAGCGCAATCATGTAATGGTGAATATGCAAACTATTTTGGTGCAACAAGTGCTGCACAAGTTAGTTTAGTGTTAGCAGCTTATAATAGTACACTTACTCGTTGTAATGGTATTTATGAAAAAGATTTAGCCTTACACCTTAATTTAATTGCCAATACAACAGCGGTTATTTATTACAGCCCATCTACCGATCCATATTCAACCACATTAAGTCAATGGAATGCACAATTACAATCTACGTTAACTTCCGTTATTGGCGAAGCTAATTATGATATTGGTCATATGTTTGGAGCATCTGGAGGCGGAGGAAATGCAGGTTGCATTGGTTGTGTTTGTGTAAATGGCTCAAAGGGTAGTGGTATCACATCACCTGCCGATGGAATTCCTACAGGCGATAATTTTGACATTGATTATGTAGCTCATGAAGTAGGTCATCAATTAGGAGGTAATCATACATTTTCTATGAGTAGTGAAGGTACAGGAGTAAATAAAGAAGTAGGTTCTGGCATTACTATTATGGGGTATGCAGGTATCACCAGTCAAGATGTTGCGCCTCATTCTATTGATATATTTCATCAAGCATCTATTGCACAAATACAAGCAAACTTGGCAACAAAAACTTGTCCGGTGTCTGTAAATATGACCGCTAATAGTGCACCTTCGGTTGCCGCCGTTAGCAACTATACCATTCCAATTAGTACACCCTTTGCATTAACAGCATCTGCTACAGATGCACAAGGAGATGCTTTAACGTATTGTTGGGAGCAAAATGATAATTCAACAACAACAGGTACGGGCAGTGTAGCTTCTCCAACAAAAACTACAGGGCCTAATTGGTTAACCTTTCCTGCTACTGCAACAGGTACAAGATTGTTTCCAAAATTATCAACTATACTATCAGGTTTAAATGTAACTCCACCAATTACTGGCGGAGATGCTGGTGCAAATATTGAAGCATTAAGCTCTGTTTCAAGAACATTAAATTTTAGAGTAACAGTAAGAGATAACCATCCTTATGTAGCTGGCTCAGAAATAGGCCAAACTGCATTTACAGATGCTGTTGTTACGGTTAGCAATACATCTGGCCCTTTTGCGGTTACCTCACCTAACACAAACATTACTTGGAATGCAGGAAGTACTGCTACAGTAACTTGGAGTGTAAATAATACTACAGCTGCACCAGTTAATTGTGCCAATGTAAATATTTTATTATCTACAGATGGTGGTCAAACGTTCTCAACAATATTAGCCTCTGCAACAGCTAATGATGGTTCCGAAGTTATAACTGTGCCTGCTACACCAGGTACAACTTGTCGTGTAAAAGTAGAAGCTGTTGGAAATATTTTCTTTGATATATCCAATACTAATTTTACCATTGGAGCTCCGCCTCCTTGTACTGCAGTTACAGGTTTAGCTAGCTCTGCCATTACTCAAAATACTGCAACTATTAGTTGGGCTGCAGATGTAAGTGCACTAACGTATGACGCAGAATATAAAACAGCAGCTTCATCTACTTGGTTAAATGCTGCGGCTGCTACAACAGCTACTTCGGTAAATCTTTCAGGCTTAACCGCAGCCACCGTTTACGATTATAGAGTAAGAATTAATTGTGCAGCTGGTGTAGGTAACTATTCACAAGCTCAATTTACAACTACCACCCCTCCTGTAACGTGCCCTGGTATTTATGATGTAAGTACCAATGGAAACATTGCTGGAGCTGCAAGCATTCCTTTTAATACAGATGTTAAAGGAACAATAAATGTTGGTAACGATAATGACTATTACAAATTTGTAATTACAACAGGAGGCACTATCACACTAACGTTAACAACATTACCAGCTAATTATCATTTAGCGTTACAAAGTAGTACAGGTACAGTGTTACAAACCTCTGCAAATGGAGGAAATTCAAATGAAACAATAAGTAGAACAATGACGGCGGGTACCTATTATGCAAGAGTTTATCCTAGAAACAATAAAACGTTTAACGCTACAAGTTGTTATACATTAAACGTACAATTAGGTACGGCAAGCAGAAATAATAATAGTAGTAATGAATTGGTTACCGATAAACTTTCAGTATCGCCAAACCCTGCGGTTGGTGTAACTAATTTATTATTTAATTCTGATGTAATTGGTAACACTCAAGTTATTATTACCAATCAATTAGGAAGTGTTGTTTTAAGAAAAACAATTGCTGTTAATATAGGAGAGAATAGAAGAAGTATAGATGTAAGTAACTTATCAAGTGGAGTATACTACATTAGATTAATAAATGGAGCTTCGTTTAAAACTACAAAAATTGTAGTAGCGAAGTAATAACTATTTTTCAAACAAATTTTAGCCCCGAATTTTTCGGGGCTTTTTTTATTTTATGTTATTCCGATTATACCATTATGTAGTTCAAAGTACTTTTCTATCGGCATAAGCTGCCTGCTGATAGAGAGTTGCCATCTAATATTTCAAGTAGTTATTATTGTTATTGGTTTCATTAGTATTGCATCTATCTGTTTAGGCTATATGGACAGACTCTTGTAGAGCATAGTAGCTGGCAACCTTATAAACCCTTATATTAATTTATAAAAAATAGCCCATAAATATTAAATTTACAGGATGCTATTTTAATTAATAAGCATATCAAGCAAAAAAAGTATTTAAAATTATTAGGATGGAAACGAATTTTAGTTGGAAATAATACAAATAATGGTATGATAAAATCAATATTTTTTTACAATTTAATTTTACCAATAATCGCATTAATTGCCTACCCAGGTTGTACTAATAATAATAAAGTTATAGAAGTAACAGTTATTGAAAAGGAAGTAATTAATGACACAATTAATGCTATGGATAGTTCTACCACCAACATCGTAATAGTTCCAATTAAAGAATTGCCTATTCAAACTAATCAAGATGATTCTATTGTAGCATTTGCTAAAACATTAATTGGCATACCCTACTTATATGCATCTTCTAATCCATTAAATGGGTTTGATTGCTCTGGTTTTATAACTTATGTATTTAACTATTTTAAAAAAGACGTACCTCGTTCTTCTATTGGTTTTACAAACTATGGAAAAGATGTAACAATAGAAAATGCTGTAGTTGGTAATTTAATTTTATTTAAGGGTACAGATAGCTCAAGTATAGTGGTAGGGCACATGGGTATTATTACTGAAAATATAAAGGGCAAAATACAGTTTATTCATTCAACTTCGGGTAAAGCAAATGGCGTAACTATTACGCCATTAACTGAATATTATAAAAAAAGATTTGTAAAAATAATTGAATTGCCTTAATTACTTCCCAATAAAATTTGCCTTCCTTTTTTCTAAAAACGCAGTGGTTCCTTCTTTCATATCTTCCGTAACAAAGCAATCGCCAAAAGCCTCAACCTCTTTATCGTAGCCGCTTTTACCGTTGGTGTATGCACTATCACTAACAACAGCTATATTAATGCACTCAATTACTTTGGCAATAGCAATAGGAGCTTTACTCATTATTATTTGTAAAATATCTTTTGTTCTTTCTAATAGACTTTCTGGTGTGGTTACATGGTTAACTAAACCAATTTGTAAAGCCTCCTTAGCATCAATTAAATGAGCAGTCATTTGTAACTCCATACTTTTTCCTTTACCAACTAATTGAGTAAGGCGTTGAGTGCCTCCGTAGCCTGGTAATAACCCAAGGTTAACTTCGGGCTGACCAAACTTTGCATTTTCGCTACACAATCTAAAGTGGCAGGCCATAGCTAACTCACATCCCCCGCCTAATGCAAAACCATTTACCGCTGCTACAATTGGCTTTTTACTATTTTCTATTTTAAAAAAAACATCTTGCCCTCTTTTGGCTAATGCCATAGCTTCTTCTTTAGTTAATCCGCCAAACTCTGTAATATCTGCACCAGCAACAAATGCTTTTGCACCAGCACCAGTAAGTAATACGGTTTTAATTTCAGCATTATTATATACTTCATCTATGGCATGGTCTAAATCGGTAAATACTTGTTTGTTTAAAGCATTTAGTTTATCGGGCCGGTTAATGGTAATGGTAAAAATGCCATTTTCTAACGTTGTTAAAAGTGTTTGATACATATAAATAATTAAAAATTTCTATTTTCCTTTACCCAAGTTTTTATATACGTTGCAATTTCGGTAGTTGGTGTACCAGGTGCAAATAATTTTCCTACACCCATCTCATTCAATGTTTTCATATCATCATCGGGTATTATGCCGCCGCCAGTTAATAAAACGTCATTCATTTCTTTAGCCTTCATTAAGGCAATTACTTTAGGGAAAACCGTGTTATGGGCACCACTTAAAATACTCACTCCAATGGCATCCACATCTTCTTGCAGCGCAGCATTTACAACCATTTCGGGTGTTTGGCGTAAGCCGGTATAAATTACTTCCATACCAGCATCTCGTAATGCAGTAGCAATAACTTTAGCACCACGGTCATGACCATCTAAGCCTACTTTTGCAATTAATACTCTTACGGGTCTATTCATACAACAATTTACAATTAATAATTAATAACCTCCGTAATAACAGGCAGGTTAAAATAAGTTTAATGCATAATTTATTCTGTTCACTGTTTCTTCTTTTCCAATAATAGCAGCTATGTCTACAACAGGAGGGCCAAATTTTCCTCCAACCAACATTACTCTAAAAGGTAATTGTAATTCGCCTGGTTTAATAGCTTTTTCTGTTGCTAGTTCTTTAAAACTATTTTCAATAGAAACTGCATCCCAATTTTTTAAACTATGTAAAGCAACAATCCAGTCTACAAAAAATTTATTTTTATCGGCACTCCATTTTGGTTTTACTGCATCAACATCCAGCGTTTTAGGTGCTTTATAAAAAAATGAAGCTTGTGTATAAAAATCTGGCAATAAGGTACATCTTTCTTTTACCAAATTTAATATCATTTCAAATTTTGCATTGTCATCTATGGTAATGCCCTTTGAATTGAAATCTTCTTTTACTGCCCACTGCCAATTGCCCACTGCCAATTTCTTTATCCATTCTGCATTAAACCACTTTGCTTTTTCGTAATCAAATTTTGCACCAGCACTATGCACTCTTTCCAAACTAAAATTTTCTATTAATTCTTCTTTAGTAAATAATTCTTGCTCTGTGCCAGCATTCCACCCAAGTAAGGCTAGTAAATTTATAAATGCCTCTGGTAAAAATCCTTTCTCTTTAAATCCCTCAACAAGCTCATTGGTTTTAGGGTCGGTCCAATTCATTGCAAAAACCGGAAAGCCATATTTTGCTCCATCTCTTTTACTTAATTTTCCGCTAGGGCCAAGTATTAAAGGCAAGTGAGCCCATTTTGGCATGTTATTTAATCCAAATAAATATTTCCAAAGTAATACATGCACAGGTGCACTTGGTAACCATTCCTCGCCTCTAAAAGCATGGGTAATCTTCATCAAATAATCATCAACTACAACCGCTAAATGGTAGGTTGGCATGCCATCGGCTTTTAGTAAAACTTTATCATCTACCAATCCTGTTTCGTTTTTTATTTCGCCACGAATGATATCATCAAAACTAATTATTTCATTTTCTGGCATTTTTATTCGTACTACGTATCTTGTGCCAGCAGCTAATAATTGTTCTACTTCATTTGGCAAAAGCGATAACGAATTTTTCATTTTCAACCGTATCGTATGATCGTATTGTGGACTAGGGTTTTTCTCACTCTTATTTTCACTCCTCATTTTTTCTAGTTCCTCTGGCGTATCAAAAGCATAATAAGCGTAACCCTCCTTAATTAATTGCTCGGCATATTGGTTGTAAATTCCTTGCTCTTTACGTTCGCTTTGGCGGTAAGGGCCATAATTACCTCCGTTTACTGGGCTTTCATCAGGCTCAATACCACACCATTTTAAGCAATCAAAAATATATTGTTCAGCACCCTCAACAAATCTTGTTTGGTCTGTGTCTTCAATACGTACAATAAAATCTCCACCAAATTTTTTGGCAAATAAATAATTATACAAAACCGTTCTTACACCACCTAAATGTAGGCCACCTGTTGGGCTTGGTGCAAAACGTACTCTAACTTTACTCATACTGCAAAGATAAGTTGCCCCAACCCCTAAAGGGGCTTTACGGTTTAATTATTTTTAGTTTATTTTTGTTAAGTCATCAGTAAAACGTTTTTCCACTTCATTGGCGTCACACTCTTGTACATAGTTAATTCTATTGAGCATTAAAAGCAGGTAGTAAGTTGCAATGGCTAAAATCTTTTCAAATTCACGGAGTTCAAAAGTCCCTTTAGGGGTTTGGGGTATTGCACCACATTATTGGCAAAAAAATAAAAAATCAATCTTTAATTTTTTAAAGAGAGATTTGTATTTTGTTAAAACCCCTTGGTGGATAAAAAAGCTCTACCCTAATTGTGTGTGGGATATTCCTACAAAAGAAAAAACATTGTACATCTCTTTTGATGATGGACCTCATCCAACCATTACCCCATTTATTTTGCAAGAATTAAAAAAATATAATGCTAAAGCTACTTTTTTTTGCATTGGAGATAATGCAAAAAAATATCCGGCTGTAATTCAACAAATAGTTAATGAAGGTCATACAATTGGCAACCACACCATGCACCACCTCAACGGCTGGAAAACGGATGATGAAATTTATTTGAATAATATTAAAGAAGCAGAGCAATATATTAATTCAACATTATTTCGTCCGCCTTATGGCAGAATAAAAAAATCGCAGTTAAATAAACTTTCCTCTTTACACTCTCCCCTTTCAACTATCATGTGGACTATTTTAGCAGGCGATTGGGAGCAGTCTTTAACACCTGAAAAATGTTTTAACCAAATAAAAAATAAAATTTACCCGGGTGCAATTGTTGTATTTCATGATAGCGAAAAGGCAGTAGAAAGAATGGAATATGCTTTTCCTAAACTACTTGCACATGCCTTTGAACAGGGGTATAGTTTTAAACGAATAGAGGAATAGCTTAATCTTTTATTTCTCTTACAAGGGTAATTAAGGTTCCGTTATTGTTTTCAATTTTAAAATCAAAATCTACATCGTCCATTCTTTTTTTCATGTTTTTTAGCCCATTGCTAAATTGCCGTAAGTTATTTAAATCAATACCCTTTCCATTATCTTGAATAAATACTTTTACAATTTTTCCTTCTGCTTGCAACGTTAACGTTACTTCTGTGGCATTTGCATGTTTTAAAATATTATTTAAAGCTTCCTTAACAACTAAAAACACATTACGCCTAATAAATCCGCTTACTGTAGCTTCCGGAATTTGCTCAGGTAAATGTATAGTACATTTAATAGCAGTATCTTCAAAATATTCAATGGCATAGCTTCTTAAATAGGCAATCATATTTTCTAGTGTATCATTACTGCTTACCATGCTCCAAATAATGGCGTTCATTTTGCCTAATAATTCATCTGCCGAGGACGATATTTTATTTAACTCGGTTAAGTCTTTATCGGCTAATTTATTTTTGGCTAATTCGCTATACAATCTAATACTCGTCATACCAGCCCCTAAGTCGTCATGCATATCTGCACTTATTCTATTGCGTTCCTCTTGTTGTGCTTTGTAAACGGCTATTTCAGTTTCGTATTTTTGCTTTGTAGCCTCAAGCTTTAAAGCTTCTTCTCGTTTGGTAGTTTCAATAATTTCTTGTCTATTTTTATAAGTTAATCCAAATAAAAATGCAATAAGTGCGGTAACCAAGCCTACTTCATAATAAACAAATGCCGAGTTATAAATTGAACTTACAGGTACATTTTTTAAAATTAATGTTAACGAAACTATCCAAAATAGAATAGATAAACCATTGCCAATAGCTAAATATTTTATTAATCGCTCTTTTTGTGTAAGAGCTAAAACAATAATAAAAACACCAAACCCCAATAACAAAGCCTTTACAATATTTTCTATCAAAACTTCTAACTTAACACTATTACCCCAAAAATAAATGAATGAAAAAATAATAAATATCAGTAGTAAAAAAAGTTGCTCTACCCTAAATAGCTTGTCTGCCCGGCTGTAGTTTTTTTTTGTATTTAAAAAACGGCGTCCAAATTCTATATAAAAAATTGACCCAATTAGTAAAAAACAAAAATCTAAATATTCCCAAAATAATACACTAAAATACTCACTATGCTTATAAAGGGCTGCATTAAAAAAAACAATACCAAAAACGGTAATGGTGTATAAGCAATAATATAGAAATTCTTTTTTCTTACTTAAAATATAATTGGTTGCTGTAAATAAAATCATCATTACTAACAAGCCACTTAAAACTAAACTAAACGTATTTATATTACTTTTTTTATTGTATAAATTTTTCTTAAAAAATTCTACGTTATTTTTTCTGATAAAATGTGGGGATAGTTCATTGGCACCACATTTAGCAAACTTTAATTTCACTAAAATTTCTTTGCTGCTAGTTGCATTAAAAATTAATTGAATAAAATCAATAGGATTATTGTTTAATGCAATTGATTTTAACGCTGTTTTTGAAGAGTCTATTTCAAAGATTTCAACACTTTTAAGTATGCTTCCTGCATAAAAAATTAGCGTGTCAGCTATTTTTTTTTCATTGCTAACCCAAATTTTTAAATAAGAATAGTGTTCTACTAAATTTAATCTTGATTTTATAGTTTTTAAATAATTGTCAGCGAAGGAAAATTGTTGATGTTTCCAAAATGAATCGACCTCCGTTTTTTTATGATCATTATAAAAACCAACTTTATGGGAAATAGAAGCATACGTACCAACGTCTAATGTATTAATAGTTGCTTTGTTAAACTCAGCTTGACTAAATACGGAAGCTGAAAAAAACATGGTACAAATTAAAAGAAAAGGGATATGTTTTTTCAAGTAAACATAGTTTAAACCAAACTTACTAAAAACGAACAATATTTGGTAAAATATTATCATAATTCATTATTTTTTGCAATAAAGGATTTTATATCTTTGTTACAATGGCTAATAAGTTAAAAACGGCAAAACCCAAAGCGGAGGCTAAAGAACAATTTAAACAAGAAAAGGAGGAAGTAGTTGAAGTAAAGCAGCTACTTAAAGACGAACGTACTCATAAAATAGCCGGCACTTTTTTCTTATTAATATCCATACTATTATTTGTTGCATTTACATCTTATTTATTTACTTGGGAGGAGGATCAAGACAAAGTATTTAAAAATGGGTATAAATTATTGCTGGGAACCGATGTTAAAGTGGCAAATTTATTAGGAACACTTGGAGCTTTTAGTGCACATTTCTTTATTTATAAGGGGTTTGGGATTGCCGCTTATTTAATTTGCACATTCTTTTTTATTATAGGGATCAATTTCTTTTTTGGAAAAAAGATTTTTTCTACTATTCGTAATGTAAAATATTTAATAGTTGGCTTGCCATTATTAAGTGTATTGGCTTCGGTTTTATTTTCATCAAAAGCATTTGCTTGGGGTGGTGCGGTAGGGGATATGATGAAAGATTGGATGTATAAAGTGATAGGCGAAATAGGAACATATGGTATTTTATTACTTGCGGCAGTAAGTTATATAATTTGGCGATTTAATCCTGTATTTAAATTATCCCAAAAAAATAAAATTGAAGGAGAAAAGTTAAATAGCCAACTTGATGAAGTAGATGATGAAGATGAAAACGCAGAAGAAAACTCAACGGAAATTATAGAGGGTGTGGTTACATCAAAATCGAATGTTTTAAAAGAAGAGGGAAATATATTGATAATTCCTCCTCAGGAAAATCCTTTGTTGAACCATGAAATTAATTTAGTAGAAAAAGAAGGGTTAGATAAAACTGAACCTGCAGAAGTTGTTTTAGCTGTTGTGCCAGTACAACCCATTGAAAAAATAATTGAGTTGCCTATTAAAGAAAAACCTACGTTAAAACATAATAATTTAGAACCACTAGAATTAGAAATAAAAGTAGTGCCCGAAAAATTAGATGAAGAAGTGGAAATACCAAAGCAAATTACCCCAGCTCCTTACGACCCTATTTTAGATTTAAGAGATTATAAATACCCTACGCTTGATTTATTAGAAAACCACGGAAGCGAAAAAATTGTACAAGATGCCAATGAGCTAGAGAATAATAAAAATCAAATTATAGGCACCTTAAAAAATTACGATATTCATATTCAAAAAATATCGGCAACAGTTGGGCCAACGGTAACCTTGTACGAAATTATTCCGGCTGCAGGTGTGCGAATTAGTCGAATCAAAAATTTAGAAGATGATATTGCCTTAAGTCTTGCTGCATTAGGTATTCGTATTATAGCGCCAATACCTGGTAAAGGTACCATTGGTATTGAAGTACCCAATGCAAAGAAAACGGTGGTTAGTATGAAAACGCTTTTGGCATCTGAAAAATTTCAACAAAACAACTTTTCTTTACCCATTGCAATTGGGAAAAAAATTGATAATGAGAATTTTATTGTAGACTTAGCAAGCATGCCTCATTTACTTATGGCTGGTGCAACAGGACAAGGAAAGTCAGTAGGCTTAAATGCTATATTGGTTTCGTTATTATATAAAAAACATCCATCTCAATTAAAATTTGTTTTAGTAGATCCTAAAAAAGTTGAGCTTAGTATTTATAAAACAATTGAAAATCATTTTTTAGCAAAATTGCCAGGCGAGGAAGATGCTATTATTACCGATACAAAAAAAGTGGTACATACCCTTAATGCACTTTGTATTGAAATGGATAACAGATACGATTTACTTAAAGAGGCAGGTGTACGTAATATAAAAGAGTATAACGAAAAATTTGTAGCACGTAAATTAAATCCAGAAAAAGGCCATCAATTTTTACCTTTTATAGTATTGGTGGTAGATGAATTTGCCGATTTAATTATGACGGCAGGTAAAGAGGTGGAAATGCCTATTGCAAGATTAGCACAGTTGGCTAGGGCAGTGGGTATACATTTAATTATTGCAACACAACGACCAAGTGTAAATATTATTACTGGTACAATTAAAGCAAACTTCCCAGCAAGAATTGCATTTAAAGTGAGTAGTAAAATAGACAGCCGTACCATTTTAGATGCTGGTGGTGCAGAGCAATTAATTGGTAAAGGCGATATGTTGATTAGTTACAATGGCGAATTAGTTCGTTTACAATGTGCATTTGTTGATACGCCAGAAGTTGATAAAATTGTTGATTTTATTGGAAAGCAACGAGGCTACCCACAAGCATTTTTATTACCAGAATATGTTGATGAAAAAGAAATGGAAGGAAAAGATTTTGACCTAAACGATAAAGATCCGTTGTTTGAAGATGCAGCAAGATTAATAGTTGCAAGCCAAGTTGGTAGTACATCTTTATTACAACGCCGAATGAAATTAGGATATAACAGAGCTGGTCGATTAATGGATCAATTAGAAGCAGCTGGTGTAGTAGGAGGTAGCCAAGGTAGTAAGGCAAGAGACGTATTAATTAAAACCGAAGTAGATTTAAACATGTTGTTAAATACTATCGGATAGAGTAGATAGAAGTCAGCAGTCATTGGGTAATACTTTTAATTTCTTTATCAGTAAATTTTTAAAGATTTTATAGTATTAAATTCAACATTCAAAATCACCCTTAATGTCCAAATTTTTAATAGTAGGCTTAGGTAATATTGGGGCAGAATACGCCAACACAAGGCATAATATTGGTTTTGATGTTGTGCATGCTTTTGTTACCAAGCATGGTGGAAGTTTTAGAGTAGATAGGCTAGCGTATGTTGCCGATATAAAATGGAAAGGAAAACAAATTGTATGTATTTGCCCAACTACTTTTATGAATTTAAGTGGAAAAGCATTTAAGTATTGGTTAGATAAAGAAAAAGTTTTAATAGAAAATACATTAACAGTTGTAGATGATTTGGCTTTACCCATTGATAAAATACGCCTTCGTAAAACAGGCACACATGCTGGGCATAATGGCTTAAAAGATATACAAGCCATTTTGGGATCAGATGCTTATGCAAAACTACGCTTTGGTATTGGTGATAATTATCCAAAAGGAATGCAAGCCGATTTTGTTTTAAGCAAATGGCTTAAAACAGAAGAGCCAACCATAAAATTAAAAATAGAAACTTGTATTGAAATTATAGAAAATTTTATTGTAGCAGGAATAGATCAAACCATGAGTAAGTACAATAATTTAGTTATAAATCCATAATAAATAAACCTCCTTTTAAACATACAGTTTTGCTCCATTTTAATTACTTTCGTAGTAATTACTATCCCTATTTTAGTTTTAAATGAAATAAACAGATGAAAATTTTTTGTATAGGAAGAAATTATGCTGATCATGCTAAAGAATTGGGGAATCCTGTGCCAACAACTGAGCCTGTAATATTTATGAAGCCTAAAAATGCATTATTGCAAGGGCATACTCCATTTTACTATCCAGAGTTTACCAACGAATTACATTACGAATGTGAGTTGGTGTTGCGTATTTGTAAAAATGGAAAATATGTGCAATCAAGCTTTGCAAGTAATTATTATAATGGTATTGGGGTAGGAATAGATTTTACAGCAAGAGATATTCAAGATGAGTGTAAGAAAAAAGGCTTGCCTTGGGAAAAAGCAAAGGCATTTGATAACTCTGCGGCGGTTAGCACTTTTATAAACATTACCCCAGCATTAAATAAAAAAAAGATCAATTTTAGTTTGAAAAAGAATGGGGAACTCATGCAAAAAGGGTTAAGTGGCGATATGATTTTTAGCTTTGATTCTATCATTGAACATATCTCTAATTATTTTTCATTAAACATTGGCGATCTTATTTTTACAGGTACACCAGCAGGTGTTGGTGAATGTGTTGTTGGAGACGAATTAGATTGTTACATCGAAAATGAAAAATTACTCTCGGTAGAAATAAAATAAATTGTTTCAAATACGTTACAATATTTTCTGCTACTTATAAATAATTTACTTTTGCCCAATGGTTGATACAAGCATTTTATTAAACGCCTATCGTTTAATGTGCACTGCCTATGCAATGGCAGATACATACGAAAATAATAGACAAGTTTGCAAATACGTTCACTCCACTTCAAGAGGGCACGAAGCTATTCAACTAGCTACAGCTTTTCAATTATTACCACAAGATTATGTAAGCCCTTACTACAGAGATGAAAGTATGTTGTTAGGATTAGGCTTTTCTCCCTACGAATTAATGTTGCAATTATTAGCTAAAGGAAATGATATTTTTACCGGCGGTAGAGAGTATTATAGCCACCCTAATTATAACGGAAAAGATAAGCCAACAATAATTCATCAAAGCAGTGCAACAGGTATGCAAGCCATACCCACAACGGGCGTTGCACAAGGCATTAAATTTTTAGAGACACTTTCTAAAAAAGAAGAAACTAACCAATCTAGTCAACCAATTGCCCATTGCCCGTTGCCAATTGTAATTTGCTCCCTTGGCGATGCATCGGTTACCGAAGGCGAAGTAAGCGAAGCTTTACAATTTGCAGCATTACATCAATTACCTATTATTTTTTTAGTACAAGATAATGGTTGGGGCATAAGCGTTACAAAAGAAGAAGCAAGATTAACCAACGCCAGTGAATTTGTAAAAGGCTTTGGAGGAATAAGTCGTATAAGTATAGATGGTAGCGACTTTGCACAAAGTTTTGAAGTAATGAAAAATGTGGTGGATGAGGTGCGAAGAGAGCGTCATCCCTTTTTAGTACATGCAAAAGTGCCTTTACTCGGCCATCATACAAGCGGTGTTCGTAAAGAATTTTATAGAACAGAAGAAGATTTAGCTAAGCATTATTTAGATGACCCAAAACCAAAGCTTAGAAAAAAATTAATAGAACTTGGTATTGCAGAAAATGATATACTACAAATAGAAAATGAAACTGCACAAAATGTAGCAACTGATTTTAAGAATGCAGTTGCGGCGCCTGAGCCCACTGCTTCAACAGTAAGCGATTTTGTTTTTGTGCCTACAACAGTTACCGAAGAAAAGGGAGAACGTTCTCCAATAAATAACGAAAAAGTATTAATGGTAGATGCAGCCTTATTTGCTATTAGAGAAATAATGGAAGAATTTCCAAAGGCTGTATTATATGGGCAAGATGTAGGACGTAGACTAGGAGGCGTTTTTAGAGAGGCAGCTACCTTAGCCCAACAATTTGGCGATCATAGAGTTTTTAATACTGCCATACAAGAAGCTTACATAATTGGCAGTACAGTTGGTATGAGTGCAGTAGGTTTAAAGCCAATAGTGGAGGTGCAATTTGCCGATTATATTTACCCTGGGTTAAACCAATTGGTAACCGAAATAAGCAAAAGTTGTTATTTAAGTTGTGGCAAATTTCCAATACAAACGTTAATACGTGTACCAATCGGTGCTTATGGTGGTGGAGGTCCTTATCATAGCGGTAGCATAGAAACTACCTTGCTTTCTATTAAAGGAATTAAAATAGTTTATCCGAGCAATGCAGCCGATATAAAAGGTTTAATGAAGGCTGCTTTTTTAGATCCTAATCCTGTTGTAATATTAGAGCATAAAGGATTGTATTGGAGCAAAGTGCCCGGTACAGAAGAGGCTAAAACTGTTGAGCCTTCGGCAGATTATGTTATTCCATTAGGCAAAGCAAATATTGTTTTACAAGCCACTAATGAGAGTATTGAAAACGGCGAAAGTTGTTGTATAATTACGTATGGCATGGGCGTATATTGGGCAAAAGCTGCGGCAAAAAGTTTTGTTGGTAAAGTAGAAATAATAGATTTACGTACCTTATTTCCGTTAGATGAAGAACTCATTTTTGCTAGTGTAAAAAATCATGGCAAATGTTTAATAGTAACCGAGGAGCAACAAAATAATAGCTTTGCCGAAGCCTTAGCAGGAAGAATAAGTAAAGCATGTTTTAGATATTTAGATGCACCCGTAGAAGTTTTAGGTGCTTTAAATTTACCTGCAGTGCCCATGAATATACTTTTAGAAAAGGAGATGTTACCTAATGCAGAAAAGGTTGCTGAAAGAATTGCCCAGCTTTTACAGAATTAGCTTTTTCCCTTTTGAGAAAATGGCCTATATTTGCAGCCCGTAAAACGGATGTTTTGATATTCTTTTTACCAAAATTGGGCTTATAACCTAGTTTATTAGTTGTCGGGGTAGCTCAGCTGGTTAGAGCATCGGATTCATAACCCGAAGGTCGGCAGTTCAAGTCTGCTTCCCGATACATTTAAAAGCTCACATTTGTGGGCTTTTTTAATTTTGCTCCTCCCTTGGTGTGCCGTCCAATTATCACAGCCGAGGCATGGTCTTCGACCAGCCGATAAAATTTTTCGTAAAAGTGTTGTTTGTTTTAATTTTACTAGCGTTACTCAGGTTAATTTAATTATTTTTAAGGATAGATAAAACCTTGTAAAGGTCGGCTGGTCGAAGACCAAGCCTTGGCATCTCAAGTGTGGTTGCTGTTTTATTAATAATGAGAAGAGGTGATTAACGAAGGCAAAAAAATGTGCTGTTTGCACACTTTAAAGTTTAATATCTTCCTCTTCTAATATTTTTTTTATTATTTGACCAATTTCTGATCTTTTTTCCTTTGTCAAATGTCCCTGTATAAAAGGGCAGAAAATAATTTTAGATTTTAAGTTTATTGTGTCAATTACTAAATCATAGATTGATATTTTATTTTGCGAATTTATTAAATTTTCATTCAACAAATAATTTCCAAATTGCTTTTTAAATTTTTTTTCCACATCTCTACCATTACCAATAATAACTTTTAATGTTTTTGCTAACTCATTTAGTTGCGCTTCTAAATGAGGAAAACAGTTTTCAATTAATTTATTTTTTAATTTTATATTCACGCTTGGTGAAAAGCATTTGTACAAATCAGTTTCAGCTACAGTTTGAATATGTTGAGAATTTTTAGACCAATTAGCGTATAGGGATGGGTACATAATTTTATACCAATTATAAAATCTAACGTTATGATTGCTTGGATTAAAATTTGCTAAATCTTCCAAAGTATTACTATGAGCTGTCCCTACTGGACCTGCAGGATTGATGGCTACTATCAAAACTTGTGGATTTTGCGAACCTTTTAGATATTTATTGGGAGCGTATTTTTCAATATTTTTAGAAAGTTTAAAACAGTAAGTTTTCCCTTCTTCACTGTATAAATTTTGGCACTTATTACAAATTATTTGATAATCTTCATCCATTATGCTTTTAGTTTTAGTTTGACAAAAGAGATTTGATTTCTTTTGCATCTCGTTTTGTAAAATTTTGTGCTAAAATTTTGCCATTATTGCTTTTGATAATGATATCTACATAAATTATCCCTGAGGAAATTTCTATCGAATTAATTTTATCAATTGAGAAACTTATCTCTTTTTTAGAGAATAAATGACCCTTTTGCCAAGTAATAGTTCCTTTTTCAATAATAATTTTCTCAAGAAATAAATCTTGACCTGCAAGCATATTTGATTTAAAAATATATTCTTTATCTTTCTCTTTTTCCTCTCTTTCCTTTTCTTTTTTTTCTTTTTCAGACTCTCTTTCCCTTTCTAACTCTCTTTCCCTTTCTGACTCCCTTTCCTTTTCTAACTCCCTTTCCTTTTCTAACTCTAATTCTTCTTCATAATAGGTGTTATTTTCTTTAATAATTTCATTTTCATTTTCATCTGTAAATTGTGAAATTAGATAGTTGGCAGTGTAAACATAGATTTTATACTGTTTATTTAAATAATTAACAAATTCTACATCTGTACATGAATTAATTAATTTCCCAAAATTTTCATACACTAGTCGAAAAGTATAATTATCAATTTTTATCAACATTTCAAGTTCAATTAAAACCTCAAATAGGCCTTCTATTTGTTCTTGTTCAACTCCCAACTCTTTTGCTAATTCATAACTTTCCCAATTTCTTACATTTTCGTTTAACATTTTTACTAAACAAATAAAGAGTAAGCTGCTGTTTCTTTTAATAATTAAATATAAACGTCCAGACATTTTTTTAAGGTGGAATTTAAATTGAAATTTTCAGATAAGGTTGTCTTAAACACAATATTAAACAAAAGTCATAAGTATTCAAAAATTATAAATTTCACATTTACAGCTTATTAGTGACGGTGGTTTATCTTTTTCTTTTCAGCAACGTCCTTCTACCCTAAGTATGTAAGCAGGACGTTGGGTTAAGTTGTCGGTATTTAAAATAAAGAATAATGCATCTTTATTTCTTTTTAACTACTTAGTATTTAATCAATTGGAAATTATTGTATATTTATTTTTTAATCATAAACAATACTAAAAATAACAAAAGTTATTATCTATGAAAAATTTTCAGATTACTCTATATTTTTTATTTTGTACATTAACAAGTATTTCTCAAACAGAGGTACTTAAAACTTATTATGAAGGCGGCGAATTAAAAACTGAAACTCGTTATGTAAATGGAAAAAAGAATGGAAAAGAAAAAGAATATTGGTACACCGGAAAAATAAAAAATGAATCATTTTATAAAGATGATAAAAAAGAAGGCATTTCTAAATTTTATTATGACTTAGATGGTAGTATTACTGAAACCCCATATGTGAATGGTGTTGTTCATGGAGTAGTAAAAAAGTACTATGCGAATGGTAAATTAAGTGAAGAAGAACCTTACGAAAATGGCGTTACTAATGGAACAATAAAAGGGTATTTCAAAAGTGGTGCTATTTTCAAAGAGCTTTCTCAAAGCAATGGAAAGGCAAACGGAGATTATTATTTTTACCACGAAAATGGCAGGGTTAAAGAGCATAGAATGTATAAAGATGGCAAACAAATAAGTAACACAAAAACATATTATGAAAGTGGTGAGTTGGAAAAAGAAAAATATCAGAATATTACAAGTGATAAGTTGATGGGTAAGCGCTACTATAAAAGTGGTAAATTATGGGCTGATATGTTTTCAATTAATGGTAAATCCACTTATTATGAAATGTGGTATTATGAAACCGGCGAGTTAAAAGGTAAATTGAATTTTAAGTATGATGTGCCTGAAGGGAAGGCAATTTTTTACCATTTGAATGGAAAAACCAAAAGTGAAGTTGAATATGTAGAAGGGCTTAAATCTGGAATAGAAAAATTATACAATACTAATGGTAAATTAATTCAAGAAATACCTTATGAAGAAGGTGAAATTAGCGGAGACGTTATAAATTATTAACCATTCCTTACCGTTTACTTTTTTTATCAGCAACGTCTTCGAGCTAAAGTGTGTAAACAGGACGTTGCGGTGACTTATCAATAAGCAATAACCATAATTCTTCCTCGTCGTCGTTGGTAAACTTAGCCTTCGTTCGTGGCATACGAAACAAATTGCAAAACCAAAAAAATCCCCAAGCCTTTCAACTTGGGGATTTACTATTTAAAAGTGTTTAATTAATTATTCACTTTTTGCAGCATCTGCAGCGTCAGCAGCATCACCATCCATTTTAGCTTTTAAACTGGCTAATGCGCCAATGTCACCTAAAGTAGATTTTTCAACTTTGCTCTGCAAATTTTTAACCGCTTTTTTGGTTACTTCAGCATCTGCTTTCTTCTCTTTAACAATCGCTTGTTTTTCTTCTTCAATTACAGCCTCCCACATACGGGTGTGGCTTAAAACAATACGCTTATCATTTCTATCAAACTCAATAACCATAAACTTAGCTGTTTCATCAATTCCTACACTCTTGCCATCTTCTTTTTGTAAATGACGAGTAGGTGCAAAACCTTCTAAACCGTATGGTAATTGAACAATAGCACCTTTGTCATCTTTTTTAACAACCGTTGCATCATGCTCACTACCCACAGGGAAAGTTCCTTCCAATGTATTCCAAGGATCTTCTTCAATTTGCTTATGACCTAATTGCAATTTGCGATTTTCCTTGTCAATATTCATAATAACTACTTCGATAGTGTTACCCACTTTCGTGTACTCATTAGGGTTATTAAAACGCTTTAACCAGCTTAAATCGCTAATGTGTATCATACCACCAATACCAGTAGTTAGCTCAATAAACACACCATAAGGGGTAATGTTTTTAACCGTACCGGTGTGCTTGCTATTTTCTGGGAAAGTGGTTTCAATACCAGCCCAAGGATCTTCAGTCATTTGCTTAATACTTAAACTCATTTTACGAGTTTCTTTATCTAGGGTTACAACTTTAGCCTCATGCTCATCGCCTAATTTAAAGAATTCTTTAGCATTGATAGGTGTGTTAGCCCAAGTAATTTCACTTACGTGTACTAAACCTTCAACACCTGGTGTAATTTCTAAGAAAGCACCATAGTCTTCAATATTAACAACTTTACCTTTTACAATTTCACCTTCCTTTAATCCTTCTGCTAAGGTATCCCAAGGGTGAGGAGTTAATTGTTTTAAGCCAAGGCTAATTCGTTTTTTATCATCATCAAAATCTAATACTACTACATTAACTTTTTGATCCATCTTCAACACCTCACTTGGGTGAGTAATTCTACCCCAGCTAATATCGGTAATGTATAGTAAACCATCAAGGCCACCTAAATCTAAGAATGCACCAAAATCAGTAATGTTTTTGATGGTACCTTCTAATACTTGTCCTTTCTCTAATTTACCAATAATTTCAGCTCTTTGAGCTTCAATATCGCTTTCAATTAATGCCTTATGAGATACAACAGCATTCTTAATAGCCTCGTTAATCTTAACTACTTTAAACTCCATTGTTTTGTTTACAAACTGATCGTAATCTGTAACTGGCTTAACATCAATTTGACTACCTGGTAAGAAAGTTTCCATACCAAATACATCAACAATTAAACCACCCTTAGTTTTGCTAGTAACCAAACCAGTAACAATTTCACCAGTTTTGTGTACTTCTACAATACGCTCCCAAGCTCTGCTAGTACGGGCTTGTTTACGGCTTAAGTTAAGGTTGCCATCTCTATCTTCTTTTTGAACAACCATTACCTCAATAACATCACCAACTTTAATTCCGCCAATAATGTCTCTAAATTCATTTAAAGAAATAAGGCCATCACTTTTAAAACCAATGTTTACAACAGCGTCTGTTTTAGTTAATGATTCTATCGTAGCTTGAATCATTTCGCCATCATTAATTTGTTTAAAAGTGTCATCGTACACTTTATCGTACTTAACCCTTTCTTCTTCTTTGTAACTAGTTACGTTACGCTTATCTACCGTCCAGTCAAAATCGTCGTGTGCAGTAGCAATAACTTCTTCAACTGGTTTTACAGCAACTACAGGCTCTGTAGTCACCACTTCTTCAACAGGCACATTTGTTGTCGCAGCAGTTACCGCTTCTTCTGAAGCAGCACCTTCCTGTGCATCTGCGTTTAGTTGTTTGTTAATAGTAAATGACATATAATTATCCGTTTGTTTTTTTAACGGAGGGCAAAGGTACTATTTTTTAGCCTTTTCGCCGGTAAAATCAAGGGTTTTATTTAAATACCAGCGGTAGATTTGCTATAGAGCTTCAGTGGCAGCCTGTCCCGATAGCTATAGGGAACGCAATCCGTTCATCTTCAACAAAATAGCAGCAGTATAGACCTTTATAGTAGGTTAACATCATATAAACACGAATTTTTGTTACAGATAACTAAGATAAATTCTTTACTATTTAGATTTTCTAAAACAAAAAAATCCTAAAATCTGTGTCCTAATTCTGAGTAAATCTGTGGTAAAAATAAAAAAGCTGCCCCCAAAAAGGAGGCAGCTTATCAATGTTAAATCTTATCTTTTTTTAATTCACCAACACTTCACCAGTGGTTATTTGTTTACCATTAGCATCTCTAATTACTACATAATAAACACCAGCACCATGATTACGTAAATCAATCGCTATATTTTTCCATGGTTGTGTTATAGTATAAACATCGTTATATACTTTTTTACCCAAACTGCTATAAATAGTAATACCCTGTTTAACAGAAGCTCCACCTGGGTTGTAATAGGCAACACTAAATCTTCCGTTATTTGGGCTAGGGTAAATAAATAATTTAGTGCTTGCACTATCTTTAACCGTAATTTTTGCAGGTAAACTAGTACAACCTAAATCACTCGTTCCTACAACAGTATATTCACCTAATCTATCTACATTAACTAAATAGTTATTGCTAGCATTGTTTATGTTAGCAGTATTTAATTGCCATACATAAGTAGCATTTGGTCCTGTACTCATGGTGGCAGTTATAGTTGTTGTCCAGCCAGGTAATAAACTTAATGTATTTGCAGGGCTAGCATTAGTTGATAAAGCAGCTAACGATAAAGTAGGGAAAGCATTTACAACAATTGTTTTTGAAATACTATCTGTACAACCATTACCGTTAGTAAAAATGTACCAAAGTGTTTTTGTACCAATACCAGCAACAGATGCATTAAAGTTTGTACCCGTTACACCAATGCCTTTGTATGTACCACCAGCAGGTAAACCACCAGTTAACCCATACGTTGTTGCATTAGCACATTGGTTAGCTAAAGCATTAGGCCAAGTAACAACTGGTAAAGCGTTTACAGTAAGGGTAACTACGTTACTAGGTGCTGCCACAGCACAGGTCACATTATTTAATTGAACTCGGTATCTATTATTATTCAGTGCAATTGTAGCGCCTGTAATAGTTAGAGTTGGTGTTGTAGCACCAGTATACACTCCAGTATTTGGTACGTTGGTATAATTAACACCACCATCGGTACTTACTTGCCATTGATAGGTAATAGTTTCTGTACTTGTTGCAGTAACACTAAAGTTTGTATTTAACGTAGCACAAACTGTTTTATTAGTAGGTTGTACAGTAACATTTACTGGGCTTACAACATTTAATGTTGCAGCACCTGAATTTACAGCAGGTGTACAAGTGCCACTTAAAACACAACGGTATCTGTAGTTATTCATAACCGCTGTAATAGATGTAATAGTTAATGTAGCAGTATTTACTCCACTGTAAGGAGCACCATTGCTTAAGCTGTTATAGTTAGCACCACCATCTATACTTACTTGCCATTGATAAGCCAACGCAGTACCAGTACCAGCAGCAGAAAAATTAACTGTGCTGCCTAAGCAAGATGTTAGATTAGTAGGACTATTGGTAACCAATGGTAAAGTATTTACCGTAAGTATTGCACCGTTACTAATACCAGGTGTTGTACAGGTACTGTTACTTAATAAACAACGGTATCTATAATTGTTCATTGCAAAAGTAACAGGGCTAACATTTAACGTAGCCGTTGTTACACCACTATAAGGAGCAGCGTTAGCTAAATTGCTATAGTTAGCACCACCATCGGTACTTATTTGCCATTGATAAATTACACCACTACCGCTACCAGCAGTTGTAAAGCTTGTACTAGCATTTTCACATACAGTAGAGTTACTAGGTTGAGCAGTAACCGTAACAGAAGTTACTATAGTTAAAATAGCACCAGTAGAATTTAATGGGGATGGGCACGTACCCGATACAACACAACGATATCTATATCCACTTAAACCTGCTGTTACACCTGTAACGGTTAACGTAGGAGTAGTCACTCCAGCATATGGAGCACCATTTGCTAAGTTATTATAGTTAGCACCACCATCTGTACTTAATTGCCATTGATGCGTTAAAGAAGTACCCGTTGCAGTAGTTGTAAAGTTTACGGTATTACCAGCACAGGTTGTAACATCAACTGGATTAATCGTTATTAAAGGTGCAGTATTTACCGTTAATAAAGCCCCATTAGAGTTTGTACTTCCACATAGAATACTTGCTACACAACGGTATAAATAAGTATTTAATGTTGCCGTAGCACCTGTAATAGTAAGTGTAGCAGTAGAGGCCCCACTGTAAACACCGCCATTACTTACATTGGTATAATTAGCACCACCATTTGTACTTACTTGCCATTGAAATGCAGTGGCAGTAGCCGATGCAATTGTAAATGATGTATTACCACCTGCACATAAAGTTTGAGCAGCTGGTTGTGCCGTAATCGCTGGACCACCAGTTGCTGTTATAGTATACGTTAAAGTACGTACTACATTTGCAGCACCAGAAGCCGATGCAGTTACGGTAATAGGGTAACTACCCGGCGCCAAAGTATTGGTATTATTTAACGTTACTGTAGTTGAGTTGCCAGCAGTTACTGTAGTTGGGCTAAAGCTAACCGTAGTACCTCCAGGGTTACCAGTAGCTACAAAACTAATAGGGTTGGTAAACGTACCAATTTGGCTAGTAGTTAAGGTTATTGCCATAGTTGCTGGAGCAGGACAAGCAACCGAAACTGGTGCAGGTGTACCCAAATTAAACCCGTTGGTTACTGCTGTAATATTAAAGTTTGCATTACTAATATCAAAAAAGATATTACCAACTGCTTCTACTTTTATTCTTGCTGTTGTGGTAGCAGGCACGGCAGGAATAGTTAAGGCCTCACTACCATCATTAGGTGTACTTGCCGTAATAACGGTTGGATAAGTTAAACCCCCATCGGTAGATAAAGATATTTGTACATTAGCCACACTTATTGGTGCATTTTCTGTACCAACAGTATTCCAGGTAATAGTTTGTGTAGAACCTGCTGCGTATGTTTCTCCACCGTTTGGTGCAGTTACAGCAAAAGGGGTTGTTGTGTTTATTACATTAATTTGATATACAGTTGTTGACTGACAACCTTCTGCACCACTCGATGCAACACCGCCACCAGCAACTTTATTATCTCTTACGGTTAATTTAAATTTCATTGCTCTTGCAACCGGCGATAAAGTTTCACCTTTTAAACCATTCATTGCCGATGGAGGATTAGTTGGATAACCAGCTATAATTACAGCCATATCAGGGAAATTTCTTACACCTGAAGTTTTAGGCAATCTTGATTTGAATAAAGGAACAGTGTTACCGGCAGGCGCTGTTGCACCTGCATTCCATGCAGCAGTTCCAGAAAAATCCCATTGTTCCCAACAGTATGTCATAGCATCTCCATCCGGATCCGTTGCAGTACCACTTAATGTAAAAGGGGTACTAATAGGAATGTTAAGATTATTATTAGGTAAACTACTTATAATAGGAATTTGATTGCCCGATGAATTGGTTGTTCCACAACCAGAACCAGTACCCGAAACAAAATTGCTTATTTCATCAAAACTTTTTGCATGAAAAAATGGATCACTGTTTGGTTGTATATTTTCGCCACCACAAATTCCAGCATACGCTTGAATAGTTGTACCGCTTCCAACCTCTAATTTTGTAGAAGCAGGCGAAGAGCCGCAACCAGCCATGGTATGATTACCTCCAAACTGATGCCCCATTTCATGGGCTACATAATCAATATCATAACCATCTCCAGTAGGGTTTCCGCTTCCAGTAATACCCCTAGCTTTTGAAGAGCCACATGGAGAGTTTAATTGTGCTAATCCACCGCCACCAGTGCTAAAAGTGTGCCCTATATCATAGTTAGCACTTCCAATATTTGCATCACAAACTACTTGACTTTCATTAATTAAAACATTAGCATTGTTATTGCCATTAAAAGGGTCTGTAGCGGCGTCTAAAAATTCTACTAAATTGTTGGTGGCTACTAACGTCATACTAATAGATAAATCTGTTCTATAAACTCCCACTACTCTAGTAACCGATGTTACAATGGCTTGATGCAAAATAGCAGGATTAGTGCCAGCATTAATACCAGGTGCTTGAGCATATTCTCCTGTACAAGCAACAGCCAAACGATAGGTACGCATTTCGGTACCACGGCAAGCTGCAGCTGTAGTATTTTGTGTTGGATTAGGTTTTGCAGTAGGTTCAAAATCGGGTACCTGGCAAGCCCATGATGTACCCTTGGGGCCTAAATCTTTTCTATAATAGCTGATATAATTATTTATGTCTCCTACTGCATAAGGATCTATGTAGTAAGAGCCATTTACGGTAAGTATTTGTGCATGTAAACCTCTTGGTCCATAATCTAACCAAATAGTAGAGTAGGGGTCACTAATACCTTGCCCAGCAAATGTTTTTATGGTTGGAAATTTTGCTGCTAACTCAGGCGATTGAATATCAATTTGCCATACATTAAACGTAGCAATGCTTCCGTTTGGCATTGGAATTTCTAAAACGGGGGTTTGTCTAAAATTATTTCCAATATTTTTTTCGTTAGGTAAACTCCATAAAAAACCTTTAAGAGCTTCATTATTCAATTCAACTGTTTTAAATTTTGTTGGAATAATTGATCTGGTTTTACCATTTAATTGAATTGCACTTTCGTTCTTTGTATTAAAAAAATTGTTTTGTGCATAAGAAGAAAAACAACAAACTAAGGCTAAAATTAAGCCCAAGCTCTTTTTGTAAACTTTTATCATATAGGTTTTGTTTTTTAAAATTGGTTGTAAATATATCGATTAAATTAAGATGGATAACATAAAAAAGCCCAAAATGTTTTTGGGCTCATATTAAATATTTTTGTCTTTTATTTAGTTAGATGCTTTCGTTGTACTGTATATAAAATGATAAAAACTATGGGTAGTATTAAAAACCATACTATAATTGTTTTAAATAGAATTGTTCCGGTAAATAAAATAGCACCTATCCAAGGTAAAATTTCGCCTGTTAACCATACATAATACCCCTGCATTTTTTGTTTACGCATTTCTAAGGCTCCAAAAATACAAAGTGCGGTTCCAATTAAGCCAACTATCAAAAGTGGAATTCTATTTTCAAAACTTTTGGTAATAAATTCCATCATATCTGGGCCCATCATTTTTTTTGCCCAACTAGGCGCAGTTGCCAACTGCTCTTGTGCTTTTTCCATTTCTTCAATTGCCTTTCGGCCCTTTACAAAATTACTTACGTTGCTATATAATTCGTAAGCGCAACCAATAAAAGTTAGTATGGTTAATACATTTAACCCTGTTGGTAATTTATTTTTTTGTTGATCGGTAGCAAAGTTTAAATGCTCATTGGTAGTTTCTGCCATAAAAAATAATTTAGTTGTGGTATAAAGATAATTGCCTAAACAATAAAAGTATAACTCTTTTTTATTTACGGTTATTTTTTTTGAGGTTTAAATAATCTAAAAAATAAACAATTTTTAAAGTAACTTCATTACTATGGGGGTTATCAATTACTTTACCAAAATTGCGGCCATAGGTTCTGTTGGTATAGGCATCAATATCTACATTACCACCTAGTGCATTTTTCCATCCTAAAGTAAGTCTACTGCCCAGTAAAAAATCCCAGGTATAAAACATATCTACATTAAAGGTGTTAAAATTAATGTCTTTATCATTTTCAAAAGGGCGCTCGTTCCAATACCCATCCGTTTGCAAGTTATACAAATTGGTATTGGCTAATTGGTTCCAAAAATGACGCATTCGTATAGTTAAATTCATACGATTTGTAAAACTATATTGCCCACTTACAATAGATACATTTTTTTTAGAAATCCTTCTAGCTATAATGGGTTTTCCATTTAATGGGTCGTTATAAAAAGCCCAACCCCAGGTGCCTTGATCTTGCTCTATTTCCATACTGCCACTTAATTGAAAACTATTGCTAAACCTATACCTAAGCCCAAGTACCCCTCTCCAATACGGATCGTTGGGTAAAGGAGATTCGGCACCGCCAAGAGAGTAGTTTATATATGCTTTTTTTCTACTATCGCTACTTCCATTTAAGCCAATAAAATAGTAGGGAGTACGCATTAAAAAATTTCCATTATAGGTTCTATTATTTATAAAATAATCTCGGCTCCAACTGGGTTGAGAGCTAAAATTTATTCTAAAATCCCAAAAGTTTTTAAACAAGAAAAATGCACTTGCATTTAATTCTACCCTTGTCCATTTAAAGGGTTTGTATAAATAGGAGTTATTAAAACTTATTTTATAATTGTGTAATAAATATTTTTTTGTTGGTTTAAAATAGTAGTAGCCAATTTCACCAAAATTTTCAATGCTATTTGGGTTTTGTAAAAAACCTAAATCGTTGGGATCGTATCGTTCACTTTCAATATTTAACCCCGTTTTGTATTGTACCTTACCACTTATTTTAGCGGCACTAACATCTGTTTTAAAACCGTTGTATTTTTCTATGTTTCCCCATATACTGCTATATCGGGCATTTACATTTAAATTAAACTCATTTTTTTTATCAAACAAGCCAATATCAATACCTGCTACATTGGCATTTCTAGTATTTCCTTTTCGTAATACATTGGTATTGGTAAAGGTTAAGTAACTTCTGTTTTTTAATGCCTGATCAAAAACAATGATGTTGTAGTTGGTTAGGGGTTCGGTTAAAATACTACTATCGGCACCTGTATTTAGGTTGGATAATTTGGCATACATAGGAGCCGTTACTGCATTAAAAAACCCAATACCTAAATTGTTTTTTGTGCGTCCACTAAGTTTAGTGGCATTGTACAACCTAGTTATGCCTGGGTTTTTATCAATTTTATAGGTCGACGAATTGCCATATTTGCTTAACACACTATTTACACCACCTGGTGCATCACCAATTCTTCTACTATAAAATAATCCAGCTTTGTTAAACAACTCTGTACCCTCTGTAAAAAAAGGCCGGTAGTCATCAAACTTTATTTGAAAAGGGCTTAGGTTTAAAAATACATTATCGCTTTGTACTTGTGCAAAATCGGGTACAAGCGTCATATCCAATGTAAAGCTTTCGTTAATACCATACTTTACATCCATACCACCACTTTTTAAATACTCCGTAACCTTTCCTTTTTGTGTTGGCGATGTTCTTACGCCGCCCGATAAATACGGTAAAAAAAATAAACGAACAGGGGGTGTAATATTTTTAACATTATTCCAATTACCCCATTGATTTAATTCTCCACCAACTCCTGGGTTTAAGGGATTCCAGGTGCTTAACTCGTTCGTTGCTCTCTTAAATCTACCAAAATTTATACCCCAGTTTTGCACAGGTGTTTTTGCAAAACGAATAGCACTAAAAGGTATTTTTAATTCTACTACCCATCCATCTTTTTTAAAACTTACCTTACTGTCCCAAACAGCATCCCACGTAACATCGTACGTACTACTGTTAGATATTTTAGTATCTCCCTGAACCCCTGCAGATGATACCCTAAAAACAAAAGCGTTTAGCCTATCCTGATAGGTGTCGAATCCTATGGTAAAAATATCCACATCTTGCCTATCTAATTTGTCTCTTTCGGTAAATTGTTTTCTAATCGTTTCTGGGTTATCGTATAAGTAAGCAGCTACGTAAATAGCTTCATTATCATAGATAACTTTAACCTCGGTTTTGTGTGCAGATATATTGCCAAAAACAGGCTGTGCAGTAACAAAGTCGGTTACATAGGGTACATTAATCCAAGCCTCATCGGTTAAATTACCATCTACTTTAATGGGTTGATTAGTTTTTGTGGCATCAAGGTTTTTTACTTGACCTTTGGCAAGAAAACAAAAAAATAGATGTGTGAAAACTAGTAGGTATGTCTTTATAAAACGCATTAATTATCATGCAAATATAAAGAATCTATACGTGTTAAAATACCTGTTTTTTTTATACGTAATTTTACGTGTTTTTTCTACGTGCAATTTCCTTCGAAAGTAAAGAAAGTTCTCTTCCAGTTTGTCCTGCCACACTGCTGTTTTCTTGTGCCCTACGCATTAGGTAAGGTATCACATCTTTAATAGGGCCAAAAGGTAAATATTTACTAACGCTACAACCAGCTTTAGCTAAATTAAAAGTAATATTATCGCTCATTCCATACAATTGCGAAAAATGAATATGTTTATTTTTTAAGTCCAATTTATTTTGTATAAGTAATTGGGTGGCTAATAAATTACTGTATTCATTGTGTGAGGCTACAATAGTTGAAATTCTATCTAAATGGGTTATACAAAATTCAACGGCTTCGTTATAATCTTTATCAGTGCTTTCTTTATTGGGTTGAATGGGTGATGGATAATTTAATTCAGCAGCTCTTTTACGTTCTTTATCCATATAAGCCCCTCTAACTAATTTAGCCCCTAAAATAAAACCTCTTTCAAGGGTGGCATTATAACACTCTTTTAAAAAAGCTAACCTGTCGTGTCTGTAAAGTTGTATGGTATTAAATACGGTGGCTTTATTTTTATTAAAAACATCCATCATTAAAATAGTCAATGCATCTACGGGCTCTTGTATCCAAGTTTCCTCTGCATCTACCAATACACCAATATTTTTTTGGGCGGCATTTTCGCAAATCTGTAATAATCTATTACGTACATTTTGCCATTCAATTTTATCGGCTATACTTAAATTGTGGGTTACAAATAAATATCGTTTCATTAAAGAGCCTTCTGCTTTGTGCATCTCAGCATCTATTTTTTCTAACAGGCTAAACCTTGCAAAACCTGTAACCTTAATACTCATAAAAGGAATATTAGGTTGGGTAGCAGCATAAGTAATTACATTATTAAATTCGTTTGCGGAGTAGTTAAATTCTTTTTCACCATCATCGCCACCTTCTACCCCGTAATCTAAAATTACCTCTACCTTATGTTTTCCTAATTTTTGTGCAACACTAGCAGTTTCCTCTAATGTTTCGCCCCCAACAAATTGCTGAAAAATGGTATGTTGTATAATTGTTTTGGTAAAAGGTAAATGCCATTTAATGGCAAAGGGCATAAATTTTAATCCAAAATTTACAAGCCATGGTTTACCCATGCTACTAAAAAGAAAGTGAGCTTTTTTTAAATCGGCATTGGATTTAGGCGCAAAAGCTATTTCAGTATTTTCAAAAGAAATAGGTTGATTTGTTTGATTCATATAATGCAATTCGATTGCCGAAATTCGACAATGCTAAACGATTAACCAAAAAAATATTAATTTTTATTGGTTGATGGTTCAAGGATTATAAAATCATTTAGCTAACTACTATGCCTAATGGCTGTTGTCATTTAAAACAAACATGCTTTTATGTAGCCTAAAACCAACAGTAATAGTTGCTTTTCTGTAGTTATTTTTTTATTTTATTTACACCTCTGGGAACAAAAACCATAGGCTCTAAAAAATCCCTTTTTTACCCCCTAATAAATAAAGTTATCTTTGTAAAAAAATACACCAATGGAATTAGAATCGAAGAAAGCAAAAGAGAGCATTACCATAATGACCGAATTGGTTTTACCCAACGATACCAATGTTTTTGGCAATTTAATGGGAGGTAGATTAATGTATTGGATGGATATTGCTGCAGGCATTTCTGCAGGTAAGCATTGTAATGCACCAAGCATGACAGCTTCGGTAGATAATTTATCGTTTAAAAACCCTATTAAATTAGGTAATGTAGTCCATATTGAAGCACAAATTTCTAGAGCATTTACCACCAGTATGGAAATTTATATAAAGGTTTGGGGAGAAGATAATTTAAGTCAATATAAATACGAAAGCAACGAAGCTTATTTTACATTTGTAGCACTTGATCCTAACCGTAAGCCAAGGCCCGTACCTCCTGTAATTGCCGAAACCGAAAGAGAAAAAAAGCTATACGAAGGTGCTTTAAGAAGAAGACAAATTAGATTGATTTTGGGTGGTAAAATGAAACCACAAGATGCTTCGGAATTAAAAGCATTATTTGTTACAGAATAGCTTATTTATCTAATACGGTCATTAAGTGGTGTTTTCCTTTAAGCATAAATTTTTTGCTTTGTTCTATAGCATCCATTACTTTTTCTAGTATAGCTTCGTTGGTATCGTTGTAATCAATTTGCATTGGCTCTTTAAAAGTAACAGATAGTAACGATCCCTTCTTTTTAAATTTTAATCCTTTTTTATTAAAGGCTCTCCAAAAGCCGCTAATTACCACTGGTATTACAATGGGCCTATTATTTTTTATTATAAAAGCAGTACCTTTTCTGCCAGGTGCAAAAGGTTTTGTTGTGCCTTGCGGAAAAGTTATAACCCAGTTTTTTTCTAACGCAGTATTAATATTTCTTGTATCTGATGGGTCTAATCCTCTTCTTACTTCTTTCCCCTCGTTTCTCCATGTACGCTTTACGGCTATGGCGCCCCCTAACGAAAATAATTTACTAAGCCAATTGCTTTTCATGGTTTCTTCTGCAGCTACATACTTTACTTTGGTAAAAGGCCATAACAAATAATAAGGAACGCCTAACTTGTTTTTTTTGCGCCAACTTACAGCACAAAAAATATGAATAAACGTTATTACATCTGCAAAGTATGTTTGATGGTTGCTTACAAAAAGTACATTACGTTTCGGTAAATTTTGAAGATTTTCCATTCCACTTATTTTTAGTTTATTAAACATAACTAAACCTGGATAGGAGACCATACCTATAATGAAATAGACAAACCCTTTCACTATTTTAGTTTCTTTAAAAAAGGTGGTTATTTTATTTAGCATGCCTTCGTTTTTCAACACTTTATCTTCTGTAACAATTTAATTCAAAGATAATAGTACATTTTTAATTTAATCAAATTGAAAAAATAACCATATAAAACAAGCTAAAACCAATGTTTTACACTTAAAAACAAGACAACTATTTTTTTTTTAATAATTAACTTAATATTAAGTTAAAATTATTACCTTTATTGCTAGAATGGTTTTTTGTGGAAATAATTCACATTAAAAACATTTTGTACAAACTAAAACTTTCAAATTATGCAAGAAACAACTACCTTAAACAAGCTTAAAGGTTTTTTGTTTAAAATGGTGCCCATGGTGATCATTTTAAACATTTTCTTTTCGGTGTCGTTTGCACAGCAAAAAGGTGCTGCAGTAGCGCCACCACAAGGAAAATTTAATCAATCTGTGGTTCAAAATTTTGGTGCAACGGATGTACCCTCTATAAATGAGGCTTTCGAAAAAAATCGGATAGCTCAAAAAAATGGAGCCACTGAGTTAGTTTTTAAAAAACCAGTTAAGAACAACAATCTTTCAGGTAATAGCTTTACCAACGGTATTGGTATTAATGCAAGTGCTACTCCTACAAGTAATTTTGTAGAAGATGTATGTACATTCAATGGCGGTTTAGTTACAGGTGATCCTGTTTTAGCTGGCCCTCGCCCATTCAGAAGTGGTGTTTCTTCAACTTGTGCCGCTCCAGGAGCTTGTGGTGCACCCTTTGGAACCACGGGTTATTTATATGATACCATTCGTATGCAAAACTTAACTGGTTTACCTCAATGTGTAACTGTAAATTATATTGCTAACGCTGGTGGTGGCGATGTTTTTGTTACGGCATATTTAGGTAGTTTTGTTCCTACAAATGTTTGTACTAATCGTATAGCAGATGGTGGGTCTAGTTCAATATCCCCTGGTCCGGCAGTTAACTTTTCTTTTAACCTTGCTGTAAATGCAACGGTGATATTTGTAATTAATGGTGCACAACCTAATACTCAGTGTCCTTCTTATACTATGACGGTAACAGGGCTTACTTGTACACCTCCTCCTCCTTGTAATGCTCCAACAGCTTCTGTATTAAGCCAAGTGCTTTTACCAGGTGCACCAATAACAGTATTTAACGAAGGTTTTAATGGTACTATTCCTGCTGCAGGTTGGCCAGTTCAAAATTTAAGTAGTCCTTTAGGAGTTACAGGTTGGGCTCAAACTAATGCAACAGTATTTGCTCCAAATAGTGGAGCAGGTAAGGCTTCGGCTAATTTTAATAACACCACAGGTGTAGGTACTATTAGTAACTGGATGTTTTCTCCAAATGTTACGTTAAGAAATGGAGATATATTTAGATTTTGGACAAGAACAGTTAGCCCTGCTGCGTTCCCAGATAGGTTACAAGTAAGAATGAGTACAAATGGTGCTAGCGTTAACGTTGGTGCCACTGCTACAAGTGTAGGAGATTTTACTACCGTATTACAAGATATTAATCCTACCTATACTACAAGTGGTTATCCAACAGCTTGGACCCAATTTACCTCTACACTTTCTGGTTTACCACCAGCAGGTATTTCTGGTAGATTAGCGTTTAGATATTTTGTTGAGAATGGCGGACCTGCAGGAGCAAATTCTGATTTTATTGCAATAGATGATGCGGTATATACAACTTCTGGCATAACTACCCCTACAACGTGTACTGGTAGTACAGCTAATTTAAAAGTTGATATTACGGGTGGCATAGGCCCTTTCACAGTGGTTATAAACACTGTTCCTCCTACAACACCAATAACAGTGACTAATTATAATAGCGGCGAGTACATTCCTGTAACCCCTGCTGTTACTACACAATATACATTAACGTCTGTTTCTACTTCTCCAACTTGTATTGGTACTGGTAATAGTGGTACACCTACTATTGTTGTTTCACTTACTCCTGTACAACCAATTAACGTTACAGCATTACCAAGTACTGCGGTATGTTTGGGCGATGGTGTTTTAATGACGGTATCTAACGGTATACCTGTTACTCCACTTACTTTAACTCAAACTACTGGGCTTACAATGATTGCCAATAGCCTAATAGGTTGTGCAGGTGGAAACCCTAGAACACATACGGATAATAGTTATTGGAGAGTATATGATTTAGCTCCACTTGGTATACCTACTCCAACTTTTTCTATAAATAGCATACAACTTGGAGTACAATTGGCTAATGCGGCTGGTGTAGGTACAACTCAACCCATTACTGTTCGTTTATATACTCAAACAGGGGCTGCCTTCCCAGGTGGTACTCGTACACAAGTTGCATCTCAAACATACAACGTAGCAGATATTGCTTTAGCTACGTATGATGCAGTGTTTACTCTTCCTGTACCGGTTCCAAGCAATGCAACAGTAGTTGTAGAAGTATTTACCCCTAATGGGCAAATTATAGGAAATCAATTTTTCTTAGGATTTAATGCTTTAGCAGAAACTACACCTTCATTTATTAACGCAACTGCTTGCGGTATTAATACACCTACTACAACAGTTGCTGTAGGAATTCCACAATTTCGTCCACATATTAATATAGTAGGTCAATATGGTGCTGGTGCTACTGTACCTATTGGTTGGACGTTCCTTTGGACTCCAGCAACTGGTTTAAGTAACCCTACTAGCAACCCTGTTGCAGCTTCACCAATGATGACTACTTTATATACTGTTGTTGGTACTGCACCAAATGGTTGTAACACTTCTGCTAATTACAGAGTTGTTGTAAATCAACCACCAGCAGTAACTGCTCAACCTATAAGTGTAACAAATTGCGATAGAACAAGTGCAAGCTTTAGTGTAACAGCTACTGGTACTGGTCCATTAACGTACCAATGGCAAGAGCAAGTTCTTGGTGTAGGTGCTTGGAATAACCTAGCTAATGGAGCTCCTTATAGCGGTGCTACATCTCCTACGTTAACCATTAACCCTGTAGCAGCTATTATGAGTGGAAACAGATACCGTTGTATTGTTACCGGTATTTGTAACCCTGCGTTTACATCAAACCCTGCTACATTAACCGTTAATAATCTTCCTGTTTTACCTATTACACCAGTTGGCCCTGTTTGTGGCGGTGTTGCCGGTATTAACGGTGTTGCTTTAACGGTAGGTTCTGCTGCTCCCCCAGTTCCAGGAAGTGTAACTACTAACTCTGGTCCAATAAGTATAGCTATTCCTGATAATAATCAAGCTGGTGTATCTACTAACCTAACGGTAGCTGGTATTCCTGCAAATGCAACTATTACAGGAGTAAGAGTTAACTTTACTATTCCACATACATTTACGGGTGATTTAGTTATGGCTTTAAGAGCTCCTAATAATGATGTGTTGAATTTAGATTATTATTTATCGGGTACATTTGGTGGCACAACTACCGGCTTTACCAATACAACAATTGGTTCTGCAGGTGTAACTGCATTAAGTGCTGGTGTTAATCCATGGACTGGTTTATTTAGAGCAGATGGTCAGGTTGCTGCTACTCCAAATGGACCTGCTGCACCTACTGGTTTTGTTGTGAATAGAGCTAGTTATGCCGCATTAATTGCAAACCTACCTGCTGCAAGTGCAAATGGTGTATATACGTTAGCCATTTATGATGGCGGAGCAATTGACCTTGGTACGTTAACTTCATGGTCTATTACGGTTGATTATACAACACCGGGTGTTGGTACAGGCGCAGCATTAAGTTATGTATGGTCTCCAACAGCAGGTTTATATACAAATGCAACTGCAACTATACCATACACAGGGCAAAATTTAGCTACTGTTTATGCTGCTCCAACTGCTTATACTACGTATACAGTTACAGGTACTAACACTAGTACGGGTTGTGTAAATTCTAATAGCGTTATTGTTAATTATACACCTCCTGCACCTAATGTAACACCTAACCCTGTTGCTATGTGCTTAGGTAATCCTGCTGTATTATTGAGGAGTTCATCTTCAACTACAAGTGTTGCTAACTTTACATCTGGTACAATAAACGTTGCAATTCCTGAGGGTAATTTCCCTACAAGACCTGCAACTGCTGCTACTAATGTAATTGCTGTTGCTGGTATACCGGCGAACGCAGTAATTACTGGTATTGCTGCAACATTAAATGCAACACACGCTTATGCTAATGATATAGTTGCTGTATTAAGATCTCCAAGTGGAGCAGTAATTAATTTAGATGCTATCGGTGGTTTTGCAAATAATGCTGGAGCTAATTATTTAAATACTAAGTTTAGCTCTGCAGGTACTACTTCAATTGCTACTGGTGCCGCTCCATTTACTGGAACATGGCAAGCAGATAGAGCTGGGGTAACATTTACTGCATTTGGCTTTAATTTATCCGGTGGTCCTGTTGGGTTTGATCCAACAACAACAAGCTGGGCAACATATTTTGGTACGTTAGGTGCAGGTGCTGCAAATGGCAACTGGACGTTAGCTGCTTATGATGCTGGTGCACCTGATGTAGGTAGTTTAACGAAGTGGGATTTAGAGATTACTTATGTAGTTGGTGTAGCTACTTCTGCTTCAACTTGGAGCCCTATAGCTGGTTTATTTAGCGATGCAGCTGCTACAATACCTTATGTTGCAGGAACTCAAGTAGATTCTGTTTGGGCTAGACCAACAACCATTGGTGCTAATAACTATCAAGTAACGGTAAACAGTGCTCCTTTACCTGATCCTACAAATGCATCAACAATTATAATTAATGCAGCTGGTAATGCTAGTCCTTACCCTTCAGTTATTACTGCAGCTAATTACGCTACAACAGGCGTATCTGTTCAAAGTGTTAGATTAAATGGTATTACCCACACATGGGGTAATGATATAGATATCTTATTACAATCTCCAACAGGTCAAAATGTGGTATTAATGTCGGATGTTGGCGGTACGGCTGTTATTCCTGCCGGTACTAATTATACATTTAGAGATGGTGCCCCTGCAATGAATCCTGCGGCGGTAAACCTAAGTGGTACATATAGTCCAACAAATAATGGTGCATCAGATAATTGGCCTGCACCTGGTCCGGGAGCTATTACTCAAGCAACACCTACCCTTGCATTATTTGGTAATACAGCTAATGTTAATGGTGATTGGAAATTGTTCATTTTTGATGATATTGGAGGTGATCAAGGTTCTGTAGCTGGTGGTTGGAGCATTAATTTAACTCCTACCTCTTTCTGTACTTCACCTGCAAGAACAGTTGTAGTAACGGTTAACCAACCGGTATCAATTGCTACACAACCTGTTAATGCTACGGTATGTACAGATAAAGTTGCAACCTTTACGGCGGTTGCTGCTGGTACAAGTCCTACACACAACTGGCAACAAAGTACCAATGCTGGTAACACTTGGACTACATTAGCTAACGGCGGTGTGTATAGTGGAGTTAAAACTCAAACGTTAACTATCACAGCTCCTCCGGTAAGTATGAATGGCTATTTGTTTAGAGATTCAGTTGCTGGTGCAGCACCTTGTGCTGCTGCGTTTAGTATTAATGTACGTTTAACAGTTAACCCATTACCAACGGTAATAATTTCTGCAAATCCTTATACTAAATTGTTCCCAGGATTAAGAACTACGATTAGTTCTACATCTTCTCCTGCGGCTGCAACGTATACTTGGAGAAGAAATGGTGCTGTTGTGGCTGGAAGTACTGCTTCAACAATAAGTGTAGATGTAGATGGTATGGGTGATTATGTATTAACTGTTAACGACGTTAATGGTTGTATAGCATCATCTAATACGGTTACAATCTCTGATTCAGCTTCTGGTAAAGTATTTATATATCCTAATCCTAATGGAGGAGTTTTCCAAGTTAGGTATTATGCTTCTTTAAATACTAGAGCACCTCATGGATTAAACATTTATGATTCTAAAGGTTCAAGGATATCGGCTAACCAATATCCTAACAATGCACCTTACCAAAGAATGGATGTTGATTTACGCCAACATGGTAAAGGAATTTACTGGGTTGAGGTTATTGATGTTAATGGTGAAAGATTAGCTGTAGGAAGAGCTCTTGTTCTTTAATACCTAACTTTTCTTCTTTATAAAATACAAACCCCATCTTATTTAGATGGGGTTTGTTGTTTTTGGGAGTGTACTATTAGTAAAAAGGTGCTTAAAAAGATAGAATTACCTACTACAACTATGTTGTAGTATGAGTTGAAAAAAATAGTAGGTTAGTTAAAGCTAATGCCATTGAGTAAGAATCTAAATTGTTTATATAAAATAGCTTCGCAATAGAAATATGAAAGGTTATTTCTTCCTTATTTTTGAAATAGTAATACCGCTTAAGTTGGAAGGTTTGTTGATATCTTTTTGTGCAAATTCAACAGCTGATTTAATTAAATCTTTAACGTTTTTGTTTCGGTAATCCTTGGCTGTGTCAATTGGTATATGCCTTATTAAAGTACCTGTGCCTGTCAATAATTTGTAAGGGTCATGCAACAACGTGCCTTTATTAAATCCTAAATTTATATGATTGGTATATATTGGTAGCATACAAAACGCATCAGATAATTTGTCTGAAATTGAAAACACTGTTGTTAACGCATGCGTATGATAAAGCAATTCGTTACTGGTAGGATATAGTTCAAGTATAAAACCTCTTAGATCATTAAATAGATCTATTAGTTTCTTGTCTTTAAAGTCTAAAAAAAATTGAAAGTCAGGATGTATAGGCCTTAAATTTTTCATTTTTTATCGTTGAAATATGGGGGCAATTGTGTTGCTTTTTACGTTCAATTTGTGCATTAATGTAAATAGCAAAATATGTCTATTTACATAACTATAAAATTGTGTAGGTTATAATAGGCTTTGGGTGCAAATGCCCTCAATTTTAAACTACAGTTACTAAATTATTAAAAATTGATTATGTACCAATTGAAACAAAACGCTATACCACAATTTTAAACATTCATTTTATTACCATGCTTTAGAAATTGAACCATTTAGAAGTTTAATAAAATACAAATGTTTGTTTTCAAAATAATCTGGTGTGGTATTTTTTTTAGATAGAAAAACTGGCTTAAAATTATAGGCGCAAAAAACTTTAGCGTCTTTGTTATTAAGGTTACTCATATAATCATTTGGATGAGCTACTAATAGGGTAATAAAATATTTAGCGGCTTCAAAACCTTTGAATGCCATATCGCTAGGCTTTGTCGTGTATTTTTTTGAATAAGCCGAGATTAATTGTTTACTATGCTCATCTAATTTAGTATTAAAATAGGGGGTGGTAAAATAAATTGGAAATTCTGCAAAAGCATCTTTTTTACGTAGCGATGAAAAGCCATCCCAATTGGGCATTCCAATTAAAGTAATTGGATAAGATGGAAATAAATCGTTACAAGCATATGCTACATTTTTTCCAAAGGCTTCATCTAAACTTGCTCCTATGATTACTGTTTTTCTATTGCTATCTAAACTTTTTGCTAACACATCCGAATTAAAACCACTATCAATAGTTATCGTTTGAATAGGTAGTAAGGGTTTACCTTCTTGCTCATTAATAGCTTTAAAATATGCAGCAATTTTATCTTCTTGTTGTCCTTTTTTACGAAGTAAAAAAAGTTTATCGGTTGGGCTATTTTGAAGCAGGTAACTATAAATACTTTCGCAGTGTGCCTTTAATGTACTGTTCATTATAACTGTAAAGGGGTTGCTAGTAATTCCTCCATCGTTAGGGTAGGTTATAGAAATAAAGGGAATATTTTTTGCTAAAGCAAAATCGGATAGTTGTTTAAAATCTAAATCTCTACTATGGCCAATGATTAAATTTAAACTATCAAGTTTTTTTGTGTTTACCAACGTATAAATGCTTTTTGTATACGATTTAGAATCGTAAATATAGACTTCTATATTAGCCGTTTTTATTTTTAACGAATCTATAGCTATTTGTACACCTTGTACAAACTCTAATGAGGGCTGTACAAATTTCGGGATGCTCTCTTTATTTTTTAGTACGCCATTCGTAAAAATTGAATCTAAATAAAGGGGTGCAAAAATGCCTACTTTATAGGTTGGTATTGGTTCTGTTTGAGCAAATAAGTTATTTGCTACAAAAACAATAAGTACGATTAATTTTACTTGTTTCATTTTATTTTTATACCGCTTAAGGGTTAATTAAGTATTCTAATATTAGTTAAAATTATCTGCCTCTTACTTATTCCCACTCAATTGTTGCAGGAGGCTTGCTACTAATGTCGTAAACCACTCTATTTATACCTCTTACATTATTAATAATTTCGTTGCTTACATAGGCTAAAAATTCGTACGGAAGATGAGCCCAATCTGCCGTCATACCATCAATACTTGTAACAGCCCGTAATGCAACTGTAAATTCATACGTACGTTCATCTCCCATTACCCCCACACTTTTTACGGGTAATAAGATAGTACCAGCTTGCCAAACTGTTGTATATAAATCAAACTTTTTAAGTGCATTCGTATATATAGCATCTGCCTCTTGCAATAATCGTACCTTCTCTTGCGTAATATCTCCCAAAATTCGAATAGCAAGCCCTGGGCCAGGGAAAGGGTGCCTAAAAATTAAATCTGATGGGATACCTAACTCCAAACCTACTTTACGTACTTCATCTTTAAAAAGAGAACGAAGTGGTTCTACTAATTCTAATTTCATGGTATCGGGTAATCCGCCAACATTGTGGTGCGATTTTATAGTAACCGAAGGGCCATGCACCGCAGCACTTTCAATAACATCAGGATAAATGGTGCCTTGTCCCAACAATTCTACACCTTCTATTTTTTTAGCCTCTTGATCAAAAATATCTATAAAACTTGCGCCAATAATTTTACGTTTTTCTTCAGGGTCGCTTTTGTCTTTTAGCTTGTTATAAAAATAAGCTGCAGCATCAACCCCCTTTACATTTAATCCAAGAGTTTTGTATGTTTCAATAACTTGCTCAAATTCGTTTTTGCGTAATACCCCATTATCTACAAATACACCGTATAAATTGTTTCCAATTGCTTTATGAATTAAGGTGGCGGCAACTGTACTATCTACCCCACCACTTAAAGCCATGATTACTTTTCGGTTGCCAATTTTTTGTTTTAAAGCCTCAATAGTTTCGGTTACAAAATGAGCAGGCGTCCAGCTTTGGTTACATCCACACACATCTACTAAAAAATTTTTAAGTATTGTTTTGCCTTCGGTAGAGTGGTAAACCTCGGGGTGAAATTGTAAACCATATAAGGGTTTAGGGGTGTTTGATTTAAACGCTGCAACTGGTATACTTTCTGTAGTGCCAAGTAACTCAAAACCTTGCGGTAATTCTTTTATGGTATCGCTATGGCTCATCCATACTTGAGATGTTGTTGAAACATTTTTAAATAAAGCATCTCCCTCATGATTTTCTATTTTTAAGGATGCTCTTCCATATTCTCTTTTTTCGCTTTTATCTACCCTTCCACCAAATACCTTTGCGGTAAGTTGTGCACCATAGCAAACACCTAAAACGGGGAGCTTTTCCACCATGCTTTTTACATCAACGGTAGGGGCGTTTACTTCATTAACAGAAAAAGGCGACCCCGAAAGTATGATTCCTTTAAGGGTTTCGTCAAATACGATAGGCTTGTTATACGGTATTATTTCGCAGTAAACACTAGCTTCTCTTACAGCCCTAGCTATAAGCTGGGTATATTGAGAGCCAAAATCGAGTATTAAAATTTTATCTGTCATATAAGGCACGAAGATAAATAGATTTATGTTTAAGCGGCTTGGATTTGGGATTACTATTTTCTATTTTTACAAAAAGTATAAAACATGAAAAAATTATTATTTATTGCACTGAGTAGTACCCTTCTATTCAGTTGTCGCCCTTCCATAAGGGGGAGCGGAAAAATTATTACTCAAAAAAGAACGGTGGGTAATTTTAAAGGGTTAAGTACCTCTAGTAGTATTGATGTTGAGGTAAAAATTGGTAACAATTACGAAGTTACCGTAGAAGCTGACGATAACGTAGTAAACTATGTAAAAACGGAAGTAGTAGGGGGTACGTTAAAAATTCGGTATGCCGATAATACTAGCTTACGGAATGCTACTGTTACCGTACACGTAACTGTACCTACATTGGAAAAATTGAAGGCAAGTAGCAGTGCTACAATAACTGTGGATGGGACACTGGTTAATACCCAAAAAATTGAATTTGATGCCTCTAGCTCTGCTGAAATTGAGGCTATTGTTGATGCTCCGCAGATAGATGCTGATGCAAATAGTAGTGCAAACATTAACTTAAAAGGCAAAACTCAAAATTTTAAAGCAGAAGTATCTAGCTCTGCCGATATTAGTGCACAAGGTTTGTTAAGTGAAAATACCATAGCTAATGCAAGTAGTAGTGGTACTATGTTTGTGCATGCAAGTGTTAAGCTTGATGGAAAAGCAAGTAGTAGCGGCTCTATAAAATATAAAGGTGGCGCCTCGGTTACAAAATCGGAGAACAGTAGTGGGGTTGTAGAGAAGGAGTGATTATTTGATGATTTGCTTAAAGGTTTCTTATTTGCTTATAACTAATGGGTGTAAGTTTCTTTGATTTTGCTTGTAGATTACATTGATAATAAATTAACCCTATAAGGTTTTTGAGCCTTATAGGGTTTTAGATTATTTATTTTAATACTTTACTTACTAAAAATATAGCTGTAATAAAACCAGCTCCTATTTTAACGAGCCTCCTTTTTGATTGCTTTTTATTTTCTTTTTGAAATGTTAAAAGCTGACTATTTAGTGCGTTGTTGTTTTCTAAACATTGCTGAGCTTTATTTTTTAGGAAAGCAGCTTGTTCTTTTTGTAAAATGATTAGTGAATCTTTTTTACTACTAAGTTCTGTAAGGTCATTCATAACTTCGTTATAGATACTATCTTTTTGATTATCTACTAGTATTAATTGCTTTACTTTTTGTTGTAAACTATCGCAAGTTTGTAGCAATAGCGAAGTATCTGTTTGTTTATTGCTAATAATATTTGCAACTTGTGTTTGCAACTGAATGTTTCGTTTTTGGAGTTGCACTAATTGTTTATTATTGCTCTTTAAATTTGCATTTAATTTATTATTGTTAGTTGCTAGTACCTCTTCTTTTTGTGTGTAGAGCAATTCTGTTTGTTGAATTACCTTTGCTATTTGGTTATTTGTATTTGATACATTTGGTGTTATTACTTTAGTAGTTGAATGAAATAATTGGCAAAGCAATATTCCAATTATTACCCCCATTAGTACTAGGACTATATTTTTTTGTATGCTCATAATTTTTTTATTCGTTGTTATTTAATTTTGTTGTTTTCTCTACAGAGTAACCAAAGCAACCTGCACCTATTAAACTTGCAAAGGAATAGAACATAAACTCCGGTATATCTTTGTTGAAGAATTGTTTGGCTATCCAACTAGCTATTATTGCGAGTACAAGCAATCCTGTTGCTAATTCTCGTAAACTGTAGCAATTGTTTTTATCTTTAAATAGCTGTTTTAAGCAGCTTTTATTTTCAGTTGTATTCATTGCTTTGATTTTAATTATTACAAACTATTATGCTTGTAGTAAAGTGTACGTAAAATTGTTACCGTAAAGTGTTTTGTGTTTTTTTGCTAATTGCATCATTAAATTAAAGTCGGTAATGTTTGCAAATACTTGGCAGCCAGCTGAATATTTATCTACAGTTTTTGTAGTGCCAATAGCTGCTGCATGGTGTATGTTAATACCGAATAAACCTTTTTCTTCTTTGCTTAAGGTGATTGCTATATTTTTATCATTATCTCTATACACTGTAACAGGTTTTTGTTGAATTAAGGCTTGGTATTTATTTCGGTGTAAACCAACTGCATATGTGTTTGTATATTGATTAGGCTTTAAAATTGCTGTACCATTTTTATTTATAGGGTGTTGCAACCAAAAACTGCCAGGGTTTGTAGTTGCGTTGAATGAATGAAATTGTATTACACCTTTATCATCGGTATAAAAAATATTGATGGTATCATTAAATGAATTTGCTATTATTTTATTATTGCGAATACCTATAATATTTAATTCAAATGGTTTACTGAATATTTTATACCCTTTATTTTGCAATAGTTTGATTACATTTTGTAACATATTTGTACGTTTTAGTTATATGCTCAGATACACCGATACCTTTAATGTATAAGTACATCTGAGCTATATAAGTTGATTGATTAACTCGGTATAATTGTTTTGGTTTCGTATTTTGAAGCCACGAACAAGGTGTAGAAAACCTCACCCCAACCCTTCTCCTCCGAAAGCATCGGAGTGTACCACCAAGGAGAGGGGGGATTTTAGGAGGTTACATTATAATACATTCCAAGATTTTGTAGTACATTACGATCCGCTAACTTTTGCTACGCTTAAAGCATTAAATGCTCCATTTTTTAGGGAGTAGTTAATGTTATTTACTTGTTGAAAAAACTGTATGCCTACTACTAAAAACAATGGATGAATACTGTTTGGTGTAACGTTATTAGTTAACGTTAGTGCAGGAGCTGTGTTTGCATCCCAAGGTAAAATAGCACTATCTGAACTTTGTGCTACAAATGTTCCAGCTTCAAAATTTATCTCTGCTGCTGCGGACACAACTTTGTAATGCGTAGCACCATCTGGAATTAGAATATCGCTTTTTGGAGTAAATGATGGTATGTTTACTTCTAACTGACCTGTTATACGGTTTATTGTAGTTGTAAATTGGGTATATAATGTTGAGCTAATAGAGGCGTTACTATTAAATTCGAAGCCTTGTAATAACTGTGCTTCGCCATCTACTACATTACGTAAACCCCTTTCGCTTGTGGCATCTGCTTTTATTACTTTCATCATAATTTTTGTAAGACGGCTTGTAACTCTGCTGTCTTTGGCGTTTTGTAATAATGGGCGAATGGCTTGACGTAAAACTTTACCTGCCTTACCTGCTCTGCCAAATTCTGCTGCGTTTTCTCTGGTACGTTGGAATGCACTATCTGTTGCCATACGGCTTGCATTAATTTGAGTTTTTTCTTTGGCGATGTAACCGTCTTTTGTTTTTACGAAGGTGATGTCGCCGATTGTACCTTGTAGTTTGATTATGCCTCTTTGTTTTGCCATGTTGTTTTGTTTTTGTTGTTATGAAAAATGGTTGTTTGATTATAAAAGGTTCGTGAGCCACGAACCTTGGCGTAGTTATGAAATTTTTGTATGATAATATAAGCTTCGTGAGCCACGAACCTAGGCATAGCCTCGGCATTTGTTCATTACTATTAGTTCTAAATCTGTTTAATCAATAGCAATTATTTTACGTTTTTTTGCTATAGCTTATCAAAGAGCCAAAAGAAATAGCTTGTTTAATAAAAAGCTGATTTTTTAATGTGCTTTCAGAGATTTTCTAAAGATTTTAGTTAGTAGCGCTAAAGTTTATGTTTGCTACAGTACTTAAGAACAAGTTTAATAGTGTCTGGCTATTTTGTTCTATGAAATAATTACGCCAGTAATGAAAATCGGCAGGGCTATTTGAGTGTGTAGTTTCTTCAATTGCTTGTGCAAATGCTTTTAGTGATTGTTTATAGTTTGGTAATGATGCTCTATACATTTGAACTGTATTGAGCCATTTTTGTGTACCAATGAAACCATTTTTATTTTGTGTGCTAAACCATTGTGATGGCAATGGTATGTATGTGCCAGGATGTGTATTTACATATTGCCTTGCTAATAAAACTCGTTGTACAAAATCGTTATATGCTTTTTTGTGCTTGCTTGATTGATGTAGGAAATTTATGATAAATTCTTTTACTACTTTTTTTTCTTGTGCAGAAAATTCTAATGTGTTCCATAATGCGGTGTAGGCAATTTGCCAAGCAGTATTTGTTAATGTTAGTAGTTGTTGCTTGTATTCATTTGCCCCTTTTTGAATTTGTAATACTGGTGCTGTTGATTCTGTCTTTACTGCCTGTTGTGTCATTTGTTTTTAGTTTAGATTGTTTAGAAGTTAAGTATGCTGTGTTGTTATGTACAATGCAAACATACGATGGGGCGGTAGGGGTACTTTCTTGTTTGGAATGGTTATTACAAGAAGTTTGAAGTAATTTAAAGTACTTGTATGTTTATGAATGTTTGTGCAAGTTTTTAACGGTTTGAATAGTTAACATAATGTTGAATTTGATACTCTACTCATACACTCACTATGCTTGTGCCATACTTGTGCTATACTGGGAGGTAGTTCTTTTTATAAAGTGTGTTATATTGAAAAAAAATTAGAAAAGTTATAGGCTTGAGAGCCATGTACTAGGCGAACAGATGAATTAGCTAGATTACTTATTTTGAAAGACAGATTTTAGGGAATGATTGGATCAATACCAATTAGACATTGAAAGTAACTATTACCGATTAATTCATGTTATTGAAAGAGTACAAAGCAAATTGAGTGTACAAAAAAGAGATACTTCACTGCGTTCAGTATGACAAATTCCGGTTTTATACTTGATAGCAATGTTTTCTAATAAATAGCTATTTGTTAAAAAACAGGCTTTAGTCATGTTGTGGAAGGTAACATCTAATTTTAATTAATTGGTATTAATATTTTATGCATAGTGATATATTTTTAATGTATAATTTGTATAACACAGATTGAAACTTCTATGTAGTTTTTATGATAGAGACACCCAAAATTAAAATAGTAAAGAACTACTACGTAGTTTTATTTACCAGCTAATAACGCAAATGACACTGATACTTTTAAAATTAGACTACACTGATTTTTTGCAACGAATGCTACGATTTATTTGATTTTAGTATTCTTCTATTTTGCTAGGGAGGCCAAGTTTTTCGAAAATTATTTTTACTTGGAGTGCTGTGTAAAGCCTGCCAATTTTTATACCTACTGTTTCGTTATGTGGTTGTATCCAATTTTTCATAGTGCGGATAGTAACACCATAGATGTTTGACAACTCGGTAAGGCTGTATGGCTTTACATCAATTGTATAATTTTTTGTACTCATGTTGGTTCTTATTTTTAGCTGTTCTTCTTTTTTTAAAAATTTATCCATAGTATTCGATATAATCTGTTATTTCGATACCAAGTATGGCGGCCATTTGTGCTGCTGTTAATTTATATTTTGTGGTATAATTTATTAATAGCTGCCTCATTAGTGTTGACTTTTCGGCTGGAACGTCTAATTCTACTGGTTCTCTTCGGCGGATTTTTTGTTGATTGAATTGTTGTACCAAATATCTTTTTTGATTGGGGGTAAGAAAACCTAGATCATCTGCCCTATATAGCAATGCTATCATGCTTACTTTCCATTTGCGTTTTAGCTCGCCTAAAAGTGAGAGAGTGATTGTTTGTTTAAAATCTTTTTCTATTTCTTTTGTTGGCATTAAAAACTCTGCTGCAAATAAATTTGCCTGGTGACAAATGTCGATATCATGTTGTACTGGTGTAAAGGTGTGCATAATTAAATGCCCAAGTTCGTATGCTAAAGAAAAGCGTTGCCTATCACCTAATAATGTACTGTTTAAAAATAGGATAGGATAATTATCCTCTGTTAGTATACTTCTACTATCTACTCTTTGCGTATTGAAATTAAAGGTGTTTATTATGATGCCTTGCTGCTCTATAGTTTTACTTAAATTATTTATTACAGGCTCGGTAATATTCCATTTTTTACGTAGGGCTATTGCTATTTTTTGTGGTGTATTTTTTTCGTTTACTACGTAGCTTGGTAAGCTAGGTATTTGCTTATTTGTAGCATTTGTAATGAATTGTGTATGTTGACGGATGATATTTATTTGTGCTTCGATAGGTGTAATAATTTTTGTAGCTACATGTAATCTTCTACGGTAGGCTAAATTTACGGGCATAATTTGCCCTTGTTGTATAAAAAACTGAGTGGGGTAAGTGGTTGCATTGGCAATTGCTGATAGGGTTTGATTACTTAGGAGTGTGTCTCCATTTTCTAATCTGCTAATATTGGCTTTGTGTAGGTTTACCTTATTGGCTAACTGTTGCTGGGTGTAACCCCTTGCTTCTCTGGCTAAAATAATTCTGTGTGGATTTATTTGTTGAGTCATTTTTATTGTGCTCTTGTTTTGTTAGACAAACATACATTTTATTTTGTTATTTCTTTGTAAAAGTTGCGAATGTGGATAAATTTACTAAAATATGTAGCTTTTTGCCCACAGATTTCGCTGATTGTTGAGATAATTTGCTGTTAAGGATAATAGCGGTTTATATAATTTATTGGTTTTATACACTATTAACTTTATGTTAGATGTGGCTATTACCACTTCGTGGTATTGGTAATTCAAAAAAATAGTTACACTTTGTAACAGATATGGCTAAAACCAATACACTTATGGTTTAAAAGCTGCAGTTAAAAAATAGAAAATATTTTTTGGCAATACTTTAATAGGTTTGGCCATTAAATAACCAAGGGAAAAAAAACATAAAAACCTGAGGGAAACCTCAAGGTTTTACATTTTAGAATTAGTTTGTTTGCAGAATGTTAAAACGATTGGTTAAAATTATCATACGACAAATTTCGTATAAGTATAACAGTATTGTAGAAAAAAATTAACAAAAAGATATTTGTATTATTTAAAAAAGACTTTATACATTTAGTATACATTTGAATTTGACTACATCTTTAATGTACCAAATAATAAAACAAAACTAAAACCCTTATGAGTCTTATCCGGCTCTCAATTTTATCCCTAATAATTTTTACAAGTTACACTTGTGTAGCCCAAGCAGATAGTGCATTACAGCAAATACAACAAGTTTCTCAAAAATATATTACTGCCATCGATACTAAAATAGATAAGTACCAACACCGCATAACCAACAAAACAGAAAAGACCTTAACCAAGTTAGCCAAGTGGGAAAATAAAATAAAAAACCTTTTAGAAAAAGCCAGCCCCGAAACTGCCGAACGATTATTTGGCGAAGGCAGAACAACTTTCAGTAGTTTATTACAACAATTAAAAAGCGGAGAACAAATAGTAAACACTCAACGAGTAAAATACGATGAGTATAGAGACAAATTAACCACTAGTTTAAAATACTTAGAAGAGCAAAAACAAAACATTGATAGCAAGCTGGTACAGCCTATAACCAAAGCCAATAAAAAACTAAACGAACTAGAAGAAGAAACCAAAAAACAAGAAGCGATAGAAGCCTTTATAAAAGAACGGAAAAAGCAACTAATAAATGAAGGGATAAAACATATTGGCAACAGCAAGTATTTAACTAAAATAAATAAAGAAAGCTACTACTACATAGAAACCATAAAAAACTACAAAGAGATATTCTCCGATAAAAAGAAAGCCGAAGAAACAGCCTTAACCATACTAAACAAAATACCCGCCTTTAAACGATTTGTACAAGATAATAGTATGTTAGCTCAACTATTTGGCAGCCCCTATGCCGCTCCCAATATGCAAAGCCTAGCAGGTTTGCAAACTAGGGCAAGTGTAAACACACTCATACAAAATGCAATAGCAGCAGGTGGCCCAAATGCGCAAGAGCAAGTAAAACAAAATATGCAACAAGCCCAAGCAGAGTTGAGTAAGTTAAAAGATAAAGTATTAAAGGGTGGCGGTAGTAGCAGTAATGATGAGATTGCCGATTTTAAAGTAAATCCAGAAAAAAGTAAAACCTTTAAACAGCGGTTAGAATTTAATACCAATGTACAGTTTGGTAGAAACAATAGTTTATTACCAGCCACTACAGATTTGGGGTTAAATGTTGGGTACAAATTTTCTGAATCTAAAATTATGGGTATAGGACTTAGCTACAAAGTTGGTTTAGGAACATTACAAAAGATAAGATTTAGCCACCAAGGGGTATCACTTAGAAGCTTTGCTGATTTTAAATTAAAGAAACAATTCTTTATTACTGGGGCATATGAAATGAACCACAACGCAGCCTTTAGCAACATTCAAGAGCTAAAAGAATTTAATGCATGGCAGAGTAGCGGATTGATTGGGATAAGTAAAAAAATAAACTTTAAAACTAAATATACTAAAGGTACAAAGCTGCAATTGCTATACGATATGTTAGCAAGGCAACATACACCTGTTAGCCAGCAATGGGTATTTAGAGTAGGGTATCAATTTTAAAATAAGAAGTTATACAGCAATAAAAAACAAAACTGAATGAAAAAAATTGTAAGTATTTTATTATTAATCCTAGCTGTAAAAAGTTATGGACAAAATGAACAGCCGAAGCTAAATAACAGTATGATACCACCATCACCCGATGCAGCATCGTTGGGTAAGTATGGCGTATTTCCCGTAACTCTATACACAGGTAGTGCAAATATTTCTATACCCATTACAGAGGTTAAGACCAATAAACTTAGTTTACCCATTAGCTTAAGTTATAACTATAATGGATATAAAGTTGGAGATGAAGCTAGTTCAATAGGTTTAGGCTGGGCATTACAAGCAGGTGGAGTTATTACAAGAATGCCAAAAAGCAGAACGGATGACCAGCAAATACCCGCTTTAGACTATAAATGGTACGATATCCCTTATCTAACTGATTTTATGGAAAGTCCAGAGTATTTAGACCTTATAAAAGTAAATAGGGTTGATATGGAGCCAGATATTTTTACGTTTAGTTTTAGTGGTTACAGTGGAAAATTTATATTAGTAGGACAACGGGCTTTTTTATTTCCAAAACAAGATTTGGTAATTACAGAAAATGGCGGAGGTTTTTTTATACATACACCTGATGGAGCAATATATGATTTTAGTACAGCGGAAATAACGAAGCCTGCAAATGGAGGAGAACCTAATCCGGGAAAATTAGACGATTATAAATCAAGTTGGTATTTAACCAGTATTCGAAGTGAGCATTCCAATGAAACTATCAATTTTACTTATACAGATTGGATTCATAGGTTACCGCATGGAGCAGTAAGCGATAATCTTACCAAAACAGTAAGTAGTACTAACGCTGGAGACGGTTGTTATAATATTCCATGTTTCACCTACAATACTACCCAATCAGTAGCCTCTAGGGTTTCTGCAAAACAAATAGCTACAATTAGTAGCTCAAATATGTTAGTAAAATTTATTAAAAATACAGTTGCTAGAAATGACTTAATATGGGGTAACATTTATCCTGGCTATTCTATTAAAACAATTGAAATTTATAACAAACCCAACAATGAGTTAATTAAAAAAATTGATTTAAATCAGGGCTATTTTGGCCCTTCAAATGACAACAATGCCACTTTTAAACACTTAAAACTAAATAGTGTACAAACTACTGGCTACAAATACAAAAAAGTAAATGGACAAACGGTAACAGAAACTTTACAAGAGCCTCCGCATGTATTTGCTTATAATAATGAAGAAGCGGAATTTTATAAAGTAGGTAGGGGGATTGATAAATGGGGGTATTATAATGGTGCTAATACTAACCAGACATTATTTAACAGTGAAATACCCGAGAATTTTCCAACCATCCCTACAGGAGATAGAGAAGTACATGTGGAGTATATGAAGAGTGGGATACTTCAAAAAATCACTTATCCTACAGGAGGTTTTTCTACTTTTGAATATGAAAACAATATAGTACGATTGCCTCAATATGGAGACAATATACCTGTTACACAATTAGCAAACAAAACAACTATTAATCCTAGTAGTACTCTTCCGTCAAATCCAGCCCCTTCTACATCGAGTAATGGTTTTTTTACTATTACCACACAGCAAAATATAAATGTAACCTATGGAAGAAATTTATTTAATGCAGAACAAAGCCCTACAGTTGGAGCAGAGAGTGTGTTTAAAATATCTATGATTCCCCTTGGATATCAATGGGATGATCCGAATCTACCTACTCCAATTGAGGTTTATGTTAGTCAAGCTATGGGATTTCAACAAGTCTTAAATTGGCAACTTACAACCCCGCCAATCTCTTTGCAGCCCGGCAATTATAAATATACTGTAACTTGTAAATGGGATTGGCAAAATGCTTATGTAAACTTTAATTACACAGTCATGGAACCTTACATGGGGCATCCTGGACCTGGTCTTCGTATTAAAAAAATAAATTCTTTTGATAACATTAATAATGTTAGTCCTAAATTGTTAAAAGAATACAGCTATGGTAATGGGGCTAAGTTGCTTAATCAACCTTCATTTTATACATCATCTTCATACGAACTATTTGCTGCTTGTTATTCAAAGGTCATTACCACTTATAACTCAGAGTACAGCTCTTCTTTATATACATTATACAACGAGCAATTCTATTATCCTAAAGTAACAGAGGTAAATGTTAGTGCTGCTGAAAATGGTAAAACTGTTTACGAGTATTATGGTAGTAATGATATTTCTGCAGTTAATTTAATTGCACAAACAGATTATAAAGCTAATGGAGAAAAAGTAAGAGAGGTAACCAATGAATATGGTGATCCTTTTAGTGGAACAAAAACTATTCATTTTTGGGGGTTAAACAAATACAATTTAACAAAAAAGATAGTTAATGAAGGATGCGGAAATCAATACTTAGCGGATATTGTATATCCAAATAATGGCCTTTATGTAGATGTTATTAATAGAACAGAACTTTATTCAGCGCAACAATATACATTATGGTCAGAGCCTCGTTTGCAGTTATCTAAACTAGAAAAAGTATATGATAATTCTCAACTAAACCCTAATACTAGCGCTACTACTTATTTATATGAGTCAGAAAAACATTTAAACCCTACAAAAATCGTAGTAAATAACAGCAAGGGTGAGACAGTTACCACTCAAATGAAATACCCCTTAGATTATCCTATACTAAGTTGTGAGTCATTAAACACTATTGACTTTAATTTTAAAACAACAACCAGACCTACGCACTCACAAAACTATCAAGCAGCAAGGGCAGCAAGATATAATGGAGCTTTCGCATTTATTTACCCACCTACAAACAATATGCCTACTTATGAAGAAAACCCAGGCAATAACCCTTTAAAAACATACCTACAAACTTTACCATGTGAATCCAATTACAAATCAAATTACGGTTCTGCATTAAGTGCTATATCAGCAAGCGGCATTAACGCCTACGCTTGCTACAACCCCACAGGTCAATTTGGAGCAAATGGAGCATTGATAAACATGCAACGCTTCAACAATCAAACACCCATTGAAAAAATTGTTTCCATTACAAAAGGAAGTAGCACTTATTTACAAGCTGCAACAAAAACAGATTATAGTTTATTCTCTAACAATGGTAATTTTTGGACACAACCCAAAACCATTTACACTACAGAAGTGCAACCGAATACAGTTTTGTTAAGCAATTTTAATAGTAGTTATTACAAACCTAAAATAGATTTTAAATTTAATAACACCAGCATAATTGAGCAATCAAAAACTAACGATGTAAAAATGGCTTATGTATGGGATTACAATACCAATCTTGCCATAGCCGAAGTAGCCAATGCAGCAACAGAAGATATTGCTGCCACTTCTTTTGAATCGAATGGGCAAGGAGGATTTAGTTTTTCAGGAACACCATCTGATGATGGAACAGATGTTGTTACAGGAACAAAGTACTACAACATTGCATTAGGTGCTATTAGTAAAAGCGGATTAACTGCCTCTAAAACTTATACGGTTAGTTATTGGGGAGTAGGGCCAAAATCTGTTACGGGAAGCACTACATTAATAACAGGAAGAACAATTAATGGCTATACATATTACGAACATCAAGTAAATAATGTAAACAATGTTACCATAAGTGGTGGTGGAAATATAGACGAGCTAAGAGTATATCCAGCAGGTGCATTAATGACTACTTACACCTATCAACCTTTAGTAGGTGTAACAACTAAATGCGATGCAAATAATAGAATTAGTTATTATAGTTATGATGCCTTGGCTAGATTAGAATTAATAAGAGACCAAGATAATAACATACTAAAAAAATTATGTTACAACTATGCAGGCCAACCAGAGAATTGTATGAATTGTGTAAGCTTTGAACCTGTTTGGCAAAACACAGCCAATACAAGATGTATGGTTAATAGTTATGGTGTAAATACTGGTGTTGAAGAAATAGAACAGCAAAATATAAATTCTTGTGTTGTGGTACCTAATCAATGGATATCTAACGGCACTAACACCACTAATTGCCCCATACCTCCTTATGTAAATTTAACCAGCACTAATACATACGGCACAACAGGCTATGTTGCAAAATACACACCAATACCATTTTTAGGAACACCAGGCGATGGAACACCTTATTACTTTAATGTACCAGCTACAACAGGCTTGCAAGCACTAGGCAGTGTACCAGAAGGAATATATACCGTTGAAATTTACAGAACCTCATCACCTCCATATGCTAGTTTTAGAGGCGGTTGCTGGAAACCCCTAGTAACAGGCACATCGGCTATGTTTTACAATGTAAATGTTACCACTTGTAACTCAATATCAATAACATTAGAACAATAAAATAATAAAGAAAAACAACGATGAAATATATCATAATCATATTCGCCTCTTTTATCTGTATCAGCTTTACCATTTCTAGTGCAGATATACAACCAAGTAATGTAGCTAAGCCTATCTGTACATATACCGAAAGCGTATACACTCACTCGGTAATGAGCATAGAAGGTGTAAACAAACCCTTAACAGCCTATCAAAACAAAAAAATATTTGTGATAGTGCTGCCCACAACACAAAATGCTAGCAATGATTCTTTGTTAAACTCAATAGACTCCTTACGAATAGCTAAAGGCAGTACTGTACAAATAATAGGTGTACCAGCGTATGAGTTTGGTTATACACCAGCCATTAAAACACAGTTACAAACATGGTACAGAACTAAGTTAAATACTGCCATAATAATAACAGAAGGCTTGTATGTAAAAAAAGCATCGGGCACACAACAACACCCATTGTTTAAGTGGCTTACCGATAAAGACAAAAATGGCTATTTAAATGATGAAGTAGAAGGAGCAAGAAATAAATATATTATTTGGACAGACGGACAACTAGCAGGAGACTTTGCACCACAAACAAAAATGAATGGGGCAGCCATGCAAAGCATGTTTTAGCCAATTAGGAATTAAAAATTAACAATTAAGAATTAAAGAAAGTAAAATAAACAGTAGCCATCTATTCAGCCAAAGTGTTGCACCTAAGAGTAGGATTCCCAATGCCGAAGCTACAGTAGTACAACAGGTGAGTAAAGCAGTATCCGACAAAGGCGGTGTAATCCCTGCCTACCGGCAGGCAGGCTTTGTTGGGGTCTTTTTTTTGTTTCTTTTTTGGACAAGCCTAGCTGCCGAACAGGCAGGCAAAAAAGTAAAGAGTAAAACAATGAAAACTCAAACTAACACTAAATGAGTAACAAATTAATAAAGCACTTAAGTAAACTGTTAAGCACAGCAACTTTGCTTATAGCATTTACCAATGCCTATGCCCAAGCACCCTACCCACAAGGCACCCAAGTAAGCTTTGTACGTACATGGGATGCCGTAGCCCCCATACAAGACCCCAATGCTTTACTTACCAAACCAGTAAAAGATGTAAAACAAGCCACCCAATATTTAGATGGCTTAGGTAGACCTATACAAACGGTGATGAAGCAAGGTTCATCTATAACCAACAGTAATGCATTTAACGATGTAGTAAGCCCCATAGAATATGATGCCTTTGGCAGAGAAGAAAAAAAGTATTTACCCTTTACCTCAACAGCCACAGACGGAACCTTTAAGCTAGATCCATTTCAGCAGCAAAATGCTTTTATGACTAACCAGTTTGGCTCACAAGGCGAAACATTCTTTTACAGCCAAACAAATTTTGAAGCATCACCACTAAACCGCCCCACAAAATCATTTGCGCCTGGCAATAGTTGGGTAGGAAGTAGAGGTACACAAAATGAAAGAGGAGTAGCCCAACAATATTTACTTAATACCACTACAGATGGGGTAAGAATATTTACCATTAACAACAGCATTACAGATGCCCCAGCACTATACACAACAACAACAAACACTACAGGTTTATATGCAGCAGGCGAATTATATAAAACCGTAACTATTGATGAACACAATAAACAAGTAGTAGAGTTTAAAGATAAGGGCGGCAAAGTAATTTTAAAGAGTGTACAAATCGCAAACGATGTTTCTCAACTCCCCCCTTCAGGGGTTGGGGGCGGTTGGCTATGTACCTATTATGTGTATGATGATTTTGGACAACTACGCTTTGTAATACCACCCCTAGCTACTGAAAAATATTTACAAGGAACAGCATTAAGTACTTTAGCCGATGAGTTATGCTTTAAATATGAATATGATGGCATAGGGCGACTAATAAAAAAGAAAGTACCAGGAGCAGGCGAAGTATATATGGTGTACGATGCAAGAGATAGAGTAGTACTAACACAAGATGCCAATATGAGAGCATCTCAAAAATGGATGTACACCCAATA
>JANMEU010000003.1:0-38564 GCA_031377245.1 Bacteroidota bacterium
TTGTTAATGGTTGTTCGGCTTACGCCATACTTCTTTGCCAATTGCCGGTAACCCACACCTTGGGTTAAATACTCCGTTATGGCTTGTTGTTTAATGTCCATTTTAGTTGTTTTTTAGACAACCTATTTCAGGACGAGACATACAAATGCTCATTGTTAGTACGTCAGCCCCACTTTTGCCAAACCCAATGTTAGCAGCAGTTGTTTTTTGTCAGTCTTTCAAAAATTCGTATTCGTAAATTTTCGGTTTAATTTTGTCTGCAACTATATTCAGTTTCTCTCGTAAGTCTGTAATTAATTCTGTGTATTTTTCGTCTGCACTTTTCGATTTCATAATTCCTTTGTCGCTGCGTCCTTGAAAATGTTCTCTAATTTCGTAAAGGTTTGCATTTACATTTATGTCTTTTTGAATGTGGTAATATTTCCAAAGTTCTTTACCAGCGTCAAATACAGAATTAGCTTCTTTTGAAAATTCAAGTGGTTGGTTTTCATAAGCACCAATTTTTGTGCTGTCGCCAAACAACGAACCAAAATTTTGCTCCGTTTTCAATTTTCCGTTTATGTAGTTCGACATAAAGTTGCTATGAAATTTTTCTTTGGCATTTACTTCTTGTTCAGTAAATGGTGTCCAATGATTTAAGCCAAATTTTGTCTGAATGTTTGTGTTGAAAATTGTAAAAGTTAAACAGTCATTTTGAAATTCTTTGTTTGTTTTCCAATTGTCATTAGGGTTTAAAAATTGGTCTCTGTCGTTAAGCCAATTGGCTTTTATAGCTTTACGAACAGCATAATAAATTGAAACTGGAATTAAATTATTTTGGTTAATCCAAATTCCTCGTGGATTTGGTAGTTGTTCTTTTGTATTTAGCACATAAACAATGTTGTTGTGCTGAAAGTCGTTTCCATTAATTCCGTCCATATAACCAACATTGTTTTCGTTGGTTGTTTTATAAATAGAAATAAACTTGTTTATGTATTGGTTTTTATTGAGTGCATAAAGTCCTTTTTCTCCAATGTAATTGGCGTTTTTGTCGTAAACATCTGCAACTACTTTTTCAAAAGTTTCTTTTTTGTTGGTATTCCAAATTTTAAAGCCAATTGGAAATTGACCTTTCACATTGTCGAAGGTGTCGGCTGGTGCTAAAAAAATTTTTTCAAGCTTCGCTTGAAAATGCTCTTTTAGGTTTATGAAAGCCGACCCTTGCAGAATTTTCAAAGTTGAAAATTCTGCAAGGGTTACACCATTAAATTCTGAATAAATTCTGATTAAGAATTGTGCAAATAATTCTCTACCTGCTGTACCTAATATAGAGCCATACTTTGTATGTGTCTTGCTTTGATTCACACCAACCTTTCCCTTTTCTGCTTTGCTTGAAACTTCGGCATAAGGTGGGTTAATGTAAATAATTAGTTTTTTACGTTTGTTCTCATCGTTTAAAATGTCTTGTAAACTTTGTGGAAGTTTACTTACTTCATCATTCAAAAAGTCAAATTGAAAAACGTGGTTTTCTAACAAGTTTGCACCGTGTTCAATTCTTTCGTGCATTACTTTCACATCGGCTTGGTCAAGTGTACTTGCCCAAATATTGTACTTGTTGGTTAAACCTGCAAGAAGATTGCCTGTGCCAGAGGCACAATCCCAAATGTAATATTCGTCTTGCCAGTTTTCGCCAAATAAATCGGTCAAATATTTTTGTGAAAGTACAACCCATTGAAAAGGTGTAAAAAAAGCTCCTTTTCTTTCTCTAATGTCTTGTGGTACCAATAAATCTCTTCGTTCAATTATATAATCTTGAAATTGAACTAATGGTGGTCGCTTGTAACGTTTCCAAAATTGTAAATAGGTTTCTTTGATTTTAAGATTGATTGTTGCATCAAACATTTGCTTAATGTTTTCTTTTGCAATTTTGTAACCTTGGTTTTGGAAAACCACAAACAAACTATCTCTTATTGAACTGTCGTCTTCAATTTTATTGGTGTCTTTGTCGTCCACAAAAAGGTCTGCCAAATAAAAATCACTATCTAAAATATTTGCTTTTTTTAGGTCTTCCCAATTTACGTCAATGTTTGGTTTTACAATTTCAAGCCAACGCAAATAAATAGGAATAAAATTATTTTTGTCAATTTTGATTTTGCTTGTTTCAGTTGCATTTGCAATGTTGTTTGCAATGAAAGTTTTTAGGTCTTTTTCGTCCTTTTGATAATCGTAAACGTAAGAATTTGATTTTAAAGTAGCCTGAATTCTGTCTTTAATTAGTTTAAATTCTTTGGTTTCGTGGTTGCTTGGTGTTACGTTCCAATTAAAGTCATTCAAGTAAAAAATGTCTTGAATACTTATATAAGAAACGAAAGCAATTTTCTTAAAGTCAAATGCTCCAATAAATGCAGGTGGTAAAGTTTTGTCGAAAGTTCTGGCTTTTCCGATTGTCAAAACTAATTGTACAAACATTGTCGTAACGTCAAAGTCGCCAGTTTTTGCTTCTGCCCAAAGTAGTGGTGTTCGTCCAAATAAACTGTCTTGCTTTGGAAAAACGGTAAAGTCAATATTTCCTAAAATTTCTGTCGTGTCAAAAGATTTGAACCAGTCTGCACCAACTTTATTTTTTAGTTCTTCTTCTCTTATGTTTTTATACTTCATTCGTTGTATATATGTTCGTCTGTTTGGGTGGTCGCTGTACAATTGCTGCTAACGGATAGGGCTTTGCGATGTTGGGGAATTTGAAAATCGTCCGCCCGGAACCGAAGCCCAATTGAAAAACTGCTGATGAAGATAAGAACAAAAAGCTAAATTGAAATTCGTCTGCCCGAACAAATGCCCCATAGCATTACAAGTGCTCATTGTTATTCCGTCTGCCCCAATATTGCAAAACCCCATGTTAGCCGATTGCCCTTCTTCGGGTATTCTTTTCTTTGTCTATGTCTAGTAACAAATCGGTTGATTTATAGCAAATATTCTGTCAGTACATTTTCTTTCAATTTTGGCAACAATTCTATTTGCTTTTTTAACGCTTCAATTTTCTTTTCAAACTTTTCAATTTGTAATACAATTTTTTTCTGTTCTGAAAATGTAGGAACAGATATTTCTATTGGGTTAAGGTTCATTACAGAAAGTCCTGGCTGTGCTGTTCCTGTTGCATATTGATTCAAGTTCATAAATAATAGTTGATAATGTAACCAAATTTTATCAACATCCTGTTTTGGATATGCTACTAAGGCATGTTCTGTAGCATGAAATTTGTCTGAAACCAAATGCACATTGCCACACAATGCTCCTTGTCTGCCAACTAAAGAAAACGTTCCATCGTTTGTAAAGGTTTTCGTATAACCTCTTAAACCATTGCCACCATAACAAGGATAAAGTTCTGAACTAAACAATTTATTTATATCACCTGCTTTAACAAAATTCCCTGACTTCAATTCGCATACTTCATCTAATCTTTTTAATTTTCTTTTTTCGCTTTTGAAGTTGGTTTCAATTTCCGTTTTTAGTTTTGAAATTTCTTCGCTTAATTCTTGTTCTTGCTTCTCTAATCTTTCAATCTCAGAAATTATCTTGTGTTGAATTGTTAATGGTGGAAGTGGTATTTTTATCTCCGCCATTACATTATTCATTAATTTAGGATTAGCAACCTTAACAACATAATCATTTGTATAGTTTGGTAAAACTGTCGCCAAATATCTCATATTGACAGAATCAGATTTGGCTTTTAAAGTACCACAAACGTTTGTACAGTTAAACTTTCCGTTTCTGTAAAAGACACTCCCTGCATAAATACCGTCAGTTGTCCAAGTAGCATATTCACCCTCAAAATCAAAGGTGTTTAAATAGCCAAATATACCTTCATTTGAAGTTTGAGAAGAATATACTGGGTATTTACCAAAATTAGCTCCAATTTCTTTTTTATCTATAACTCTGCCTCTTCCTATTTCACACAAATCTTTAATTCTTTTGACTTCCCACTTACTTTCAATTTTTACTTTTTTTTTAGCAGAGAGTGAAATTGTTTTTTCAAAATCCACTCTGTCAAAAGTAAACATGTCAATTAGCTTGTGGTAGCTAACATTTTGTTTTAAATTATCAGATACTTCTATATTAAAATCTCCATTAAATGCTTTGTAAATATATGTACTTGCTTTATCCTCATTTGTGGAACTGTTAGCATCATATAATTGAGTGCAATCGTCTATGCTTTTACTTCTTTGTACTGCATGTATTCCTTCGCTTCCTCTGCGGTTACTAAATTCGTAACCTAAAAATTGTTTTTCGGTATCTTTTTCTCCTGTTTTCACCAAAACCAATTTTTGAGGGAATGCTAAAATAAAGTACAATAATTTGTCTTGTTCAATAGTAATTAAACTTTCCAAAAATGCTTGTTCATTATTCGCTTTTATTTTCTTTTTGTACTCTTTATAAATTTCGTGTTCCTCAATGTTTTTATTAGGTGCTTTTTGTAATAAAGTTTTGTAATCTTCGAAAGAAATATTGTTCCAAACGTGAGCCACATATTTATTAAGAGGCTTCTCAATGCCATTAATTGTTACATCTTGATAATTTACAAAACATTTCTTGATAGCTTCTTCAATATTGTAAGCATCCGCATTATTTCTTCGTCTCAAAAATAAAGTAACAGTATTTGTACCCGTTGCCATAAAAGTATTAGAACCTAATTCTGCAATACCTAAAATTTCAAAGTACTTCAAAAGTATTTCTCTTGTTTGAGTATAAATGCCTGTATTGCTTAATATACTACTAGGCAAAATTATACCTGCAACACCGCCATCCTTTAAAAGTTGTTTTGTTCGTTCAATAAACAAACATTCTATTTCAGAACTTTGGTCGGTAAGTCTGCTATATAAATTAAACGCTAACTTAGATTTTTCTTCATCCATTAATCCTTTAAAAGCCGAAACTGAATAAGGTGGATTAGAGATAATGACATCAAATTGTTTGTTGTCCTGTGGATAGGTTTTGTCGGTTTCTTTTAATAAATCTTTAAACTCTTTTGAAGTTGCAAAATCCCCTAAACCGTCACCGTGAATTACTTTTGCTAAACCATCGCCATGTAAATAGCAACTCACTTTGGCTGTTTTTACTAATCGATAATCTTTTTCTATGCCATACACATATTGCTCAGCCCAATCAAATTGGTCTTCTTTCCATTTTTTAATTGCCCTTTTAGTAGTTGGGTTAAAAGTGCTTTCATCTAAACTGTCAATGTAATTTTGCACTTCTTCCATTGATTCGGTAATGAAATGCCCACTTCCTGCTGCATAATCAATGATAGTTGGCAGTAAGTCATTTTTATTCCCTTGTTCAATTTTTTGTGCTGTAATTTCTTGTAATGGCAAACTTTTAATAATAAAACGAGCAATAGGAACTGGTGTAAAAAACTGTCCTGATTCTTGCTTTAGTCCTGTTGTTAAAAGTAGTTCAAAAAAATCGCTTAAAAATTGTTGGCGATAATTATAACGAATTTGATACACTTGAAGTAGCTCTACAACTTCTTTTACAACCTTTGCGTTTTCTTCAAAAGAAGCATCATCATACACCTCTTTTATTGCAAATTCATTGTTCTTTTTTAAGCGAATTTCTGTTAAAATTTCTTTGAACTTGTCTTTATATTGTGCTTCTACTTGTAAAAACTGTTTGTCAAATTCGCTATCGCTTACATCTGTTACCTTCTTTTCCAAAAGTTCAAGCATGCCTCTATTGTAAAGGTCAGTCAAACGCTTTTGAAATGAAATATGATTGTCTTCTCCTTCAAGCCACTGAAAATGCAATTGCTCATCAGCATTTCTATTTTCGTCTACAATTTTACAAAGGAAAAGTGTAAAAATTTTATTGAAAGCATTGGGTTTGTCTGAAACTACGTTATGTCTCAATATTTCTAGAAACCGATTAAATATAAAACTGCTATCTTCTTGTTTTAAAACTTTTAAATCGGTTTTGGTTAATGCCTTACTTTGAAATTCATAAGGTGTTACCCAACTTTCAAAAATTCCATTAGTTTTAGGTAACTTATTCCAACGTTCAAAGAAGTCTTTTACATTTCCTGCCTGCCTGTAATCATCTTCAATTTTTATGATTATATTCTTAAACTCAATATCATTCCCTTCAAGTTGAGAGGAATAGAGCATTAAAATATCCGCATCTTTATCTTGTTGAAAGTATGTAAAAAGTTGCCCTCCATTTTTTTCTAAGTTTTTTAATTCTTTTTCAAATTCAGTTCCCCATGTTTTACATTCAATCATTAGGTAAGCAATCCCCTTGTCATTAGAAACAAGTATATCTAATCGTCCACTCGTACCATGTCCTGTTCTCCACGATTTCTCTAATGTTATATTTTTTGGCAGATAACCTTGTTCTAAAAGTCTATCAACACATTCTAAAACAACCCAATCTTCTGGTTTTACAATATTTTGACTGTTATTATTTGAGTCGCCAAATTTTATTTTACTTCCGAAGTTGAAATTAGAATTTTCCAAATCAATTTCAATGGCGTAGCCATTGTATTTTTTCTGGAAAATGCCTACAGCATTTTCTTTAGGTGTAAATCCTAATTTTTTTATGAAGTTTTTATAATTCATTAGAATTCAATTTTACCTTGTTTAACATTCTTATTCTTCAAATATTTTGATTGACTTTCTGCAACAATAAATACTTCGTCTGTGCATTCGTATTTATGAGCTTCTTCAACCAATTTATCAGCTACATATAAATTTTTTAGTTCAAAATAATCTATTTTTAAAAATTCAGATAGGGCTTCAAGGCTAGCAAATGGGAACTTTTTATGACCGTTTTCAATTTTTGAAACTTCTGTCATAATGATTCCAAACAGTTGTCCAAATTCACTTTGATTTAAACCCTTTTTCTTTCTTTCATCTTTTAAGAATTCGCTAAATGTTGCCATATTGAATACTTGCTGTTTTTATTCTTGCCACTATTTGGCAAATATAGAATTAAATCCTCTTAGTCCAATTCTTTTTGTTATATTTTTTCGGGTGGTGGGTGGGCTATGGTTCTCTTTAATTTTGGGGAAATGTTCAACTTTTGTAGAGTGTCCGCTAGGGTATCGGCTAACGAGCAGGGCTTGGCGTTGTTGGGGGATTTGGAAAACGTCCGCCCGGAACCGAAGCTGATGCGTTGCTGATGTACAAGATAAGAACAAATGTTCACCGGTGTTTGTCCTGCCCGAACAAAAGCTGCCATGTTGTTGAAGATGAAGATAACAAGGTCATGCCCCAATAACGCCAAACCCCCTGTTGTATGCATACCCTTCTCCTCGGTCATCTATAAGGTGAGCCTGTGTCACTCCGCAGAGAGGTTGTGGTGCGTAGGGCAAGGCAGGCTCTTGGACAGGTTGGCTTCTGTGTTGTGGGTTTGTGCGCCTGACCATGTGCCTGACTTGCAGCGTTGGCTTGTAAGGGTCGTCATGTCGCTGGGTTTGTACGGCTGGGTGGTAAAAGTATTTATCTGTGTCCAACAATTATTTGTCTGTACGGTAATTTTGGCAGTCTGTAAGCAAAAAATATTTGTCTATACGGTAACATTGTCAACCTGTAAGCAAACATTATGCGTCTGTAAGGAAATATTTGTCGGCTGGGTACTAATATTATAAACCTGTGTCGAAAAAAGTACAGTCGGGTAGGTAGCTTTGAAAATTAGAGTGTGTCTAACCACCCGACTGTATGAAATTACCTGTCCTTAACGTTGGTAAATTCAAGACCGCTTACCTGCTTGAACTGCGGGCTGCCTGCTCCGAAAACTGACTTCACATATTTTTTAACTTCCAAAGCTGTTTGAACCAAACCAGTTACCGGATTGTACAAAATGGTATTACGGTTAATTCTTGCATTGCTCCAAACTGTGTAAGTGTTTACTATATCGGTATTGGAAGTTTTTAAACTGTCCAATTTAATTTGAAGTGTTGCTGTTTGTAACTCCTTTTCATTTGGTTTGTAGTTGGCATCCTGGGAAACAGCCTCTATTAACTTGGCAAAATGATCTATCAAACTATCATAGCTCTGCTGACTTGTAGAAATTGTTTTGTCTGTTGGTGTTGGTGCATTTGGGTCGGCTGGCGGCGCTGGGGTCTTTGAACCACCGTTTGCTTTTGCACCTTGTATTTTTCTGTTAATGGTTTTTGCATCGGCAACTGCTAATGCGGTTGCACCCGATACGGCTAATGCGTTTACAACTTTTGTAGCCAATGTTTTCAAGTCTTTAAATGCCAACTGCCTTGCGTTGGTGGCATTGTCAAAAGTTGTTTTACTTGTTTTAGATTGCTGCAAACTCGCTTTAGCGTTTGTTTGCAGGTCTTGCAGTTTTGCAATAGTTAAAGCCTCTTTACTTGGATTGTAAGATGCTCCATAACCATTGCAGAAGGAAATTAAATCTTCAAAGTTGGCTACATTTTTGGCGTGGCCTGTTTCGGATGTACTTGGCATAGTAGTAGATTTTAGGGTGAATAGATTTTTACTACTATAAATATATTTTGGAAAAAAATTAAATGCAATACCTCAAAGTGGTAATTTTTTAAAAGAAATTGTTAAAATAATCACGGAGTTTTTATGCTAGCAATTATGCCTGACTTAGTGCGGTGGTTAAATGCTGCTGAATAAGTCGCCACTATTTTCTAATGTTGTCAGGTCAATATGTTTTAATGTCGATAAATCGGATTTGTATCTTACTTCTGAAACTGCGTCAGGAATATGTACTTCTTCAATTTTGCTAATGTCTTGGTGGCGATAGAATAATAATGATTCCCTTGCTATGTTGTAGTCAAATTTGATTTTAATTGATTGTTCTAAAGAGTTACCAAGTGTCTTACAAACGATGTTGTTTAATTTGTCGGTAAGATCAAAATTATAGTTGATTTTAATTGTAATGCTGTCAACAAGTTGCTGAATACTTTGTCCAGCGTTATTTTGCCTTACGAAAATAGAAGCTACTAAAACTTGTGTCCCTGCTGGTGGATTTAATTGTTCAGAAGAAAAGGTGTGTTGCCGTTCAAAGTTTGAATTGCTTTTTACTTCGATTTTTTCTATGCCAGAATTGAAATCAAATTTTTCTTCAGGTAAATTATGCCAGTAGTTTAAAAGTGCCAGCGGATTTTTTGAATTTTCAATTAAAAAAAGTTCTGTCCAAAGCCCGTGAACCGTATTTGTTGGTGTGTCGGTCAAAGCTCTGAATACCTCAACGAATTTATTGAGTGATTCAATTACTTGCTGTTGCGTTGGTTTGTTACTTAATGTTTTTACAAGGGTTTCCGAAATTCTTAAAAAGTATTCTTGCAAATTTCTGTCAGAACTTGTGAAAGTTAATACAGTAAACGTTTGAAAACTACTTTTTCCATTTTCTGAAATTTTACACTCAATATTTTGTTCAAGTTGTAAATATTTTAAGCGAAAATTTTTTAACGCAATATTGTTTATTGCATTTGAAACTGACAAAAGAATGATAGGGTTGCCTTCAATATCAATCGCAACTCTGAAATTTTGGTATTCAGGTATGGGGATAGCATTGAAAACTTTTTCATCGCCGTCTGGAAATGAAAGTGTATCGTATAGCTCAATTAAGTTCATGCTTGTCTTATTATGTCTCTGCCAATATGTTCAGGAACCCAAATTGCAAGTGTAGGTACACTTGTAAAGTCTGTATCTCGGATGTTGAGCAAATGAATTTGTATTGTTAGTAAATTTTCGTTTTTGATTTCCGAATCTCCCGGATAAGTCACTTCGCCTGTTCTTGGATTTCGTCCTTGAAATAGTTGCTGTATTTCATCATTTCTATCTAATCGACGAGTTCTTCTTGTCCAATCTTCCAAACTGGTAGCACTCATTAAATAAACTAAGCAATCATCGTCTGGATGCTCATCTAAATACCCTTTAAGAATTCCTCGTAAACTCGAATATGTTGCAGAGTCGCTCTCTCTTGTGTATTTGAGTTTGTTTAGTAGATGGTCTAAGCATACTCGTATTGAAATTCTTGCAACTAAATGTTTTTGCTCTTGTGTTCTGTTTGCATGTCCATCATCTTCTGCAAACATTGCTGCCTTTGGATTTAAAAAATCAAATAACGCAGTATTGTTTGATTGAATTAGATTTTCGGTGTCGTGGGGTGCATTTATTCTATACCAATCATCGCCAAATCTATCACGGTCTAAGCCATCGTATAAAATATTTGCTCTCGTAAGATTTAGCATTTGGTCTAATACGGCTTCTCTATCCCAATCATTCAAGTGCGTATTATTGACATCAAAACCTACCAATCGGTTTCTCACATCTTCTTCATGTTCAACGATAAAGTTATAGGCATCAATCGTTACTTGGTCAAGGAACACACGGCAGTAACCCAAATAGCTTCTTTTATATCCAAAAAATCTTGCCCTTTGTTGAATGGTATCAACATTACCAACCCCAACATTTCGTGGCATATAAGTAACGGTTAAACCTTCAACGGTAAAACCTCTGTCCATTGATTGCCCACCTACTAAAATCCATGAATAAGAATCTTGCCAATTAATTTGTGGCGTTGCTCCTCGTCTTGAATTTACTTCTACGATTGGAGTGTATTGTATTGCATGAACCAAATTGTAATCTGTTAAAGCTTCAAATGCTGGCAAATCGGAAACTGTCATTTGTAAATCATTGTAAGTAACTCTGAAGTCACGCAGTAAATCTGCTTTTTCTTCCTCGTCATTTCCTGATAGCAAACGCCTCCAACTTTCTTTAATTGTATTTACCCATCCGTAAAAAGTTGTGTGGTCGCCTTGCAATCTTGAAGGATGCACAAGCATTGAACGATTGCGTTGGCTTGGCAATCTAAATGATTCTAAAACTGTTCCTGCAACAACTCCTAAATAAAATACTCGTAAAGCTTCCAGCAAACTGTCTGGTGGTTCTTGTAATTGTTGGTTTGCATTCGGAATATTATTCAATGGAATTTCACGAATGAGATTTGGATTTTCTCTGAAAAATTGAATGCCGCCTGTGTATTCATCCCCAGGAGTTAGCAGCTTTATAAAATTCGGCGATAGTCTGTCCATAATGTTGATGAACAAATTTGCTTGAGGCGTCGCAGTATATTGTAAAAAAGTGTGGTGAGGAAAAATATTCCTTAACGCTGTTATCCTTCTGTAAATAGTCGAAACTTCATTTTCGGTTAAATCTTCAACATCAATACCTTGTCTTGCTGCCCATCTTGCTCTTGTATTTAAACTTGCTTGGTCGCCTTCATCATCAATTATCAAAGTAGGCACGCCGTTTAAATTCGTTCCATTTATTAAGTCTGTTAAGTTTCTCAAATGAGAACCGTTTTTCATTACAGTAATTAAAATTGTTCTACAACGGCTATTTTGAAAAGTGGGATTTGCCCATTGGTCTAATGCGTTTGTAATTGTATCGAAATCCTCTTGTGTATGTGGGTTTGTAATCTGTGTCCACTTCTGCTCAAACCCGTAACGACTGTCAATGCGTAAATCTTTTCTTACTCTTTTTGTTGACTGGTCAAGTAAGTTTACAGAAGTCCCGCCAATGATAATTACGATTTGATAATCGTTGTCTCTTGCTAAAGCGGTGAGAGTTGTAAACGAAAGTGTTTTTCCACTTTGTACATAACCAATTACAATTCCTGTTTCGCTGTTCGTTGGTGTGTTTGGATTTCCGCACACTTGCATTATGCGATATGTTTCGTCTAAAACTCTAACACCATTTTCATTTAGTGTTCTGTCGGGATTAGCAAAACCTTTGCTTCGCAACAATTCATTTGTTTCGTCACCAACAAATGGATTCCAGTTTGGGTTGTCGGCGTTGTTTTGAATTTCTATTACTTCAGGCATAGTTTACTGTTGATTAGATAAGTTTGAAATTAGTTCGTTAAAGTTTCTCCTTACATCTCCTACAATTTTGCTTCGCTTTGCAATTACTTCAGAAAGTCCAAATGCTGCTGCAATACGAAGTATTGGCTCAATTTTATTGGTGTCTGCACCTGCAAACTCAACCATGAAGGGGTGAGTAAGTGAAAGGCGAATTCCAATTTGCCTTATTGATTCGTCTTTTAATTTTTCTTTTATAAAGCTGTCGCCAACTTCAATCATTTCTTTTAGAGAAGGGTCGTATGAAAGTTCAATCGAAATTTTCCAACTCTCCTTATTGAAACGAATTTCAAATTCTCTATGCAGTGTTTTTTCTGTAGGGGTTAAAACTTGTTGTTCGGGTTCTGAAACATTTGATGCTGTGTTTACAACATCAGCTACCGCTTGTGGAGCTTTCTTTTCTAGGTCATTAACCGTTTCGTCAAGTGCTTTTTTTGCTGCTTTATATTCTTTTTCTGATGCTCTTACTCTGTATTGCTCGGCTTGTTGTAAAAGCGGAAATTCTTTACTACTAATATCGTCTTTTAATAAACGTAAAAAAAGTTCAAGGTTCTCATCCCATTGAATCCCTTTTTTAGTAAAGTTTACATCAAATCCTTCTAAATGTAATTCGCCAAAAACTCTTTGATAGCGGTAGCTATTGGGTGCTCCAAAAATAAAATCTGGTCTAAATCCATTGTCATAACTACCTTCTATTACTCGACCTCTTCGAAAAAGCGCAAAACCAGCTTCAGCAGTTGAAGCTTTTTCTCTTATTGCAACAAAACCCCGAACACTTAAATTGTCATCAATTGGAAAATCAATTTCCTTTCTCCAGCATACTGAATCGCCTTGTGGATTATCATATTGTTGGGCTATTAATATCGGAACTTCATCAAAAAATAATTCTTCACCATCAACTTTTAGGATTAGAATTTCATTTCGTATAAATTCTCTATAGATACTTTTTAAATGATCTTTAATTTTAGTTATAGCTCTTTTTTTAGGCATCCTGCCTACATCGAATAATTCAATCGTAGTGTAATGGTAATTTTTATCACGACTAATTACATCAACTTCTAATTCTTCAATTTTATCCTCAAATATTTTTTGCATATCAAAGAATATTTTTTTCTCTGTACTTTCACCTAACGCCGTTGAGGTAACACGCCACTTATCTGCAAACCAACATGCAGCAGATTTCATTCCCATCCCAAATTCAGAAAGCCCCGTTCTATCTGGGGGTATTTCTGCTGCACGAAAGGCTCTGGAATAATCTGCTTCACCTATTCCTCCTGCATTATCTCTAATGGTTATTTTATTGTCAGATTCATTAAATTCTATTTTTACTTGCAATCTAAAACTTGCACCCTCAATTTTTTTTATGACTTCCTCATTTTGAAGATAACTTGCGATTGCATTATCAATAAACTCAGCTAACGCAAACCATGTCTCGTATTCTAAATACTTTAGTACAGAGAGCATTGTTACTTGTGGCCGTATGCTTACTTTATTTTGCTGTTTCATGCTGTCTTGAAATTGAAAGTGATTGAGTGTGTTGCTTCGCAACACCATTCAATTTTTTTTCTATTAAAAGTTGAGTTGCGATTAGTTTTACAATTTTAGAATTTACGGCATTGCCAAGAGCTTTAAATGCTGCGTTATCATTATCTGGTAATTTTACACCAGTTAGTGATTGAAGTTTTAATCCTTCAGATTTAGTGATATACCGTTTTTGCCATCCTATAATTGGTATTTGTGTAGTAGTGCAAACTAGAGAAGGGAAAAAATCAACCTTTTTCACACGTATGCCAGAAGCCCGGAACTGTAAAATGTAATTAGTGATTTTCCGTTTGCCATCTCCAACATTCCACTCTAATTTTTGCCAACTTTGTGAAGGGAGATTTGCAATTTTACTTACCACTTCATGGATATATTTTTTATTGTCCTTGTAAAAGGCTCTGCTATATTTTATGTATCTTTTTTTCCAACTTGGAAATTTATTCTCCACTCTTGCATAGCTTGGTAAGTTAGCCAGTTGTTCTTCCTTGGTCATTCCTTTTAAGCTACAACCAAAGTTCCCTTTATATTCTGCAAGTTCCTTTTGAGAAAGTAGATGAGGATAAGTTTCATCATCAAATGGGTAAGTAGCACCGAACTCCATTCCCCATACCGGAAAACCTGGCATTTTGGTTTCTTTCGGTAAGCAGTCAATAAGTTCCTGCCAAAGCTTAATACAATCCTGATTAGCCTTTGGGAGTTTTTTTGCATCCACAGGATTTTCTTCAATGTATTTACTGATTTCTATTAAACTTCTTTTGTGTTTATCCACTTTATCAAAACTAAAATGACTAAGTCCTGTCAACGAGCCGACAATAAAAATTCTTTGCCTGTGCTGTGGTATACCAAAATCGTGTGGGGAGTAATCCCTGTGGTCAACTTTATAACCTAATCTGTCAAATTCGGCTTTCATTGCATTCCATGTTTCTTCATTATCATGTTTAGCAATGAAGCGTACATTTTCAAGAATAAAATATTGAGGCTTCTTTATTTCTAAAATTTTTATGATTTCATCAAATAATGTACCCCGGTCATCTTTTCTTCCAAGTTGTTTTCCTGCTTTAGAAAAAGGTTGACAAGGAAATCCAGCACATAAAATGTCGTGGTCGGGAATACTATTAATTTCGGTCGCAACAATTTTTTTAATGTCGCCCTGAATATTAATATCTTTCCCCCAATTGAGTTTGTATGTTTCTTGTAGTGCAGGGATTATTTCGCTGGCAAATACGCATTCATGTCCAAGTTCGTTCAATGCCTTATGGAAACCACCAAGTCCAGCAAATAGGTCTATAAATTTCATTTAGTGTTTAATCTTTCTGTTTTATTATTTAAGATTCACAAAATACGTAAATGTCGGCTCAATGTGTTGTATTGCTAATGTTTAAATTGAGGATCGATTGGATTCTGTTATTTGGGTGGTGGGTGGGCTTGGTGCCGAGTAAAGATTTGTTGCTGAAGTGTCGAACAAATGTTGATAGATATTCGTCCGCCGGGGTGGGTGGGTTGTGCGTTGGCATTTTTAGCTCTTTGCAAGGTTGGCTTTGTGTCGGGGTTTTGTGCGCCTTGCAATGTGCTAAAAATAGCGTGGGTCGTGGCCGGCAAAGTCATGGGTGCTTAATTATGTACGAAATGCTGAAATAGGGTTGCATACAACACAATATTACACGAAACCCACAATTATTCCAAATATATAACGGATACATTTGCAATTAATTAGTGACTGTAATTTTGTATTGTTTTTAAAAATAAAAAAATTGTTTTGCTTTTTGCGACAATTTTTTTTGACAGGTATTATTTTATTGGTTATTAATGTTTTAATGACTGTCATTTTGTATTGTCGGTGTTTTTAAATCCATACTTAATAAAAAAATAAAACTATTATACATAAAAAAAGCTGCCTTTTAAGACAGCCTTTTTTCTATAAGATACAATGTTATTTGAGTTACTAATTATTTATGTAACTCTATCTTTTTTACAAAATTAGCTTTTGGTTGTGCACCTACTAATTTATCAACTACTTCGCCATTTTTTACAAATAAAATAGCTGGTATACTTGTAATGCCGTAGGTAGTAGATATTTGTGGATTATTATCAACATTAACCTTACCAATATTTACGGTACCAGCATAGTCTTTTGCTAATTCTTCAATTACTGGACCAATAGCACGGCAAGGGCCACACCATTCTGCCCAAAAGTCAATTACATTTAATTTATTGCTTTCTAAAACATCTGTTTTAAAGTTTGCGTCTGTAAATTCTAAAGCCATAATAGTATTATTTTATTTTTATTGTAGAGGGCAAATTTACAACCAATAGTTATAATGTGCAGTAATGACATATCCACATTATGTTAATGTGCCAAAGGGGCTTTATTGTATGCCACGGAGGCACAGAAAAAAGGAGAGGAGAGGGAAAGAACAAAATTAATAAGCTCTGCGTCTTTGCGCCTCTGCGGTAAAACTAACCTAGTAAATGCCACGGAGGCACAGAAAAAAGAAGAGGAGAGAAAAAGAACAAAATTAATAAGCTCTGCGTCTTTGCGTCTCTGCGGCAAAAACTACCCCGTCAACACACTCACCTCCAAATCTTTATGTTCATTTAAAAATAGTGCCATATCATCGTTCATGGTAAAACAACTTTCTAAAGTGTATAAACCAACTTTTAGGTTATGGCGACTTTCTTTTATATTAAATTTTAACGATGTTTTTCCGGGGTGCTCTTTAATGTTATTATCTACAAAATCTATGAGGGTTTCGTTAATAAATTGGGGCTCAATATCAATAATTACTTGTTTGGTTAACGTTGATTTTACTGTTTCTAACAAATGTAGTTTGCCCAATTTAAATTCGTATTGATCGCTATTGTATCTTGTTTTAAAACCACCTTCAAGTAGTACTATAATACCTTTTTCTAAATAATTGGTGTAGCGTACATAATCTTCACTCCATAAAAAGAATTCGCTTTTACCGCTGTAATCTTCTATGGTTAAAATGCCAAAGTTTTTACCCGTTTTGGTAAGCCTATGTTGTACATCTATAACTAAACCTGCTAATCTAAATTGCTTTGCAGGGTTTGTCATGGTATTTACGGCATTTTTATACTCTGTAAAATCGGCCAGAGACGAAATATTGTAATGGCGCATTTCAAATTTGTAATTATCTAGCGGATGCCCACTCATATACATACCCGTAACTTCTTTTTCAAAATCTAATTGTTGTATAAGCTGCCAAGGCTCACAAGGCAATAGCTTTGGCGGCACAATATCGGGCATTACCATATCGCCAAATAAGGTGTTGGTAGAGGATGCCGAATTGGTTTGATACACACTTCCAAATTTTATCACTTTTTCCAACGCCACCACATCGCCAGGGGCTTGATAAAAATACTGAGCCCTATGCCACGCCTTAAAACAATCAAAAGCACCAGCATACACCAAACTCTCTAATGATTTTTTATTTACCGTACGTTGATTAACTCTTTTTACTAAATCAAAAATATCTTTAAAATGCCCATGTTTATCTCGTTCAATAATTACATCTTCAATAGCTTTTTCGCCAACGCCTTTTAAGCCGCTAAATCCAAAGCGTATTTCTCCTTTTTTATTTACCGCAAATCCATTTTGGCTTTCATTAATATCTGGTCCTAATACTTTTAAGCCCATGCGTTTGCACTCTTCCATAAAAAAAGTAATCTTGTCAATACTGCCAGAGTGGTTTAACACCGCCGCCATATATTCGCTAGGGTAGTGGGCTTTTAAATACGCTGTTTGGTAAGCCACAAAAGCATAACAGGTACTATGACTTTTATTAAAAGCATATTGAGCAAAAGCTTCCCAATCGGTCCAAATTTTTTCTAGTTTTTCTAGCGGATGATTTTTTGCAGTTGCTCCATCTACAAACTGTGTTTTCATTTTATTGAGCACCGAAATTTGTTTTTTACCCATTGCTTTACGCAACACATCGGCATCTCCCTTACTAAAGCCTGCTAACTTTTGCGATAGCAACATCACCTGCTCTTGATACACCGTAATACCATAGGTTTCTTTTAAGTGCTCTTCCATATCTGCCAAATCGTACTGCACTTGTTTTTTGCCGTGTTTACGATCAATATACTCAGGAATATAACTCATAGGGCCTGGCCTGTACAAGGCATTCATGGCAATTAAGTCATCAAATTTATCGGGCTTAAGTTCTCGTAAATATTTTTGCATACCTGGGCTTTCAAACTGAAACGTTCCGTTTGTATCGCCGTGTTGGTAAAGCTTGTAGGTTTGTTCATCATCTAACGGTATGGTATCTATATCAATAACTACACCGTGGTTTTGTTTTATTAAACGAAGAGCAGTTTTTAAAATGCTAAGGGTTTTTAAACCTAAAAAGTCCATTTTAATTACTCCCGCTTCTTCAATACTATTTCCTTCAATTTGTGTTAACCATAATTCACTTTCTTTGCTGGTGGCAACAGGTAAAAGTTCGGTTAAATCTTTTGGTGCAATAATAATGGCAGAGGCATGTATACCTGTATTACGAACAGAACCTTCCAATATTTCTGCTTCATGCAAAATGGTACTTAATAAATCTGTTCGGTTATAAATTTCTCTTAGCTTTTTTACATTTTCTACATCATCGGCTTGTAAGGCTTCTTTTTCCTCTAACGATTTTTCGCCTGTTGTGTTGGTTGAAGCATTGGCTTCTTTTATGGTGTAGGGGGCATGCAATAAACGTTTTAAATTAATGCCCGGTCGTTCTGGTACTAATTTAGACAAGGCTCTACTTTCTGCCAAAGGTAAATCCATTACTCTGGCAACATCGGCAATACTACTTTTAGCAGCCATAGTACCGTAAGTAATAATTTGTGCCACCTGATTTTTTCCGTATTTCTGTACTACATAATCTATTACTTTTTGTCGTCCATCATCATCAAAATCCGTGTCAATATCGGGCATGCTCTTACGCTCTGGATTTAAGAAACGTTCAAAAAGTAAATTATACTTTATGGGATCTATATTGGTAATGCCAATGCAATACGCCACAGCACTACCTGCAGCACTACCACGGCCTGGGCCAATAAATACGCCAATATCCCTACCATGTTTTATAAAATCGCTTACTATTAAAAAATAACCAGCAAAGCCCATTTTTTTAATAACGCCTAGCTCAAATTGTAAGCGTTCCTCTGCCTCTGGCGTAAGAATTTTGTAGCGTTCTTTTGCACCGCTCCATGTTAAGTGTTCTAAATAGTCATCTTGTGTTTTATAGTTTGCTGGTACTTCAAAAAAAGGCAATAAAATTTCCTTTTTTAAATTAAGTAAATCAATCTTATCAACTATTTCGTTGGTGTTATCAATGGCTTGTGGTAAGTCTGCAAATACTTTTGACATTTCCTCGGTAGTTTTTAAATAAAACTGATCGTTAGGAAAAGCAAAGCGTTTGTTTTTTGCATACACATCATCATCGGTAAACTCACGTAGGGCAGGGGTTGATTGTTTTTCGCCAGTGTTTATGCACAATAAAATATCGTGGGCATTAAAATCTTTTTGATCTACATAATGGCTATCGTTACTGGCAATTACTTTTACATTGTATTTTTTTGCAAATTTTAAAAGTACTTCGTTTACTTTTTCTTGATCGGGTATTCCATGGCGTTGTAACTCCACATAATAATCATCTTGAAAAATATTTAGCCACCATTTAAACTCGTTTTCGCCTTCGGCTTCGCCTTTTTTTAAAATAGTTTGTGGTACTAATGCCCCCAAACAACAAGTGGTAGCAATTAAACCTTGGTGGTATTTATGAATAAGCTCCTTATCTATACGAGGGTATTTACTGTACATACCCTCTATATAACCTAGCGATGTTAGTTTTACTAAGTTTTTATACCCTTGTTCGTTTTTTGCTAATAATATTTGATGATTTCGAGGGTCTTTTTCCTCTTTACTAAATGTTTTACGATGCCTATCGGTTGTAATATAAAACTCACAACCAACTACTGGCTTTACTTTTAAGGTACCATCAGCATTTTTATTGTAATCGCTATAAGCTTCCTTTACAAACTCAAAAGCGCCAAACATATTTCCATGATCGCTAATGGCTAAGGCTGGCATTCCATCGGCAATGGCTTTTTTATATAGGTTTTTGATAGAGGCTGCACCATCTAACAAAGAAAATTGTGTGTGAACGTGTAAGTGAGAAAATTTCATACCCTAAACCCCAAATAGGGCTTTTTTGATTGTTGCGTTTTAAAAATTATGCTAATCATCAAACTTACAAATCTTAATGCTCTTATAAAAAAATAGTTATTCAATTGGTTATTAATTAAGTAGAATATGGTTGTAGCATTCACCTTTTTGGTGGTTATACCTTAATAACCAATCGTTTACATTTGAGGGTTGCATTTTAGGGTTTTGTGACTTACCTTTGCACTGCATAAGAAATTTATTTATTTACTAGTTTGTACAACAAGACAGATAGAAAGTTAAAAGCTAAACAACACAAGTAACGACACAAAGATGATTGAGCGAATACAAGGTTAAGTAGTACATACGCCTAAACCCCAAAGTTTACGTATGAAAAACTTATTTATTGTTGCTGTCTTTAGTGGACTATTTTCAGCAACACCAATTGATTCCATGGCACAAAAATCTGTAAATTCTATACAGGTTAGTGAAGTGCCAAAAAACCCCAAAAAGGTAAAATTTATTGATGCTATAGAAGTTTTACGTGACTTTAAACCTGTTGAAACGGTTGAGGTTGCACCAACACCTTCTTCCCCTAAAATAAATACACTTACTCCAAAAGTTGGGGAGGTTAAAAATGTTATTGAAACCTGTACTCCGTTGCAATTTAAATTTGCACAAATGATGAATGTAGAGGTAGAAACAATGGCCAATACCAAATTACTAAATTTTATAGATGAGTGGTGGGCTACTCGTTACCGTTATGGTGGCACTACAAAAAAAGGAATTGATTGCAGTAGTTTAACTGGAACATTACTTAAAGATGTTTATGGTGTTAGTGTGCCACGTACAGCAAGGGAACAATATAGGGTATCTACCAAACTTAAAAGAGATGAGCTAATAGAAGGTGATTTTGTTTTTTTTAATACAAGAGGCGGTGTAAGCCATGTAGGAATTTATTTAGCAAATGGTTATTTTTTACATAGTAGTGTACGTAGTGGCGTTACCATTAGTAGTTTAAATGAAACCTATTATAGCAAAAAGTATATTGGTGGAGGAAGACCAACAACAGAAAAAGCAGAAATAATTGAAGAATAAAGTAAACTTAAAATAGTTTTAAAAGAGCGTTTAAATAGGCTCTTTTTTTATGCCTATTTTTTTAAGAAGGGTTTGCCAAACAGGCAAAACATCTGGCGATAGCTTTAATAACAATGTACCGCTACCATACAGCCCAATAAAGCATAAACTACGTAACACAAGCCAACTAAAACCTTGCTGATTATTAAATAGAAAATGAGTAATATAAAAACTTGCTACGCCCAATAAAATAGTATAAATAGTTTCCTTAGTAAAAGGCTGTAATTTGAATTTTTTTAACAAGAAAAAATAACGGATGGCGTTATAAATAGTAAACGAAATTAAGTTGGCAATGGCAGGGCCAATAATACCCATTTTTTTGGTGAGATAATAATTTAAGGGTAGGGTTATTACAATTAAAATAATGCCTGTAAAAAATTCGAAACGCCAAAAGGTAGATGTACCAATGATTTGAGCATTTACACCAGAACCCATATCTACAATTTTCATGAGGCCAATAAAAAAGAAAACCCAACGAGCATCTAAATATTGGTTTTGAAGTTTAAAGGTAAAAACACCATCTGTAAAATTTAACCATATTAACGAAAAAACAGCCACAGCAAACACTAGCATATTAATAGAGGAGCGATGGTAAATGGTATTAATTTTATCTAATTGTTTATCCTTCCAAGCTCGGGAAAGTGTAGCAAGAGATGAGGATACTATGCCACGTTGAGGAGCCTGTATTAAACTAGCCATATTTTGTGCTAATGAATAAACACCTGCTAGTGCAAGCCCATCTGTTAATACCGAAGCAATAACAATGGTATCAAACACTGCAGCAACGGTGTACACTAAAGATCCTCCGTAAACAAAACTGGCAAGGGTTAAAATTTTACTAAAGAATTTTTTTGTAACTCTGCTTTTGGTAAACGTAAAATGTACTTGCTTTTTTACAATTAAATTTATTATTAAAATAGCAGCAATGGCTAAATATAAAAAGGAATAAATTTTAATAAACAAATCAAACTTGGTAAGCAGTCCAGTAAAAACTAACACAATTAAAATTGTGGTAAATAACCTAAACTGTACTTCTTTTAAAAAATTTGTTAAGACCGATTTTTTTAGTTGCCATGCATAGGCTTCAAAAATAGTGTATAAACTAAATCCTAAACCAAAAGGAAAAATCCAATGGTAATAGGTTATTAATAAAGAGGAGTTGGCGCTAAATTTTCGTATCACTAAATCTTTAAAAAAAATTCCGCCAATAAGCACAATACAAAAACCAATTAAGGAAAGTAATAAAGCCCAAGTAAATAAATCATTTTTTTTATTCTCAAGATTATCTTTATAGTAGGGGTAAAATTTATAAATGTAGGCACTCATGCCTAAGTTGCCAAAGGATTGTATTATGGTGGCTAGTGCAATAAAAATATTAGTTAATCCGTATTGTTGTGGTGTAAAACCACCTTTCATAGTAAACAAGTACGTATTTAATAAGCCAATAGCAAAGCCTATGTATACAATACCCGACGAAATAATGCTTTGCCTACGTAATTGACTCATAGTTTTATTTGGTGCTAAATTAGGGGTTTGCCCGCCGATTACGCTGATATCGCTGATTTTGTTTAAAATTTTTATCTGCGTTATTTGCGTAATCGGCGGGAGTAAAAATTACTCTACCTTTTTTGTTTTTATATAAAAATTTTCATCAACTCTAAAGCTATTGTCACCCTCTGGATACATGCTTAGCAATTTCCATTCTTCTGTAGGTTTTATCCAACGTTCGCCTTTAAAATTAATTTTTAGTGGAAGATCAAACCCTTTTACACAATTGGTGTATCTATATTGTACCTTAAATCCATCTAGTTTATACTCCAACACAGGTATTTGTGTTGTGCGTAAATACTGATCGAATACTTTACTAAAATTTTGTTTACTTTTTTTACTTATATACTTTTCTACTTGGTCGGTGGTAACGGTTTTCAACCCAAAGTCTTTATTTAAACCTCGTAAAATTTGTCTAAATTTTTCATCATCATTTATTACTTGCCGTATAGTGTGTAACATATTACCTGCTTTGGGGTACATATCGCCGCTACCTTCTTTATTTACATTATAGGGGCCAATAATGGGCCTATCGTTTTGTATGCCTGCTCTAGTGCCTATACAATATTCATTACCAGCTTGTTTACCAAACCAATAATCGGTAAAAAGTGTTTCGCTATAATTGGTAAAACCTTCATGCACCCACATATCTGCAATATCTTTTGTAGTAATATTATTGGCAAACCACTCATGTCCACTTTCATGTACAATAATAAAATCCCATTTTTTTCCCCAACCTGAGCCACTTAAATCTCTACCTAAATAGCCATTTTGATATTTATTACCATAGGCAATAGCACTTTGATGCTCCATACCTAAGTGTGGAGATTCAACTAATTTGTACCCATCATTATAAAACGGAAAAGCACCAAACCAATGCTCAAAAGCTTTCATCATTCTTGGCGCATCTGCAAATTGTTTTTTTGCTTTTTCCAAGTTTTCTTCCAACACCCAATAATCCATAGCTAAATTGCCTTTTTCACCTTTATATACTTCATTAAAATGTGCGTACTTTCCAATGTACGGAACAATATTGTAGCTGTTAATAGGTAAGCTTACTAACCATTTGGAGGTTTTATAACCATTGGCTTTTGTTTCTTTTATTAATTTGCCATTTGCTACGCCAACTAAACTATCTGGGTAAGTAATAGTAATACTTGCTCCATTATCTGGTTCATCGCTTTGATGATCTTTAACAGGATACCATACACTAGCGCCCAAGCCTTGGCAAGCAACACTTACAAAGGGGCTACCATCGGCACTGCGTTTCCAAATTAAACCACCATCCCACGGCGGGCGCTTAGCTATTTTTGGTTTGCCGTGGAAGTAAACGGTTAAAATACTGTACGGCTCATCTTTTACAGTTTGATCTAATTTTAAAAAATAAGCATTGCCATCCTTTATAAAATCAACAGCATATTCTGCACCGGTAACTTTACAATTTGGAATATGCATTTTAAAACTATCTGCAATCATTGGCTCTTGTAAATCAACTTGTAAGGATGTGCCGTTTTTAAGCACTTTAAAACTAATTTTATTGTAGCCACTAATGGTGCTATCCTCAAAATTAAATTTCACATTCAAATCATATCGTTGTACATCCCACCAATCTCTGCTTGCACCATACGTACCACGTAAAGTATCTTTATGGGTATACTTTTGTGGTGGTTGTAAAAGCTGTGCATTAGTACTATTAAGAATTAAGAATGTAGAATTAAGAATTATTACAATTTTTGAAAGTAACCTCATATTTGTTTGTTTATAAATGCTAATTTAGTTTAGTTTTTTATCAAAAATGAACCGTTTAACAAATAAATATCATCTTATCGGCTTATCGTCTTATCGGCGTTTTATATTTTTACCACAGATTATCACAGATTTTTTTCCCAGATTAAAAATGATTTTTTTATTTCTCTGCGTCTTTGCGTCTCTATGGTTCCTTTCATCTTGCACCAATCATCAATACACAAATAAAAAAATATTTCATTACAACGAAAGTAGTGGCTTAGCTAGCTTAGATCCTGCATTTGCAAAAAATAAACAAGTAATGTGGGCTGTGCATCAAGTATACAATACGTTGATAGAAATTGATAGCACCATGCAAATGGCTCCCTCTTTAGCTAAACGATGGACTGTAAGTCCAGATAATAAAACATTTACCTTTTATTTACGAAATGATGTTTTTTTTGCGAATGATGATTGCTTTAAAAATATCCCCAGAAAGTTAACGGCTAAAGATGTTGAATATAGTTTTTATAGAATAATTGATAAAGCTACTGCTAGCCCTGGTGCTTGGATTTTTAATAACCGAGTAGACAGTCTAGAACCCTTTAAAGCTATCGATGATACTACGTTTCAGCTAAAGCTGCAAAAACCTTTTCAAAGTATTTTAGGCATATTAAGTATGCAATATTGTAGCATTGTTGCTAAAGAAGCGGTGGATTTTTATGAAAACGATTTTCGTAGACATCCGGTTGGTACTGGGCCTTTTAGCTTTGTTGCTTGGGAAGAAGGGCAGGCGTTGGTGTTGAAAAAAAATGAACATTATTTTGAAAGGGATGATAGTGGTAATCGGTTACCTTTTTTAGATGGAATTAAAGTAAGTTTTTTTGATAGTAAAGCAACAGAGTTTTTAGAATTTCAACAAAACCGTTTAGATTTTATTGATGATATAGATGCTAGCTTTAAAGATGAACTATTAACTAAAACCGGCAATTTAAAAGCCAAGTGGCAAGGTATAATTGAGCTACAAAAACAACCTTATTTAAACATTGAGTATTTAGGTATTTTGGTAGATGAAGATAATGAACTAGTAAAAAATTCTCCATTAAAGCAAAAAAAAATACGGCAGGCTATTAACTATGGTTTTGATAGAAAAAAAATGATGTTGTATTTGCGGAATAGTATTGGTATTGCTGCAGAGAGTGGTTTTGTTCCTTGTGGTTTACCCAGCTTTGATTCTGTTACAATAAAAGGCTATTCGTATAATGCAGCAAAAGCTAAAGTATTATTAGCAGAAGCAGGCTTTGCCAATGGTAAAAATTTACCTACTATAAAATTATTAACCATTCCAATTTATGGCGATTTGGGTAGTTACATTGCAAACGAGTTAAAACAAATTGGTATTAATATTCAAGTAGAGGTTATTCAAAAAAGTTTGTTGATGGAACAAATGGCAAAAGGCACAGCAACATTTTTTAGAGGCAGTTGGATAGCCGATTATCCCGATGCTGAAAATTATTTAAGTGTTTTCTACAGCAAAAATCCTGCGCCACCTAATTATACGAGGTATAAAAATAGCTTGTACGATGAATTGTACGAGAAATCGTTAGCCGAAAAAAATGATACTCTGAGGTATAAGTTATACCAGCAAATGGATAGGTTAATTATTGAAGATGCTCCCATAGTGCCACTGTGGTATGATATGGCTATTCATTTAGTACATCCAAACATAAAAAACTTTCCACCTAATAGTTTAAATTTATTGGAGTTAAGGCGTACAAAGAAAAACCCCTAAATCACATAAAAGGGACCTAGGGGTTAAAATGGATTATTGGCTTTATCTATAAATCAATAATAAACTGTATAATTGAGAAAACGTAGAAGTCCTTTTAGGGTTTTTTGGTTTTTAATTTATCCTTAAAAACCTTTTGAAACTTATCTAACTTAGGCTGTATAACCATTCTGCAATAGCCTTCGCCGCTGTTGTTGTTGTAGTAGTTTTGATGATAATTTTCTGCAGCATAAAATATATCCATTTTTTCTAAGGTGGTTACAATAGGGTTATCAAAAGCCCCACTTTTATTTAACTCCACTATATATTTTTCTGCTTTTGTCTTTTGTTCCTCACTATTATAAAAAATTACACTACGGTATTGTGGTCCAGCATCTGCACCTTGGCGGTTAAGTGTTGTTGGGTCGTGTACTTGCCAAAACACTTCCAATAATTCATCGAAACTAATTTTAGTTTTATCATAAACAATAGATAAACACTCAGCATGGCCGGTTGTTTTGCTACAAACTTCTTCGTAGGTAGGGTTTTTTACATGTCCGCCACTATAGCCACTCGTAACTTTTTCAACGCCTTTTAATTGCTGAAAAATAGCCTCGGTACACCAAAAGCATCCAGTACCAAACGTAGCAGTATCTAACGAGGCATTAGTAGCAGTAGTAGTTTCAGTATTACTAGTAGTAATTGAATTATCCATTGATTTATTTTTTGTAGTTGATTGATTTTGTGCACAAGAACTTAACGTTAAAAAGCTAATAGCACTTATCAAAAAAGATTTTATCATGGTTTGTTTTTTTCTATTTACGCATAGCGCATAACAATAGTTTTATTAACAAAATTGCATAACAAAGGTTTAACAAAATTGTTATAACACTAGAATGACCAATTTTATCCGAAATTTACATTTTAAAAACAACTAACATTTGAAATTTTTTCCAGAATCAACCTTAGTACAATTAGAATACGAAAAAGTTAAGGTCCTATTATCTAACCATTGTAAAACCGAGTTTGGCAAAGCCAAATGTGCTGCATTACGCATACATACCAAAAAAGAATTCATTGATACAGAATTAAGGCAAACAAATGAGTATAAGCTAATTACGCAAAGCGGACAAGTTTTTCCAAATGATTTTGTTGCCAATATTTCTAAAGAATTAAAGCTGTTAAGTATACAGGGTGCCGTTTTAAGTGGCGATCAGTTTTTATTAATAAAACGCCTTACCCAAAATACAAACAATATTTTTAGATGGTTTGATGCTGAAAGAAGACAAGCCTATGGGGCCTTAACAAAAGTTATAAATGATACCTATTACGAAAAAGCAATTACACAATTGATTGATGAAGTTTTAGATGAAACAGGTAATGTAAAAGATAACGCAAGTGAAGAATTAGCTACTATTCGAATGCGTTTATATAAACGTAGGAACGAGTTAAGACGGATGTTTGATAAAATTGTAAGCAAATTAAATAAGCAAGGCTACCTAACAGATATTGAAGAAAGTTTTATGAATGGAAGGAGAGTGTTAGCAGTATTTGCCGAACAAAAAAGACAAATAAAAGGCGTTTTACATGGCGAAAGCGATAGCCGCCGTACTACCTTTATTGAGCCAGAGGAAACCACAGAACTAAACAACGAAATATTTTCGTTAGAGCATGAGGAGAGTAGGGAAGTATATAAAATTTTACGAATACTTACTAAAAACATTGGCGTTTATGCAGCTGTGTTAAAAACCTATTTTGATATTGCTGGTGAATATGACTTTATTCAAGCAAAAGCAAAATTGGCCATAGAAATGGGAGGAAATTTTCCTCAAATTTTTGATAAAGCACATATACAGTTAATAGACGCTTATCACCCCTTACTTTTTTTATACAACAAAGTAAATAATAAGCCCACCATACCAGTTACCCTAACCTTAAATGAAAAACAGCGTATATTGGTTATTAGTGGTCCAAATGCAGGGGGTAAAACCGTTACGCTTAAAACAGTGGGTTTATTGCAATTAATGGTGCAAAGTGGTTTATTAGTACCAGTACACCCCGATAGTGAGATGGGTATTTTTAAACAAATTATGATTCATATTGGCGATACCCAAAGCCTAGAGTTTGAGTTAAGTACCTACTCCTCTCACCTAAAAAATATGAAGCATTTTATGGAAAGTGCGAATGGTAAAACCTTGTTTTTTATTGATGAATTGGGTAGCGGAAGCGATCCAAACTTGGGTGGTGCCTTTGCAGAGGTAATAATGGAGGAGCTTGCCTTTAAACATAGTTTTGGTATTGTAACCACACATTATCTTAACTTAAAAGTAATGGCTAATAAAGTGCCAGGTATTATAAACGGGGCTATGCAGTTTGATGAAAAGAACTTATTACCTATGTATAAACTATTAGTAGGAAAACCAGGTAGTTCTTACACTTTTTCTATTGCAGAACGAATTGGGTTAGATAAAAAATTAATTACAAAAGCAAAAGCATTAGTGGATGAAGACCATTTTACACTAGACAAATTACTGAATAGAACCGAGCAAGACTTACAACGAATTGATAAAGATAAAAGCGAATTGCAACAGCTTTTAAAGGAAAATGAGCGGCTTAAAAAGGAAATGCAACACGTATTAAATAAAGAAAAACATGAGCAAGAAGTTGAAAAGTTAAAACATCAAAATAAAATAAGCGAAGATAAATTTACCTATTTAAAAGATATGGAACGCCGCCTTAAAGCCATGGTTATTGAGTGGCGAAAGGCCGAGGATAAGGATAAAGTGGTAAAAATGATTCATGCCTTACTTTTTAACCAAAAAGAAAAAATAGTAGCCGAAAAACAACAAAAAAAATTAAATGAAAAGTTTATAGAAATAGGCGGAGATATTAAAATAGGTGCAAAAGTAAAGATGAAACAAAACCGCCAAGTAGGTATTGTAAAAGAAATAAAAGGCAAAAAAGCCATACTTCAAGTTGGTGTAATGCCTATTACCGTTGACTTACAGGATTTAGTGGTCGTAAAAGATAAAGTGGTAGAATAAATTAGTTTCCTCATTTTTTTGGGTTGAGTTTTTTCAAAACGTATCTTTGCCACGGAGAGCTGGCAGAGTGGTCGATTGCGGCAGTCTTGAAAACTGTTGACTGTTACAGGTCCTGGGGTTCGAATCCCTAGCTCTCCGCTAAAGCCTTCTAGAATAATTCCTAGAAGGTTTTTTAATTTTAAGCTATGTTCTACGTCTATATTCTCAAAAGCATAAAAGATGGCACTTTTTATAAAGGGTTTACAGAAAACCCTTTATTAAGGCTTCATTTCCATAATCAGGGGAAAAGCACCTATACCTCAAATAAAACCCCTTGGGAATTTGTTGCATTATTTGAATTTATTACTAAAACTGAAGCTCTAATAAAAGAGAAAAAAATAAAAAAATATCCTACTAAAAGTTTGGAAGCCTTAATTATTAGTAACAAAAATATATTGAAGCAGTATTTAATAAGTCTTTAAAACTGTTGATTCCGACACAGTGTCGGAAGTACTGTGGTTTGAATCTTTAGCTCTCCGCTAAAACTAGTCGTTCCAAAAAAATTAGAACGACTTTTTATTTTACCTTTATATGAAATGAAACATCTTTCTAGTTTAAATAAATATTTTTGGAAATATAAGTGGCTTTTTGGGTTAGGCATTTTATTTGTTGTGCTAACAAATTATTTTAGAATTTTAGCTCCACAGCTCACTGGCTATATTGTAAATAGTGTTGTGCATACCATAAGTGGAAAAACTTCAGCTATTGATATTTCTAGTTATGATTATTCCGTAAAAACATTAATAGCCTACTTCAATCAATCTACCACCAATAAAGTGTTACTTACCGGCGTTGCACTTTTATTATTAGCCATTATTAGTGGCTTTTTTATGTTTTTAATGCGCCAAACATTAATTGTAATGAGCCGCCATATTGAGTATGATCAAAAAAACGAAATATATAAACAATACCAAAAGTTAGATGCTACGTTTTACAAAACAAATTTTACAGGCGATTTAATGAATCGCATTAGCGAAGATGTAAGCAGAGTAAGAATGTATACGGGGCCAGCATTAATGTACTTTATTAATCTAGCAGCAGTAATAGGATTTAACGTTTTTTTTATGTTAAAAAGCAGCCCTAAACTAACGGTTGTAGCACTAGCCCCACTACCTATTTTAGCTATTACTATTTATTTTGTAAATAGCATTATAAATAAAAAAAGCGAAAAAATACAATCTTTACTTAGCTCTTTAACTACGAATGCTCAAGAGTCCTATGCTGGTATTCGAGTAATAAAATCTTTTGGGCAAGAAAAAAATATGTTTAGCTTTTTCAAAAAAAATAGTGAGGAGTATATGGATAATGCCATTGGGTTAGCAAAAACAGAAGCTATTTATTTCCCTAGTATGGCTTTATTAATTGGGCTTAGTACGTTAATAACTATAATGGTAGGCGCTTTAGAAGTTGTACATAACCCAACTGATGCAAGTAAAGTGGGTACAATTGTAGAGTTTGTATTATATATTCAAATGCTAACTTTTCCGGTAAGTGCTATAGGATGGACGGCCAGTATGACACAACGGGCAGCAGTATCTCAACGAAGGATAAATGAATTTTTACTGCATGACTCTTTAACAAAAAATAAAAATAATAACCCATCTTTTACGCTAAAAGGATCTATTGAATTTAAACATGTAAATTTTACATACGCACATACTGGTGTGCAGGCAATTAAAAATTTTAATTTACAAATAAATAAAGGAGAAAAAATTGCCCTTATTGGTAAAACGGGTAGTGGCAAAACCACCTTAGCGCAGCTGTTACTAAATATGTATCAACTTAATAGTGGAACAATATTGTTTGATGGGGTGGAACTAGAAAAAATTAATAATGACGACTTACGAAACCAAATAAGCTATGTACCCCAAGATGTTTTTTTATTTAGCGATAGCGTAAAAAATAATATAAGTTTTGGAGTTGAAAAGGCCGATATGGAAACTATAAAAAAAGCTGCGGTACAAGCTAGTATACACCACGAAATTGAAAAATTTGAAAAAGGTTACGAAACGCTAATAGGAGAGAGAGGCGTAACCTTAAGTGGTGGACAAAAACAACGCATTTCTATAGCCAGAGCTTTAATAAAACAACCTAAAATGGTAATTTTTGATGATTGCTTAAGTGCAGTAGATGCTAAAACAGAAAATGAGGTTCTAAGTAACTTATATACCTATTTACAAGACAAAACTGCTATAATCATTACTCATCGGATTTTTTCTCTATTTGATTTTGATAAAATTATTGTACTAGATGATGGGGCTATTGTAGAACAAGGTAAGCATGCTGAATTAATCAAAAAGAATGGCTATTATGCAAAAATGTATGCCATTCAACAACAACAAGGAAATATTTAACCATCAAAATTTTGTCATTTAAAAAACAACTATATCTTTGCCCTTCCCAAATGGGTAAATCGTTAAAATTTAAAAAAATTAAAAGTGGCTTACGAAAACAACGACAATAACGAAAAAAAAATGGAAAGCGTTTACAGTAAACGCATTAAAGCAGGGAAAAGACGTACTTACTTTTTTGATGTAAGAGAAACCCGTGGTAACGATTTTTATCTAACTATTACTGAAAGCAGAAAGCGTTTTGATAGTGATGGGTACGATAGACATAAAATCTTTTTGTATAAAGAAGATTTTAACAAATTTGTAAAAGGCTTAAGCGAAGCAGTGGATTATGTGAAGACGGAATTAATGCCAGATTTTGATTTTGATGCATTTAACCATGATACTCCATATGAAGGTGGAGAAGAGGGGGCAACAGGCCCTATAACAGCACAAAAGGAAGAAACTACCACAATAGCACCTTTAGAAGAAGCTACGGCAGACAATAAAGCAGCAGAAGTTGTACAAACTCCCACAGCTATTGATGAAACCCCAGCAGCACCAGTTGATAATGGTAGCACTGAGGAAGTGGATAAATGGTAAACTTTTTTACTCAAACCAACTGTATAAGAACCGCTTAATTTTTAGGCGGTTTTTTCTTTTTGTTTGTAACGGTAAAAATTAGTTTATTCTCCTTTCAACGTTTATAATTTTGCCTAATTCATTATAACCTCTAATGGTAAGGTTGTATTGTTTTCCGGCTTCAATTTTTTCTGTTTCAAAAATAAAATTTGGTTGCTCTTTACTTATAATTATTGAAGGATTCCAGTATAAAGAAAAAGTGGGATTTGCAAAGCTTTTATTCCTTGTAGAAATAAAAGCTTGATTAGTAAACCCTTCATATTCGAAAACTTGTTGTTTTTCTTTAGTAATAGGAACATTAGTAGCAAAAGGTACTTTTTCATACGCCAGTTGATCAACTCTGCTTTTTGTATAAACTGCAATTATTCCACCAGGATTAGCTGAACTAACCGATACATGGCCAGGTTCAAAAAACTTTATAAATGCTATATCTTTTGAGTTTAATAAATTTAGGTCGGATAAGGCTACTGGCGCTTCATCAATAACAATACCTATAGACCAATAAATTTGTGTGAGTAACGTAAAATTTTTAGTGTTGACAATATTACCGTTTTGGAATGCTAAATTGGGTATTCTATTTTTTACAAAATCTCCTCCGTTCATTACACCATCCTTTATAGGATTAGTGTAATTGTCTATAGTGGCGCTACTAGTGCCTGAATAAATGCCCGTTGCATAATCAATTGGTTTACTCTTTTTTTGTTTTTCTTTACTTTTTTCAGGCGTATTTGTTGTTATTTTTTCTGCTTCATTGTTTGAGTCTTTTACTAATTGTGTTAAAATTATTTTTGGGTTTATTCTAAAATCATATCCATATACTAGTAAAGAATCAATCCATTCATCGTCCCTATTTTCAATTATTTTGATAGTGCAACCAACTTCTTTGTTGTTTTTATTAAAATAGGTGTAGTTAAATTTTTGCTTTCCACTAAAAAGCAAAGAATCTAAAATAAATGAGCCATCAGATTTTATTTTTGTAGAGTATTTATATGTACTATCAGGTGTATCAAATGAAAATTGCAAAGTACCGTTTGTTATTAATTTTTCTCCATTGGGTTCGTAAGTTTTGCCCCTAATAATCGTGGCATAGTCATTGTTAATTTTTATTAATACGTTGTTTACTCTAGCATCCCTCAGTTGTACTTTTACATTTGGACTAATTGTTTTATACACGCTATGGTCAACTTTTTTAATTGAATTAGCTATTTCAAAAAAATCAACAATTTTATCTCCTTGCTCATTTTCTTGAGTAGAAGCATAAAAAAAATCGAGGTTTGATGAAATAATTGAATCGGTACGATCAATTTTATCTATTGATACAGATAAAAATCTATTTACTTTATTAGAAAACGTTAAGCTACCGTTCAGTATATTTTTTTCTAGGTTAGGGGTTATTTTTACATCAAAATCCTCAAAATTTTTATCATTTTTTAAATAGATAGAAGTAGCCGAAACTACATTCCTATCATTATCTTGTAAAACAAGCCTAACTATACCAGTTGGTAATGTACTAATATTTACACCAGATGTAATGCTAGCATAGTTTTCAAACGAAAATGCAGCTTTATATACTTCACTATTATTTTGATAGGCTATAACAGTAAAAGAATCTTCCTTTGGCTGAATTTTATAGTTTTTTGTAAGCATAAAATTCAACACATTTTTTTCAAATGAAACAAGCATATTTACTCCATTGCTATCTGGCTTTACCAATGGGTACAAAAACTTTTTATTGTTAATGCATAACGTGTATTGTTGATTTTTTAGCGGTGTAAATGTAATTTTTGCAACTCCATTATTATCCGTTGTAAATCCTTTTAGTTGCTTATCGTCTTTATCCGTTAGTGTTACATCACAAGTTGCTGGTAAACCATTAGAAAAGGCCGTTTTTATAAAAAATGTATTGGGTATATTGCTAATCAATTTATTATTATCATAAAAAATGTTGCAAAGTATAGGTAAATCATACACTCCGCTTTGTAAAGTATTTACCATAAGTGGAGTGCTTTTTATTATTTTATTATTAACCATATAGGGCGTAAACGCTTGTATATAATAAATTCCTGCTTCTAATTCTTTTGGAATAGTAATAAAGCCGTTTGCACTTGAATTAAATAGGGGGTATTTTTCTTTTGAAAGAATTGTTCCTTTTTTATCTGTTAAAAGGATATACAAATTATGGTCATCCTCTATATGATTAATGTTGTTTATTACATAACATTTAAATGCTACAACCTCACCAGCATTGCAGGTGTTTTTGCTTAGGTGCAACAATAAGTTCTGGGTAAGGTTTTTATCGGCAGTTACATTTTGTGCAATACTAATTTTTGTACAAAAAATTAGTAAAAATAAAAGTGTCAATCTAGTCATGCGTAAGTTTTTTTGTTCATAAGAGTTTATGTAATTGTACAATTTAATAGTAACTAATACCAATCTTTTATTAGATGTAAAATAAATACGAATTACATAATGTTAAAGTTAAACGATAAACTTTAGCGCATTTTCTTATAGCAATTTATTAATCCATTGGTAGAGGAATCATGTGTATTAACGAATTCATCACCATTTAATTCTGGTAATATATTTACTGCTAATACTTTACCTAGCTCTACCCCAAACTGATCAAAGCTGTAAATATTCCAAATTACACCTTGTACAAAAATTTTATGTTCGTATAAAGCTATTAATTCGCCAAGGGTAAAGGGTGTAATTTCTTTTATTAAAAAAGAATTAGATGGTCTATTGCCTTCAAAAACCCTATAATTATTCTCATTGTCTGAGCCATTCATTAAAGCCTCTGTTTGTGCAAAAAAATTGCTTAATAATTTTTGATGATGATCGCCAATAAAATTATGACTAATAGCTGGAGCAATAAAATCGGCAGGTATTTTTTGTGTGCCTTGATGAATTAATTGGTAAAAAGCATGTTGTCCATTGGTGCCAGGCTCACCCCAAATTACTGGACCGGTGGAGTAGGTTACCTTGTCTCCATTTCTATCTACATATTTACCGTTACTTTCCATGTTGCCTTGCTGAAAGTAAGCCGCAAAACGGTGCATATATTGGTCGTAGGGTAAAATTGCTTCGCTTGTTGTGCCAAAAAAATTGGTATACCAAAGTCCAATTAAGGCCATTAAAACAGGTATATTTTTTTCAAATTTTTCAGTTGCAAAATGGTTATCAACTTCGTGTGCACCTTTTAATAGTTCTTCAAAATTTCTATAGCCTATAGTTAATGCTATACTTAAACCAATAGCGCTCCATAAACTGTATCTTCCACCTACCCAATCCCAAAACGGAAACATATTTGCAGTATCAATACCAAATTTTTCTACGGCTATTTTATTTGTACTTAAGGCAACAAAATGTTTAGCAATATGTTTTTCATCCTTTGCATGCTGTAAAAACCATTCTCTTGCAGTGTGTGCATTGGTCATTGTTTCTTGAGTAGTAAACGTTTTACTAGCAATTAAAAACAGCGTTTCTTCTGCATTTATTTTTTTTAAGGTTTCGGCAATATGTGTGCCATCTACATTGCTTACAAAATATGCTTGTATGCCATCTATCCAATAGGGTTTTAATGCCTCTGTAACCATAACTGGGCCTAAGTCGCTACCACCTATACCTATATTTACAATGTACTTTATTTTTTTGTTGGTGTAGCCTTTATGTGTTCCATTGTGTATGTCGGTACAAAATACTTCCATTTGTTTTAAAACCGCTTTTATAGCTGGCATTACATCTTGCCCCTCCATAAATATTGGGTTACCACTAAAGTTGCGTAAGGCAGTATGCAAAACTGCTCTGTCTTCATTTACATTAATTTTTTCACCATTATACATAGCAGTAATAGCTTCCTTCAACTTACATTCTGTAGCTAACTCTAATAGTGCATCTATTGTTTTTTGGGTTAGTATGTTTTTAGAATAATCGAATACAATATCTTTTACACACATCGAAAATTTTGAAAATCTATCTGCATCTTGTGCAAATAAATCTTTCATATGTAGCGATTGCATTTCGGAAAAATGTTTTTGCAATTCTGACCAAGCAGCGGTTGTAGTTGGGTTAATTTTAGGGAAACTCACTTAGTAATTTTTAGAATACGAAGTTAAGGGATAACCGCATAGACGCAAAGACGCAAAGAATAGTTTATTTCTTTGATGACACTACTATTTTTGTACCTATTCAGTTTCATAAGCATCTTATGCATTATATTAGGGAACAGAGTAGTTACCTATTTTTTATTGACTAAACGAACATTCAAAAACTCTTTTGGTTTCCAAAAAAAGTAATACATAACATATAAAATGGGTAAGTTGGCTAATAGCAAAATAGCATAATTATGTATGGAAAAATAAATAATGAACAGCCAGATACTTAAAAGTATACATCCTATAAATTTACCATTATCTATGGCACAACTTACACCAATTAATAAAATAGACGATGTAGTTTCATCAAAAAGTAAGGGTGTTGAAAAATGAAATCCATTTTTTGCAATAATGCTTATTGGATATTCTTGTTTATCAATTAGTATTGGCTGTTGTTCGTTTAGTTCGTAAATGTTTTTATTGTTTACAACAACGTACAATTTTAGCAGCCTTAAAAGAATTTGTCGCTCTCTAAGAATTATTATGGTGGGAGTGGAGTTGATAGTTTATTCGTTTTATAATCCCACAAAGGCACAAAGCCAACAAAGAAAAACCGAATGCACTTTGTGCCTTTGTAGGAAACACTATTAATCTATAATTTTATTGGTATCAAACCTCTAATTCCCATATCCACTACTTGGTCACCATCTTGAGGATTATATTGTCCGTTTGGTGTAATATCTCTCCACTCAAAACTTTTATTAATACTAAGGGATACTACAATGTTTATATCTGTAGTTTCTTTACCAGTAATAACAAGTGGGCTAGCAAATTGTCCTGTAACTACACAACTACCTGCAGGCACAGGAGATGTTGCAAAAATTGGGTTAGGTACTGTTGTTGCTCCAGCAGGAGCTTGTCCGCTTTGTACCGCTCCAAAGCCTAAAAAAGAACCTTCGGCTGCCCAATAACCTTGTGCTTTATTGGCGTTTACAATTTGTGTACTATCTTTTATTTTATAAGAGGGTATGTAGGTGTTGTAGCCAATAAATGAAGCTACTGTGGCATCAATCGTTTGCCCAAATCCTGTAACTTTTATAGTATAATTTTGGTAGGCTAATGAAACTCTTAACCAGGTGTAAGAGCCTGATGCGAAACTTGTAACAGGCACACTTAAAAATACTTCGTTATTTCCAGCAAATTTTGATTTTGAAAAATCAATAGCTGTTGCACCACCTGTGGTAACTTCTGGGGCATGATATAACACTGCACCTGCACCTAATGCTGTTGTAGCAAATGGGGCAAACTCTAAATAGTGAGCACTCATTGAATTAAATTTTGGGCTTTGGGCTGCATTACCTGCTGGTATTATCGATGGTTGTCCAATGGCATTTAGCCTTGCTTGGGTACTATCAAACTTAAAAATAAAATTAACTTTTGCAGTTATTGGTGTTGGTGGAGGGGTTTCTTTTGAGCAAGATTGTGTTAAGGGTAATAAGGCCAATAAATAAATTGGGTTAAACTTCATAAAGTTGGTTTTTAAATTAAACGATAAAATGACGAGTTTATTTTTCCAATTATAGTGCCTCAATTACTTGTATTAATTTTTTTAACATTTCTTTGGTAACATCTAAATGGGTAACCATACGCACTTGTGTAGGAGAAATGGCAAGGCATAAAATATCATCTTGCTTTAATCGTTCAACCAATTCTTTGGGCGTATAACTATTTATAACTTCAAAAATTATAATGTTCGTTTCTACGGGCATTATTTTACCAATAAAATCTTTCTCTATTAAAGTTCTTGCAATTTCTTTTGCTGCAACATGGTCATCAGCTAACCTTTCTATATTATTTTGTAGTGCATACGTACCTGCTGCTGCTAAAAAGCCTGCTTGGCGCATTCCGCCACCAAAAACTTTACGTATTCGTTTAGCTTTTTTAATTAAATTTTGGTTGCCCAATAATAAGCTACCTACCGGTGTTCCTAAACCTTTGCTTAAGCAAATAGAAATACTATCAAATAGTTCTCCATACTGTTGTGGCGTTTCGCCTTTAGCAACTATGGCATTAAAAAGCCTAGCCCCATCTAAATGCAATTTTAAATTGTGTTGTAAACAAACTTCTTTTATTTTTAAAATATCTTCAAAATTATAGCATGCACCGCCACCAAAATTGGTCGTGTTTTCAAGACTTACCAAACTACTATTCGATTTATGTACATCAAATTTATTATTGATAGATGTTGAAATTAACGCTGCTGTTATTCGCCCTCTATCTCCTTGTAATAATTTTACAGAACTAGCGCTATTAAAAGCAATTCCACCTCCTTCAAATTGGTACACATGGCTAAGCTCATCGCAAATAACCTCATCGCCTGGCTGTGTATGGCATTTTATGGCAATTTGGTTTGTCATGGTACCACTGGGGCAAAAAATGGAGGCTTCCATACCAAACATAGCTGCTGCTAAAGCTTCTAAATAATTTACAGAGGGGTCTTCACCAAAAACATCATCACCAACTTCAGCTTTAAACATGGCTTCCAGCATTGCTGGCGATGGTTTTGTAAAAGTATCAGAACGCAGGTCAGTTGTTTTCATTAAGAGATTTTACAAAAATGATCAATGTGTATTCAGGATCATCATATA